>CAJUKT010000024.1 GCA_910587255.1 uncultured Oscillospiraceae bacterium
GAAGCAGTCTCCGGCAAAGGATAAGTCCGGCCAAAAGACCGCTTCCAAGAAGAAAGCGCCCAGACAGGAGCGGTGACAGTGGAGCGGCCCAAGTTTATCGCCTCATGCTCATTCGGGAAAGATTCGCTGGCCACCATTTTGTTAGCGAACGAGCATGGTGAACCTTTGGATGAGGCGGTCTACTGCGAAGTGATGTTCGACAAGGGCATCTCCGGCGAGGTACCGGAGCATCGGGACTTCATCTACAACACCGCTATTCCTGCATTGGAGCGGATGGGGGTAAAAATAATCGTTCTCCGCTCGGAAAAGACCTATGTGGACCTGTTCACCGGGCGGGTGACCCGCGGCCCGAAAAAGGGCATGGTGCGCTCCTTCCCCATCTGTGGAAAATGCGCCGTCCAGCGGGATTGCAAGGTCCGGCCCATCCAGCGGTATCAGAAAACCCTGCCGCCAGGGACGGTCCAGTATATCGGCATCGCCAAAGATGAGCAGGAACGTCTGCTGCGGCTGGAGGACGGCAGGCAGGTATCCCTGCTGGCAAAATACGATCTCACGGAACAGGATGCTTGGGAGTTCTGCCGAAAGGCGGGACTCCTTTCGCCTGTCTACACCTTTACCGACCGGGGCGGGTGCTGGTTCTGCCCCAACGCCAAGCGGGCGGAGCTGCGCCACCTCTACGACTGCCACCCGGACCTGTGGGCCAGGATGCTGGAGTTGCAGGCCATTCCCGGCAAGACAACGGAAAAGTTCAACCGCACCCAGAAGTTCTCCGACATCGACGCCATGTTCCGGCAGGAGGACGAGGAAACCGCACAGGCGGCGGCATAGCCAGGAATTGTTGGTATTGCCCGGTTTTCACAGTCCATTCTTGTTGGGTATCGTGAATAGCTTTTCCCGGTAAAAGCTGGTATCGTTGCTGCTGGCACAGCCACAAAATCATGATGAGGAGGACGAGCGAAATGACGAGATACGAGCGCCACCCCGCGCCGGAAAAGCTGCTTTTACAGATCACTACGGAGGCCGTCAACCTGCTGGCCCTGGGTACCCAGGATAAGCCCGCGGACGTATCCCTGTTGGAGACAGGCGCGGCCCTGACGGTCAAAGCCTGGGGGCTGCCCCAGGAGCTGCTGGAGAGCAGCACCGCCCTGATCCAGCACCAGAAGGAGCTGTTGGCAACCGCCAGCGGCAAGGCCGCCCTGCCGGACGATCAGCTCCTGGAGTGCTACGATGGCCCCATGACCGCCGAACTGATCTGGGGCCTGTTCGAGACCGCCGTCCGGCTGGACGATGCCCAGGAACGGGCCGCCATCCACCAGATGGCGCTCCTGCTGGCGGACGCCCTGGACTTCGATGAGTGGCTGGATCGGAACGGGCCGGTGGAGTCCGCGGGCAAATGAATACACGATCTTGCGCAGCAGGGGGACTGTCCGATTGGACAGCTCCCCTGCTGCCGCAGATCATAGGGAGGTGTGTACCATAAGCAAGTACCAGGAATTTGACGCTCAGATATTTGATGTCACAAAAATCATGATCGGGTTCTCCCTGACGGACGCACAGAAAACCGAGCTGCTGAAGATTGCCGGTGAGATCGAGGCCGCCTGTCAGGACGGCAGCCTGAGCGCCGATGAACGCCAGAGGCTTCTGGAAACCATGGCGGACTGCGGCCTGGAACTGCCCCAGACACCCATGGAACCGTGTGTGGACGAGGCGAAGCTGCAGGAACGTCTGACCCAATATATGGAACTGGATCTTTTTCAAATGGATATCGGCGCTTTGATCAATGACTATAAGTCCCAGGGACTTCCGATGCCAACCATGGAACAGCTCCAGGCGGAGGTCATTGCCGAAGCCCGGAAGTGTCTGGAGACAATAATGATCTGCGAGGCTAAAGGCCATCTGTGGAAGGAAACAGCGGACCCGGAGAACGGGACCAGCACCCTGTCCTGCCGCCGCTGCGGGGCGGA
>CAJUKT010000025.1 GCA_910587255.1 uncultured Oscillospiraceae bacterium
GTCCTTCTTGATGTTGCCCTCCTTGACGAGCCGCTGTTTCTCCGTGCGAATACGCTCCAATAAAATGTTCGCCGGTTCGTCTGCGGGGTCTTGGGGGACAAGTTTGCCTTGGACGGCTTGCTGGAGGATGGATTTTTTGAGCCGGGCTGCGAAAGCATCCTGCATCGCTACGGATTCACCATATATTTCACCGTAGTTCTGCACTATGGAGAGCACCTCAGATAATTTTGCTAAAATTCGGCGTTGCTCCTTCAACGGAGGAATAGGTGTCAAATATGCTTTAATGGTTGCTGTTGCCAATTCTTTCTGCTTAGTAGTTCCGTCAGCTTGATTCTCAATCACTTTCTGAACTGTCGGATTTGCAAAGTAGAAATACAAATACTCTGGCAGAACAAGCTGTTTGAACGGACGAATTACAGTGACGTGACTGTCTGCAACAGCCAAGCCATACGGGTTGACTTCGACTTTGTAAATTGCCATCCGCCCTAAAGTCCCAAGGCCGGTAGAGTTCCACATCAAATCGTTGTCTTGCAGTATGCGCTCAGAGCCATACGATGCCAACGAATCGGGTTCAATGAATTGTGCCTTTTCAATGGAAAAACCACTCCATTGATTGCATTTTTGAGCAACGACAGGAAACTTTTTAATTGGCGAATATTTGGGGGATTTACCGCGCTGAATGTACTCACAAACATCACCAAGTCGTACCCACTCCCAGCTCTCCGGAATCTCAAACGGCACCTCCAGCGGCGTGATCGTATCCCCGACTTTCTCATAAGGGGTATTATTGGCCCCGTGCTTATGCACCTTTTGTTCAGCAGACCATTGCTCGAACACGGTACTGGTGCTAAAATACAGATATCAGAGGAGGTGAGCAGATGGCAAACAGACGGATCTACGCAGGGTACTACCGGCGCTATGACGGCAAACTCGTCTATGTTGTCACAGCAGCAAAGGATGCGGACACCGACGAAGAAATGGTCATCTGGATGCCAGCCACCTATTCGGAGAAGCACACCTACTACACCACCAGCAAGCAGTCCTTTTGCGAGTCTGTTTTGGTAGGCGGCGTGCGCCAGCCGAAGTTCAAACGGCAGACTCAGATGCGGGTATTGGACTCGGTGGTGGAGAGTTTTGAAGCGGAGGGCTTTTTTCGTTCGCCACGCAAGGCAGATGACCATATCAATGACAAGTACGATACTTGGTGCCGGCCCTGTGCAGCCTCCTATTACGAGTACGCGAAAAAGCTCTGTGAGGGGTACCGCTTCAGTCTGTCCAAGTATGAACTCTGCGTCAGGGAGAAGCGGTACATCGGAATATCCAAAGAAGATTTTAGGGAGCTCAAAAGTGACCTGGCTTTTTTGAAGAACTGCCTGAAAACGGTTCTGAATGATTACGCCAGTTATTTCGAGGAGCGGTTCGCGAAGGGGCTGTCCATCCGAAAGTACGCCCAGGTCCATGGCCTGAACCGGGGAAGCGTGGATCATCTGCAACGGAAATTTTTTGCGGCCCTTGCTCAAGTGTTGAGGGAACGGGACGAGGCGGACGGCAGGAATCGCCTACAAGCAAAATAAGTGCATAGAAATGCGGAGCACCCGTCAGAGATGGCGGGTGTTTTTTGTGTCAAGATTATGTCAAAATTCAGTGAGCTCGGATACAAAAGTAGAGGGGCATTTGCAAACACTAAAAAATATTTTGCAAAACGGCATAAAGAATTCATTCTTTCTGCCTACACAATGAAGGGGAAATTTGAAAGGAGTGGGATCACATGATAATCTCAAGTTACAAAAGCTATGACGAACTGCCGCTGTTCCTCTCGTCGCCGCAAGCTCCGTATCGTGTGCCCCGCCGCAAACGGCAGGGCTTACTCACTCCGCTGCGGCTCCTCTCCCCACAAAGCCAAAGGACGGCTTTGCGGGGACCCCTTTTGACGTCCCCAGTGCTTAAGGTTGGCAGCCGCATGGTGGTGCCCAAGGAAAAGTTCATTGAGTGGGTGGAACAGCACACCGGAGGCCAGTCATGAGATGGGCAGGGATGACCGAATCGCCGCGGGCTGACACCTTCCCCCTGCCCCACGAAGTGTTTGAACTCGGTCTGGGACGGGGTCCGCTACTGGTGTATCTCTACCTGATTTGCCGTAAGAGTCTGAAACATGGCGCAGACAAAATGAGCTATGCCATCATCAGCAACGCGGTGGGGTTGTGCAAAAAAACTGTGCGCACACATCTGCGCACACTGGCTGACGCTGGGTTCATCAGGACGGAGGATCACGGACAAACATTCTCCTATACACTGTGTCCCATTCAAGGGAAGGTGTGTGAGCGCCATAGCGTAACACCCCGCAACCGCTGGATATCGACCAAGCACACTTGGCTCACTGGCGAGGTGTTCAACGCGGTGTTCCCCGTACCAAATGAAGTGTTCCAACTTGGCCTCCAGGCCGGCGAGCTGCTGGTGTACATTTACCTCCACTACCAAAAGGGTGTGCGGAGCGGGCAGTGTTGGCCCAGCTACGCTACCATCGGTACGGCGGTGGGCATGAGCCGGAAAACTGTTCAGAAACACATTGGGTCGCTGGTGGATAAGGATTTGATCCGTGCGGAGGAAACCATGATCCGAAGGAAAGACGGACACCGTTGCAATGGCAGTCTGCTCTATACGGTCAGGCCAATTCAACAAATTCTGAGGGAGCGCGAAAAGGAATCTCTCGCGCAATTGAAGCAGGCGGAAGCCCAGCGCAAGTGGGAGCGGCGCTGCCAAGAGCGTGGCCGCCCCCGTTCCGCGTTGTAAGGCCCTTTGTGCCCCTTCTGAGCGCCGGGTGGCACACGTACACCTCCCAGCACCTGAAACGCGGTGTCAGCCCCCGTGTGGCCCGTTGTGGGGGGAACAGGCCACACGGGGGGATGACGCACGGGTAACTGAACGGCTTCTCCCTCAACCCGATAGGGAAAATTTTACTACGCCGTAATCAGTAAGGGCCACCTCGGGTAAGAGCCAAAGAGCAGCGCAACCGGGGTCCCCATCGAAGCCCAGCGAAGCGGGTTCGATGGGGGGAGGAGGGGCAAGGGAGCGCAGTGGGGAATGCCCGGAAGGGCGTTTCCCACGGAGCGGACTTTGCCCCGACGAGAAGCAGGATAAAAGCCGGCTTCACAAGTGACGCCCGGCAGGTCACATCGGCCCGCAGTGCGGCCCGTTTTCAAGGGCTTCCGGGGCTTCCCGCGGGGCTCTTGACAGGCGTCTGTTTCGGGCTGGAAATCGCCGGATGGCGTCTGATTTTCAAGAAAACCAGTTGCCTCAACGGTTTGAGGCGGCGTCTATCAAGAATTTGGAGGTATTATGAGTACAGAAAACAAAGATCGTCTGGCCTTACGCATGAAGCCGGACACCAAGCGGAAGATCGACCAGTGATACAAGGCGGCGGGCTGCGGCAGCCGGAACCAGTTCGTGGAGCGGGCCGTGAACTTCTACGCGGATCACCTGGCCGTCCAGGACGACAGCGGCACACTGCCCAGGGCTGTCCTCTCGTCCCTGGACGGACGGCTGGGGATGTTTGAGGACAGGCTCTCCTCCCTAATCTACAAGCATGCGGTAGAGCTGGACATGGTGATGGGCATCCTGGCGGACGCCTACGAATTCACTCCAGAGGATATCCGCCGTCGCCGGGCGGAGAGTGTCCACAACGTCAAAAGCACAAACGGACGGCTGCCTTTCGAAGAAAAGATCCGCAGGCCGGATGACGGCATGGAGGCCGAATGGCCCGGCTGATTTTGAAAAGCCCATTCATCAAGAGCGGCAAAAGCGCAAGCGGCCACGCCAAGTACATCGCTACCCGGGAACGGGTGGAGTTGGTTCCCGATGGCCGACCCGCCACAAAAAAACAGGAGCAGCTCATCTCTGAACTGACAAAAGATTTTCCTGCCGCGAAAAAGCTGCCGGAGTACGGCAGCTACCGTGACGCGCCTACCAAAGTCAACGCCTCGGTGTTCATCAGCCGGACGCTAGAGGATCACTGGCCTGACGTCCAGCAGAGCGATATCTATGCAGAATACATTGCTACCCGTCCACGTGTCGAGCGTGTGGGCAGCCATGGTCTGTTCGGTGACGAGGACTACGTGGATTTGAAAAAGGTGACGGCAGAGCTCCAAGCGTGTGAGAAAAACGTGTGGACACATATCATCTCGCTGAAGCGGGAGGACGCCGCCCGTCTGGGCTATGATAACGCCAAGACCTGGCGCAATCTGATCCGTACCCACCGCAACGACATTGCCGCCGCCATGAACATCCCGCCCAATGACTTCCGCTGGTACGCCGCGTTCCACGATGAGGGGGACCATCCCCACGTCCACGTGATGGCGTGGTCTGCCGGGGACGCTCTCGGTTATCTCAGCCCGGTAGGTATTGAGAAAATCAAGTCCAAGCTAACTAACGATATCTTCCATCAGGAGATGCTCCACATCTACGAGCAGAAAAGTCGGTCTCGGAATGAACTGGTGGCAGAGGTCCGCCGTGCCATGCTGGAGCTGGCTAACGAAATGAAGCGGGGCGTCTGTGAACGCCCGGAGGTAGAAACGCTCCTGTTGGCGCTGTCCCATGATCTGAAAAAGGTGAAGGGCAAAAAGCAGTATGGCTATCTCCCCCAGCGTATGAAAAAGCAAGTAGATGAAATCGTGGATCAGATGGCGCGGCTGTCCTCGGTAAAATCGTGCTATGAAAAGTGGCTGGAGCTTCAGCAGGAGATAAACGAGTTCTATTCAGGAAAACCAGTGGAGTGTGTGCCGCTGTCCCAGCAAAAGGAGTTCCGCGCTATCCACAACGCCGTCATTCAAGCGGTGCTCCGGCTGGAACACATCACCTTTGAGGACAGGGGCATGGAACGGCAGGATGAGCCGGACGATATTCTCCAAGGTAATGAAATCTGCTGGCGGATTTGGTCAGTGGTCTGTGACGGCAGACTCCCACTGGATCTGCGTGATGAAGGGGTGGAGCGCCTTCGAACGCAAGCAGAGGGCGGCGATCCCCACGCCCAGTTCCTCCTGGGCAAGCTGTACCGGGACGGCCCCCTGCTCACGCCGGATTCTGTGGAGGCGCGGTATTGGTTCAGGCAGGCGGCGTGGGAGCTGCCGGACGCACAGTACGCCCTGGGCAAATTGCTGCTGACCGATGATGTGGAGATCCATGACCGGGAGCAGGGTATCCGCTGGCTGACACAGGCCGCTGAGGGTGGACACGAGTTTGCCGCATACCGTCTGGCGAGGGAATTTTTGAAAGAGGAAAACATTGCGGAAGCCATGCCATGGCTCACAGCGTCGGCAGAGGCGGGAAATCCCTACGCCGAATATCTGCTGGGCAAGCTCTACTGGGAGGGTGAGGACATCCCCCAGGACATGGAGCAGGCGCTCTACTGGCTGAACATGGCAGCGGATCAGGGGCATATCTACGCCCAGGTTCTGCTGGCGCGGCAGGACAGCCCATCCCGACCCTCCGCCATCCTGGCGGTGAACAGTTTGCTCCATTCGATAGGGCAGATTTTCCGAGACAACGCCCAAGTCGTGGACGGCACCCGTGACCATCACACCGACCGCAAGCTGCGGCGCAGGATCCAGGAGAAGAAAATCGCCATGGGTCATAAGCCGGACGATCACGAGGAGCAGGGCTGGGGTGGCATGACCATGTAAACCTACGCAAAATTTGCTATGCCGTAAACAAAGAAAGGGCCTGTCCACCCGCTGTGCAAAATGCTTCGTTTCCCGCCCCGTTTTTCTCCACACTAAACTCTGATTGTTCTCGACTTCTGCTCTGTTCTTCGGTATGGTGTTGCTTACCAAAAAATCGAAAGGAGCGACACAGCATGAACAGAAAACGGGAAGCAGTATTTATGGGACTCGGCATCCTTGCTGGTCTTACCCTGAGCGGCCCCGCCGCCCAGGCCGCGGACTACCTCACCGCCCGGCCCAGCAGCCAGACATTCTACATCGACGGCCAGCAAACTGCCCTCGCCGCCTACGCCATCGGCGGCAGCAACTACGTCCGGCTCCGTGACATCGGCAGGGCGGTGGACTTCGGCGTGACCTATGATGCCGCCACCAACTCCGTCTACATCGACAGCGCCCAGCCCTACCGGGAGGAACCCTCTGCCACACCGCTTTCTCCCACGGAAGAAAGTGTGCAGGCTACCTTGGCACAGTTGAAGCAAGCCTATCCCACAGGCACAGTTTACGGCGCGTTTTATCGTCCTAAT
This sequence comes from uncultured Oscillospiraceae bacterium, assembly GCA_910587255.1. Lineage (GTDB taxonomy): Bacteria > Bacillota > Clostridia > Oscillospirales > Oscillospiraceae > Enterenecus. The sequence continues at coordinate 6,239 of CAJUKT010000025.1, forward strand.
GATCCGCTCAACCGGCCATTCAGCAACTGCGACCACTGTGCGGGCTGGGCGATGCTCTGCTCCGATGCCGCGTTCGGCACCCTGCCCTGGAAGTGGATCACCGACCCAAGCTGGGAGCAGATCCGTCCTGGCGACCTGATCCGCTACGACAACAGCAGCAACGGCCACGTAGTCGTGGTGGTGAAGAAAACAGACGAGTATATCAAAGTCACCGAGAGCGGGCTGAACAACAAAGCCCGCTGGGGAGGGCAGTACTTCGAATGGTGGCTGGAGGAACAGCCTGGGTATGCCATGTACACACGCTATCCGCAATAATACCCTCCACGCCGAATTACCGGGGGCCGCTCCCCAAGGGGCGGCCCCTAAACTGTTCCTGGCGTGTCTGCCTCTGTGAAGCGGTTTGTGCCCATCCTACGGAGCAAATGGCATCCGTGCCCCTCCCACAGATAGAACGCGGTGTCGGCCCCTTTGTGTGCCGTTGTGCGGGGGGTGCGAATTGCACCACTGTCTACAAAGAGAACGCCGCCAGCGCAGGCGAAAAAGATATGTCTGAACTGATAATCTTTCTCTTTTGCCATAGCTATTCCCGTCAGCCTGTGGTATGGTGTGTCGCTACAGGAGGCGATACCAGTGAGAAAAACCTTGGAAGATCTCTACTACGGCAATATCACACCCAACGCGCAGGACATGGCCCCCCATTCGGAGCTGAAACGGGCAACAGACCGTGTGACCCGTTTCGAAAACCAACTCACAGAGCAGCTTGACGTGGCTGGGCAAACGATCCTGGCAAAACTCATTGAATCACAGCAGGAAATCGACAGCATCACGGCGCTGGAGAATTTCATCCTGGGTTTCCGGCTGGGTGCCAAAATCATGATGGAGTGCATGGATGAAAATGACGGTGACATCAGAACTGGAGGTGACTAATCATGGCAAAACGCAGGCCGTCCGGGGATGGCATGGTACGCAAACGGGAGGATGGCCGCTGGGAGGGGCGGATCGTAGTAGGGCACAAGGAAGGCGGAGATCCCATCTTCCAGTACGTCCTCGCACCCACGCAGAAAGCCCTTCTCGCCAAGCTTCACCAAAATATTGAAACCTTCCGGGATGTGGAGCTGTGCGGGGACAGCCGCATGACCCTGGCCAAGTGGCTGGATCGCTGGCTGGAGGAGTATGCCACCCCATGCCTGCGGGAAAGCACGATAAGCGGTTATCGTATGTATGCCGAACAGTACATCAAGCCCCATCTGGGGGACAAGAAAATGAATTCAATCACCCCGGCGGACATCCAACGGATGTACACGAAGCTGAGAAAGGAAGGGCGTGTGCGGGAACACCCGGTGCATGGCCGCACCCTCTCCTCCGGCACCGTTCGCCGCATCCACACCATGCTCCACCGGGCTATGGCAGACGCGGTTCGAGCCCATATCATCCCTCGCAACCCCACCGAGGGGTTGACGCTGCCGAGAGCAGAGGGTTCACCCAAGCGTGTGCTTTCGGACACGGAGATGGACAAGTTCATGGAGGTCATCAAGGCTGACCCCATTTGGCACGATTTCTTCTACACAGAACTCACCACCGGCCTACGCCGGGGCGAGATCTGCGGGCTCCAGTGGCAGGACTTCGACGCCAGGGCGGGGACGCTCCAAATCAGCCGCACCCTGCACAGGAAGGCAGGTGGCGGGTTTGAAACGGGCGAAACGAAAACCGGGCGGGGAAAGCGCAAGATTTTGCTGCCGGACAGTACCGCGAACCTGCTGCGGGAGCGTCAGAAAACGATCCCCGGTAAGTGGATCTTCCCCAACCCATTCAAGTCAGAGCAGCCCATCTCTCCTGATGCGGCATACCGACGGTTAAAGGCCCTGATGTGTGAAGCCGGGATCATGGTGAACATCCCGTTCCACGGATTGAGACACACGTTCGCCACCCATGCCTTAGCCAGTGGTGTGGACGCGAAAACGCTGTCCGGCATCCTGGGCCACACCGACGCCGCGTTCACGCTGAACACCTACACCCACGTCACCGGCGATATGCAGCGGCAGGCATCGGCTATTGTGGGTGGCTTTATGGAGGACATTTTCGGAAAGGAGCTGAAACCTTGGGAAAACGCAGAAAACGGGGGGACGGAAGCGTCCACCTGAGAAAAGACGGCCGCTGGGAGGGCCGGGTGGTAGTGGGCTACGATGACAAGAACCTCCCCATCACAAAAAACGTGCTGGCTAAGACAAAAACGGCGTGTCTGGACAAGCTGAAACTGCTGAAGGAATCCTGTGGCGAAAAGCCCAGCGAAGATTTGCACCCGGATATGACTTTCGGCAAATGGCTGGATTTTTGGTATCAGAACTACTCCAAACCCAAGCTCCGGCCCACTACCCAGGCGGGGTACGAAAACGCCATCTACAAGCACATCATCCCCGCACTTGGGAAAACCCTGCTGTCTGAATTGAGTACAAATGATCTCCAGCAATTTTATGCAACGTTGAAAAAGGAAGGGCGTTTGATCCGCACAGAATCCTACGGCAAAGGGGTTTCGGATCGCACCGTGTGGTCTTGCCACACCCGGATCAGAACGGCGCTGGATCGTGCGGTGCAGGATGGCCTCATCCGAATCAACCCCGCCGCCGACTGCAAGCTGCCGCCCCAAACCCCGAAAGAAATGCAGTTTTTATCCCGAGAAGAAATGAAGAGATTTTTGATCCAGGCAAGGGAAGAAGGATACTATGAATTGTTTCTTCTGGAGCTTGCCACGGGCCTGCGCCGGGGCGAGGTGCTGGCCCTCCAATGGGACGATCTGGACATCGAAACTGGGGTGCTTTGCATCCAACGCCAGGTCTACCGGGCTAACGGCGAGCTGGTGGTGTCCGCGCCCAAGACAAAGGCCGCCCTGCGTACCATCGTCCTGCCACCTGCGCTGTTGAGTGTGTTGGAAGAATACCATCAACAGGTGGATTCCCGCTGGATGTTCCCATCACCGGCGAAGGAGGACTCGCCCCTCGACCCCGCCACTGTTCGGAAACGCCTCCAGACCATCCTGGAACACGCTGGATGTAAAAGGGTTCGCTTCCACGATTTGCGCCACCTGTTTGTGACCACCGCGCTTGAAAACGGGATGGACGTGAAGACCTTGTCCGCTATCACCGGGCACGTTTCCACCAAGACCACGCTGAACGTCTACACCCACGTTACCGACACCATGCGGCAGACAGCGGCGGCGAAAATTGACCGGGGAATCGCCAAGTGTGAGCCGCCGGATGACCCCGGCGAGGGCTTACCCGCCAAAACGTCCAATTCACCCTCAAAGGCCCCGTTTGAACCCTACACGGGCAAGATCCGCAAACCGGGGACAGGCTGTGTGACGCAGATCAACGACCATCTCTGGGAAGGAAAATTCTCCCCCAAGTGGCCTGATGGGGAAATCCACTCCCGCAGTATTTATGCTAACACCGAGGTCGAATGCGAGGAAAAGCTGACAGAGCTGATCCGGCAGATGAAAGCGGAGGTTGCGGAGGCAAAGCGCCTGGCCGCTGAGGGGAAGTGGGAAGCGGCCATGGCGCTGGCAGGGCAGAAAAAGGCGCGGGGAGCGAGGACAAACTAAATCCACTTCGGGGAAGAAACTACTATGCTGTAATCATAGAGAATCTTTTAGCAACACCACCATCTCAGATTTTTTCGGAGAATTTGTGCGAATAAATGCCCAGCTACTTGTCCTTGATTTGCTAAACCTTATCTATTATAATAACATAAATAAGCATATGTTAGAGAATTTTTTATAGAGGGCCTGCTATGATCTATACCGATATATTTGAAGCTATTCGCGCCTTTTCACCCCAGGATATCGTATTGAATATCAAGGATCGCGCTGGCACAGGGAGGCTGGTTCGCAGGCTCTCCTTTGATGCTCTCGGCACTGGTAAAGGCGATTTCGTGATTTTTCCCCGAACAGGAATGAACATACTGTTTTACCGAGGGCAGACCGATGCCTCCTGGCCGGCCATACCGTCTACATACCGCGAGGCCACGCCGGAAACACTGATGGTCGATTCTATCAAATTCCTTGACTTTTCAATGATCCTTGAGCGTTTCCCCCAAGTGCGGTGTGCGCGAAAGCAAGGGGTTCGGGTAGACACACTGGCACTGGCTCAGCACTACGGCCTGCGCACAGATATGCTTGATCTGACTTCAGATATTGCGGTAGCGGCATTTCTTGCCACGACGCAGTTCCAAAACGGAAGATTTGTGCCGGTCGAAAAAGGGATCGGATCGATCAGCAGGATGTTGATCCTTATGGGCATGACGGAAAATGACGAGATTTTTCGCCCTGTAGGGCTCCAACCCTTTCAGCGGCCGGGACAGCAGTGTGCCTTCGGGATAAAGCTGGCAGAGGGACAGACAATAAATGATTTGCAGTTTGTCGATACACTGCAATTCCACCAAAACAGGGCCTGTGGGCAGGCATTCCTTGACCTGTTCGGATCTAAAATGCCCAATCGCCTATTTCCGCAGGAAGCGATCGCTCAGATCGGGGCAAAAATTCGACGTAGTGACAAAGTGACCCAGGCTGCGGTATCCGCCTATTGCAAAGAACAGGGGCTTTCGCAGGATACCGTGAAGCAAACTTTAAGAGGAATGGGGATCTCCGTCGAGCCGAAGCCTGTATTCGATCCTTCGTCCCGGCAACTGGCAAAGGAGCGGATGCAGGTGATGCGGCACGGCGCGTTTGGAGGAGAGATCATTTTCAGTCGTCTGGCGTATCTACCGGAGGGATGATAATGGAACTATCTTTTATTGAGCTCATGGAGAACACCTCACTGTGGCTCCTTGCGCTGACCGCCGCGCCAAATAAGGACAATGCCTTTTCCGCAGAAGGTGTGGCCAGTCTCATCGTGGCGATCCTCACTTTGGTGGCCACCGTATTCATTGCGGTATTTGTCTATGCCCTCCAGCAAAAAGATGCGCAAAAGGCCACTGAAAAGCAGAAGGCCGGAGCAAAGAAGATCCTGTTCACCGAACTGAGCTCCGGGCTGGAAACTGTGATCCACGCGCCGCGGTCAGGAGGAGTGGGGGACGTGAGCGGCCAGCTTTCCCTGCTGTTGATTTCCTATCTGCCCTATATCCAGGAAAGCTTTGAGCCTGAACAGCTCCACCATCTGCTCCAGCTGGTGGAGGTCATGTCCGGCACGGCAAAACAGGCGGCTTCCGAGGACAATGCGGCCGCTGCGGAGTACATCCAGGGCCAGATGGGGCTGTTTGTGGAAGAACGTTTTGTCCCCGCGATGAGAAGCCGATACGCCGAGCAGTTCCTCAGGCTTGACGATTACCGCAGGGTGCTCACTCCGCTGACCCGCTCCGTACTGAAGATCCTATCCGGAGAACCTTTGCCCCCCGCCGCCGGAAATCGACTTACAGCGATAGACGGAGCCCTGCTCCTGGAGGTAGATCCAAATGGTTACACCAAAATCTACGACACAACAGGCAACCCCCTCTGCAATGCCCTTTTAGACACGGATGCTGTAGGGGGCTATGGCATAGAAGCCGGCTGGGCAAAGACGAAACTATATGTAGGAGACTTTCAAGGCGGCAAGAGGCATGGACAAGGCTGCAGCTATTCTTTGTGGGGGCATCACAAAATATTTGATGGGAAATGGGAGGATGATAAGCCCAAAACAGGCACCCTGTTTCATCTGGTGTTTGAAAAGGATTCCAGTGATGGTAAGAAGCTGTACCAATAGAGGGAAAAGTAGTATAATGAGGGAATGATACAGAAAAATGAGCGACGCGGCTATGCGAGCGATTTAAGCGACAGCCAATGGGCGATGATAGAGCCATTATTTCCACCAGCCGGGAACAGAA
>CAJUKT010000026.1 GCA_910587255.1 uncultured Oscillospiraceae bacterium
CTGGATCAACAATTCCCGCCGTCTTTCCAAAGACTATGAAGTGTCTGTCCGTTCTGCACAAGCTGTTTGCACCATTGCTGCTTTCAGCACTTTACTCAAGCGGTTTTAGCCTATTGGTACAGCTTCTCAGAATCGCGGCGGACGGCGGCTTTCTTTCAGACTGACGTCCTTGCCCTCTTACGGCTGAACGCAATTTCGGCCACCAGCTTCGTGCCTTTACGCCTTGCCGCCGAATTCAGAGGAGAGGAGGCGTATCCGTACCCTCTCAGGCTCAGTGTATCTCCTGCTGTGCGGAGTCAGCACACTCCATCGCGTTGACCTGGAGCCCGACGCGGATATCATCCAGCTCGGCGTTGAGCCCTTCGGCCAGCTTGGACACATTCGGCTCCAGGGTAGCCATAAGCAGGTCACCCAAGCCGCACATCTCCGTGATCGTATGGGCGGTGTTCACGAGCACCTGCCGCTGTTCCGGCCCGCATTTCTCGGCGGCCGCCGTTTCAAACAGCAGCCACACAAGATCCATCTGTGCCACCGCGTCCGGCTCAACAGTCAGGAACTCCATATCGATCAGGTAGGGCAGGTTGATGCCCTCGGTGACAAAGCGCTCGGCGTTGGCGATCTCCGTGTCCAGCCAGGCCAGCAGGGTTTCGCCGTCTTTGCCCAGATCGTGTATCGTGGCGAGGGCTTCCAGCGCAGTGCGGAACTCCTTCATGCATTGGGGAATAGCGGTCTGCACCGTGTCCAGCATGGACACGGCCTCGTGGGCGATCAGGATGCACGCCTCAGTGGGGGTAAAACGGGTATTGATTTTCATGTGAGATCTTTCCTTTCCAAATTTTTTGGGGCTGGCAACACAATGCCATACCTGTGCCGGAATATCTATCCGGCAAACGCAACGATTTTTGCCGGGGCTGTGTGTGCAAAACCAACAGTGCGGCTCACATCGTGGGCCCGCTGGGCTGTCCCATCACATGCTCCTCGCTGCGGATCATGCGGGGTTCCAGATGGGCGGCGAAGAGCTCCAGCCGCTTGTCCCACTCCAGACCGGCTTTCCGTGTGGCGCGCCATGCGGCGGTGGACACGTCCCGGATGGTGTACATCTCCCAGCCGTCCACCACATCCAGTGTGGAGAACTCACCCCGGTCCAGGTCGATGTCCAGCGCGGCGGTCACACGCCCGGTGCGCCGCATCAGCTCGTCAGCGTAGTCCTGGAATACCTTCGGGGCAATGTCCACCACGCTGTGCAGCCGCTCCGCGAAACGCTGGGGGCTGTTTCCCTTTGCCCGCAGATAAGAGCGCAGCGCCACGGCGGCGTGAAGCGCATCCACACGCACCACGCTCTGCGTCAGCAGATGATCCGTCCTGCCGTCTTGGGTAACGCGGAATACGGAAACGGGGCGGGACGCTTCCGCCTCCGCCCGCGCTTGCTGATCCTCCTCCCAGATCTCCCGGCTGATCTTTTTACTCACCTGCTCCGGGAGTTGGTCGATCATCGCATCCAGGTACTCGTTCAGCTCATCCTCCACAGTGGTGTCTTTCTTTTTGAGCTGGCAGGAGAGAGCGTTATACCAACGCTCGTCCAACCATAGGGTGATGTCCCGGGAGTTCATGCGCCGCCCTCCTTTTCCGGCCCGGACGATACGGGCCGCTCCTTCGGCACGGGCCGGGGACGCTTGGGCCGGGGCACGGGGGTAGCGCGGCTGTCCAGATACTCCCGCACCGGCGCGGGCACGGTGCGCTCATAGAGCTGCCCCAGAGTCTGCTCCAGCCGCGCCTGTACGGAGGAGCCCTCCTTCTTCAGCGAGAACTCCAGTGCGCCCAGCTTGTCCTCATCAAACGCCACAGTGATGTTTGCCTTTTTCATTTTCGTTTCCTCCCATTATAAAACATAAAATTCCCACTGGGTGGGCTCGTCCGGGTCACAATAGGACGGCAGGGACTGGGCGAACTCCCGGCTAAATCGGGCGGCGTTCTCATCTGTGAGGGAGCAGAATTTGCCGTCCGCCGATCCCGTGATCAGAAATGTCCCTGCGATGATATCGCCGCCCACCGCCGTCTGAAACGCCTCCAATGTATTTGGCATGCCTTATAAACTCATGCCCTCCATCGTCAGCACCGTCTGCTGGGACGCGGGCGGCTCTATCTTCCACTCTGCCCGCAATCGTTGGGCCATCAAGTCACATTCGGCAATCAGATCGTCCAGATCCCCGGAGTTGTCCATCTCCTGCATATGCACCTCCAGCCCGGTCAGCACATCCCGCATGGCCTGCTCTGTCAGCGGGGGCGCGGCGCCGGTTCGTCTGACCTCTGCTATGGCCTCGTCAAAGGACCTGCCATATTCCTCCTCTGAAATTTTATAAAGATCTACAGAGGGATCTTCCGCCGTGCCCCAGAAACCGCCCATCATCACGACATGCTCCCGCAGCTTGGGGATCTGTTCCTCATGACGCGCCGCCGCGCATTGGGCGGCGTAGCTGGTGAGGCCGGAAATGCACCTGCGAATCTGCTCCCCGTATACCTTGTACACCGGGTCGATCAACTCCTCAAGCTCGCTCAGGTTGTATTCTCCTTTCCCACTTTGTTTCATCAGGATCGGAAGTGCCGCTCCGGGCATCGGCACTTGGATCGGGTCATTCATCAGCGTTCACTCCTACTTTATTTTTAGGGCAGGTAGTATCTTCGGTTTGTCCACTGTCCGCTGAACCGCACCAGTTTCCGTCACATAGACGGCCCGGTAAAGTCGGAGGGATCCCAGCGATTTTCCCGCTCCTGACGTTCCGAAGCCTCGCTGGTCTGTTCCGTTTCCCCGGGATCTGTGATCGTGGGCTTGATGGTCATGATCTCCGCCAGCGAAGCCGTGAGAACTTTAGTGTTGAGATGTGTCCGTGTCCCGCTGCAGCCGCTCCGTCTGATCGACTTGCCGCAGGCGTCGAACATATCCTGGAGCGACGCGGAGGCCGTTCTCAGCACATCGCCGTCCCAGCTGGTTACAGCGAAGCGATCCTGGTCATAGTCCAGCTCATAGCAGGCGGTGCCCCCGCCGCCGCCCTTGATCTCGTCCAGCACAAAATCAAATTCCGCCTGCTCCAAGGGCTGGAACAGGCGCATCCTCTCACTGATGCTGATGGGCACCATGTTGTGGGAATACTGGAGCAGTCGGTCAATATCGGAAAAGGGGCTGTCAGGATGATCCATACCGGCTTGATGTACAGTGTAAAGCAGATGAAGCACATCATGGGGGTTTCCGAATGTTTCTGTGACATAATGAGCGGTCTGCTCCCTGTGAGTGATGGCGTAGATCCCGCTCTGGATCGGTATGTTTTCCATCATCCGGTCCCTCCTTACGGCAAATAGTATCTTGGGTTCGTCCTCTGCCCGTTGAGGCGCACCTCGAAGTGAAGGTGTGGCCCGGTGGACCGCCCGGTGGAGCCGGACAGGGACACCACGTCCCCGGCCTGGACGGTCTGGCCGGGCCGCACCAGCAGGCGGGAGTTGTGGCCGTACAACGTCAGCAGACCGTTCTCGTGGCCGATGGTCACATAGTAGCCGTAGCTGGAGTCGTACTGCGCCACCCGCACGGTACCGGGCAGCGCCGCCCGGACGGGGGTGCCGGTGGGGACGGCCAGGTCCATGCCGGTGTGGCCATCCTGTTCCCCGGTGATGGGATCCCGGTGTCCGCCGAATTCAGAGGTGACGATGCTCCACCAGCCCGCACCCACCGGGGAACAGAAGCCGTCCGCACCCACGTAGGGCACGTCAGCGCCCTCAAAGGTTCCGCCACCACCTGTCACGGGATAACCGTATTTGATCAGGCTGTACACGTTATCCGCGTTGGATTTCTGCTCCTCGGTGACAGCGGTACCCAGGGCGGCGGCGATGTGCGAGTACACTATGTCCATATCCGTGATGGGGGTGAATACGTTATAGATGCGCTCCACCTCCACATCGTTGCCGTCCTCGTCTTTCTCGGTGACGGTCTCAGTCCGTGCCTCGCTGGACGCGAAGCAGTGGGCGAACTGGCTGAGAGATGGGGCCTCGCAGCCGAAATACAGAGAGAAAAACACAGCCTTAACCCGGATCGGGTCGAGGCTGTTTCCGTCCTCCATATTCGATTGGATGTCGGCCAGGATCTCATCCAGCCCAGTGAAGCTGGCCCGGGTCTGTTCGATGCACACCCGGTACTCGGCGGGGATGTCATCGGGCAGCGGCCCATCCTGGAAGCAAAGCTGGGCGGCGGAGATATTGTGGCTCACCGCTCCGGAACCCAGGACACACAGCAGGGCCACCAGCACGATGATGGGAGAAAGGATGGCGGCTATGGTCCAGCCAAGGCCCTTCCGGGCTTTTTCGTTGGTGAGCAGCATGGCGGCGGCTTTCGCAATGAGAACAGGGTTAGCCAAGGTTCATGCCACCTCCCATCTCAGGCGCGTCGGCCTGCTCCTGTTTCTTCTCTTGGGCCTGAAGCTCCGCCCAGTGCTCCTCCAGTGATGCCAGGGTGTCGTCGCAACGCAGTCCATGGCTTTGACGTTTTGCCCATTCTTTGTACTGCTCCAAGTCCGTCCCGCCGTCCAGCAGCAGCTTGGCCGCGCCCACCGCGCCATTTTCCATGCAGGCATAGAGGGCCCCGTAATCGTTGGGATCCACCCACATCCGCTTTTCCAGAAGCTCCTCCGCGATCCAGCTGTTCCGGCCCTCATAGGTCAGCATATGGAGCGTCCTCGCTGCGCTGTCCCCGCCGCTGATCCCTTTCTCCACCAGCGCGGACAGGGTATGGAAGTCCGCGTCTTGGGCAAACAGCTCCAGGAGATACGGCGGCGCGGCGGCGATCTGCTCATTGGTACACTGCCTGATGATCTCGTTTGCTATGTGCCGGTGGTCCATGTAGGCACAGCCAGCCATCTCGCCGTGGAAGGACGGGGACAGCTCCGCCACTCGGTCTGCCGCGTTTGCCAGCAGGAACTTCACCTTTTGGGGGGCGTTGATGTCGATGGCCTTTTTGCAGGCGGCAGAATAAGCAGACTCCGGGAACCGCTCCACATCGTCCAGCAGGGCGCGGGTCATCTGATGGCCCACCGCGCCGGGTTGTCCCGCCGCCTCGATCAGCAGGTCGCCCGCGTGGGCGTCCAACACCTTGGGGTACAGCTCCAGAAAAGCGGGCAGCTCCCCATCCCAGACGGCCAGCACCGCCTTGTCATAGTCGCTGATCCGCAGGGGCCTTTGCCCTACCGTGTCCATATAGGCGGTGATGCTGCCCGTCATCCGGCGCAGAAGCTGCTCGGTCTGGGACATAGCGGTTTTCTGCCGCTCCCGCTGCTCCGCCAGGGCCTGGATGATGACCTTCTCCTCCTGCTGGCTGAGGTGGATTACCCTGCCGCCAGTGTCCTCCTCCACACCGCCGATCTTCATGTACCGGGCGTGGGTGGCATGATCCCCGTGGACGGCCTTGGTGATGGCGGAGGCGGTGAGAAACATCCTGTCCAGGTCGTTGCCGTTCTGGCCCAGGGTTTTGCCTGTGATGAAACGCTCGGTGACACTCTTTTGCTGCTTCTCATCGCACCACTTGAGGTAAACGTCCACATACACGCCCTCGCTCTCACCGTAGTCTACAGTGCAGAACAAATCAGCATCCCGGGGGATCTCCCGGCCATTCTCCCACCTGTCGCTCAGCATAAAATACTCGTCCGGCAGATAACCCTGCCCCTCCAGCCGGTGCTTCAGCTCCGAAAATACCTCCTCTGCGGTGCGCTGGCCCACGTACTCCAACTGCCTGGGGTTGTCCACCGAGGGCCTCCAGCGGTCAAATTCAATGATTTCCATGATGTTCTCCTTTTTATGTGAGGTATTCTCGAAATTGGGAAGGCAAGCCCTGTTCCTGGGCCGCCCAGTCAGCCAAATCCATTTCATATTCTTCCATGCAGTAATCATCCATCTTCCGCTTCACTGCATCCGCCAGTTCCGTATCTATTGGATACACAAAATACTCTGAACCAATATCCCGCAACAGACCGATATCCAGATTCCCAAGCACAGTTCCCTTGCTTATGTCATAGGAAGCATAAACTACGGCATAGGAATCCTCGTCCTTCGCAATCCTCGAGCCGAAGACGGTTTCCATGTCGGTACATAGATCAAGCTCAAACGTGGCGATGCCGTTCTCGGTATTCGTATATTCCTTGATCTCGAAGTCGCTGACCCTTAACGAGCGGTCACCGCAGAGGAGAAGGCAGCGTTCGTCCGTGTCGATCCTCTTGCCGTCCAGCACCTGCCGAAAGTAAGCGTTCCGCTGTTCTCGGCCAACGTCCATGTCCTCTGGAACAAGGTGTGCGGAATTGGCCGCGGCCAGAAGCGGATAGCTCCACCATCCGTTTTCGGGATCTAACAAAGAAAATGTTCCGCGATCCAAGTCAACGTGGAAGACACTTGTCGTTTCTTCATAGTCGCACAGGGCGTCCATGACGTGGTCAATGTACTTCTGTTCCGGGATGGGTGTCCGCCGCTCAAACAGGCTGGCAAATCCGCCCTTTTTACCATCGCTGAGATAGTGTTGGAGGTGCTTGGCGATCTCCATCGCGTCCACGCTGGGATCATCCATCCAGAAGCAGCGGCACGCCCCATCCTCAACCACGCGAAAGATGGCAATGTCCTGATGGACATCCGTATTCAAGGCGCTGGCCTTATGAATGGAATCCGCGATCTGTTTCCGCTCCTGGGCTGGCACCAATTCCTGATAACACGCATCCAGCCGTTTCTGCATTTCGGCCCTGGGATCGGTATCGTAGGCCAACAGGGCACGCCGGAGTGCGTCATACTCCTGGCTGTCCATCTGCAGTATGATTTCTCGCTTATCCATCATGCACACCCTTTCTTACCCGCCGTCATGACAGTTACAGGGCAGATCGTCCTCGGGGAACATCCAGCACATGACCTGCTGGTTCAGATCCGCCGCCACGAAATCCCGCCACGCCCAGTTCCTCCCCAGCCCCTTTACCGTGGTCAAATTGGGCTTTGCCCCGTCCTCAATTGCGATTGCCCGCTCATAGAGGTCACGATGGCGGTGGTACAGGGTGCGGATCTCCCACTTCTTCATGCTGGGGCAGAAAAAGCAGGAGGACTTGCCCGGCAGCGGCAACCCCTCCCGCCGGATGGCTGTGACGCAGTCCTCCCGCGTCCAGCCCCAGTCCATCAGCGGATAGACCTTGGTATACTTGGGGTCGGCCTCGTCATGCTCCCTGGCATTTTCCCGCCTGCCGGTCTCATCCACATCGTAGCCGATGTACTTGAACACCTTTTCGCCCCTGGCCCACACCTCCCGGCAGGGCGGGTAGTTGTTGCAGAACTTCTCCTGGGGGCCGATCTTGTGCTTGAGGGAACACTTTTTGTACCCGTAGGCGATGGCGGGCAGGGTGCCGGAGCGCAGGCACTCCTGTTCCAGCGTCAGCCGGTCCCCGTTTCTGTCCGTACAGTAGACTACTTGGATATGGGGCATCCCGTGCCGGGCCAGCCACCCATCTATGATGGGCAGATACTCGTAGGTATAGGGCTGCTCGCCGCCCGGATCGGCAAAGAGGATCAGGTCAACGGGGATCCCCTTCTCATACATCCCAACCAGCATGGCGGTGGAATTCGTCCCGCCGCCGTAAGCAACCACGTTCATCGTCCCCCCGCCTTTCCGAACAGCTTTTCCTTATAGTCCGGCGCGTGAACCTCCAGCAGATACCGCTCATTGCCGCACTTGTACAGGCACACCCCCCGCTGAGGGTAGCGGATCAGCTCGTACTCGGAGCCCTCCAGCTGGAGATTGTCCATGTAAAACTTCTTGTCCACACTGCCCGCGTTGAACAGGAATTGGTGGGTGGGGATGGCGAACAGGGGTCGGGTCAGCTCCCGGATGCCGTCCACGTCAAAGTCCTCCAGATTCTGCGAAGCTAAAATCAGCGCGGACTCCTTCTTCCGCACCCGCTTCAGGGTATTGCGGATGTACTCGATGGTAGTGATGTTGGACAGCCAGATATACAGCTCGTCCAGGGTGGCCACCGTGTTGCCTACGGTCAGCAGCTTGTCGCTGAGGAAGGACAGCACGTTGAACAGCATGGCGTCCTTCACATTTTTGCTGGCCTGCAATAAGCCCTTCACACCGAAGACCAGGAAACGGCTGGAGGTGATGTTGGTGTGGCCGTTGAAGAACTTGCTCTCCGCACCCCGGCACAGGGAATGGAGCCCCAGCAGGATCTCCCGGAGCAGTTCCCTCGGGTAGAGGGGGCTGGCCTCGTCCCCGTACCCTTCGTAGGCCCCCTCGATCACGCCGTAGAGGTCGGAGAGGATGGGGAACTGGCCGGGGGACAGGGCGGCAAAATCGGTGTTGTCATCCATCC
>CAJUKT010000027.1 GCA_910587255.1 uncultured Oscillospiraceae bacterium
GCCTTGATTGAGAAAATTCTCATCCACCAGAGTGTTAAGGGCGAGGATGGCGAGCAGGAGCAGGAAATTGAGATTTTTTACCGCTTTATCGGCAAGATTGATTAACCGTAGGAATTTGTATCCTTAACAAAACTACACGGATGTCATGTTCAGAGACAAGGGCGTTCGGTTTATCGCCGTCAACAATGGTATCGACAGCGACAAGCAGGGAGATAACGATTTTACCCCGTTTTTGAACATTATGAACGAATTTTACGCCCGTGATTCCAGCCGGAAGATACAGGCCATTTTCAAAGCCAGGATGCAGGACGGCAAGCGTGTGTCCCCCAGCGTCCCCTACGGCTACCGCCGCGACCCGCAGGACAAGCAGCACCTTATCGTGGATGAAGAAGCCGCTGCCGTTGTCCGGCGCATCTTCCAGATGGTGATTGAGGGATACGGCGTGAAGGGCATAGCGGACGCTCTGACGGCTGACAAGGTACTGATACCCTCCGCTTATGCCAAACTGCATAACCCGGAGAACGACCACAGCAAGGGCTTTCACGACCCCTGCCTCTGGTCAAGTACGGCGGTTGGGTATATCCTGGAAAAGCAGGAGTACATGGGACATACCGTGTTGGGCAAGACCATCTGCGAGAACTACAAGACCAAGAAGCGGCGCAAGGCCAAGCCGGAGGAATTGATGATTTTCCGGGACACCCATGAGGCCATCGTGGACGAGGAAACGTGGCAGCTTGCCCACCGTCTGAAGCGGACTATCCGCAAGCCCAGCTATCCAGACCGCCCCGCCAATCCGCTGACCGGGCTTCTCTACTGCGCCGACTGCGGACACAAGCTGACCCATCATCAGCCGTCCCCCACCAAGAAGAAAGTCTATGACGCGGATGATTACTACATCTGCGGAAATTACCGTCAGTTGACCCATGACTGCACCAGCCATTATATCAAAACTTCCACCGTTGAGAAGCTGATACTGACGGCGATCCGCGAGGTGAGCACCTACGTTCGGGAGGACGAAAAGGAGTTTATCCGCATCGTGCGGGACGCCGCCAGCGCAGGGCAGGAGCAGACCGCCAGGGAACAGAAGAAGCGGCTCCATAAGGTCGAGAAGCGGATTGTCGAACTGGACGAGTTAATCAAGAAACTGTATGAGGGGAACGCCATCGGGAAGATACCCGACAAGCACTTCAATCGTCTGCTGGTGGAGTACGATACCGAGCAGAGCGCATTGGAGCAGGAGGCCGCAGGGCTGAAAGAGGGTATCACCGCCCAGGCCGAGGACGGCATGAGGGCGCAGAGGTTTGTTTCCCTTGTGCGGCGATACACCAGCTTTGACGAACTGACCGCCCCCATGCTCAACGAGTTTATTGAGAAAGTCGTTGTCCATGAAGCAGACAAATCCACCGGGGACAGGCGGCAGAAGGTTGATATATATTTCAACTTTATCGGCTGTTTCGTTCCGCCCAAACCGGAGGCTATTCTGACCGCTGAGGAAGAAGCGAAAGCGCAAAAGGCGTTGGCGGCGCGGAACCGGGAACGGGAGCAAAACAAGCTGCGTATGCGTCGGGTGAGAGAGACACAGCAGGCCGCAAAAGTGGCGGAGAAAGTTTCACTTCCGGCTGGTTGATTTGTTTGTGCTGGTATGCTATACTTTGAAATTGAAAGGCGGTGGCAACAGTGACAACACAGGGGTTGTTCGGTTCTTTAGTGGAAATAGATGAAGCGAGTACACAACGTTGGTACACCAATGCGGAAGAATGGGGTTGTGATTGTGGAGACTGTCGCAATTTCCTTGCATTGGCACGAAAGCGGCAACTTCCGGCTTTTGTTTTAGAGCATCTTGACAAGCTGGACATCCCGCCAGAGAAGGCCACCTATGTATGCCATCTGTATGATGATGAGAAAGGCCATCTCTACCAATTCAGCTATCGCATAGCTGGGAATATTCTTAGTGGAGAGACAGCAACAGGTGCAGGTCGGTGTTGTCACGAGACGTACCCGTATGGTGCGCCAGGATTTCCAGAACCGCACTTTGATTTGGAGTTTTGGGTGACGCTGCCTTGGGTGTTAGACAAACCGAGATTATCCGACGATTGCTCCACAGCTGATGCAAACTGAAAAATCCCGCCGCGAAGCAAGGGCGCACTTCTATACATGGTCTGCCGACCATGTATCGTGCGCTCTGCGAGGCTACGGCCCGGACTTCCGAAAGTCCGGGCCGTTTGCGTCGCTCCGCTCCGTACAAGGGGCTGCACCCCTTGCGCCGCTTCGCGGCTATCCCTGCGCCCTCGCCGGAAAGGTACATCCGCTTCGCGTCTGCACCTTTCCAGCGAGGCTAAAACCGAATACTGTCACCCTTGACCGTTTACCCAACACAGCAGGTAGACGGTCTTTTATTTTGCCAAGAAGGAGGTCAAACACCATGAAGAAATCACGCGAGGAATTGGAGAAAGAATGTGCCGAGGCCGCTACCAAAGCGGAGCAATATCAGCACCAAGTCCAGCGGCTGGAAAACCGCTATCACGATTATCAGGAGAGCAAGCGCAAAAAGCGGAACCACCGTCTTATCATCCGTGGCGCAGATGTGGAAAGCGTAGCCCCAGAAGTACGCGGCATGAGCCAAGCGGCCTTCCGTACTCTGGTGGAGCAAATCTTTTCCCTGCCGGAAGTTGCCGCCCTGGTGAGCCGCGCCACCGACCAGCAGGAGGGCGGATAATTGGCCCTGTTCCATCTCCACGTTACCCAGGTCAAGCGGAGCGCGGGACAGTCTGTTGTCACATCCGCCGCCTACCGCGCCGGGGAGAAACTTTATAGCGAATACTACGGTGAAGTCAGCGACTACACCCACAAGGGCGGCGTGGTCTGCACAGACATTCTCCTGCCGCCCCAGGCCCCCGCCGAGTACCAAGACCGCGCCACCCTCTGGAACGCCGTGGAGAAGGCCGAGCGCGGCAAGAAAGCCCAGCTTGCATATAGCTTTGACATTGCCTTGCAGAACGAATTTTCTTTGGAGGAAAACATCGCTCTTGCAAGGCAATTTGTGTCCGAGCAGCTTGTGGGCCGGGGTATGATTGCCGACTTCGCCATCCACCAGCCGGACAAGGAGGACGGCGGCATCCCTAACCCCCACTTTCATGTCCTCTGCCCTATTCGGCCTATCGAGGAAAGCGGCAAATGGGGCTTTAAGCAGCGGCGTGTCTACCATCTGGACGAGGACGGGAACCGCATCATGGGCAAGGACGGCAAGCCCCTCTTTGACGCTGTTCCCACCACTGACTGGGGAAGCCCGGAAACGCTGGAACATTGGCGGGAGGTATGGGCCGATATGGTCAACGCCAAGTTTGAGGAAAAGGGGCTGACGTGCCGCATCGACCACCGCTCCTATGAGCGGCAGGGGCTTGACCTGCTGCCCACCATCCATGAGGGCGTGGCCGTCCGCCAGATGGAGGCTAAAGGCATCACCACCGACAAGGGCGATTTCAACCGCTGGATAAAAAAGGCCAACAATATCCTGCGGGATATTCGGAAGAAAATCGCCGGTCTGACGGATTGGATTAAGGCCGTAAAGGACGAGTTGAGCCAGCCCCAGGCCCCGACCCTTGCCGCCCTGTTGACTGACTACTATGAGGGCCGGAACGCCGGAGCATGGAGCCGCAACGCCAGGATTGGGAACCTCAAAGATTTTGCCGAGGCCGTCAATTTTCTGACCGAGAAAGGCATCGTCACTCTGGAAGATTTGGAGGCTCATATTGCCGCCCAGAGTGAGCAGACGGAGGCCATCAACGCATCTATGAAAGCGAAGCGTGACCGTCTGAACGAATTGAAGGAACTGCTTCGCCTTGTTGACCTCTACCGGGACACCAAACCCGTCTATGACGAGTTGCAGGGTATCAAGTGGAAGGGGAAACGGGAAAAATTCGAGTTGGAGCATGAGAAGGAATTGAGGACGTTCCACATGGCCCGCCGAAAGCTGGATAAGTGCCGTTCCCCTGCGGGTAAAATCCCCGTCCATGCGTGGGAACAGGAACAGGCGAGACTTCAACAGGAGTACAAGGCCGAGTATGAGCAGTATAAGCCCATCCAGGACGATTTGTGGAGGCTCCAACAGGTGAAGCGGAACGCCGATGCCGCCATACGCCAGCAGGAGCAGACCCGGCAGAAGCGGCGGGAGACAGAACGGTAAAGCGTCCCCCACCTACCCGACGTGACCGCCACTCTGGCAGTCACGTCGGATTAACTTTGATGAACGAGGAAAGGAGAACCTATGACCAACGACCCCAGCATGACGATCACCAGCACCGCCCCCGCCCCGGAGGGGAGCGACAGCACCAGCAGAGAGGGCAAGACTATTCC
>CAJUKT010000028.1 GCA_910587255.1 uncultured Oscillospiraceae bacterium
GAAACGGTGGATCTGCTGGTGCAGGAACACGAAAAGCATCCGTCCAACCCCTATATGTTCCCCTCGCCGGTGACGGGGAGGATGTACGGCCCGGACTGCATCGGGCGGCTGCACAAGACCCTGCTGAAGAAGGCGGGGATCGCTGAAAACCTGCCCTTTCACGGCCTGCGCCACCCAAATGTCAAGCCCAAGACACAAATTTTTTCTATTTTTTTAGGAAATTCAAATCTATTCAATCAAATTCTCAATTCTAAAGCCAGCTTGGGTAAGCAATTGCAACTCTGCTTCATTTAGGGGAGAAGATGGCGGATTAGGAATACCTAGGACGATGAGATGACGGGCACGAGAGAAAGC
Organism: uncultured Oscillospiraceae bacterium; assembly: GCA_910587255.1. Classification (GTDB taxonomy): domain Bacteria; phylum Bacillota; class Clostridia; order Oscillospirales; family Oscillospiraceae; genus Enterenecus. Next base: position 355 of record CAJUKT010000028.1, read on the forward strand.
GACATACGCCAAACGATTTCCTTCGCTGATGGAATTATTGTCATCAGCAAACCAGTCGCACCAGTGTGATCCGCTATCCTGATCACGGCTCCGTCTATATGAGGACATAAATAAAACTGCATCTAAACTCATCCCTTTGCAGCTATGGATGGTTTCTATATCACATGGAATTGATATATTGGGGGTACTCTCAAATGTTTCTAAGACAATTGCCTTAGCAGATCCAGATCGAATTTTACCCAAGTCCGCTGCTTGCCCATGTAAAATTGAAATGCCTGTTGCTTCTGCAGCCAAATTATCTAGCACAGGTTTTAAGTTTGCTTTCCATTGTGACCATGTACAGCGGAAATCAAGGAGAATTTCTTTTGTGAGTAGTTGCTTGCGGACACCGCTAATTGTCGTTCTCCATTCTTGACTATCCAACTCATCTGGTTTACTCAATTGATCGAAACCGGAATGTACACTCCCGCTAAAATATGTCCTTTGTACTGCTCTGGCTAAGATTTTTATCGATGATTGGAAGCCATTAACTGAATTGTCTGTATAGCAAAGATACAAAGAGCGGGCATATTCTTCTATTGTATTTATCGTCTGGCTAGAGGAAAACTTTCTTCCGAATAGTTTTTCACGCAAGGTATTATTCCTCACAATAACTCTACTATTTTCAACGGACAATTGATTTGCATTTATAAGTGCCTCAAATTCTATTAGGACTTGCTGCTCTTGGTCTTGTTGATAGAGTAGAGCAATCAAAGGTGCTTCCAGCTTTTTCTCTAACTTTCCAATAACAGAATTTTGAGGCTTCTTCAAAACGGCTAAGCTAGCATCAACTATGGGCTACAGCTACGATAATTCTCGGATAGTCGCAGTTCTTTCATTCCTAACTGTTCAATAAACGATTTTGTTTCGCTGGGGTTAATATTTCTAAATTTGTAAATTGACTGATCCAAATCCCCTATAAAATGTAGTTTTGTCCCATGGTTATGGAGTTCGTGTAGAAGCTGGAGTTGAGAAAACGCTAAGTCCTGACATTCATCAACCATTATTAAAGGAAAACGTTGCGCAAGGCAAGTGGCAATATATGGATGTTTTTGTAGCAGCTTGTAAGTTAAGTATTCAATATCCTCATAAGTTGCAAAACCGGACTTCCAAAATCTTTCCTTTAGCCCTATCAGTTCAGGAAGCCTCCAGGCATCAGTTCGCAGACACTCGTCCAAAATAGTCTGTCCGTCTCGATATGGTCCTACGTAAATCACAGGTACCTCTGACTTTTCTGTAATATAGAATTCGTTGGCTTTAATGTACCCTAATTCTTTATACTTGTATTTTGTTTGAAATGCGTGCAGGAAATCGCTGGTGCAATCTGTATCAATTACTCGAATACTGTTGTCTGAATCGGATTCGTTATGATAACCAGATATCAATTCCAGAAACGGATTGGCAATATACCCATGTAACCAGCTAGAAAATGTACCCAGAAAGTGTGGGTATTCAACCTGATGCCCTAGATATGAACTCACACGAGATCGCAGTTCATTTTCTGCCGAGTTCGTAAAGGTTAGTATGGCGATGCCTGTATGTCGGTTATTCCATCTGTTTATCTCATACGCAGCCTTTACCCCAACCACCTCAGTTTTTCCGCTTCCAGGGCACGCATTAAGATATATATCAGATATAGCATCCTCTAAAATATAAGCGATTTGTTGCTCACTCAAATGCTCAATACTGCAAAACCCACACTTCAAACATTTGGAGACTAGCTTTCCTTTACACGCTCCTACTTCAGCCGGAATTGAGTGACACCCGCATAACACTTCTAAGAGAAAGGTATGCTCCATTTGTTAATCCTCCAGGCCCAATATAAACTGAATTGATTGAGCGATATAAAGCGGCACAATAAAAGTACTATCTATTTTCTCACATAATAGTTGGGCAAAAAGCCCTTTTCCTAGTTTATCGGCCTGGTGCAAAATGTCTAATGCCATTTGTGTATCATCAATTTCAGCCGATTCACCATTTTGTTCCTTCTCCAATTCATCTAAGTAATGGAGCAGGGTAGCTTTGATGGCACCATCTGTTGAAGTCCACGCGACAAGTATTTCCAACATCAGCCTTGCGTTATGATGGCTTTCAATAGCCAAATCATACTCAAATGTTTTTAAATTAGAGAAAACTCTGCAATTATCTGTCATATTCGCTAGTTGGGCAAGAAGATATAGCTGGGGATTACTCCCCTCGATTGGTTCCTGCTTCGTAGGCTTTTGCTCCCATCTGAACACAGTTCTTTTTCCGGTTTCTGCATCGGTATATGTCTCAACAAGATTCGGCGGGTCATTATCTGTAAGCACTGCACAGCGAACGGGAAGCGCTAAAGTTTTTGCATATTCATTATCTTCAAACCGTGATTTTTGCCTAAGCGATTTTATACGATCCTCATAATCTTTTTTAGGCTCCCCTTCTTGTTGCTCAGGAATGCATATTGAGTATCCATTGTAAAGCTGGGTAAAATACTGAAAATAAATTCCATTCATATTTATGACAGATACGCCTGCATCTTCAAGGGTTGAAATTTCTATATTATGAGTAGTAGCGTATTGTTTTAAATAGGCTTCAGCCAACTTTGGAATTAATATCGTCTCAGCAATGCCCTCCACAAAAATATTCCCCTTGGAGAAAAACAGAGCAGATTTTGTAGCATCTAGCCATCTGTCCAAAAATGCCTTCGCAGTATTATCAATTCCACAATCCTTAATTGGAATAATCAAGGCACCGTCTTTGGCTCGATGAATAGAGACAATTTGATCAATCGGAACAACTGATGCTAGGGTAGTCGAATGTGTCGTGATGATAACTTGAATATCATAATCCAAGGCTTGCTGGCTCAAGTACTTCAGAAGTTTGATTTGTAACTGGGGATGTAGATGGGCTTCTAATTCTTCAACAAGAAGAATCCTTGGTGTTGTATAGCGATCTTTCAGGCCCTCAAACTCTGCCAAGATGGTTGCAATATAGATGAGATTGTTGTAGCCCAAACTGTTCTCAGACAAATTTCTAAAGTTTTCGAGTTCTGTACATCCAATACTCTTAGAAAATAGAATCTGGAGAGATTCGACAATTCGTTCATAAGAAAGTTCATTAAATTGAATTCGAGTGCTTTGTCCAAATATTGCACCGACAGCATTCTTTAAGCTCCTGTTTATCAATTCGTTCGCTCTTTTTATATCTTCTTTATCAGCAGCAGTCTGATTAAATTGAAACACATCGTTTTCCAATGGCATTTTCTCGTGATTCTTTCTCCGCTGGGCTAATTCATCCGCAGACAGATTGGTGATAAATCTTGATAACCTGGAACCTCGACCGGATCTTAAATTGCGTTCAGCATCCCGAAGGGCTGGGAGATATACACACTGAATATCTTCCAATGGCTCCCAATCGAAAATGCTATTACAAGAATTACCTCCCCACCTTTTAGGCTTAAACATCCTCCTTGATTCCACATTATACTGATACTCCACATTTAGTTTAGCATTAAATTGGGGTGTTAGCCATGTTAGGTATTCAATTTTTTGTGCATCGTTTAAGTCAGCAAAAATTCCCGAAATAGAGATTGGCAATGTCGGTAAAGTGCTTACTCCATATTCTTGATAGAAATCTTCTTCGCGGAGCCCTCTATGAAAAAACTCAGATTCATTTAGCAAAATCCGAACAGCGTCAATTACGCTGCTTTTTCCGCATCCATTTTCTCCCACAAGCAGGTTTAACCCACGGTGTAATTTAACTGTCGTTGAATTTTTAAATAGGCGAAATCCTTTTACCTGCAATGCCGATAAGTACATGGGCTCCCTCCTTGTTTGGGAAAAATTCCCTACATTCTAACTTACACTCCAGTCTACCACAATTTTCCCGCCGCTGTCTACCACCACTTTTTCAATGCAGTCCATAATTTCGCTGAAAGGAATATCTTTGCTGCTGGCAGACAGGAGCTTGCGAAACTTGGTGTATTGCTTTTCATAGGCACCCTTACCCTCTGTAGCCTGAATAAGAGCCTCTTTTGCCTGGTTTGCAATGTCCTGCACCGTGCGAAATTCTTCTTTGCTGATTTTTCCCTGCACATACCGTTCGTAGTGCTCCATTGCGTTAATCCAAGCCGTTGTCTTGCGCTGTGTAAGAGCAGAAATTTGGCTCATAAACTCTTGAATCTTCTGCGTATATGCCGAATTTGTAATATAGTGTTCATTTACATAGTCTTTCAACTGCCGATAGATGGCATTGAAAATATCTTCCTCCCGAGCGTACATTCCAGTGCATTTATCCGCGCCCAAACGGTTCTTGGTGATACAGGTGAAAAAGTGCCAATCGGCGTGGCCGGTGCCGCGCTTGCGCTGCATCTTCCCGCCGCAGCACCCGCAAATGACTTTGCCCTTCGGAATGTTATCTGTTGACTGTCCCTGCGGCACCACATTATATGCCCTGTCTTGGAATGCCTTTTGAATGGCATCGAACGTGTCTGAATCGACCAACGGTTCATGGGTAGCCTCCACTACCCGCTTTTCCTTTCCCTGTACCAGCATTCCCGTATATGTGCGATTGGTAAGGATATACTTCACAGATCTGCTGTTCCAACTGCCGTTGCCATCGTCAAAGTTTCCATCCAGACCATTGGCCTTGGCGTATTGGATTGGAGTCGGAAGTCTGCGTTCATTCAAATACCGAACGATACCAGTCACACCAGTACCGCTTGCCGCCATCTCAAAAATCTTCCGAACAATAACAGCGGCCACTGGGTCGGGAACAAGTTGGCTGGGATTCTCATTGGATTTCTGATAACCAAATGGAGCCCTGGGCCCGATAAATTCTCCGTGTTGTGCTTTCATGTCTAAAATAACCTCAACTTTCATTTTTGTTTCAATGGATACCTGCTCATTAAACAAATTAATAAGCGGCACACGTGTGCTGGATTGGATATATGCAGATTTATCTCTGTTGGTTATACCATCAGTTGTGTCAAACTGGTCGTTGATTGAGACAAATCGGACGTTATTACTTGGAAAGAACATTTCAAGGTAATAACCCGCAGTGATGTAGTCCCGACCCAAGCGGGAAAGGTCTTTTACAACGATGCAGTCAATCTTACCCTTCTGTATGTCTTGGATCATCCTTTGAAATGCTGGACGATCAAAGCGTTTGCCACTGAAACCGTTGTCGATATAGTAACGCATAATTGGGATTTGATGTTGGTGTCCCCATTCTTCAATCATGTGCCTCTGATTTTCTACAGACCCGTGGGGATCTCTGTTTAGAACAGATAGCCGGATATAGCCTACAGTATCTTTACTGACTGGAACAGCCAATTCAGGATGCTTTCTACTTTTTCGCGCCATGATATACCTCCCTCATACGAAAAGGGCTATGGCACAAACCATAGCCCTTGAGGGGATTATATCATGTTCTGTTTTTCGCTTCCACGAGGATACCCTCATTTTCCGCTTCCACGAGCTTAGACATACGTTCGCAACCTTGGCGATCCAGCAGGGCGTGGACGTCAAGACGGTGTCCAACATCTTGGGCCACTACAGCGCGGGCCTCACTCTGGACACCTACGCCCACGTCACCGGGGATATGCGGAGAGAAGCCGCCGATCGGATGGGAGGATTCATCGCCCAGACCATCTAAAAAAGGAACCGAAGAAAAACTGAGATAGACACAGGGAGCGCCGGAAGAAAAACCCGGCGCTCCCTGAAATTTTGCTGGTATGGGTCAAATCTGGGTCGGACAACAACTGCGAAAAATAAAAAGCGATAAAAAGTCCCGAAAAATGATAAAAGCCGCTGATTTTCAGCGGCTTTTATCGATAAAATGGTGCGCCTGAAGGGACTCGAACCCACACGCGTTGCCGCACGAGAACCTAAATCTCGCATGTCTACCAATTCCATCACAGGCGCATATGGAGCGGCGGGCTCAGCCCGCCGCTGTTTTTACCAAATCAGGGTGGCGAAATAATCTTCCGGCGTCTCTGCCCGGCGCATCAGCTCCACCGAGCCGTCCTCCCGCAACAGAAGCTCCGCTGAGCGCAGCTTGCCGTTGTAATTGTACCCCATGGAAAATCCATGGGCCCCGGTGTCGTGGATGACCAGTATGTCGCCAACCTCAATTTCGGGCAGCGCCCGGTCAATGGCGAACTTGTCGCTGTTCTCGCACAAGGAGCCCACCACATCGTATACGCGCTCACAAGGGGCGTCCTCCTTGCCCAGCACAGTGATGTGGTGATACGCCCCGTAGACGGCGGGACGCATCAGGTTGGCGGCGCAGGCGTCCACCCCGATATACTCCTTGTAGATGTGCTTTTCGTGGACGGCGGTGGTGACCAGATGGCCGAAGGGGGCCAGCATGAACCGCCCCAGCTCTGTGAAGATGGCCACATCCCCCATTCCGGCGGGGACAAGGATCTCCTCATAGGCCCGGCGCACCCCCTCGCCGATCACGGCGATGTCGTTGGTGCCTTGGTCCGGGCGGTAGGGCACCCCCACGCCGCCGGACAGGTTGATGAACGCGATATGGCAGCCTGTCTCCTTGGCCACATCCGCAGCGGTCTGGAACAGCAGCCGGGCCAAGGCGGGATAATACTCGTTGGAGATGGTGTTAGAGGCCAGAAAGGCGTGGATGCCGAACCGCTTGGCCCCCAGCTCCCGCAGCCGGGTGAATGCCTGGGCCAGCTGGGGCCGGGTCATGCCGTATTTGGCGTCGCCCGGCTTGTCCATCACCTGGAAGCCCTCCTTGCTCTCCCCCAAGGTGAACACCCCGCCGGGGTTGAAGCGGCAGCACACCGTCTCGGGCACGCGGCCCAGGGTGCGGTGCAGGAAATCCACGTGGGTCAGGTCGTCCAGGTTGATATAGGCGCCCAGCCGGGCGGCCAGCTCAAACTCCTCCGCCGGGGTCTCGTTGGAGGAGAACATGATCTCGCTGCCGGAAAACCCGCATTTCTCCGACATCATCAGCTCGGTGAGGGAGGAACAGTCCACGCCGCAGCCCTCCTCCCGCAGCAGCTTGAGGATGCCGGGGGTGGGGGTGGCCTTGACGGCAAAGTATTCCTTGAAGCCCGGATTCCAGGCGAAGGCGGCCCGCAATGCCCGGGCGTTTTCCCGGATGCCCCGCTCGTCGTAGATGTGGAAGGGGGTGGGGTGGGTGCTGGCAATCTCCTTGGCCTGGGCCAGGGTGAGGAAGGGCTTTTTCATCGGTATATCTCCTTGGGTGGATTTGCCCCGCTATCATACCCGATTTTGGCCCGCTTGTCAACCGCCGGACAACGGTTTTGGATTGCCGTATTCCTTTGGAGGCCGCATAGCAGAGCCGGTGTGAGAACCCCTTCCCGCAGACCACGAATGTCAAAACCACATGATCTTTTCGTCCCGGAATTGGGGCTCGGGGCCTTTCTCATAAGGGTCATAACGGTCCTGATTGCAGCCAAATTCCTGGAGAAAGCAGATTTTTCCCCCGGCTGTCCAACGGATGAGGCTTATCCCCTCAAAGGCATCCGCCTTTCCGCCGTCCATTCGGCACTCAAAAGCCCACTCCGCCACTGTCTGGTCCCCCCTGTGGAAAAACTGCCTGATCTCCCAACGCAGAACCACGCCCCGGGTGTTCCACTCCCGAAACCAGTGGCGGATTTTCGGCAGGCCGTGGTATTCAGGCCCCCAGCTCTCGATGTAGACCGCATCAGGGTCAAAAAGCTCCTCCACGCCCGCATCAGAGCCCTGAAGCCACATCTCAAACCAGGCCCGTATCGTCTGCTCCCGCTTGTCCATATCAAACCTCCTGTCCCGTCTCCCGCAGCAATCTGGTGCGCAGGGCGGAATACCGCCTCATCTGCCGGTCATTGGCCACCATCCGGGCCATCAGCTCGCCGTCCCCCACCAGGATGAACAGCTCCCTGGCCCTTGTGATGGCGGTGTACAGCACCCCCCGGGCCAGCAGGGAGGGCGGCACGTCGCTCAGGGCCAAAATCACCGCCCGGTACTCGCTGCCCTGGGCCTTGTGGACGGTGACGGCGTAGGCGGGCTCCAGCTCCCCCAGCAGCTCCGGGGGATAGGCGGCCAGCCGCCCCTCGAAGGACACGGTGATCCCACCCACGTCCACCTCCACAATGGTGCCGATGTCGCCGTTGAACACCCCCAGGTCCTTTTCCCCGGTGTCGGGGTTTTCCCAGAACAGGTCGTAGTTATTTTTCACCTGCATCACCCGGTCCCCCTCCCGGAAGATGTAGGGACCGAAGGCCCGCTCCCCCCGGCCCTCCTGGGCGGGGTTGAGCGCCTCCTGGAGGGCCCGGTTCAGCGCCGCCGTCCCAGCCCCCCGCTTCCGGGTGGGGGTGAGCACCTGAATTTGCTCCGGGGGGATGCCCATGTTCTGGGGCAGGCGGGTTTTGCAAAGCTCCACCACAGTTTCCACCGTCTTGGCCGGGTCGCGGCGGCCCAGGTAAAAAAAGTCCCTGGCCTTGTTTTTCAGCTCAGGCACATCCCCCCGGTTTACCCCGTGGGCGTTCATGACGATGGCGCTCTCCCGGGCCTGGCGGAAGATCTCGGTGAGCGACACCGCGGGCACCGCCTCGGAACGGATCAGGTGGTCCAGCACGTTGCCCGGGCCCACCGAGGGCAGCTGGTCCGGGTCGCCCACCAGCACCAGGCGGCAGTCCCCCCGCAGCGCCGCCAGCAGCGCCGCCATGAGGGACACGTCCACCATGGAGGTCTCGTCCACGATCACCGCGTCCACCTCCAGGGGGTCGTCCTGGTTTTTGGTGAAGGCCAGCTGGCCGGTGAAGGGGTCCAGCTTGGTCTCCAGCAGCCGGTGGATGGTCAGGGCGTCTGTCCCGCAGGTCTCCCCCATCCGCTTGGCCGCCCGCCCCGTGGGGGCGGTGAGGGCGGTCTCCAGCCCCAGGGTCTCAAACAGAGCCAGCACCCCCCGCAGGGAGGTGGTCTTGCCGGTGCCCGGCCCGCCGGTGAGCAGCATCACCTGCCGGGAGGCACACAGCTCCACCGCCGTCCGCTGCTGCTTGGCGTAGCGGATGCCCTGCTCCTTCTGGATGGCGTCGATGAGCCTGCCCAGCCCTTCCGGCGGGGCGATCTCGGTGCGGCACATCTCCCCCAGCCGCATGGCCACGTAGCACTCCGCGCCGTACAGGCCCGCAGGGTAGCAGGCGGTCACCCCGGCGATATCCTCGCGCACCACCTCCCCCCGCTCAATGAGCCCGTCCAGCCCCTGGGCCAGACAGTCCCCCTCCACCCCGATGAGGGCGGCGGTGGCGGTGAGCAGCTTGTTTTCCGGCAGGAACACGTGTCCGTTGTCGGCGTTGTGGTCCAGCTCGAAAATCAGCGCGGCCTCCACCCGCTGAGGGTCGTCCCCGGCCACCCCCAGCCCGATGGCCAGCTCGTCCACCTGGGCGAAGGGGATCTCCAGGGTGCGGTCGGCCAGCAGATAGGGGTTGTCCCGCACCACCTCCACCGCGTAGTCGCCAAAGCGCTGGTACAGCGGCATGGCGGCGGCCAGGGGCAGGCGGTGCTCGGAGAGGAATTCCGCCAGCCGGCGCATCCCCATTTTCTGCCGGAAATCCTCGCTGATGGCGCGGGCCCGCTTGGGGGACACCCCCCGGATCTCGCACAGCTTATCCGGCTCGTTTTCAATGACGGCCAGGGCGTCTTCGCCGAAGCGGTCCACAATCTGCCGGGCCAGCCCCATGCGCACGCCCTTCACCACCCCGGAGGCCAGGTACTCGAAGATGGCCTTCTCCCCCACCGGCATACGCCGGGTGACCACCTCCGCCTTGAACTGCTCGCCGTAGCTGGGGTGGCGGCCCCAGCTGCCCTCCAGCTCCAGCGCCTCGCCGGGGGCGGCGCCGGGCATACAGCCCACCGCCGTGATCTCCCCCCGCTCCCCGCAGTCCAGCTTGAGCACGGTGTATCCATTTTCCTCATTGCGGAACAGCACGGCGGATACCGTGCCCTCCACCTGGTTGCGCTGCGCCGCCCCGGCGATATCCGGCTGCATGGCCATCCCTCCGCACAAACAAACGTTTTAACGTATTATAGCAGGCCCCGCCGCATTTTTCAAGGGGGGTGTGAAAAAAACCGGCCAGACGGTGAATTGAGATTGTGAATACAGGTTCTAGGCGCTGTTTGAAAATTGGAAATATGCCCAGCGGGGAGAAATTTTTTCGCCAGGCGAAGCCAGCTTGACGCAGGAATACTTTGTGTATTCCAAGGAAAATTGGCAAAGTATGGCGGAAAAAGAGCCTCTGTTTGGGCGTGTTGACAATTTTCAAACAAGCCCTAAGGGCAGGCTGGCAAAAATTTTTAAAGAAATTTGCCCGTACCCATTGCGGGAAAGCTGATTATATGATATACACAAATGAGAGCTGCGCGGCTTTGACGCGCCTATGTAAACTTGCCAAATGAATGGAGGTCCTTTGTATGTTGAAAGGAATCGCCGCCTCGGCGGGGGCGGCTGTGGCCCAGCTGTTTTATCTGGAGGAGCCCGACCTGTCCGTTACCAAGGAGACCGGACTGGACCCTGTCCAGCAGCACCAGCGCTATGAGCAGGCCGCCGCCCAGGCCATCCGGGAGCTGGACGGCCTGTACGAAAAGGCCCGGGCCACCGACGAGAACGTGGCCCAGGTGTTTGATATCCACCGCATGATGCTGGAGGACCCCGACCTCATCGACGGCATCGACGGGCTGCTGGACCAGGGCTTTAACGCCGAATACGCCGTGCGGGAGACCGCCGACGGCCTGGCCGCCATGTTCAAGGCCATGGAGGACGAGTATATGCAGGCCCGCTCCGCCGATATCACGGACGTGGGCAACCGGCTGATCCGGGTGCTCAAGGGCATCCCGGATACCGCCGAGTTCCCCGAGGAGCCGGTGATTGTGGCGGCGGAGGACCTGCTGCCCAGCCAGACCGTCCGGCTGGATAAAAACCGGGTGGCGGGCTTTGTCACCAAGCTGGGCTCGTCCACCTCCCACTCCGTCATCCTGGCCCGCACCCTGGGCATCCCCTGCATCGTGGGCATGGGGGACGACTACGCCAGGCTGCCCCAGTCCGGCCTTGTGGCCATCGACGGCTCCACCGGCGAGGTGCTCCCCCATCCCGACGAGGCCGCCCGGGCGGACTTTACCCGGCGCAGGGAGGCATTTTTGTCCGACCAGGCCGCGCTGGAGGCGTATAAGGACCGCAAGGCGGTGACCAAGAGCGGCCACAAGGTTCTGGTGTGCGCCAACATCGGCGGGCTGGGGGACATTGACGCGGTGATTGCCCGGGGGGGCGGCGGCGTTGGGCTGTTCCGCAGCGAGTTCATCTACCTGGACAGCCCCGATTTCCCCACCGAGGAGGCCCAGTTTGAGATCTATAAGGAGGTGCTGGCCCGGCTGGCTCCCCGGCCGGTGGTGGTGCGCACCCTGGATCTGGGCAGCGACAAGCAGGCCCCCTACTTCGGCATCAAGGGGGAGGAGAACCCCGCCATGGGCTACCGGGCCATCCGCATCTGCCTCAAGCAGCCGGATATCTTCCGCACCCAGCTGCGGGCGCTGCTGCGCGCGTCGGTATACGGCAAGCTGAACATCATGTTCCCCATGATCACCCACCTGGAGCAGGTGCTGGAGATCAAAACCATCCTGGCCCAGGTGCGCCAGGAGCTGGACAAGGAGGGCGTGCCCTACAGCCAGGACGTGGAGTACGGCGTCATGATCGAGACCCCCGCCGCCGCCGTCATGGCCGACGTGCTGGCCAAGGAGGTGGACTTCTTCTCCATCGGCACCAACGACCTGACCCAGTACACCCTGGCTGCCGACCGGATGAACGCCAACATCAGCCACCTCTTCGACTCCGGCCACCCAGCTGTCCTGCGCCTCATTGAGCGCACCGCCAAGGCCGCCCACGACGCGGGCATCTGGGTGGGCATCTGCGGCGAGTCCGCCGCCAACACCGCGCTCACCGGCTTCTATATGAGCGTGGGCATCGACGAGCTCTCCGTCTCCCCCGCCTCCATCCCCGCCGTCAAGCGGGCGGTTATCGAGTGCGACTGAGCCCCGCCCTTTCCGGGCAGCGGCTTGGATGCGCCCCCGCCCTCCAGGGGTTTCATAGACGATCCCGGCGCCCAACGGGCGCCGGGATCGTTTTTTACTCCACGTATGCGCCGTAGACCTCCCGCCGGGTGAAGCCCCGGGCAGGGGTGAACAGTCCGCCGGGTAGGGCGGTGACCAGTCCGCCGGACTTGATCCCCCGGGGGAGAAGGCCGTGGTCCATGCACCACTCCAGCGCGCCGCAGCAGGCGTCCTCCCGCCTGCGGGTGGCGCGGATCCTGGCCCAGCGCAGGTTCATGGCCTCCTTCCTGGGGGCCATGAGCATGGCCAGCTCCCCCCAGGTCATGGGCTGGTCCAGCCGCACCCGGTTGTCCGAGTAGGCCACCGCCCGGTCCGCCTGAAGGCGGCACAGCTTGTCAAACAGCGGGTCGTCCCGGCCCAGGTCGGCAAAGGGGCTCTCCGCCATCAGCTCCGCCACCGTTACCACCTGGTAGCCGTATTTGCTCAAAAGCTCCAGCTGCCTGGGCAGCCCGAAGGCCACCGGGGTGCGCTTGGCCATGTTATAGCCGTCCTTCTGGAAAATGATCTGGCCGCAGAAAAAATCCGGGTTCTGCTCCAGGGCCTTTTTCATGGGCTCCACCATGGCATTCACCTCCGCTTCCAAAGCGGCGTCGGGGTCGGCCAGGACGGAGGGCAGCCAGCCTGCCCCGTCGAAGGAGGCGGCCATGTACTGGTAGCCCATCCGGTCGCACACATCGTAGCTGGTGAAGCCGTCCTGCATTTGGTCTACATAGTGGGGCGGGCGGGTCATGGTCATCTGATAGCCGTATTTCTCCCGCAGCAGCAGATCCAGCCGGTTCAGGTCGTCCACCGCCCTGTCCACGCCGCCCAGGTACTCCCGCTGCCCGTAGACAAAGGGCTTTTTGCCGAAGATGATGTGGCGGTAGCCGTGGTTGGTGATCTGGTGGCCCCCGTCCAGGATGCGGCGCACCAGCCGCTCGCAGTGGGCCGCGCCCCCCCCGCTGTCCTTGCCGATGTCGGGATAGTGGTCGTATTTGACGCCGCCCCAGGCGGCGCTGCCCACCTTTCCCGCCTGGTCGGGATAGTTCTCGCTGGTGTCGCCGATGACATCGAAGGTGCCCTTGGCCCCAAATTCGGCCAGGGCGTCCAGCAGCACATCGGTGAGCGCCCGGCCCTCAAAGCGGTCCGGGGCGGCGGGCAGGTCCATGGGCCCGTCGTCGAAGGTCATGGCGCACACGCGCCGCTGTGTCTTGACCCGCTCGATCCGGCGGGTGTAGCTCAGCTGGCGCTTCTCCTCGGGCAGCAGCTTTTTTACCAGCCGCTTCCCCTTCTTTCCGATCTTCACTATGAGCGACATGGCTCAGTCTCCCCTCCAAAAAATATCCTGGGCGCAGCACTTGGCGGCGAAAGCCGCCCATTTCACATAGCTCAAGGGCTTTGCCCCGGTCTTGCGGCGCTTGGTGAGCTGGCTGCGGGCGGCATACCAGGCCCGGCTCCGCGTCCCCTGGGCCCGGGCGCGCCCGGACAGCAGGGCCGTTTTTACCGCCTGCGCCGTCAGCGCGTCCGCCTCCACGCAGGTATAGCCGTTTCCCACCTCCTGGGGGCAGTGGGCGTCGCTCCCCCCGAAGCAGGGCAGGCGGCACACCTGGGCAAAGCTGGCGGCCAGACGGTTGGCGTCGCGGAGCTTCCGGTCCGCCCGGCTGTTCCACACCTCTACCCCGTCCAGCAGGGGGACGGCGGGGGCCAGCCGGGCCCCGTCCCGGGAGTGCTCGAAGGGGTGGGCCAGCACCGCCAGCCCCCCCTGGCCGTGGATGGTCTCCACCGCCTGGAAAAAATCGCGGGTGTCCACCGGCCCGGTGACAAACAGCCCCAGCAGGTGGCCCAGCTGGGTGGACACCTCCACGCCGGGTATGAGGAGAAAGCCGTCATATTCCGGCGCCTGGGTCAGGGCCAGGTCGTGGTCGCACACCGCCGCGCCGTCCAGGCCCCTGGCCTTTGCCAGGGATACGATCTCGTCCAGCGTCATGATCCCGTCGGGGGAGCGCTGGGAGTGGATGTGCAGGTCTAATTTCAGCTCCATAATTACCTTCTCAGCAGTGTATTTCGCAGGTAGCGCCGCCACGGCGCGGGGTCGTCCCCGGCGGACAGGGCTTCCTGGGCCCGGAACCAATCGGCCACCCCTTGGAAGAAGGGGCCGGGCTGCCCGCGGCGCAGGTAGTCCAGCATGGCCGCGCCGTCGTTGAGGGTGAAGCGCATCCGCACCCCGGTTTTATAATCCTGGGGCCGGTAGTCCAGCCGCTCCCCCATCGCGGCCCTGGCGTAACGCTGGGCGAAGGGGCTGTCCGCCCGCTCGGTCATGGGGAAGCTGCCCCAGACGCGGGGGTTGACCTCCAGCACAAACGGCCCCTTGAACTCCACCATGGCCATACCCACAAAGCCGAAGGAGGACAGCAGGCGGTAGGCATGGTCAATCATTTTTTCGTCATAAAAGCTCTCGCAGCAGGTGGACGGCCCGCCGGAGGCGGGGTACTCCCGGACGCGGCGGTGGCAGATGGCGGAAATGAGCCGCCCCTCCCGGTCCAGCAGCAGGCTGGCCCCCGCGCCCGTCCCCTCCACCTTCTCCTGGACGATAGGGCTGGGGTCGTACCGGGACATGAGCAGCCGGTAAACCTCATAATCCTGGGCGTTGTTTGCCTGGGCGTAGCGGTCCTGGGCCTTCAGCCCGAATTTTTCCCCGCAGTGGGGCTTGATAATCACGGGATAGCAATCTGGCTCCCCGTCAAACGAGCGGGGGACGGGTATGCCCAGCTCCCGGCAGCGCCGGTGGACCGCCTCCTTGTCGTTGAGGGCGTCCAGCGCCTCGGGCGGGGCGATGAGGAAATCACACACCTGGGCAAAGCGCTCCCGCTGCTTCGCCACGGCGCTGAGGGTGGCCGCCCCCGTGCAGAACAGCACAGGATGGCCGTACCCCTCCAGCAGGGCGTACAGCCGGTCCGGGTAGTCCGAACCGGCGGCGGAGCCGTCCAGCCATCGGGCTTCGGACACATAGCGGGAGGTAAATACCGGCGGCTCCAAAGGGCAGTCCCCCCGGCTCTGGACGGCGGCAACCCGCCAACCCGCCCGGCCCAGCATCCGGGCGGCGGCGATGGAGGAGCGGTATTTCCCGTCGGTGATGACCACAGTGCCCATAACACCCCTCCTTTTCGAGTGGATTGGCAAACATTATATCAAAGCGGCGGGGAGATTGCAAGGGCCGCGCGGGCTTTGACAGCCCGGCCCGGACGGCGTATAATAGGGGCGGAATATCCAGCGAAAGGAGCAAAAGCCCTATGGTTTCCCTCCAGGATTATCTCGCCGACCCCTGCGGCACGCTGTCCATCCCCTATTGGAAGGCAAAGCAGATTTCCGTGCCCCCTGGGATGGATATCGTACACCACAGCCGGTTTTGCCCGCAGATGGCGCAGGGCCGCAGCCACAGCAGCTTTTTCCGGCTGATCCACCGCCTGGGGGCCGTGCCCCGCTTTGAGCCCCCGCCCGGCGTGGCCCTGGCCCAGGTCTCCCCGGAACAGGCGGGGGAGATTGCCGCGCTCATCAACCGCTGCTACCGCCACTCCGGCATCCAGGTGACGCAGGAGGAGGTGCGGGGCTGGGCCGGTTCCCCGGCCTGCCGCCCGGAGCTGTGGGTGGGGGCTTTTGCGGAGGGGGCGCTTGTCGGCTCGGTGATCGGGGAGTTCGACCCGGAGGCGGGGGAGGGCGTTATCGAGTGGCTCCAGGTGCTGCCGGAGTGCCGGGGGCGGGGGATAGCCGCCGCGCTGACAGCCCGGACGCTGGAAACCATGGGCGGCTTTGCGGGGTTTGCCACGGTGTCCGGCGCACGGGAAAACCCCACGCGGCCCGAGCGGGTGTACCGCGCCTGCGGCTTTGAAGGGGACGACGTGTGGCACATCCTGCGCTGAGGCCGGCCCGGCTGTTTTGCTTTTTTTAAAAATAGAGTTGATAAATCCGCCCGGCCGTGATAAAATAACTGCGGCTTGCAAGCGCCTCCGGCGTGAGGCAAGGCCGCGCTAGTCGGGGAGATAGCGGTGCCCTGTACCTGCAATCCGCTACAGCAGGGATGAATCCCGGCCCCCGGAGGCAGACTGTGCCGTCTGCCCCATATAAGCAGCGATGATGGACCGGTCCCGCGCAACGCTCACCCGTGAACCGTGTCAGGCGGGGAACCGAGCAGCACTAAGCGGACCTGGGCGTGTGCCGCGGGCGCGCCGGTCCTGAGCCGGCTGTATGGGTAACGGGCATATCCTGTCCTTCAAAGGCCGGTGCGCGGTCTTGTTTTGCGCCGAAGCGCGAGGGCAGGCGCATAGGGGAGCTTGGAGCGGAGCGAAAGCAAAAGCGCAGAGCCCGCGCAGCGGGATCAGGTTTTGCTTGAGCCGCAGCGAAAGCGACCCGGCCATGCGCCCAGCCCGAGCGTGACACCACCGAAGCGCGAGCGCAGGCCGGTTTTATGAAGCGTCCAAGCGCTCAAAGCGCAGCGTTGCAACAGCGCTGCGCGTTTCTTTTATGTTGGAGAGGTGATTTCAATGTACCAGGCCCTGTACCGCAAGTGGCGCTCCCGCACCTTCGACCAGGTGGTGGGCCAGGGCCACGTCACCCAGACCCTCAAGCGCCAGGTGGAGTCCGGGCGGCTGTCCCACGCCTACCTGTTCACCGGCACCCGGGGGACGGGCAAAACCTCCTGCGCCAAGCTGCTGGCCCGGGCGGTGAACTGTGAGCGCCCCCAGGACGGCAACCCCTGCAATGCCTGCCCCGCCTGCCTGGGCATTGAGAACGGCTCCATCCTGGATGTGCTGGAGCTGGACGCCGCCTCCAACAACCGCGTGGACGATATCCGCGCCATCCTGGACGAGGCGGTGTACACCCCTGCGGCGGTGAAAAAGCGGGTGTACATTGTGGACGAGGTGCACATGCTCTCCGCCCAGGCGTTCAACGCCCTGCTCCAGATTCTGGAGGAGCCTCCGGCGCATCTGATGTTCATCCTGGCCACCACCGAGGTGAACAAGGTGCCCGCCACCATCAAGAGCCGCTGCCAGCAGTTCGCCTTCAAGCGCATCCGGGCGGAGGACATCGCCGCCCATCTGCTCCATGTGGCGCAGGAGGAGGGCTTCCCCCTGTCCCAGAGCGCCGCCGCCCTCATCGCCCGGCTGGCGGACGGCGGAATGCGGGACGCGCTGTCCCTGCTGGACCAGTGCTCCGGCGGCGGGGACGGGGTGGATGGGGAGCGGGTGCTGTCCACCCTGGGGCTGGCGGGCAATCTGGAGGCCGCCGCCCTGCTGGACTGCGCCGCCGCCGGCGACACCGCCGCCGCCCTGGAGCGGCTGGACAGGCTGTACGCCGGGGGGAAGGAGATGGCCGCCCTGGCGGGGGAGCTGTCCGCCCTGGTGCGGGACCTGCTGGTGCGCAAAACCGCCCCCAAGGCGGGCGCGGCCCTGATGACCGGGGGCTTCGACGGGGAGACGCTGAAAAGGCTGTGCGCCCAATTCGACGCGCCCCGGCTGGTGCAGATGCTGACCCTGCTGCAAAAAACGGCGGCGGACCTGGGCAGGTCCGCCAACCGCCGCACCGATATGGAGCTGTGCCTGGCCGCCCTGTGCGACCCGGCGCTGGACCCCACCCCGGCGGGTTTGGCCGCCCGGGTGGCCCGGCTGGAGCAGGGGGAAGGGAGCCCCCCCCGGCACGCGCCCTCCCCCGCGCCCCACAGGGAGCCCCCCCCCGCCCCCCGGCAGGCAGAACCGGCCCGGGAGGAGGTCCCCTGGGAGGAACCTCCCCTGCCCGACGAGCCCCCGCCCCGGGAGGAGGACGCCCCCCCTTGGGATGTGGA
>CAJUKT010000029.1 GCA_910587255.1 uncultured Oscillospiraceae bacterium
CGATCCCGGAGGGAACGGAAGCGGGCACATATACCGTCACCCTCACCGGCAAAGGCAACTACACAGGAACAGCCACAGCGGTATTTATCATCAATCCTGTGGAGCAGAAACCGCTGGATCAGAAGGACGACGACGGCCACGAACTGCGGCTGGAGGTGGAAACCGGGCTGTCCACCGTCCCGGAGGCGCTGAAGAACAACAAAGAGTATGATACGCCAGCAAAGATCGAATCTGCCCTGCGGACCAGAGTTGCCGAGGTGCTTTCCAATGTGGGAGAGCAGATCGCGGTATTCGATGTGACCCTCCAGTATAAGGACAGCAGCGGCGTATGGCACAATGTTGATCCCAACCATTTCCCGGCGGAGGGCGTGACGGCGGTCCTGCCCTACCCGGCGGGGACCGGGGCCACCGGCTACACCTTCACCGTCCAGCACCTCATTTCCAGCGGCGCGCAGGCCGGGACGATGGAAACCTTGCCCTATGAGCTGACCGCAGACGGCCTGCGGTGCAAGTTCAGCAGTCTGTCCCCGGTGGCCATCGGCTATCAGACGGCCACAAAGCCCAATCCCCAGCCGAATCCAGGCGGCAACTCCGGCGGTGGCTCCGGCGGCGGGGGCTGGAGTTCCAGCACCTACGCCGTCACCGTGGAGAGATCGGAGCATGGCAAAGTGACCTCCAACCGCACCAATGCCAGCAATGGCAGCACTGTCACCCTGACTGTCACCCCGGACAGCGGCTATGTGCTGGATGTCCTGACCGTCACCGACAGCCGGGGGAACGAGATCAAGCTGACGGCCCAGGGCGGCAACAAGTACACCTTCACGATGCCCAGCAGGGCCGTAACGGTAAAAGCGTCCTTTGTTCCTCTGCCGGACGATACGCAAAAGCCCTGCGACGGCGGCGCGGACTGCCCCTCCCACGGCTTTACAGACCTTGGCACCGTGGGAACATGGTATCACGAGGCGGTGGACTATGTGCTGCGGAATGGGCTGATGAACGGTTACAGCAACGGGACCTTCGGCCCCAACGATAACCTCTCCCGCGCCCAATTCGCCCAAATCCTCTTTAACAAAGAGGGCAGGCCGGTTGTCAATTATCTGTTGCAGTACAGTGACGTGGCAAATGGCGCGTGGTACACCGAGGCAATCCGCTGGGCCACCAGCCGGGGCATCGTGGGCGGCTACGGCAACGGGACCTTCGGCCCCAACGACAACATCACCCGTGAGCAGTTGGCCGTCATGCTCTGGCGGTACGCCGGAAGCCCCGCCGCTACGGATAAGGAGCTGCACTTCACCGACGCGGATCAGGCCAGCGGCTTTGCGCTGGAGGCCCTGCGGTGGGCGGTAGAGAACGGCATCATGAGCGGCAAGGGCGGCGGTATTCTGGACCCCAAGGGCCTTGCAACACGAGCGCAGACAGCACAGATGCTGAAAAACTATTTAGAAGGGCAATCAGAATAAAAGAGAAAATCTGCCTCGCAAAAGACGTATGCCGGAACGAGACGGAGGGGTGCGTTGCAAAGAGCGGCGCACCCCTTTTTCCCAATCTGCATAGAAAGGAATCGCGTTGATTGATAATGGATAGGGAAAACGATCAAATTATTATACCGCAGGCGTTTGTTCAAAAGCTGCAAAAGGCGCTGGAATCCTGCGCGTTTGTTTTTATCAGCGCCCATACAGGCTGGGGAAAGACTTCTGTGGTGGAGACGCTTTTAGAGAACCAGCCCCATACCTACGTCAGCTTGTGGGACCGGGACGCTTTGAAACAGGCGGCGGAGGATACCACCGGCGTCATCGTATTGGATGACTTCCATGCGATCTATGATTATCAGGGTGGGGATGCCGCTGTGCCGGCTCTCCTCCGCGCCCTGCCGCCGGATACCCGGTGCATCCTTCTATCCCGGGCGGCCATCCCGGAGTGGCTGCTGCCCTTTATGGAGACCGGGCAGATGGAACACATGCCGCACTCAGACCTGGCGCTGGATCTGCGGGAGCTTCGGGAGCTGTTGGAACGCATGGAGTTTTTCGTTCCCGCTCCCGCTGTGCTGGAAAATGTCTGGGAGCTGACCCAGGGAAACCCGTCCCTTGTGCTGGCGATGGGAATGTATCTGTCCGAGGAGAATCCGCTGTCGCCGGAGGTCATTTCCAAAGCGCGGGAGATGTTTTTCCCGTTTTTGGACCGCCAGCTGTTCCGGTATTGGGACCCAATGGAAAAGCGGCTGCTTCTGCTCACCTCGTTTTTTGACAGCTTCACTGTTGACATGGCCCGCATTCTCACCGGCAACCCGGATGTGGAGCAGGTGATCGAGCGGCTGCGGCAGACGGGCAGCTTCCTATCTTGGGATGGGACGGCCTACCGCTGCTGCTTCCCCCTGATGCGGCGGTATCTTCAGGCCAGGGTGTTCCACGTTTACCGGAACCAAGACGATCTTCGCGGCATCTATGATACGCTGAGCCTGTGCTGCCAGCTCCGGGGGGACTACGACGGGGCTGTTTCCTACAGCATCCAGGCAAAAAACCGTACCCGTACAACAGAACTGCTGACCGCGTATATCCGAAACCATCCCCGGGAGGGCATCCGCGCACTGCGAACCGCCTTCCGGGAAATCGAGGAAAACGACCGGGAGACCATTCCCGAGCTGCTGTGCGGCATGAGCATAATCAATTCCCAGGACGGCCTGACAGAGGAATCCGAACGCTGCCTTGTCAAGCTGGAGCAGTACGGGGACAGGGTCTACGGCGGCGGCAAGACGTCGCGGACCGCCCGCTGTTTTACCGCCTATGCGCTCTTGCACCTGCCCCATAGGACGAACGCGCAGCGCGCGCAGGCGCTGGACTGGATCGTGGATGGACAAAAGCATGGGGAACTGTGCCTCCCGGAACTTTCGATTACGGACGGACAGCCCAGCGTCTTCCGGGGCCTGTGGGACTTGAGCGACTGGCCTGTGGAGGAGCATCCTCAATTTGAGAGCCTGATGGTCCAGCAGTACGGAACGGCCGCGGCCGATATTCTCCGTTTAGTCGGAGCGGAGCGCAGCTATGAAAGGGGAGAGTACCGCTGGGAACAGGTGGCGGAACTGGTGTCCATTCAGATGAACATGCAAAATATGGACCAGCTCGGGCTTACCTTTGCGACAAGCGCTTTGGCCATCCGGGTGGTATGCACACAGGCGGAGTTTCCCTTGGCTGTCAACATCTCCTCCATGATTCAAGATCGGATCAGAGAAGACGGCCCCGCTGCGCTTTTGCCCAGCGCGGACGCCATGATGTGCCGGGTATCTCTGCTGGAAGACGGCGTTTACGCAAACGCTTGGTACGAGGAGAGGAAGGAAGAGCGGCTGCCTGCCACAGTGGAGAACCGCTACCTCTGTCTGACAATGGCGCGCTGCTGCATCCAGCATCAGGAATATCAGAAAGCCTATGATCTGATGGGCCGTCTGCTTGGCCCCCTGCGGGCGCAGGGCCGCGTGCTGGATGTGATTGAGGCGCTGCTGCTCTCCGCCATCTGCCGGCGGCGTATGGGGATCTGGGAGGATACTTGGCGGCCACTGCTGATAGAGGCGATGGAGATTGCCCAGCCTTACGGCTATACCGCGCTGTTTGCGGAGCTGGGGGTCGCGCTTTTTCCGCTGCTGCGTGAAATCTCTTGGCCGGAGCATCAGGAATTTTTGGCCCAGCTGCGCCAAGCGGTGTGGCAGCAGGTCCAGCGGTATCCCGGTTATCTCACCCCGTTCAACGGGGGGACCGCCTATCATCCGTCTTTACCGGCAGACCTTTTGGACGAACAGGAAACCATGCTTTTCCGTTCCATCTGCATGCGGCAGACCAACGAGCAGATTCGGGAATCGCTGGGAATCTCCGGCCGACAGCTTACCCGGCTGACGAGCAGCTTGTATGCCAAGCTGGGTACCAAATCCCGAAAACAGATTCGGGAAATGGGGATGATCCTGATAGACGAAAACGACAATTCATAACAGGCTGGCTACAACGGCGCCCTCCTGTCTTTGAAAACCACATGGGCTATGAAAGGGAGGAAACCGTCATGAAAGATATTCTGATCGTATTGTCTCGAAAAGACCAGCCGGAGCTGGTGTGCGCGGTACTGGCGCACCATGGCATCACCGCGACGCTTGCTGAGGATGTGCAAAACGCCGTCCTCAGCATGGAGTCGCATATCAACGCCTTTTTGCTGCTGGACCTGGACCTTGAGGGCGCGGATTCCCTTTTGGAGCTTGTGGTAAACAGCTTTCGCGACCCGCCGCCCTACCTTTTGGCCGCGGACGCTTTTCCCGACAGCGCGGCCCGGGTAAAAGCCCTGAATCTGGGGGCTGACGCCTGTTTGGAAAAGCCTGTTGACGCGGAGGAGGTTCTTGCCGTCATCAACGCGGCGCTGCGCCGGGCGGAGCGGCTGGCGCGGCTGGAAGGGCCGTTTCCCTCCGCGCCGCAGATCCGGCATGGGGAGTTGTCCATCGACCCGCTGCGCCACACTGTCACCATGCGGGATGAGCCGGTTTCGCTTACTGTAAAGGAATTTGATATTCTTCATTTTCTGGCCAGCTATCCCGGTATCGTATTTACCAAGGCGCAGATCTATGAGCGGGTGTGGGAGGAAGATTTCAAGTTCGCCTCAACAAGCGTGTCGGATCATATCTCCTACCTGCGCCAGAAATTGGGGCTGAACGCCAAGGATGGACGCTATATTCAAACGGTATTTGGCGTAGGATACCGGTTTGTTGCGGAGCCATCCGGTAATTAGCCGTAAAATGGCGCCAGAGCCGCTTTTCTTTTTGGCGGTAGATGCGAATTTTGTCGATTCCTGCCGGGAAATTCCTAAAGATCTCCTGAACTTCTCCAGAAGAAATCCTAAAAAATGCGCTATA
>CAJUKT010000030.1:0-25000 GCA_910587255.1 uncultured Oscillospiraceae bacterium
GTCTCGCTCCAGCCATGCCGTCTCGTACGTGCGCGCCCCGAACCCCGGCGCCACCAGTCCCGCGCACAGCGCCAGTGCCGCCGCCAGCGCCGTCAGCTTCCGCTTCATCTGTTTCATCTGCTCGTCCTCCTTATCTTTCGTTGCAAGTACCTCAGAACAGGTCCTTCACCCATATAGTTTTCGTCCGATCCACTTCTTCCAAAATTTTATCTCCGCTCTCCTCCTGCTCCCCGGCGGGAGCATCATATTCACCACTTGCTTTCCGCACCGCTCCACCGGCTTCTCCACAAAATGCACCCTGGGCAGCTCAAGCACCCTAAGCTCTTGGTGATATGCCCGATATATTCCCAGCAGCCGCTCCGCTAGATATCCGTCCACCCTCCGCTCCTGAGCACAGTAGCCGGAGACATCCTTCTGCCGGTCAAATTCCTCCAAAATCGGGAACAGCCATTGGCAATAGCCCTGAAAAACCTGCCTTTTCATGATAAAGATATTCCCGAAATGGCAGATTGTGTTTGCGAGATACCCCTCTGCCCCATCTGAATATTCGGGAAAGCGCGCACCAAGAATCTGCTCCGCCAGATTTAAGTCTTCGCCGTGATGGAATGGAGCGGAAGCGTAATGCTCCCGCACTGGGATGTGCATATTTTCCCCTTGGGGGAAAACCACATCCCATTTCTGAATCAGCTCTGCAAACCTCTCATAGCCCAGCCGGTCCAGCATCTGAAGCGTCGGCTCCCCTTCAATTATATAGGGAAGCCGTGCCGCCTCATTGGGGTAAAGATAGCGCCGGTAGTGGAAAAAGCCATAGTAGTCCGCTTCAACATTTTTCCACGCCCAATATTGCCCGGTTAGTTCGCAGTAAGAGCGGTTTTTCTCAGAAATACTGTCACCGGCATCATCATGGAGAAATCCTGGAAAATGCTCGCCGGCCAACGCCGCCCCCACCTGGAGCGGAACTAAAAGAGGGTGTTTGGGAACATTGACGGGTTTATGGCAGCAAACAAATAATTTGATATCCATTTCATCCCCCCATTCCTGTTTCCCTCAAAAAATTCACACACGTTCCGTCTGATATTCTCCTTGTATTTTCATACCACTCCGCAATTATCTTCATATTAAATAGTTCGTTGTTTATTTGAAGAAAAAATAAGTGGGGGTGCAAAAATCCCCGCAGGTGTCTTTATTTTACTACAAATATCGGTCAATTGCAATCTCTATTTTGACTAAAAAGGTCATAGGGCCGTAACTAAATTGCAAAATCAGCCTATTTTTACACGTCTTATGCCTCCTAGAATGCCCAATATAGCCCGTTTTCAGCGACAAATCCTTTTTCTTTCCGCACAAAGAAATACCAACAATCTGTTTCGTTGTGTTTTTTCGCGGGGTTCCTGGGTTCTTGTGCTGCCATCGCAAAGCTGACCGGGCCGCGATTTTACCAATCACGGCCCGGTCAGCTTTATATTGTGGCAGATCAATTGATTTTCCGCCAGGCACACCGTCAATGTTCAAACAGCGCCTAATTCTCCTCCGCCCATGCAGACGGCCGCACCGGCTGCGACAGATCCCGCCCGCCGAACTGGCCCGGGGACTCCCCCTCCACCAGCAGCTGCACCTGCTCCACCGTGTCCAGGCTGCACAGCGTCGCCACAATGGCGTCGACGGCTTGACCCCGCTCCTCCTCAGGCAGCTCCAGCAGTTGGGCGGACAGGTCGGCGCAGCACACCCCGCTGTCCACCCAAACCGAGCGCACCGACAGCCCGGCGGGCAGCAGGGGCGCCAGCCCCTCCTCCTTCGGCCCGGCCAGGAGGGCCTCCAGCACCGCCCTAGCCGGGACCTTATCCTGCGTCAGGCGGAATACCCGTAGCTCGAAGCCCAGGGAATCTCCCCCCTCCCGGCGGAAATAGAGGGCCGCGGTCACCTCCACCGGCGTCTCCTCCGCACCGGAAAACAGCACGTCCCCGGGATAGAGCACGTGGCGCTCCCGGTAGGACTGCCCAGCCCCGCTGGCAGTCACCCGCACGCCGTCCACCCCCGGCAGCTGGGCCAAGGTCAGGGTGATGCAGTAATCGGCCAGCGTCAAATCCACCCCCACCAGCCCGGCATAGGCGGCGGACAGCTCCACATGGGCCACCCGCTGCTCCACCGACCAGCTGAGCACCCGGGTTCCGGCGGGGATGGGCGCGGCCAGCTCCGTCTCCTCCTCTGGCGGCCCCGCCAGCAGCGCGTCCAGCATGGCGGGCACCGTGGCCGCCCCCTCATAGGGGCAGCTGTCCAGCGCGGCGGTGAGCTGCCGCCCCTGGGTGAGAAACCAAAGCCTCAGCCCCTCGTCCTCCGCCGGGGCGGCGGGGGCGCAGCCGCAGGCCAGCGCCAGCCACAGTGCCGCGCACAGCAGCTTGGCAACAGCGTTTTTCACAGCGCCTCCCCCTCTCGCAGCGCGGGGAACTCCGCCTCAAACCGGGTGCCCCGGCCGGCGGGGTTTGGCCCCGCGGTGATATCCCCGCCGTGGAGCCGGGCGGTATCCCGGGCGATGGACAGCCCCAGGCCGGTGCCTCCCGCCGCACGGGAGCGGGCCTTGTCCACCCGATAAAAGCGTTCAAATATCTTGGGCAGGTCGTCCTTGGGGATACCCAGGCCGGTGTCGGTGACGGTGAGGGCCACCTTCTCCCCCCGCCGGGACACCCCCACCTCCACCCTGCCCCCGGGCAGATTGTATTTGATGGCGTTTTCCACCAGGTTGAAGGCCACCTGGTACAGGTCGTCCTCGTTGGCGGACAGGGCGCAGGCAGGCTCCACGCTGACCCTGAGCTCCACCTCCGCCCGCCGGGCCACGGGGGAGAGCAGGTGGGCCACCTTCTCCGCCACCGCCCCCAGCTCCACCGGCTCCCGCTCCCGCTCGGTCCCGGCATCCAGCCGGGTGAGGGCCAGCAGGTGCTCGCTGATGCGGGTGAGCCGGTCCGCCTCCTCCCCGATGTCGGCCACAAACTCCCGCACGGTGCCCATATCCACCGAGGGGCTTTGCAGGATGGAATCGGTGAGCAGCCGGATGGAGGCCAGCGGCGTTTTCAGCTCGTGGGAGGCGTCGGACACAAACCGCCGCCGGGCCTCCTCGGTGGTCTGAAGGCGGCCGGTGAGCTGGTTGAACTCATCGGCCAGCTGGGCCATCTCGTCCCTGCCCTGGGATTCCACCCGGTGGCTGTACTCGCCCTCCCGCACGTGGCGGATGGCGGAGAGCAGCCGCACGGTGTTGCGGGTGAGGGTTTTGGACAGCAGCACCACCAGCACCAGCGCCACCAGGCAGATGACGATGGAGATATAGCGCAGGTTGGCCTGGATGGAGCGCAGCACCCCGGCCTGCTCGCTGTCGTATTCGTAGAGGTACACCGCCCCCAGCGTCATGCCGTGGTAGAGGATGGGCACCGCCGCCCGGGAGCGAATGACCCCCTCCCGATATTCGGAGCGGGACACGTCCTTCCCCCGCAGCGCGGCGGCCACCTCCCCCATGAGGGCGTAGCCCCCCAGGCGGTTGTCCAGGGTGGAGCTGTCGTAGAGGATGCGGGCCGCCGCGTCTGTGACCAGCACCCGGGTGCCCTGGGCCTCCTCCAGCAGGGCCATGGTCTGCTCCACGCCCTCCCGGGTCAGCGTCTCGGACACCGCCAGCGTGGAACCGATGACCAGCGCCTGCCGCTTCAGGTTGCTCTGCTTGGAGGTAAACACCATATTTTCCGCCATCAGGATGGGGTAGGTGTTCATCACAATCAGGATGGCCGCCACCACCAGCAGATAAGTCAGCGCATATTTGGCCTGGATGCTGCGGAAAAAGGGAACGCTCTGCTCCCGCCGCCGTCTTGCCGCCGTCATAGGCCGTCCATCCTTTCTTGATAACCTCCGCTGTATCCACGCGGCCATTGGGCGAATGGCCGGGGCGCTTCCACAGCCGATTCACGCTCCGATTTGGCGCGTGGCCGGGGCGCTTCCACAGCCGATTCACGCTCCGATTTGGCACATGGCCGGGTCGCTTTCGCTCCGACTCAGGCAAAACCCGGGCCACTCCGTGGCCCTTGAATTTTGCCTTCGCTCCGTTCCAAGCTCCCCTATGTGCCTATCGTCGCGCTATTAGCCAAATAATACCCCACGCCCCACTTGGTCAAAATGTGCTCCGGGTTGGCCGGGTCGGGCTCCAGCTTCTCCCGCAGGCGGCGTATGTGCACATCCACGGTGCGGAACTCCCCGATATACTCATAGCCCCACACCAGATTGAGCAGGTTCTCCCGGCTGTACACCCGCCCCGGGTTCTGCATCAGCAGGGCCATCAGGTCGAATTCCTTGGCGGTGAGCTCCACCGGCTCCCCGTCCCGCCAGGCCGCCCGCTCGCTGAGATCCAGGGTGATGGCCCCCTGGGTGAGCCGGTCCGCCTCCCGCTGCTGCTGGGCGGCGGCCCCCGCCCGGCGCAGCAGGGCCCGGATGCGGGCCTTCAGCTCCAGGATGTTGAAGGGCTTGGTGATGTAGTCGTCCGCCCCGCACTCAAAGCCGATGATCTTATCCGTGTCCTCGCCTTTGGCGGTGAGCATGATGACGGGCACGTTGGAAAACTCCCGAATCTTCATGCACGCCTGGAGCCCGTCGATTTTGGGCATCATCAGGTCTAATATAATGAGGTCGAACTGCCCGGTGCGGGCCTTGTCCACCGCCTCCTCGCCGTCGGAGCCGGTGTCCACCTGATAGCCCTCGTTCTCCAAATTGAATTTGATCCCCTTGACCATCACCCGTTCGTCGTCAACCACCAGTATTTTGGGCATCTGCGTATCCTCCTGTTGTGATCTGGTCCAAAATATTCTCCAAAATCCCCTCGC
Source organism: uncultured Oscillospiraceae bacterium (assembly GCA_910587255.1). Taxonomy (GTDB): domain Bacteria; phylum Bacillota; class Clostridia; order Oscillospirales; family Oscillospiraceae; genus Enterenecus. The sequence continues at coordinate 4,854 of CAJUKT010000030.1, forward strand.
CGATCCCCTTCACCCGGACCAGCTCCTCCGGGTAGCGGTAGGGGCCGTTCTCCTCCCGGTCGTCCAAAATGGCCTGGGCGCGGACCTGGCCGATGCCGGGCAGGGACATCAGCTCCTCCAGCCCCGCGCTGTTGATATCCACCAGCTGCGTCCCCTGCGCCTGGGCCGCGGCGGGCGGCTCGTGGGGCAGCCGGCGCAGGGGCTCCATTGCCGCGCCCCGCAGCGCGAAGCACAGCGCCATCGCGGCCCCGGCCGCCATCACCGCCGCCAGCGTCCGCCCATCCCCCCGGCCAAGCTTCATTTTGTCCCTCCAAATTCTCCCCAAACCCGGTTTCTCCCAGTTGCAAGGGGAAAAACTTTCTGATATAATGGTTTTGTACCGCTCTTTCCGCCCGCCGTCCCCGGACGGCACGATAATATTATAACATAGATCGCGGGAGATTCCTATGAAAAAATATCCTTTTCTTTCCCTGCTTCTGGCGGCGCTGCTGTCGCTGTCCCTCGTCTGCCCCGCCCTGGCCCTGGACGACCCCCAGCCCAACTGCCGCGCCGCCATCCTGGTGGACGGCGATAACAACGAGGTGCTCTACGACTTCAACGCCCGCCAGCGGATGTATCCCGCCTCCATCACCAAGATCATGACCTCCCTGGTGGTGCTGGACGCGGTGGACGCGGGGGAGATCTCCCTGGACACGCTGGTCACCGCCTCCGCCCAGGCGGTGAACCTGCCCTGGGACAGCTCCACGGCGGGCATCAAGGCCGGCGAGATCCTGACGGTGCTGGACCTGCTGTACTGCGACCTGCTCCCCTCCGGCAACGAGGCGTGTAATATCCTGTCTGAGGCGGTGGCGGGCACCTCGGCGGAGTTTGTGGCCCGGATGAACGCCAAGGCCCAGGCGCTGGGCATGGCGGACACCCATTTCATGAACCCCCACGGCCTCCACGACCCGGAGCACTACACCACCGCCTATGATGTCTACCTCATGGCCTCCGCCGCCATGGAGAACGAGACCTTCCGCACCATCGTGCGCTCGCCCTCCCACACCCTTCCGGCCACCAACCTCCAGCCGGAGCGGACCATCTATTCCTCCAACGGCCTGCTCAGCAGCTTCTACGCCATCGGCTATACATACGGCAAGGCCATCGGCATCAAGACGGGCAATACCGGCGAGGCGGGGCGCTGCCTGGCCTCCGCCGCCGTGGACGAGCTGGGGCGCACCTTCTACTGCGTGGTGCTGGGCACCGAGGACACCGTGGACGAAAACGGCCGCCACTTCTGGTCCTTCTCCGAGACCAAGCGGCTGCTGGAGTGGGCCTTTCAAAACTTCCACCGCACCACCCTGCTGAGCCAGGACACGGAAAACGTGATGCGGGAGGTGAAGGTATCCCTGTCCGACCAGGCGGACTACGTGCTGGCCCAGCCCACGGGCAGCATCGAGGCCACCATGCCCTCGGACTACGACCCCAAAAAGGCGGAGCTGGACTTTGACCTGCCGGAGGAGCCGGTGGAGGCCCCCATCGCCGCCGGGCAGAAGCTGGGCACCGTCACTCTGCGGTACGGCGATATAGAGTACGGCACCCTGGACATGGTGGCCGGCAGCAGCGTGGAGCGCTCCGAATTCCTCTACACCGTGCAGCAGATCAAGCACTACTGGTCCCTGTGGTGGGTGAAGGCGCTGCTCGCCGCCGGCGTGCTGCTGCTGGCGGTGCTGGTCTTTTTCCTCAGCGTCATCCTTCCCCGCCGCAAGGCCCGGCGGCGGTACAGCCGGGCGGGGGGCCGCCGTCCCGCCTCCTCCTACCGCGGCCGCCGGTGACGCCGGGTTTTGTCGGATTTCCTCCTATTTTGTTATATTTTTCTCAGAGTTCATAGAAATTTCACGACGTTCACGATTTCTTCACAAAAGGTTCTCAAATTGTCCAACACTTCCCAGGGGGGCTCTGGTATTATAATCACGTCAGGTACAAAACCAGACAATCTCCTCCCTCTCTCTTTTCTCAAAAAATGAAGGCCCCCCGGCGAAAGCCGGGGGGTTTTCATGTTCTCACCGCGGCCCGGCCTTGCGCCGTGCCGGGGCGGGAGGCTCACATCGCCAGCTTCTGCTCCAGGCGGGCCTCCTTCAGCGCCTTGCGGATGGCCACGCCCAGGACAGGGGCGCAGATCACAGCCAGCCCGCCGTTCACCAGCGTGGCAGGCAGCTTTCCCACAATCAGCGCCCAGCACTGCACCGGCGTGGTGAATCCCTCAATGAGCATCCCGTTGTAGAAATAGACCTTCACCGAGTAAACCACCAGGAAGGCCAGCGCCGCGCACAGGGAGGACGCCAGCATGGCCGGATAGCTGTCCCGCTCCCTCTTCAGCAGCCTGACGAACGCGTAATACATCACCAGGCCCGACACCAGGCCGTACACGCCCTTGACAAAGAACGTGATGAAGGCTTCATGCGCATAATACCCCTGCGTCAGGTCATAGAGGAACGACCCCAGGCCGGCGGCGGCAAAGCCCCACCAGGGCCCCAGCAGCAGCCCGGACAGCGTGCACATGATATTGCCCAGGGTGAACGCGGTGACGCCGCCCACCGAGAGGGGCAGGACAATGCGCGCGAAATTGCCTGCCGCCACCAGCGCCGTCATCATAGCCGCCACGCATAGTCTTAGGATCATTTCCCGGTTTTTAGATTGGTTCATCCTTTTCAACTCCTTCCGGGGCCTTGACGGCCCCTGGTTCTGGTGTTATTATATGTAAAACTGACATGGTTTCCATGCCCAGTTTTCATCTTTTTTATGTGGTCAGATGAACATTCTTCCATTTCCGCCCGAAGCAGGCACGGAAATGGCCGGACAACCCGCTCGGAGGTGGTCTCTATGGCCGGTTCCTTCCCCCTCCCCGTGTTCACCGGGGACGCCCCCCTGTACCAGCAGCTCTACCGCCATATCGCCGGGGCCATCCAGTCCGGGGCGCTGTCCCCAGGGGCCAGGCTGCCCTCCAAGCGGCGGCTGTGCGCCCTCACGGGGCTGAGCATGAGCACGGTGGAGACCGCCTACTCCCTGCTGTCGGCGGAGGGCTACGTGATCGCCAAACCCCGCAGCGGCTATGTGTGCGCCCACCTGCTCCTCCCCGCCCCCGGCGCCCCGCCCCCCATGCCGGAGGCCGCCCCCGCCCCCAGTCCCGCCCGCTGGGCCTGCGACTGCTCCACCTCGGCGGTGGACACGTCCACCTTCCCCTTCTCCTCCTGGGCGCGGATCACCAAGGAGGCGGTGTACGAAAACCCCGGCCTTTTGCAGCGGGGCCATCCCCAGGGGGACGAGCCCCTGCGGGCCGCGCTGGCCGGGCTGCTCTCCCAGTACCGGGGGGTGCGCTGCTCACCGGAGCAGGTGGTGGTGGGGGCGGGGGCGGACTATCTGCTCTCCCTGCTCCTCCAGCTGCTGCCGGAGCACAGGGCCGTGGCCCTGGAGGACCCGGGCTATCCCGCCGCCTACGCCGCCGCCGCCCTCCACGGGCGGCAGGCCGTCCCCATCCCGGTGGACGGGGAGGGGATGGACCCGGACGCCTTGGAGTGCAGCGGCGCCGGCCTGGCCTATGTCACCCCCTCCCACCAGTTCCCCCTGGGGGTGACCATGCCCGCCGGGCGGCGCAGCAGGCTGCTCCGCTGGGCGGCACAGCAGCCCGACCGCTTTCTCATTGAGGACGACTATGACAGCGAATTCCGCTACGCCTCCCGGCCCATCCCGGCCATGCAGGGGCTGGACCGGGCGGGCCGGGTGGTGTACATGGGCACCTTTTCCCGCTCCATCGCCCCCGCCATCCGGGTGGCCTACATGATCCTGCCCCCCCCGCTGCTGGAGCGCTACCGGCGCACCTTCTCCCACGGGGCCTGCACCGTCTCCCGGTTCGAGCAGGAGAGCCTGCGCCGCTTCATCGCCCAGGGGCTGTACGGGCGGCACCTGCGGCGCACCGGCAACCTGTACCGCAGAAAATGCGCCCTGCTCACCCAGGCGCTGTCCGCCATCCCCGGCGCGGCCATCTCCGGGGAGGACGCGGGGCTGCACTTCCTGCTCACCCTGCCCCGGTACTCCGAGGGGGAGCTGGTGGAGCGGGCGGCGGCCCAGTCCGTCCGGGTCCATCCCCTGAGCCGGTACTGCCACGCCGTCCCGCCCCTGCCCTCCACGGTGGTGCTGGGCTTCGCGGGGCTCACCGGGGAGGAGCTGTCCGGGGCGGCGGAGCGGCTGCGCGCGGCTTGGATTTAGAACTAACGTTTCACGTGAAACATGCGGCTCCATAAAAAAGCGCTTGACTCTCCCGTAACGTCATGGGTTAGACTGTCCCCTGGAGGTGAGAAGGATGCGGTATTCCGTGAGCCAGGCGGCGCGGCTGGCGGGGGTCAGCGTGCGCACCCTGCGCTGGTACGATGAGATCGGGCTGCTCAAGCCCGCCCAGGTCACCCCGGCCGGGTATCGTTTTTACGACGATGGGGCTATGGCGGCTTTGCAGCAGATTTTGTTTTACCGGGAGCTGGGCGTGCCGCTGGAGCAGATCGGGCGCATCCTGTCCGCCCCGGACCATGACCGGACCGAGGCGCTGAAAAAGCACCGCAGCCTGCTTTTGATGAAGCGGCAGCGGCTGGACGACATGCTTCGGCTGGTTGACGAGACGATTGGAGGGAATCCCATGTATGACGAAAGACCCAAGCCCACCCAGGCGGACTGGGAGGCGGTGCGGGACCAATACGCCCAGGAGGCGGCGGAGCGCTGGGGCAATACCGAGGCGTTCCTGGAGAGCCGGGAAAAGCACAAGGACTACACCCCGGAAAAAGAGGCGCAGATCCAGGCCGAGATGGAGGAGATTTTCGCCGCCTTCGGCAGGTGCGCCGGCCCGGAGGGGGAGGAGGCCCAGGCCCTGGTGAAGCGCTGGCAGGAGCACATCACCAAGTACCACTACCGCTGCACCGACGGCATCCTGGCCTGCTTGGGCCAGATGTATGCAAACGACCCCAGGTTCCGGGAAAACCTGGACCAGTACGGCCCCGGCACCGCCCAAAAGATGAGCGACGCCATCGCCAAATTTGTGCAAAAGGCTGATTGACCCTTTCCCGCGCCGCCCATCGGACACATCGAACAACGCGAAAGCCCCCGGACGCTCCACCGTCCGGGGGCTTTGCCGTTATTTCAAGCCGAGGGGGCCTGGGCCGCAGGGCGCATGGCGGGCCGCAGAAACTCCACCCGGGCCAGCGCCTTGAGCAGCAGCGTGCCCAGAACATAGCAGGCCAGGGCCTCGCCAAGGATAAACGTCACGGCGTTGAAGCCGCAGGCCATCCAGAACGCGGCGTTCACCGCCCCCACCTCCGCCCAGGCCCACATGGGGGGCAGGATAAGGGCGTTGACCAGAATGGGGGGCAGGGCCGCCAGATACCACTTTGGCATTTTTACGGTGAGGCCGGCGGCAACAGCGGTGGCCAGGGTGCCGAAAATGATATCCAGCGGCCCATAGGGGGACAAAAGGTTGGTGATGAGGCAGCCGATGGCCAGCCCCGGCGCGGCGGCGGGGAACAGGAAGGGCAGGACGGTGAGGGCCTCGGCAAAGCGGATCTGCACCGGGCCGAAGGTCAGGCCGAATACATTGCCGAAATAGCCCATCACAGCGTACAGCGCCGCCGCCATGGCGGCCAGGACCAGATCGCGGACAGTGATTTTGCGCATAAAAATACCTCCAGCAAAATATTTAGAGTGCCAGCGCATTGGCACAGCGGCGGGCGTCCCTTCCGGGCGGGAACGCGCTTTCCCGCCCGCGGCTCTCTGCCCGCCGGTTGGACCGAAGTGGAGGTCGGTCAAAGCCATTTTACCACACCGCCCCGCCCTTGTACAGAAAAATTCCGCCCCTCCCCCGGAAAAAAGATTCGTCATTTTCCTCAAATAACCGTTGCCAAATGTCGGGATTTATTGTATACTTATCGTTAGTGACGCTTTGGCCGAGCCTTGGCCCGAGCACTAATCGTTTAAGGAGTGGAACAAACTATGAGCTATTCTCCCCATAATATCCGCAACATCTGTCTGCTGGGCCATGGCGGCAACGGCAAGACCACCCTCGTGGAGAGCTTTCTGCGCATGACCGGTGTGATCGACCGTCTGGGCAAGACCACCGACGGCAACACCGTTTGCGATTACGACCCTGAGGAGATCAAGCGCCAGATCTCCATCTCCGCCGCCGTGGCCCCCGTGGAATATAACGGCTGCAAGATCAACGTGCTGGACGCCCCCGGCAATTTCGACTTCGCCGGCGAGGTGGCCGAGTGCCTGTCCGTGGCCGACGCGGGGGTGCTGGTGTGCGCCGCCAAGGGCGGGCTGTCCGTGGGCACCGAGCGCGCCTGGCGGCAGCTGGACGAGCGCAGGCTGCCCCGCATCGTCTACATCTCCAAAATGGACGAGGACAACATCGACTTCAACTCCGCCTTCGACACCCTGCGCGAGTGCTTCGGCAAGAGCGTGGCCCCGGTGGTGGTCCCCATCTGGGACGAGAGCAAAAAGGTCACCGGCGTGGTGGACGTGATCCACAAACGCGCCTTTGAGCCAGACGGCAACAAGCGCAAGGAGGTCCCCATTCCCGAGGACAAGGTGAGCGTGGTAGACGAGCTGTACGACCAACTCATGGAGTCCGTGGCCGAGACCAGCGAGGAATTTATGGAGAAGTTCTTCTCCGGCGAGACCTTCACCTATGCCGAGATCATGCAGGGCCTGCGCTCCGGCGTGCGGGACTGCTCCCTGGTCCCCGTGGTGTGCGGCTCCTCCTATACCGGCCTAGGCACCCTGATGCTGCTGGACTTTATCGTGGATCTGCTGCCCAACCCCCTGGAGGGCGTCCCCGCCTCCGCCACCAACAAGGACGGCGAGCACGAGGACTTCATCGTCTCCCAGGGCGCGGTGCCCGCCGCCTTCGTGTTCAAAACCATGGCCGACCAGTACGGCAAGTTCTCCTTCGTCAAGGTCATCTCCGGCAGTCTCACCTCCGACATGACCCTGGTGAACGCCGCCTCCGGCCAGAACGAGAAGCTGGGCCGCCTGTACACCATGCGCGGCAAAAAGAATGAGGAGGTCAAGGAGCTGGGCTGCGGCGACATCGGCGCCATCGGCAAGATGGACCGCATCAAGACCGGCGACACCCTGTGCGACGCCCGGAAGTTCGTCAAGCTGGATCCCATCCCCTTCGCCGAGCCCAACTTCTCCCGCGCCATCGCCCCCAAGACCCGGGGCCAGGAGGACAAGATCGCCGCAGGCCTGGGCCGCCTCAACGAGGAGGACCCCACCTTCAGCGTGCTCAATAACGCCGAGACCCACCAGATGGTGGTAACCGCCGCCGGCGATATCCAGATGGACGTGCTGGTGAACAAGCTCAAGAGCCGCTTCAACGTGGACGTGGAGCTGTCCGAGCCCCGGGTGGCCTACCGGGAGAAGATCCGTAAGCCGGTGTCCAAGCAGGGCCGTCACAAGAAGCAGACCGGCGGCTCCGGCCAGTTCGGCGACGTGTGGATCCGCTTCGAGCCCTGCGAGAGCGAATCCCTGGAGTTCTGCGAGGAGGTCGTGGGCGGCGCGGTGCCCAAGAACTTCTTCCCCGCCGTCGAGAAGGGCCTGCGGGAAGCCTGCGTCCACGGCGTGCTGGCGGGCTACCCCATGGTCAACCTGAAGGCCACCCTGTACGACGGGTCTTACCACCCGGTGGACTCCTCCGAAATCGCCTTCAAAACCGCCGCCCAGCTGGCCTATAAGGCCGCCCTGCCCGAGGCGTCCCCCGTGCTGCTGGAGCCGGTGGTGGAGCTGAAGGTCACCGTGCCCGATAACTACATGGGCGACGTGCTGGGCGATTTGAACAAGCGCCGGGGCCGCGTGATGGACATGCAGCCCATCGGCGGCGGCCAGCAGACCATCACCGCCGAGGCCCCCATGGCCGAGATGATGACCTACGCCATCGACCTGCGGGCCATGACCCAATCCAGGGGCTCCTATGTGCAGCGCTTTGTGCGCTATGAGGAGTGCCCCGGCCCCGCCCAGGAGAAGGCCATCGCCGCGGCCAAGGCCATGGCGGAGGAATAAGCCAGAGACGAAAAAAGTCCCCACCCGAAACCGGGTGGGGACTTTTTATGACTGTTTTTCCTGTTGTTCCAGGTATTCTTCCATTACTTTGAGGATTAAATTAGAGACAGAACGCCGCTCCTTATCAGCCTGCCTTTCAAGGCGAGCCTTAAAATCATTCGTAACACGAATGCCAATTTGAGTTTGCGTTTTTGCCATCATATCACTCCTTGGTAAAACATTATAGAACATTGTTTAGTATTGCGGTTGACCAACTGTGCTAAACAATGCTATACTGTCAAAGAGGTGATAAGCATGGCAGATTATAAAGAAATGTACCTCCATCTCATGCGGAACACAGAAAAAGCCATTCAGATATTGATCGAAGCCCAGCGGGACTGCGAGGAGATATACCTCAGCGCACCCAATCCCAAGCTCACCATCCCGGGGCAGGAGGAACCATAAAAGCTCAAAACAGCAGCCGCACCACCCAGGACGCCGCCAGGAACCCGGCGATATCCGCGCACAGCGCCGCCGGGACGGCATACCGGGTCCTGCCCACCTTGGCCGCGCCAAAATACACCGCGATGGTGTAAAACGTGGTCTCGGTGGAGCCCAGCATCACCGCCGCCGTCCGCCCCACCAGGGAGTCGGGACCGTAGGTTTCGATGAGCTCCGCCCCCACCCCCAGGGCGGCGGAGCCGCTCACCGGGCGCACCAGCAGCAGCCCGATGGTCTCCACAGGAATGCCCGCCGCCGACAGCAGCGGCCCCACCGCCTCCCCCAGCAGCTCCAGCGCCCCGGAGGCGCGCAGCATATACACAGCCGTCAGCAGCCCGATGAGGGGCGGCATGATCCGCAGGGACACCTTCAGCCCCTTTTCCGCCCCATCGGTGAGCGCCCCCCACAGGTCTACCCGCCTGTAAAGCCCCCACAGGGCCACCGCCAGCATCAGACCGGGCACCAGCATGGTGAACATCAGCTCCATGGCCTACCTCCACACCCGGGAGAACAGCTTGGCCGACGCAATTCCCACCGCCACCGAGACGGACGACGCCAGCCACACCGCCGGCAGGATGTCAAACGGGTTGGCGCTCCCCGCCGCCGCCCGCAGGGAGGCCACCGTGGTAGGGATGAGCTGTAATGACGCGGTGTTGGTGACCACCAGCATGCAAAGGCCGTCCGACGCCGTTCCGGGGCTGCGCCGGGCCATCAGCCGGGCCGCCTCCAGCCCCAGGGGGGTGGCCGCGTTGCCCAGCCCCAGCAGGTTGGCGGACAGGTTAGCGCTCACCGCGTCCATCACCCCTTCGTCCCGGGCAAAGTCCGGGTACAGCCGCCTGACGGCGGGCCGGAGCAGCCGGGTCAGCCCCCGGGCAATGCCGGAGCGCTCCATCACCTCCATCACCCCCATCCACAGGCACAGCACCCCCATCATGGACAGGCACAGCTCCACCCCGGCCGCCGCCCCATCCAGCGCCCCCCGGGCCACCGCCGGGCCGTTTCCCGTGGCCAGCCCGCACAGAATGGCCGCACCCACCATTGCCGTCCAGATCAGCGACATCGCCATATCTCGGTCCCCCCTTTGCTCGTCCCCCTATATATACGGCAGCGCGCACAAATTCATGTCCCAGGAAAAGGCCGCCATGGCACAATTCGACAGAGTTCCCAATAATTACGGATTTTCCCCAATTTTTTGATTGACAAAGTTATACGTTGTGTTATAATAAAGGCGTAGTATGAGTTGTGAAAAAATTCATGCCATGGCGCAAGGAGGACACCGCAAATGAAAGCAACCGGAATCGTTCGAAAAGTCGATGAGCTGGGGCGCATCGTATTGCCGATCGAGCTGCGCCGCACCCTGGACATCGCAGAGCGCGACCCCCTGGAAATCTATGTGGACGGGCCTTCCATCATTTTGAACAAGTATCAGCCTGCCTGCATTTTCTGTGGGGATTCCCGCGAGATCACTTCCTTCAAGGGGAAAAATGTTTGCGTGAGCTGTCTGAAAGATCTGGGCAGCAAATAATTCCCCGCCGCCCTACCGCTGTACGAAAAGCCGCCGGAATGGCGGCTTTTTTTGTTTTCCCCTTTTTTCTGCGTTTTCACTTTTTCGACAAATTCCGCCCTCAATTTGCACGGTAAAATTTTCCAGACACATTATACCATACGTTATCATTTCCAGCCGCTGGCGACACAGGTAAGTATTGGCAGTAAATTTCCAAAAATGGGAACGGCAAAGCGGCGGGCCTCCCCGCCGCTCCCCTTAGGCGCTGTTTGGACATGTTGGCAATTTTCAAGCAGGCCCTAGTCCCGCTCCCGCTCCAGCATCTGATTGTACAGCTCGCGCCTTTTCACCCCGAACTCCTCCGCCGCCTGGGCCGCCGCCTGCTTCAGGGGCAGCCCCGCCCGGCGCAGCTCCTCCGCCCGGGCCAGGGCCCCATCCCCGTCCGGCGCCTCCTCCTGGGCGGGGCGGCCCGCCGCCACCAGCACAAACTCCCCCCGGGGCTCCTGGGCGGCGTAGCGCGCCTGGGCCTCCCCAATGGTGGTGCGCAGCACCTCCTCGTGGAGCTTGGTCAGCTCCCGGCACACCGCCAGGCGGCGGTCCGGGCCAAGGGCGTCCGCCAGATCGTCCAGGGTGGCGCGCAGCTTGTGGGGGGCCTCGTAGAAGATCATGGTGCGCGTCTCGTCCGCCAGGGCGTCCAGCCGGGCCCGGCGGTTTTTCTTGTTCAGCGGCAGGAACCCCTCGAAGGCAAACCGCCCGGTGGGCAGGCCGGACACCGACAGCGCCACCGTCAGAGCGCAGGGCCCTGGGATGGCCTCCACCTCCACCCCGCCGGCGGCGCACAGGGCCACCAGGTCCTCCCCAGGGTCGGAGATGGCGGGGGTGCCCGCGTCGGTCACCAGGGCGCAGCTCTCCCCCCCCTGCAAGCGCCGCAGGATGGCGGCGCCCGCCGTCTCGCAGTTGTGGCGGTGGTAGGCGGTCATGGGCTTTTTCAGCTCCAGGTGGTTGAGCAGCTTTACCGTCACCCGGGTGTCCTCCGCGGCGATGAAGTCCGCCCCCTCCAAAATCTCCGCCGCCCGGCGGCTGATGTCGCCCAGGTTCCCGATGGGGGTGGGCACCAGATAGAGCTTCCCGGCCATGTCAGGCCCTCCTTTTTACTCGCCCGGGATATGGTCGCCATCCCCGGGCCATGCTGTTCCCTTCCAGGGCCGTCCCGAGGCGTCGCGCCGGGACTGGATGCGGGCGCAGGAAAACGCCCGGCGTGAAGCCCCGCCCGCGGGCTATTTCACCTGGTCCTTTCGCATGGTCAGCGAGATGCGCTTTTTCTTCTCGTCCACTTCCCTCACCCACACCGTCACCACGTCCCCTACGCTGAGCACCTGGGAGGGGTGTTTGATGAAGCGGTCACAGATCTGGCTGATGTGCACCAGCCCGTCCTGGTGGACGCCGATATCCACAAACGCCCCGAAGTCGATGACGTTGCGCACCGTGCCCTTCAGCTCCATGCCGGGCTTCAGGTCCTTCACGTCCAGCACATCGGTGCGCAGCACCGGGGCGGGCAGCTCGTCCCGGGGGTCCCGCCCCGGCTTGACCAGCTCCGCCGCCACGTCCAGCAGGGTGGGCACCCCCACGCCGCACGCCGCAGCCGCTTTTTCCTCCCCGTAGGCCGTCAGCCGGCCCTTCAGGTCGCCCAGCTTCCCCGCCCTCACGTCGGCCATGTCATGGCCGCACAGCGCCAGCAGCTTTTCCGCTGCGGCGTAGCTCTCCGGGTGGACGGCGGTATTGTCCAAGGGGGACTTGCTCTCCGGCACCCGCAGGAAGCCCGCGCACTGCTCAAAGGCCTTCGGGCCCAGTTTCGGCACCTTTAAAATCTGCTTCCGGGTGGTAAAGGGGCCGTTGTCCTCCCGGTACTTCACAATATTTTTTGCCGTGGTGCCGTTCAGCCCTGCCACCCGGGTGAGCAGCGGTGCGGAGGCGGTGTTCACGTCCACCCCCACCGCGTTCACGCAGTCCTCCACCACCCCGTCCAGCGCCTCGCCCAGCCTGGCCTGGGGCATGTCGTGCTGGTACTGGCCCACGCCGATGGATTTGGGGTCGATTTTCACCAGCTCCGCCAGGGGGTCCTGGAGCCGCCGGGCGATGGACACCGCCGAACGAAGATTCACATCGAACTCGGGGAACTCCTCCGCCGCCAGCTTGGACGCGGAGTACACCGACGCCCCCGCCTCGTTCACAATGGCGTAGCTCACCCCGCCCCCCACCTTGCGGATCAGCTCCACCGCCATCTGCTCCGTCTCCCGGCTGGCGGTGCCGTTGCCGATGGCGATATGGGCCACCTTATGCCTTCTGATGAGGACGGCCAGCTTATCAATGGCCTCGTTCTTCCCCCGCTCCCCGTGGGTGGGGTAGACCACCGTGGTGTCCAGCACCTTGCCGGTGGGGTCAACTACCGCCACTTTACACCCCATGCGGTAGCCCGGGTCCAGCCCCATAGTGACAAAGCCCTTCACCGGGGGCTGCATAAGCAGGGGCTTCAAATTGAGGGCAAACTGGCCGATGGCCCCCTCGTTGGCCCGATCCGTCAACTCGGAGCGTACCTCCCGCTCCAAGGAGGGGGCGATCAGCCGGTCATAGGCATCCTCGGCGGCGGCCTTCACAAACTCCATAGCCGCCCTTCCGGGCACCACCCTGCGCCGCAGGGCCACCAGGGCAGTCTCCCGGTCCATCTCCACGCCGGCCTTGAGGATTTCCTCCCGCTCCCCCCGGTTTATGGCGAGAATTTGATGCCCTTGGGTTTTGGACAGCGGACTTGAAAACTCATAGTATAGGCGGTATACGCTGTCCTCCGCATCCTTGGCCGCCGCCTTGGAGGTAATGGCCGCCCGCCGCCAGTACAGCTCCCGCAGCATCCCACGCACGCCTGCGTCGTCGGAGATCAGCTCGGCGATGATGTCTGAGGCCCCTTGCAGGGCGTCCTGGACGGTCTCCACCCCCTTCTCAGGGTCGATGTAGTCCTGGGCGGCCCCCTCCATGTCCACCGCCGGGCCCTGGGCAAAAGCCAGCAGGGCCAGCGGCTCCAGCCCCTTCTCCTTGGCCATGGCAGCCCGGGTGCGGCGCTTCTGCTTATAGGGCCTGTAAAGGTCTTCCACCTCCGCCAGGGTGGCGGCGGCGTCAATGGCGGCGGAAAGCTCGTCCGTCAGCTTCCCCTGGTTCTCAATGGACTGCTTCACCTCATCCCGGCGGTCCTGCAAATTGCGCAGGTACTGCAAGCGGTCCGCCAGCTGGCGGATGAGCTGGTCGTCCATGACCCCGTGGAGCTCCTTGCGGTAGCGGGCGATGAAGGGGACGGTGTTCCCCTCGTCCAGCAGGGTAATGATGTTCTCGATGTGCTGCTCCGGGCGGTCCAGCTCCCGGGCCAAAATTTGTATTATTGTCTCCATTTATGTCTCCTTGTTATGGTTTCCGCGGTGGCCGGCCGCCTGTTCACTTCTGTATTGCTGCCTCCCCGCCGCCCGGCCCTTTGTATCGTGCGTTTTCATGATAGCATTTCCCCGAAAAGCTGTCAATCCTCCCGCCCCCGCAAAAGCGCCCCCCGGCTGTGCCGGGGGGCGCTCCCATTCAGTCTGACAGCAGCATACGGTCGTTGTCCAGCTCGCGGCCCGTCCCCGCCCGGAACCGGCGCAGCAGGTCGTCCACCGTCATGCCCGCCCGCTCCTCCCCGGACACGTCCAGCACGATGTTCCCGTCCGCCATCATCAGCGTGCGGCTGCCCAGCTCCAGGGCCTGCTTCATGTTGTGGGTGACCATGAGGCAGGTGATGCGGTTGTCCGCCACGATGGTCCGGGTGAGCTCCAGCACCTTTTCCGCCGTGCCCGGGTCCAGGGCGGCGGTGTGCTCGTCCAGCAGCAGCAGCTTGGGGGTGACCAGGGTGGCCATCAGCAGGGTGAGGGCCTGGCGCTGTCCGCCGGACAGCAGCCCCACCGGCTGGCGCATCCGGTCCTCAAGCCCCATGCCCAGCAGCTTGAGCTTTTCGGCAAAAAACTCCTTGTCCCTCCTTCGGATGCGGCTGAAGGGGTTGGTCCTCTCCTGCGCGGAGCGCAGGTAGGCCAGGGCCAGATTCTCCTCAATGGTCATGGACGGCGCGGTACCCCGGAGGGGGTCCTGAAACAGCCGCCCGATGACCACGCTGCGCCGGTGGTCGGGGGTAAAGGTGATGTCCCTGCCATCCAGGGCGATGGAACCACTGTCCACGGTGAAGATGCCCGCGATGGCGCCCAGCAGGGTGGACTTGCCCGCCCCGTTGGAGCCGATGATGGAGGCGAAATCCCCCGGCTTCAGGTGGAGGGACAGGCCGCGCAGCGCCGTCTTTTCGTTGACGGTGCCCGGATTGAAGGTTTTGGAGATGTGGTCAATGCGCAGCATATCAGCGCCCCCCCTTCCGGCCGGCGGCAATCCTGCGCCTCTGAAGGCCCGCCCCGGCCTTGATGGCAGGCGCCGCGATGGCCAGGGCCACCACCAGGGCGGTGACCAGCTTCAAGCACTCGATGGGCACGATCCTGGTGTTGAGCACTGCGGCGTAGATGAAGCGGTAGACCACGGACCCCGCCATGACGGCCAGGATGCCCCTGCCTATCCCCCCCCGGCCCACCACCGTCTCGCCAATGATAAGGCAGGCCAGGCCGATGACCACGATGCCCGCGCCCATGTTGGTGTCCACCGTCTTCTGGTACTGGCCCACCACCGCGCCGGACAGCCCCGTGAGGGCGTTGGCCAGGCACAGCCCCACCGTCACCGTAAAGGCCGGGTTGACGGAGGAGGAGCGCACCATGTCCCGGTTGTCGCCGGTGGCCCGGATGGACAGGCCCAGCCGGGTGCCCAGAAACAGCCACAGCAGCGCGCCCGCCGCCGCCGTGATGCAGGCGGACAGCAGCAGCTCGTACCACTCCCCGCCCACCCCGGCCGCCCGGAGCAGGGTGAACACGGTGTCCGCCCGGAGCAGACTGGCGTTGGACTTCCACCCCATGGCCATCAGGTTGACGGTATACAGCCCGGTGTTGGTGATGATGCCCGCCAGGATGGAGGGCACCCCCAGGCGGGTCTGCAAAAAGGCGGTGACAAAGCCCGCGCAGGCCCCCGCCGCCATAGCCGCCGGGATGGCCAGGATGGGGTGGCCCGCCGCCGTCAGCGTCACCGACACCGCCGCCCCCAGCACAAAGCTGCCGTCGGTGGTCAAATCGGCGATATCCAGAATGCGGTAGCTCAAAAACAGCGCCATGGCCACCAGGGCGTATTGGAATCCCAGCTCCAGGGCGGTCTGTACGATTTGTAACACGGTTTTTCGCTCCTCTCGCGCCCCCGCCCCGGTGATGCCGGGGCGGAGGCTTCTCATTTAACCCTTTCTCGTACTCCCAATCTCAAGCAGATTTCCTTCGGGGCCGGCCACATAAAAGCTTCGGATGCCAAACGGATACGCCACCGGCCCTCCGGCCGGAAAGAGCGCCGCCAGCAGGCCCACACCCGTGCGCACATCTTTTCCAATCACAGTTCTCATCTCCGCTGCCGGTTCGAATCTGTCCGTCTGTATGCGCCCCGCGCCATCAGGCGGCTCAGTCCTCGGTGGTGACGACCTCCACCACGGTGCCCATGGTGCTGAACACAGAGTAGTCGGCGCCCAGCCCCGCAGCGGTCTCCGTGTTGACGGTGATGATGCCGCCGTCCATCAGATAGAAATCCTCCATGCCGTCCATGCCCTGGGCGATCACCTGGTATGCCAGGCCCGCTGTGCGCCGGCCCACATCGGTGTAATTCACGCCGCAGGTGGTAAAGGCGCCGTTGCGCACAAAGGAGTCCGCCCCGGTGTAATGGGGGATGCCCGCCTGGATCAGGTCCTCATAGATGGCCAGCTCGGCCGTGGCGATGATGTTGTCGGTGGGGGTAAAGATGGCGTCCACCCCCTCGGCAATGAGGGCGGAGACGGCGGTAATCACTTCGTCATTGGTGTTGGCGGTCCGCTCCACATATGCGATTCCCCTGCTCTCCAGGGTGGCGATGGCCTCGGCGATGGGCTTGGCCGAGTTGACCTCGGACAGGGAGTACAGCAGCCCCACCTTTTTGAGCTCCGGGTCCTGGGCCAGCATCATGTCGATGATGAAGCGGGTGTTCAGCGCGTCGCTGGTGCCGGTCACATAGGGGAGCCCGGTGAGCCCGGCCGCCTCCGGGTCGGAGACGGTGGCAAACACCACGGGGGTCTGGCTGTCCTCGGCACTGGCGGCGGCGATCTGGGCGGCGGTGGTGGCGATGGGGATAATCACGTCCGCCTTGTCGGCGACGGCCTGGTCGGCCAGCTGCTTCAGGGTGCTCTGATCCCCCTGGCCGGAGGTGGTGTGGTATTGGATGGTCACCTTATTGTCCTCGGCCAGCTGGGCCAGCTCCGCCTCAATGGCCTGGGCGATCTCGTCCAGGGAGGGGTGTTCCATCTGCTTGATGATGGCCACGCTATAGACGGCCTGGCTGGGCTCGGCGGAACCGTCCACGCTCGACGAAGGTCCGCCCGGCTCAGAGGCTGGGCCGCAGGCGCACAGGGACAGGGTTAGGGCCGCGGCGGCGGCAATGGCGAGGAGCCTCTTCATGGTGTTGTGCTTTTTCATGTTCTTTTCCTCCAAAAAAATATTTTGGGCGGCAGATGAACCCCGCCTTGCCAGCAGCGGGGGAGGAAAAAGAAAATAGCCTTCGTCCCCCCATGGGACAAAAGCCATTGCTTCTGCGATACCACCCAAATTGACGTTGAAAAACGTCCGCTCGCTTACGCGTACCATCATACGCGCCCCGGTGGATAACGGGTGGGTGCCCGTCGGTCCCTACTTGGCCCAAGCCGTTCGGTCCGCCCTCCGAAGTCCATTCGCCGGCCGCTCGCCGCCCCGTTCCCACCATCGGGGGCTCTCTGAAGGTCTGCCGCGCCGGGTACTTCTCTCCGTCACTGGTTTGGTGTGTTTGGTTGTTGTTGTCATTATACGCAGGCGCACCCCGTTTGTCAACCCTTTTCCCCAAGAAATTTTTACCGCACTAAAGCGGCGAACCCACCCGCCCCCCAGGATGGGGGGCGGAGCGGGCGCTCACCACTTATTTTCCACCTTTTCCGCAAAGCCGAACAGATCCCGCACCTGGAGGGCTGTGCCATCGTCCAGCACCGCCGTGCCGCTGAAGCGCCCGAATACCTGGTGCTGATCGCTCTTGATGATCCCCACGCTGGTGCATGACGCCCGGTCCAGCACCGGCACGAAGTCCATTTCAAAGCGCCCGTCGTCGCTGGTGAAGCGCCAGGGCGTCATGTAGTCCTCCTTCCCATCCTTCATGGGAATGCCGAACTCCACCTTGGACAGCTTGTGGGCCCTGCCTTGATAGAACAGCATATTCTCCGTGGCGGCGGAGGTGTCCCCAAAGCCATAGCCGATATTGAACCCGAGTTCCACCCCCTCCGTCAGCCCGGAGGCGGAGCCCCAGTACCAGGTATTGTGGTAGGTCCACACCCCCCGGCCCCAGTCCAGCACGGCAAAGGAGTCCTTGGGATCAAAGCGGTACTCCTCCCCGCCGATGCGCACCGTGCCCTCCGCCCGCATACAGTTGATCTTCTGATTGTAGTAAAAGTGGGCAGGCTTTTCAAAGGGGGTGCAGATCACCATGGATTCCTCCGGCTCCCCGGTGAGGGTGATCTGGGCGTCCAGGGGCTTTCCATCCTTGAAGCCGTCCATGTGGGCGGTGAGCTGCCGCTTGCCCTCCCCCACCTGGAATAAAAGGGCGTGCCGCTTGCCCGAGCTGGCGGTGATTCCCGCCGCCGACGTGGACGGCAGGCCCGTCCGGCCCATGGGCAGCACAGACATGGGGCTTTTGGTCACCTCCCAGGGCTCCCCCTCAAAGGACAAAAAGGAGATGGAGTCCAACCCCATATAGCTGTTGTCCGCGATGGTAAGGGCCAGGCCGAAGCAGCTGTTCCCGATATAGTAATAGTCCCACTCCTTCAGCCGGGTCATCCCGCCCCGCACCTTTTTTCGGTCATATACGGGCAGCAGCCGCTTGGCATATCCCGCCCGGGTGAGGTTCCCCTGCCCATCCAGCAGGGGGATCTGCTCGGTGATCTCGTACTGCATACCAACGCCTCCCCTATGACGGCCTCTCCGATCCGCCGTCCTCTTTTCGTCAGCATACCACATTTTCTCCAACGGCACAAGGAAAACTCCCCGATACTTTGTACCTTTTCACAGTCCGCACCGAAATTTCCCGGAAAATAAAAGGGGGACAGGCAAGCCGCCGCCTCTCCCCGCATAGGCTCTCCCCACGGAGGTGATGCCGCTGTGCTTCGGCTGCTCAGACAACAAAAGGTGCGGGACGCCCTGACGGGGCTGGCGCTGCTCATCGCCACGGCGGGGCTGGTGGCCGCCCCGGGGGAGGCCATCGCCGGGGCAAAGGACGGCCTGGTGCTGTGCTTCAACGTCATCGTACCCTCCCTGTTCCCCTTTTTTGTGCTGTCCTCCCTGGTAGTGGATCTGGGGCTGGCGGCCTATCTGGGCCGGGCGCTTGAGGGGCTGATGCGCCCGATGTTCCGGGTGAGCGGCAGCTGCGCGGCGGCGGTGGCCCTGGGGTTCATCGGCGGCTATCCTGTGGGGGCGCGCACCGCCCTCCAGCTCTACCAGCAGGGACTGTGCTCCAAGCCAGAGGCGGAGCGCCTACTGGCCTTTTGCAACAATTCCGGCCCCGCATTTATCCTCGGGGTGGTGGGGGCGGGCATTTTCGGGGACAGCAGGGTTGGGTTTCTCCTCTACCTGACCCACGCCCTGGCGTCGATGCTGGTGGGGCTGCTGTTCCGCTTTTATGGCGGAAGCGAACGCCGTCATGCCGCCTCCCCCCGGCCCAAGCCCATCCAAGTGGTCACGGTCCCCGCCGCCTTCACCGGCGCTGTGGTCCGCTCATTGCAGAGTACACTGAACATCTGCGCCTTCGTGGTGTTTTTTTCCGTAGTGCTCCAGCTGCTGTCCGCCTTTGGCGCGTTTGCCGCCCTGGCCGAGCTACTGGCCCTGATCGGATTCGAGCCGGACTGGGCCCGGCGGCTGGTGGCGGGCCTGCTGGAGCTATCCTCTGGGGTGTCCTCTCTGCGCGGCGGCACACATCTGGCTGGGCGGGTATCCATGGCAGCCTTCATGCTGGGGTGGGCGGGGCTGTCGGTCCACTGCCAGGTGCTGTCCTTCCTGGTGGACAGCGGACTGTCCGCAAAAACCTATCTGGCGGGCAAGCTGTGCCATGGGCTCATCGCCGCCGGGCTGACCTGGTGCCTTACCCGGCTGTTTCCCCTATCCGCCCCGGTGGCGGACTATCTGGCGGAGCAGGCGGAATCCATTGCCGCGCTGGACTTTTCCACAGCGCTGGCGGCCTCCTCCCTGTCCGCGCTGGCGGGCTGGCTGTTTTTAGCAGCCCTCTGCCGGTCCCTCTGGCGAAATAAATGTGGCAGTCTGCCGCATTATCGTGTATAATAGAGAAGAGATCACCAATGGAACAGAGGGATAGCCATGCTGTTTGAAAAGAATATCGACCCACGCTGCGCCTACTGCCAATGGGCCACCCCCTTGGACGAGGGGCAGCTGATGTGTGTCAAAAAGGGTATTGTCACCTGCTCCGGCTCCTGCCGCCGCTTCCGCTATGACCCCCTCAAGCGCGTCCCGCCCAAGCCCCTTGCGGCCACCTTTGAGCATCTGAAAGACGAGGACTTCAGCCTCTGAAGTCCTCGCAAATAAAGAAAGCGGACAGTCAACAGACTGTCCGCTTCTCTGTGTCGGCACTACCTATCTTTCCAGGCCGTCGCCAGCCAAGTATTTTCGGCGCGAGTGAGCTTAACTGCCGTGTTCGGGATGGGAACGGGTGGACCCTCACCGCAATCAGCACCGACTTATTATTTCAACTGGTTCCCCAGTCAAAATCTTTGTTGTTCCCCTGGAGTGTTCCCACTCCAGGGGAGTGGTACACCTTCAGGGACTCGAACCCTGGACACCCTGATTAAGAGTCAGGTGCTCTACCAACTGAGCTAAAGGTGCATTTAGTT
>CAJUKT010000031.1 GCA_910587255.1 uncultured Oscillospiraceae bacterium
CGAACTCGTGTTGGTATTTAGGATGCTGACAGGTCCCCCAGGGGCATACTGCCCCCAGGAGCGAATATCTGACCTGAAAAAATCTTACCTAAATACACCTTGAGCATACCATGTTTTTCTCCGCTTGAACAGTTGAGGTTTTTTCTACACCTGCTTTTGAAACGAAACGGCCCTGAAATGTGCTTGTCAATACCCCTCCGGACAGAACATGAATTTTTTAATGAAGCAGCTGCGGTTTATTTGCGAGCGTATAGAGAGACGCGCGCAGAGACGAAAACCGCTCAAACCACTTCCGCTACATCTGATGGGGCAACGACAGGTTTTTGTGTTCAGCAAAATGGCCTGGCGCCTAAGAGCCTGTTTAACATCTCCCCGCGCCCGTCTTGACGGTGTATTTTCCGCCCTGACAGCGTTAAAAATCCTTGCCATCCGTCAGGATGCCTGCGGATTTTTGCCTTGCAGGGCAAAAAATCCTCTCGCCAATCCAAACACGTTGAGATATTAAACAGGCTCTAACGATTTTGTGTCCAGACCATTTTGTTGTACCTTCCACTCCCCGGCAGGGGCAAGAAAAGATTATGTCAATCTTTTTGAATAGCAGAAAACAGTTTGACATAGAATTAAAACTATTGACGAAGCTGCGCATTATGTGATATATTGATGGCAGCATGAAACGAGGTGAGAGCTATGTTGATCCAAAGAGCGGAATATTTGAACTTCCTGATTGAATGGAAAGAGCAGCAGATCATCAAGGTGATTACGGGTATCCGGCGGTGCGGGAAATCCACCCTGTTCGAGCTGTTTCAGGAGCATCTGCTGTCCTGCGGTGTGGCTCCGGAGCAGATCATCACCATCAACTTCGAGGACGTGGACAACGAGCCGCTGTGCGGCTATAAAGAGCTGTACGAATATGTCAAGGGCCGGATGGTTCCCGGAAAGATGAATTATATCTTTCTGGACGAGATCCAGCACGTTGCCCACTATGAGAAAGCGGTGGACAGCTTATTTGTCCAGAAGAATGCTGACGTCTATATCACCGGCTCCAACGCCTACTTTATGTCAGGGGAATTGGCGACCCTGCTCTCCGGCCGTTATGTGGAGCTGAAAATGCTTCCCCTCTCCTTTGCGGAGTATGTCAGCGCCTTTCCGGATTCCAAAAGTAAGGAAGATCTGTACCGAGACTATATCTACAACAGCTCGTTCCCCTATACCGTTGGCCTCAAGTCCAGAAAACAGATCCATACCTATCTGGACGGCCTTTACAACACAGTTGTCCTTAACGATATTGTGGAGCGCCGGCGCATCCAGGACCCGGCCATGCTGAAAAGTGTGATCCGCTTCCTGTTTGACAACATTGGAAACACCTGCTCGGCCAAGCGGATCGCGGACGCCATGACCAGCGCCGGGCGGAAGATTGCCAGCCGTACCGTGGAAAACTACCTGGAGGGTATTACGGATAGTCTGCTGATGTATAAAGTAGGCCGCTTCGACATCAAGGGCAAGGAGTACCTGCGGCTTCTGGATAAGTATTATCTGGCGGATATTGGCCTGCGCTACTACCTGCTGGGCACCCGCAGCGTGGATCAGGGGCATATCCTTGAAAATGTGGTCTTTCTGGAGCTGCTGCGACGGGGGTATCAGGTATATATCGGCAAGGCCAGCTCCGCAGAGGTGGATTTTGTGGCCCAGGACTGTGACGGCAATATCGAATACTACCAGGTGGCGCTGACGGTGCGGGAGGAAGCAACATTGGCGCGGGAACTGGCGCCGCTGGACTCCATCCCGGATCATAACCCCAAATATCTGCTGGTGATGGACAACGATCCGCCCGCCTCCCATAATGGGATTCGTCAGAAGTTTGTGCTGGACTGGCTGTTGGGGAAATAAAGAGGTGGTACACATGGGTCAAATATTACACCAAAATTCAAAAGGCGTCACGATGGTGCGGGAGGATTTCAAAACCCGCAGCCAGGTCAAAGTCGTCAGCGAATTTGCCGGAAAACGCACTTGTCTGCGCACATACCGCTTTCATCTGATCCATGAGCCTGTAGAAATCCCATACTGCTCTTGGACAAACCTGGACTGCTGCGGGGGCTGGAGCTGCGATGAAGAATACCTGGATACTGCTGTGCAAAAAAATTTGAAGCTCTTCTCCGGCAGAACAACAGCTCTGAAAAATGAATACTTTCCAAACTGCCCTACAGCGGAGGAAGCGAGGGGCCAATTTGACGCAATGAAAGACGCCCTCCCAGATGGTGTTTTAGGTGGGATCGAGGATACTGCGGAGGACACACGCTTTCTCCATACTTTTCTATGCAGAACAGGCTCCATATCGGAGTATATCGACCTCGGCAGAGTCTTCAGCTTCTATGAAAAGCTGGGGGTGCACATCTCCAGCATGGAGCAGCGGGAAATAGGGCGTCTGTGTGATATAGAAATCAGCCGCTACGGAACGAGCCATGCCCCGTTCCAATACGTACACGCCGAAACTCCGGTACAACTTATCACCACCGGCCTGCTCCTGGGCTATCCCATTGAATCGACAGCCAGTATTCTCCAAGGGCATTGAATAGCGGGATAGGAGATTACCATGGGGATACAAAAACCATTTTTGGACTCTTTTACAACAAAAGAGCTGATGGAATTTATAGACCGCTATATGGAAGATCATGTGGTTCCGCAAATGTCCAAAGACATTCAAGAATCATAGGATGTTGAAGAGAGGCGAACCAAGGCTGTGAACGCCGCCCCGCAAAGATGGGGCGGCGTTCTTCGCCGGACCTCGCCCCTTACAGAAGGGCTTCTTTTGGGGTATCCTGTTGAATCAACGGTCAATATTCTCCAGGGCCATTAAATCACATGGCATATCGCTATCATGGGAAAAGGCCCCGCCGGAGCGGGGCCTTTTCTGGCGGTATGGGCCGTCCTGCTTACCACTTGGACAAAATGCGGCCATAGATCAGGCTGCGCTCGAAATCGTACTTGACGATCACCAGAATCACCGTATCGCCCTTGCGGAAGTCCCGGTCGGTATGCTGGGCGGTGTAAAGGCACAGGCAGGTGGTGCCGTCGGGCATGGTGCAGAACACACCGCCGCCGTATTTCCCGCTGATGACCGCCTGCCGGCGGCAGCCCAAGGGATGGCGGGCCGCAGCGCCCTCAAAGGGATTGGGCGCCGCCTCCTTGACTGAGATTGTCAGACGGCCGGAGGCGCGGTCAAAGCTCTTGAGCACGCAGTCCAGCTTTTCTCCGGGATGATACTTCTCCCGCAGATCGGAATAGCTGGAGTAGCTGATGTCTTGGTAGCGTAAAGTGAGGTCCCGGCCTCCGCACTCCACCAGACACCGGCTGGGTCCAACGGTCAGGATGCGGCAGGTCAGCCGTTCCCCGGCTTCATGCCCGCCCCTGGCGGCGTCAAAGGCCCGCCGCCGGATCATGGTCCCCATACGGCGGGAGGCAATCGCCATATTGTTCTCGCGGTCCACATCCAGGATCACATAGTCGATCTCAGCGCCGGACATATTCCGCAGAACGTGGGTGGGGCGCTCCTCGTCAGGCAGCCACATCTCGCTCTCCGGGATCAGCACCTTGACGCGCAGGGCAATCACCGCGGCGCAGTACATCCTTCTCCGCTCCACCTGTCCGGTCTCCCGGTTGCGGACGTGAAAGGCGTGGGCGTCCACACCGATGATCTTTCCAGTCAGCACCGACTTGGAGCGGAAAGAGGCGTAAATGTCATTCCACTCCTGACGCTCCTGCTCAGTCAGGTTCCGGTCCAATTCATTCAGCTTCAGGGAGAGCAGGGGACTGTGGCCCTCCGCCGATCTTCCGGCCCTGGGCCTTGGCGCTGCCTGGGGCGCGGTTTCCGTTGGGGTGGATTGCGCCGGCGGCAAGGGTTCTTCCCCCAGAGGCGGCGTCTCGCCCACCGCTTCACCGTCAACAACAGCCTCTCCATCCGGCGGATCGCCCTCCTCCGGAGCGGCCAATCCCATCACGATCACATCCCCGGAACCCGCACCTCCGGCCTCCGGGTCAAGCTGGTCCGCTTCCGGCAGCTCGCCGGCGGGCGGTGTGCCTTCCGGCAAGGGAAGCTCCCCTCCGCCCTCCGGGGATTCCAAGGGCAGTGAGCCGGAGGACGCCTCCACAGCGGCGGCGTCCCCTGCCTTTTCCGCTTTTTTTCTGGAAGCGCGCTTCTTCTTCGGCGCCGCCTCTGGATCGCCGCCCGCTTCCTGCACCGTCTGGGACGCCTCCCCGGTGGGATCAACCTCCTGACCGGGCAGCGCGGTTTCCTCCAGCACACCGTTTGCGCCGTTTCCCGTCTCAGGCGCGTCAGGGGCCGTCCCCAGCTGGTGCATGGCCTGTTCCTCCATAGAGATTCCGTATTCCATAGATTCCATTGTCATTATGTACTGCTCCTTTCGATTTCCTGTTATGACTGCGGCTGATTTTGACTATTTTCCGGCCTCACCCCCTTTATAGAACCGCAGCTGCTCTCCCTGCCGTAAAACAAAGAAGTGGCTGCGAGGCAGCGTGATCTGCCGGTGCTGCTCCATATTTTCCAGAGGCAGCAGGAAAACATAGTTCTTCCGCTCCGCCTGTAAGAGCTGGCTGATGCGCCCCTCGTGCCCGGCAGGTACCGGCATCACCGCGAAGTAGTCGATCCAGCCGCCGGAACGCTGGAGGAGGAAACAGAGCTTATACGGCGGCTGTATGGATACCTGAAGCAACCGCTCCGGTCTGAGCGCGAGAAGCACATCCAGCGACAAAAGGATTTCCCCGTCCGGCCTGTCGCGAAGCAGGTCCGGCAGACAGATGAAGCCATCCCCGGAGCGGGCCAACAGACCCATGTATCGCAGGCGGCGCAGCAGGGCCCCGGCATGACTGATTTCCTTTTGCGGCTCGTTGATCCGCAGCAGCGGCAGCACCTGATCCGGGCGGATGAAGCCGGTCTCCCGCAGAATGGACAGGAAGTACCGCTGATCCTCGGTCAGATTCATAAAGGCCCCACCTCCCTTACCTGCCCGCAGGCGGCCCGCCTAAACTGTTCAGGTACGGGTCCACCAGAAGGTCGCTGTGGCTCTCGCAAATGGTATTAAAAATGACCGCCATCGTGTAAGCGGTCGAGTTCTTCACATCACGCTGGTTGGCCGCCAGCTTGCTTTGCACGCTCTGGAGGATGATGCCGTCCAAGTCCCACAGCCGGGAACGCACGTTGGATCGGGGCAGCACCGCCTTCCCAATCCGAAAGCTGTCGGAGTAAAACAGCCGTTCAATGGCGTTGGCAAATACCTTCGCCGTATCCGGGTCGAAGATCCACAGTTCGCAGTTCTCCAATATCTGCGCCAGTTGTTCCTGCTCGCTCATACCTTGGGCGGCGGTGAAATACTCCGCTCCCAGCCCCGCCTCCGCCAGTCCGCCCCCTTCACCGACGGACAGACTGATTTCAGTATGACTTTGTTCAGTATTTCTTTTTTCTTTATAATTGGGGTGCCGTTCCGGACCTTCTGGAAGTGCCGTTCCCGCACTTTTAGAGATGCCGGTTCCGCACTTCTGGTGGTGCTGTATCTGCACTTCTAAAGCGGGCGCGTGCGCCCCTGCTTGGCTGATGGGCGGGTCAAGAGGTGCGGATTCGGCACTTCTCAGGCCGCTGTCCCCGCCGGCCTCCCCCGGTCCTGCCTCCGGCTCCCCGCCGGCCGCCTCATGCTCCGGCGGCACAAAGGGCGCACTGCTATTTTGGGGATCGGGATGCTCTATCAGCGCAAGATAGATCTGATTGGCGTCCCCGCGTCCGCAGCGCTTCTCCCAGATCAGCCCGGCGGCAGCCAGCTCCTTCATGGCCTCGATGATCTTACGGTAGCTGACCTGCATCTCCTCCGCCAGAGAGCGGCGGGTATAGATGATAAACACCGCCCCGTCCTCGTTCACCCAGCCATTGAGCCGGGAGAGCTGGAAGCGGTTCAGAAGGAAAGTGTAGGCCACCTTCGTCTCCAGCGCCAGTTCCATGTATTTGGTGTCTGTGAACAGCCAGCGGGGCATCTGCAAGTGATAGATATTCTGAACGTCTCCCTGTTTCATCAAAGGGAACGAGGGCTTTTGCGTCATAGGGGCTGCCTTCATGATCGGTCTCTCCTTTTAACGGTAGTCATATCTGTAAATTGATTGACATATTTACTGATGATG
This sequence comes from uncultured Oscillospiraceae bacterium, assembly GCA_910587255.1. Lineage (GTDB taxonomy): Bacteria > Bacillota > Clostridia > Oscillospirales > Oscillospiraceae > Enterenecus. The sequence goes on from CAJUKT010000031.1 coordinate 6,181, forward strand.
GGTATAATATTAGGGTAGAGGAGCGTGAGTAATATGGATACCATTCGAGGGGCAATCGAAAATACCGTTTCGATTTCACAGTTTAATAAAGGGCTTGCCGGCAGGGTGTTTGAGGAAGTCAAACGCTGCGGGGCCAAGGTCGTCATGAAAAACAACATGGCGGAGTGTGTTTTGATGTCGCCTGCGGAGTATGTGCGCCTGATGGACGAGGTGAACGACGCCCGCTTAACGGCGGAGGCTGCCACGCGCATGGCGCACTTTGACCCCGCCGCCCTGCTTTCCCAGCAGCAGGTGGATGAAGCGCTGGGCTTTACGCCGGCGGATTATGCCGACACATCCGAGGTGGAGTTTGAATGAGCTGGGAAATCAGGTATTTGCCCGAAGTGTTAGAGGACTTTCGGGCGTTGGATGGAAGCCAGCGGATATTGGTACGCAAAGCGATTGAAAAGGTGCGGAAAAATCCTTTGCCGGAAACCGAAGGCGGATACGGCAAATGGCTGGGCAACAAAGGCGCTTCTAAGCTGTCCGGCTTTCTGAAAATCAAGCTGCGGGGCGCAGGACTCAGGATCGTCTATCAGCTTGTCCGGAACGCCAACCGCATGGTCTTGGTTGTGATCGGTGTCCGCGAGGACGACGCGGTTTATGAGATCGCGCATCATCGAATCGCCAAACATGATTTACAGGGAAAGCAGTGAGGTTCACCATGCGTCATATCCGTCTTATCCCCGATTGGGAAGAACGATCTTCCAAGGCCGCTCATTCCGATTCCAGAGGCTGCGGAGCGGCTGGTCCTGAAAAAAGCGAATGCGGCCTTGCGGCGACTTTTGGCATAGAGCGCAATGCCGGGGTGGAACTGGCCTTGGATGAGGCTGATCGAGCGGCGGTGCTGACTGCTGTGCGCTATTCCGCGCAGGAAGTATTCAGCCGGGCGAGAGGGCGTATCCAAGGACACAAAGCATGATGGGCCGCATATTCTTTTTGCATAGGAATCGGTTTTGAAATCCGGTCTGACACTTTGCCTGCAAAGCCGGGGAGGGACAGCGCATTCAGAGCTGCCCCTCCTCTTTCCGTTCACCGCCCACATCCTGGGGCAGGGTTTCTATCAGGTCAAGAGCGCCGTAGGGGGCGTCCTGGCCCGGTTCCTGAGCCGGGGAATCAAAGCCGCTTATCTCCGGGTCCAAAAGGCCGTAGTCGTACTGGGCCATCCTTCCAGCCTGCTCTGCGGCGGGCAGGTCGTGCCGGGGTACCGGTTCCGACTGTTCGGGGGCCGGTTCCGGCGGCGCATTCTCTTCCGGCGGTGCCGCCGGCTGTACGGGGGCGGAGGGCTTGGCCTCTTCCTGCCGCCAATGGGGAATGTACTCGGCTACCCGCACATCCCGCAGCCGTCCAAAGCTGGGATGTTCGTCCGGGATGATCTTGTAGAGGCGCAGGGGCTTTTCCCCACGCAGCAGCACCAAGCACTCCCGGTTGTCCATGCGGAGGATCTCATCCGGGAGCATCAATGCCCTCTGGGTATTGCTCTTGGTCTGGCTGTAGGGCCGGGTGGAGGTATAGACTGGGGAGAACAGGGGCATCAGAGGCATCTGGTTGTTCTCCACCTTGATCGTCACCATGCCGCACTTTTTAGAGATATAGGTAGCAGTGTCCACATCGTTGCAGCCAAGGCAGATTTGAATGTCAGTGCAGCCGATCAGCTCCTCCCACTCTGTTTTGGGGTAGCGGTCCTGAAGCTGTGGGATGGACTGGACGATGATCTGACAGAAGATGGCCGAGCCGCGGCAGACGTTGAGCACCCGCTTGAAGTCCACCAGCTTGCCGATATTGCAGAACTCCTCCAGACATACATTTACCGTTACCGGCAGCCGCCCATGGTCCCCATGCCTGCGGCCATAGTCCATCAGGCGGGTAAAAAGCTGGGAGAAGAACAGAGAGCTTAGAAACTCCAAGGAGGAATCCTGCGCCGAGATGCAGCAGAAGTAGGCGCAGGGCTTTTTCCCCGGCAACGTCAGATCAATTTCGTTGTAGGATGTGATCTTATCCACCAGCGGATTTTGAAACACCGAAAGCCGGTTGCCCAGGCCAATGGCGATGTTTCCCCAGATCTGGCGGTTGGCCAGCTTAAAGATACCGTAGGGCGGCAGAGCCGGGTGGCCTTTGGGCAGGGCCTCAAACCGCCGCTCCAGGTCGGCAAAGGATTCGTTGGAGAGCATCCGGTAGATGGCTCCCAGGGACCGCTGCTGGATGGGCAGCAGCTCCTTTGTGCCGGGGACGGTCTGGGAGGCGACATAGTGCATCAGCGCCATGAGCAGGTTCAGCTCCGCTTTTTCCCAGAAATCCTGCCGCTCATTGGCGTTGGAGGTGTTCTTGATGATGACCTCCGCGATGGACTGTACCAGGTCCTTGTCATGCTCGATCTCGCTGAGGCAGTTCCACGCGTCGCTGTTCTCCATGTCGAGGAGGTTGAACATCCGTACCTCGTAGCCTTCCTCCTTCAGGAAGGCGGACATACTCTCGTAAATTTCGCCCTTGGGATCGACCAGGACCATGCTCTCCTTCCGGCGGGCGGTCTGGAGGATGAAGGGCTTTACAAAGCCTCTGGTTTTTCCTGAGCCGGTGGCGCCGTAGATCATGGTGTGCTCGGTCAATCCGCTGCCGGGGCGCAGCGTCACATATTCGGCATACTTGTCGTCGTCATCGGGGGCGTCCTTTTGCTTTCCCAGCAATGTCCGGTCCAATTCTTTGATGGAGCCGGTGAGGACGATCCGCGCCTGCTCCTTCCGGCTCATAAACCCGGAGGTGCCATGGGTGCCGTCCGGCAGAATGTCAAAGCCCCGCTTGTCGTGGATGTACTTGTAGCCGGAAAACCAGATATAGCCTTTCTTTGCAATCAGGCAGACCAGCAGCGCGCCCACCAGCGTCACCGCCAGCCCCGTAGGGGAAAAGACGGCTAAGAGATTACGGAAGGGATTGACCACCCAGATAGAATCCACCGCTTCGCCTGTTTGATTGAAGGTGGCCTGGGTGCCCAGCCGGATGGAGTTGATGAGCATCCCGTAAAAGTACCAAGCGGAGAGTCCCAGCGGAAGGTAGAGCTTCCATTTTCCCTTATGCTTTTCCCAGAGCCGCCCCAGCTTCTTCCCCCAGCGGTCCTCCAGCTTGGCAATATAGGCAGAGAGCTTAAACATGAAGTGAGGTGCCGCAACGAAGTATTCTATGTACGGCAGGGCTGTGACTGTAAAAGGTCACAGTCCTGCACCTTTTCAGGCCGTTTTCCGTTCTTTACGCCACTGACCCCTGCCGTCCCCGGCTTCACAGAGGTCGTCAGCGATGTCGATGATCCCAGCGGCCTTGTAGTAAATCTCAATCTTTTGCCTACGGTGCCCACTACTCTTGTCGGGAGCGTGGACGATGATCTTGTCAACCAATTCATTCAGCATTTCCGCCGTCAGTTCTTCCGGGTCGGTGTACTTTCGGACACTTTTCAGGAATTGCCGGAGGTCGTGGGTTTCCTGTTCGCCATCGTCGATCAGCGATTGCAGTTCCCCAATGACCTGCCTCACCTGCTTCTGCTCCTCCTCATACTGCGTGGAAAGTTTGTCAAACCGTTCCGGGCTGAGCCGTCCCGCCACCATGTCCTCGTAGATGCGCTTAAACAGCACATCCAAGTCCTCATCCCGCCGCTTCAGCGTCACAATATCCAGCTTAGCCTTTTCCACGGAGGTCTGACGCTTGAGGTTGGCTTTCTCCATTTCCCGCTTGACAAAAGACGTCTCAAACTGCTGGACATAGGCCAGAACACGCTTCAGGTGAGCCAGTACGATCTTCTCCAACGTCACCGCCCGGATAAAGTGGGCAGTACAGGTTCCCGTGTTGCTGCGGTAGTTGCCGCAGTTGAAGAAATCCTGATTCGCTGAAAAGCTGTTTGCCGTGTTGTATTGCAGCTTCGCCCCGCAGTCGGCGCAGAACACCTTGCCGGAGAAAATGCTGACTTTCCCTGTGGCCGTCGGCCTGTGGCGATGGGCGCGTATCTCCTGCACCACCTGGAAAGTGTGTTCATCTACGATGGCCGGGTGGGTATCTCGGAACAGCTTGCGCTCCTCCTTGGCGGTTTTGACCCGCTTCTTGCTGCGATAGTTCTTGGATGCGGTCTTGAAATTCTCCGTGTGCCCCAGGTACTCCACCTTGTCCAAAATCCCGGATACGGTTTTCTGCGCCCACTGGAAGGGCCGCTCTGGAAGCAGTTCACCCCGCTGTTGGGCCTTGTAAGCCGTGGGGGTGAGTACCTGCTCCCGTCTCAGCCGGTTGGCAATCTGCGTGGGGCCAAGGCCGTCACAGCACAGCTTGAAGATGTACCGAACCGTTTTTGCGGCTTCCTCGTCGATCAGCCACCTGTCCTTATCCTGTTCGTCCTTGACGTAGCCGAACGGGGGATTTGTGGTGAGGTGCCTGCCGCTCTCGCCTTTCATTTTGAACGTGGATTTGATTTTCTTGGCGGTATCCCGGGCATAAAGTTCGTTACAAAAATTGCGGATCGGGGTCATGTCAAACTCGGTCTGTACCGCTGAGTCCACGTTATCGTTGATAGCGATGAACCGCACATCGTTTTCCACAAATACGATGTCCGTATACATCCCCACTTGCAGATAGTTCCGGCCAAGGCGGGACATATCTTTGACGATGACTGTCCCCACTTCACCGGCTTCGATCATCTGCTCCATCTGGCGGAAACTCGGCCGGTCGAAGTTGGTTCCGCTCCATCCGTCATCCACAAAAAACTGCAAATTTTTGAAGCGGTGCTGGCGAGCGTATCCTTGAAGCAATTCCTTTTGGTTGACAATACTGTTACTCTCACCCTCCCGCCCATCGTCCTGGGACAGACGGCAGTAGAGGGCTGTGATCCTGTTTTCTTTCGATTGCCTGCTCACGGTATCTCCTTTCCGACAATCGGATACGGTGTATTGCAAAATCAGTATACCATATCCCTGCCAATAATTCAACGCTTTAAAGTGAGATTGCTCGGCTTTTTAGTCATTATCCGCAGTCCTCAATTTGCGGCTGATCTGTTCCAGCAGAAATTCGTCGCCGTCCGGGTCAAAGCGGCCCACCACCTCATACTCGGTGTGGCCGTCTTTCATGGTAAAGCCCATGTCGGGCGGGATACGGCAAAGAAGAAGTGGTTCCCGCCCCGTGTCCAAATCGAGTTCGTGACTTGCCATAATTTTCTCAATTTCCGGCCATTCAGCATCTAATTTGGCAATATAATCTTCAATTTTTGCTGTCCTTTCTTCTGCTGTCATTTGTATTGCTCCCCTCTCGTCCTGATTTGCGCCGTCTGGCGGTGTTGCTCCTCGTTGGCATAAATCATGTCCATCGTGTCCTGGATTTTGGCGGAGCGTTCCTCTACGCCAACATTCAGCTTCAATTTCTTGCGGCAAGCGGTGATTTGAGCGGTCACAGCCTGCTTTTCAGCCCGCAATCGTTCCTTTTCAGCCGGTAACGCCCTTCGGATTTTATTCTGAAGTTTTGTTCGTTGGCCGGTCAGCGTGTCTATTTCACTTTGGAGGGCTTCACGGGCTGAAAGAAGATCATCCAGCGTTTCAATACAGTTTTTTGCCAGATAGTCCACCTGGGCGGTAATTTTGTCCAGTTTCCGCAGTTCCTCTCTCATAAAAGGGCTGGTGGGCTGATAGGTTGTCCCTTTTGGCAAAATACCAAGCTGGTATTCCCAATAGAGGAACAGCCGGTAAATGTGGGACATGGGTTGAAATGGCACATACACCCGCAGCTCCTCCGGCAGCTCTGGGGCAAAATTGACGGTGGGGCACTTATTACCGAAGCTGGCCCGCGCGCCCAGGCCGCGTCTGATGTTCTCCGGCGTCCAATGTTCGTCCAGGGTGTCCAAACGGGTGAAGTGCTGATACTGTGGCAGGCGTATCTTCCAGTGTTTGCCCGTGAAGTCGGTGAGATAGCCTTTGCGCCGGAGATACCTCTCCATCATCTCCACGGTTCGGCTGCCGTTGACGGCTTCCCGTACGTCCGCCCGGTAGATATTGTAGCGGGTGGGTTTGCCGCTCTGCTCGTCCAGCCAGATGGGGCGGCTGGGGGCCTTTCTACCATGCTCTATGACGGACAACCCGTACTCCCGGCAAAGCCGGTCTGAAATATCCCGGAGACGCTGCTGTTCGGCCTTGGAGTAGTTGTACTTTCTGCCGTCCTTGAACGATACCGAATTGAAACAGAAATGATTGTGCAGATGGCCTTTGTCCAAGTGGCTGGTGACGATAACTTGGAATTTATCTCCCCACATCTCCTGTGCCAGCTTTACACCGATCTCATGGCACCGTTCCGGGGTAACTTCCCCCGGTTTGAAGCTCTGATAGCCATGCCAGGCGATATAGTTGTCCTTTTTGCCGTATCGTTGTTTCGTCAAAATCATCTGTTGAAGCGCCGTCTGCTTCAGGCAGTTGATGGCGGTGACAAGGGAGCCGTCCGCCGTTTTCTGCGGGTTCTGGATGTACGAAAATACGTTGAAAAAGTCCTCGGTGCCCTTGGGTACAGTTTTCTCCGGGTTCTCAACGTAGGCAATAAGGTCACTGAGCCGTCCCTTAATGTGCCATAGGCTGGTAGTCGCCATCACGACACCTCCTGCAAAAACAGGACAAGATTTTCAAGGCGGGAACATTCCTCGGCGGCTTCCGGGGAGTAGACCGCAAGCTGTTCCAGTTTAGAGTGACAATCATAGATTGCGTCCAGCAGTTCCCAAAACTCTGGCGGCTGCTTGGGTCGGGGCCGCTTGTCCAAGCAAAGTTGCCGGAAATATTCGGATTGGGTCAGGCCGCACAGGACGGCGTTATGCTCCAACTTGACTTTTTCTTCTTCGGTCAGTCTGATTTTCAGCCGTACTTTTTCATCGTTCGCACTCAAAATGATTCCTCCATTCTGTCAGATTTCCGCCGCGAGAGGGGGTATTCAGGGGTCTCCCCTGGGAATGGATTTTGCCCCCTGGGGGCATAAATCCGATGCTCGCTATCCCTGTGGACAGGGATAGTTCTGTTGCTCCTGGGGCATGGGAAGCGGGCGGGTTTGGCTTCTTTCTGCGGAGTTGCGCTGAGACCGTTTAGATTTGTTTGGCTTGTTCCACGTCTGGGCTATGGCATTATGGTAATACCATTCTCATAGATAGCCCGTACAAAAGTGGTGTCACCTGTGATGTCATACAGAGGTGACGGCACATGACGTCAAAAATGCCGTCATGATTGGTTACGGTTGGCTAAGTGACGTCAATTTTGGCGTCACTTTAATTGGAGGGGCGAAATAGTGACGGCAAATAGGGTCATTTTTGCCGTCACACTGTTTTGCCGCTTTCTCCGAATGGCGTTCCTGCCCCTTTTCAGCGGCGTTGTCTCGCTCCCTCTCAAGTGGAGGTCATGGCGGAGTATTCCATTCAGACGGTCATTCAGTTGTTAGGGCAAAAAAGAAGCCGGTATATCAAAACCAGCCCCAGCAGAATTTTTGTTCCGCTGAAGCAAATTTGATGTACCGGCCTTGTATTTCACAAGCGCCAAAAGGGATGTGCTTATGTGTTATTCAGTTGGCCCACTTACATGGGAGTATAGTTTACCATATAGAACCGATGTTTGTCAATGCTTTTTGAGAAATCCAGTCATTCACTGTTGACGTCACCTGATTTTAGCTTAAACAACATATATTCAACTGCATGAGCTTTGGGGAATAGATAATTCACTTGCTCGCACCGCGCTATCACCCATTTGTCACGGGCCTGCATCATTCCATATACTACAAACGGCAATCCTCGCCCCATGCTTACACTTCGCGTGGCTTGCCAGGCATCTTTTTCCAAAACATCATGGTCAATTAGATACTGGTAAATATCATCTTGAAATGCAATCATGTCCGACAGAGAATAGCCAAGTTGGTCAATCATAAGCGCAGTTATTTCATCCCACACCCCCGTTGAATGGATCAGCCCAAACATGGCTATAACATCGGCAACATCATGCGGTTCATACGTTTCAATCCTGTTTTCCGATGAACAGCAAATAAGAGCTTCACAATGCCGTACGATGTAATTTTGATCTGTTGCGGTGAATTTTCGACTATAAAATTCGGGAGCAATCGTATTCGCTTTCAAAGTAAACATCAGGCTTAAATTTGAGAGTTTGAGGCACCTCAGTGTCTCTTTATGAAATTTGCTATCAGATTTGACTTTTAGCAGCCAGTGTAGACACAGCGTTTCTTGAAACCTTTCATATAAGTCACTGGGTAAATCAATATCAAATGTCGCTTGAAACCCACCAAATCCCCAAAGTATCTGCCACGGAATGTTATGGCCATCGGCTATCAGTGGAACCCCGTCTTTATCGCAGGTGTAATCTTGCGGAATATCAAGGCCATCTACGTATAGGGGTTCCCATCGAACTGATTTACATTTGGGGCAACATAGATGTGCGGGCAAAGGATTTCCGGTTGTTATTTCGAGTAGATACAAAATAAAGCTGGAACCTGAATGTCCCCTCATCCAATAAGGACTTTGATTCTTTTTAAGCCAGATGGTCAGCTCGTATAGTGCCGCAACGTCGAGGGTGACACCGCTTTGCTCCATAGCTGTCCATTCCGCATTAACTCTTCGCTGAATGGAACAGTCGGGTTTCTCTCCATATTTCTGACACAGTTGCGATTTGACCTCACAATATAGCGCAGTTTCAATTTCTCGTGCACTTAATCCGGCGTATTTAGCAGTAAGATCATGCAGCACCATGGGCTTACCTCATTTGACTTTGCATAATATCGTCTAAATAGCTGAATATAGAAAGAAAGTTCTCCTTTGTCTTTCCCACAATTCTGTTGTCACCTAAATGCTTATACCACCCCGCTATAACAGGATTTAACTGCTGTATTGACAATTTTGGATATTCGTTTATACGCAAGTTTATGTTTCGGGCATTAATCTGATAGATTGGGATAATTTTTGCGGTTCCTTTGATTTTATCTATGAAATCCCGATCTGCCCAATAAATTGTTTTTGGCATGATAATATAGTCCGGCTTCAAAATTTTGATGTCATTTTCAACATACGCATGAGATTCAGATAAATAATTTGGATTTCCAGCATAATCCAGGTTTTTAGGTTTGCTGGGGTCTGGTTGAATTGAGTACTTGCAATAATTCGCCAGTGAAATTCTTTCCAAAAATTCTGCTGGTAAAATTTTGTCAATACTTTGAAATTTCAGATATACATAGAGCGCCACGATTGCAAGGCACCCATCATTGATTGGCTGGATGTGAACATCGGGAAAAAACACATCTGGCTTTGATACTGATGAATCAAAACTGTTCTTATGCCGGTTGATAGCATAATCATCACAGTCCAAATAATCCTGTCCTTTGCGGCAATAGTCCGACAAATTCTCGGCGCTGGCATATAGCAGAATTTTTGTTTTTTCCTGATGATAACATTTGCCAACAAAGGGAATTGAACAATGAATTAGTTCATGGGTATGGTTAGGCGTAGTTTTATGTACTGCCCAAACTGGCTCGTTCATTCTACTTGAGAATATTTGCTTATAGACCTCTAACAGCCTTTCCTCCATAATTGAACCGACCTTTCCTCATTTAATATGTACACTTTTTACGTTATTCATCTTCTAAGTGGTCTCCAAACAAAACCGATATGCCAAATTGGAGCCGCCAGCCTTTTTTAGCAGTATCATATTCAATCCATTCTCCAGCCGCTTGCAGGGTGGAAATATACCGTTGAACCGTTCTTACTGATACTTCCAGCTTGTCAGCGAGTTCCTGAGTTCTAATGCCAGGCTTCAAGCGAATGAACGATAAAATCATTAAACAATCTGCCATTTTCTTGCTGAACTCTTTTGATTTTTTGACTTTTCTGTGGGCGGCTAAAAGATGATATTTCAGATTTTTGGCCAGTTGCGGAAAATATTCATAACATTTGAACCTCACACGCAAGGGGTGAGGGGGTTTTGGACATCCAATCCAAAATACGGTTTCATCCATATTAGCACCGAGCTCTGTGTAATAGTCAAAAATCATGCCCCGGCTATCCGTATCCAGAGCAGATACATTGATAATGACCGCCGCCGCAGAGATGGCAATCAGGTCAGTTGGCACATCCGTAACAAATAATTCATAGTTTTTTGTTGGCAGAGCGCTTTTCACTAACTTGTTATCTTCTTCGTCAAGTCCAAATGTCATAATTCGACCATCCGGGGCAGCGATGCGTTCACCGTTTGGAGCAAGAAACATTTCCACATACATCCCTCCTGTTGTGCGGATGATTAAATTATATCATACTATTGCGACAACAGGGTGGCACACACGACAACTTTCTCTAAATCATATATCAGAAGTGACATAAGCAAAAATATAAGTAACCTGTGGATTTTTGATTGCAAAGTATATCATATTCTGCTATAATGTGTCGAAGATTGGAGTGAGAAGATGATAGATTTTTTTAATAGTCTTGCACCATGGGGAAATGTTTGTAGTATTGGTGGCTTGCTCTTATCGGTTTGGCTAATGTTTCAGACCGGCAGAATAAAGAAAAGTGTAGATGATGCCCTTAAAAAGAACAATAATACCATTAACTACATAAAAATGCGGAAAGATATATTAGATGGATTGTTAGAATGTGCAAAGCATCTGATGAATGAGCTTCCGCCAAAAGATCAACTATATTACCGGCAAAAAATGGATGAGTACTTGGCAGATTTAATTGCTTGTTACCCAAATATGACAGCCAGTATTAAGAAAGATATTGATACCGTAAGAAGTTCCTGTAATGGAAAGAAATTCAGTTACATAGAGATAGTCAAACCGCTTCACAATATTATTTCAATACTAAAAATGGAGGCAATTGCGCTATGATTGAAAAAGAATTTACTGTTAAGCTGATTTCTAAACTTATTGATCTCACTACGCAAAACCGAATTATTTGGACAACTCTCCCTAAATATTTTGATGCAAATGAAAATGAACCATTGCGAAAAACTGTGATTTCTGATAACCAATATGCTTATACTCCTATTGAAGCCAAAAGAGTTTATTTGATAAATGAGTATAAATCATATTGTACTGCTATTAATGGAGGAATTATTACTCTGTTTTGTAAGCAAAGAGAGAACGATTCACGTCTTACTATAAGCATACAGACCGATCCGAATCACTATTTACAAGATTTGTTTTGCGATTATGAAATTGAAGAAATGCTTAAAGAGTTACTTCTGCAACTTTCGGCAAATATTGATGATGGGATAAAATTTATTAATGATATTTTGAATATGTAACATGAAAGTATTAACAAAAGAACAGGTTGCATCACAGGCGGAAGGAAGGGCTTGGGCATCAACAAAAAAGTCGTGCATAAAATTTGGTAATGAGTATGGAGTAAATCCAAATGTACTTTTGTCTATCTTCACTATTGAGTCATTCTATCGTCCACTCTGGATGCGGCTGGTCGAATATGGTGTGGTCTTTTTCGGTTGTATACGCTGTTTGCTGTTAAAAATACCAATGAAAAATCGTACAATAGGTAAATGCCAATTGGGACTTGCTACTATTCTGAATTTTTATGGAAGCAATCACTATCAGCATTCACATAGCGTTTTGATTTCTTCTATTTCTGAGGTGTGTCAGATTTTTAGTGTTTTGTCAAAAGAACGAGCGATTGAAATTTTGGCATATAGGATACAGCCCATTACTCTTAGAGCAGTTTGCATATATCCAAATTTACGTGAAAATCGCATTCGATACATAGGCGAACAGTTTAATGGCCGATACTCATACGGTATGCTATTAACGGAAGTATTTCACCAATTAGCATGAGAAACCGCAAGGCATAGTCACGCTATGCCTTGCGGTTTTTTGGATGTCAGTCACAGATTAATTTGGAGCAAATGATTTCTTCCACCCGATTTCGGACACTATTCATCTGTCTAACCCATTCCATCTGATTTTCAGCCTTGAGTTGCTCTCTAACACCATCCCGCTCCGCCAGTTGTTTGACCAACTGAAAAAACATAGCTTCTGCCTGGGTATCAATCGCAATCAAATGGTCATTCAGCTTGCCGCTGAGAAGCAGGGCATTGTAGAGTGGTCTCCGTTGTGTTTTCAGGTAGTGTCTCCGCTGTTGCCCCCAGATACCAACAGGAGCGGTTTCAGGCAGAGACAAATCGGGCAGAAAATAATCGCCTTTCTGATAATAGGTGCCGCCCAGTTCTTCTAATAATGACTTCATTGCAGATTCCTCCGTTTGTTCAGATTTTCTGCAATACACCGTATCGACTGTCTCTACTACATTTTTTAAACCATCGTTACGGAACCTCATTATGGGCCAGCCCTCCCTTCATCTGCAAGGGGGCGTCCGGCCATGGGTCGCCTAAAACGCATTCGCCGCCAAAGGCCACCGAGAGGACCTTGGAATTGACGCGCAGGGGCCGGATAGAGGCGTCCTTGGGAAAGAAGTCCAGCAGGAGACCGGACATCTGCCCCTCCAGCGCCGCCACGAGAATTTCCTTCCGGTTCTGCTGCCGGGCGTCCCGGCACACTCTGTCCAATCTCCGCAGATCCATATCCACCGCAATCACCAGCGGGTTCCCATCCACTTGGCCGTCCGCCTCCGGGAGCCGGCCGTCCTCCGCCTTCCAGCGGGCGCCGAAGGCGGCTTGGGCGATCCGGGCATGGTAGCTCGCCTGACGCATAATGGACAACTGCAACGCGCCGGTGTCGTCACAGGAAAGCAGACAGGCGGGGATACCAAGCTGGGGGTATGCTTGGCTGTAATCCACAAAGCCCTTTTTCCCGTTTCGGGCGGATCGTGTTTTTTGGGTCAGCACCTCGTAGACAGCACGGTAGCTGTCTCCCGCGAACAGGATGACCTGGGGCGTATCCAGCCGCTCGCTGAATACCGAGGCAAGGTTGTGCAGGTGGGCCAGTTCATTGTTCATAAAAAAGCCGGAGTGTTCCTCGCACACATACTGGACCATGTACGCTGCGCCGCCCCAGTGGCCGAAGCCGGCGCAGCCCGCGGCGTTCATCAGGTTCCCATCACCGGCGCGGAGGGCGAAGGCGGGGAGGAATACCGGCTGGCGTTTGAGGCGTTCCACCTTGTCTAAGGCGGGTTCAATTCCTGCGCCGAGGCAGGTAAGCAGAATGGCGCCAACTTCTAAGCGGCGGCGAAGGGCCGGGCTCTGGGAGTAGGGCCGCTTGGAGGGCGGCTGATAGTGCAGGTCAAACGAGGATAAAAGGCGGTAGCCCTCCGGGGTAAGCGTCAGGTATTCGCCGCTCCGGGAAAAGGCCAGCAGCCCTAACGAGGCCAGCAGTTCCGCCTCATGGAAAAGCTGCTTCAGCGGGGACAGCGCCCGCAGCGGTGCGAGGGGCAGCCATTGGTAAGCCCCAGCCAAACGCAGCAGGCCAAAATCCCTGCGGTCGTACAGCATTGCGGACTCCTCCTTTCAAATGTGGGCGTCAATGTAACCGAAGGTGACATAGGACGGTTACATTTTTCCTATGTAACCGAAGGTTTGAAGAAAAAAAGCCTTGTGGCGCAAGGGAAAAACCACGCTGACCATCGGTTACAACGGGGTGCGGATGTAACCGATGGTCAGCCGCAGAATTGTTCCGCCAATGTAACCGATGGCCGGGGGTTTTGCGGGGAGAATGTAACCGGAGGTCATACCGGGATTTACAGCCCGGATGTAACCGAAGGTCAGCGGGAAAAGGGGAAATGGTCCGAGCGCATAAAAAAGAAATCCCCCGCGTCCGCCATGGGCAGCACATAGATATGGCACTCCGCTTCCGGTGAGCGTTGGGAGAGCAGGCACAGGCTCAGGCTGAACTGATCGTCGTCGGCCACCAGCCGCCCCTTGATGGCGTTGGAGACCGCCTTCCACCCCTTGTTGTCCGCGTCATACACCTGCCGGGAATCCACATCGCAGTATTCGTCTATCACCAGCAGCGCCTGTTCCAGCAGCGGGAGTTTTCCATGCCGGCGCTCATGCCGGTCCAGCAGCCGGGAGATGGTGTCGGTCAGCCACAGGGGCGGAGCAAACCGGCAGTGGGGCAGCAGGGTGTTCAGCTGGATATGGAGCCAGCCAAACTCGTTTACTTCCACTTTCCCGGCAGCGTCCAGCGGGGACAGCGCCGGCTTTTGGCCGACAGCGGGAACCGGCGGCAGACAGCTTTCGCATAGGGCGCGCAGATGCACTGTGCCCTGCTCCATGCGGGCGGCGGTCTGCTCCAGCGCTTCCGCCATGTTTTCGGGACGGGAAGCTCCGATCAGCGCGGCCACTTGGCCGCTGGCTTGATAGGCCCCGTAGGTCAGGGCTTGGATCTGCTTGATTGCTTCTTTTGGGTTTTGCATTATTTTCTCTCCTTCGCTTGTGTTTTTCGGGAAAATCGTTTACAATATGGATAACGATAATATACGGAATGGAGGGGTACAGGGTGTCGGAGCAGGTTTATACCAGAGATGAGATCATCGGCGTGATCCTCCCCCTTTTGAAAAAGTATCGGGCGGAGGGCGCCATATTGTTCGGTTCCTATGCCCGGCAAGAGGCCAACGCACAATCCGATATTGATTTGGTCGTGATTGGCGGTTCCCGGTTCGATCCCACAGATGTCTTTAGTCTGGCAGACGATTTGCACCGCCTGACGGGAAAACAGGTGGATGTATACGAACAGCGGGAGATCAATGCCGGAACGGAGTTTTACAATGCGGTATTTTCAGAGGGGGTGCAGATTGCGTGAAGTATAGCGATGCACAACGGTTCCCCCAAATGCTCGTATGATATACAAACGGCTGACAGTGAGAGGAGTGATTCCATGCCGTTACCGAAAGAAAAGTTCTATACTCTGGCCGATGCGCTGACGTGGGATGAACAGGACCGGATCGAACTGATCCAGGGTTCTCCGGTCATGATGGCCCCGCCCTCCAGAGTGCACCAGAAGATCAGCGGGGAGTTGTTTGGACAGCTCCGGGAGTATCTGAAGGGAAAGAAATGTGAGGTTTATTCAGCGCCCTTTGCCGTCCGGCTGTTCGAGGAAAAGGATGACCGTCCGGAGAATGTGGATACGCTGGTGGAGCCGGATATTTCGGTTATCTGCGATCCCTCCAAGCTGGACGATATTGGCTGCAAGGGCGCTCCCGATCTTATCATGGAGATCCTTTCTCCCTCCACCAACCGGCACGATAGGCTGACGAAGTTTAACCTTTACCAGCGGGCGGGGGTACGGGAATACTGGATCGTGGACCCGGTGAGCAAATCGGTACAGATTTTTGTGTTAGAAAATGGACATTACGCGGCAAAAGATTTTGGCTCGGCGGAGGAAAAGGTGCGGGTAAACGTATTGGAGGATTGCGAGATCGACCTGTCGCAGGTGTTCTCCTGAATCGTCAGAGGGCGGGGATGCTCCCCGCCCTCTTCATTTACCCCTCCTGTTTCAGCCTTGCCCGCAGATCAGTGGGAGAAGTGGTAATAGCCTCGTACTCCCTGGGGGAGACGTGGATTGCGATAGGTACATGGTTGTGCCCAATGCACAGCAGCCCCTCGCCCCGGCGGAACCGGGTAATCATCCGGGTCTCCTCCTCTGTGAGATTCAGCTTTTCCTGGACCAGCCGGGCCTCCTGTTCCTCCATCTGCATGATGAACTTGACCCGGCAGCTATCTAAAATGCCTTTGCCATACTTGCCGCCGTCCAGCGCCATCATATCGGCCATGCCCTGAGAGGTAACGCCGGCGATGCCGCCCTGGGAGCGGATCAGCTTGACCATCTGCATGGTGTAGTCGGCCGCCAGGGGATTGGAGTTGGCCCCCAGCAGTTTCCACAGCTCGTCGGAGAGCAGCGCCGTACCCACATCGCCGTTCTGCACGATGACGTCGGTGGCAAAGCCGGTGGCGGCGTAGACGGCGGCCAGCTGTAGATCGTCGGAAAGGCCGGTCAGGTCAATGACGATATAGGGATTGTCGGTATCCACGTTGGTCCGCCCGCCCATGGATGCGGCGGAGCCGGACACATAGCGGGTGAGCACCACCGCCAAGTGCTTTGTCTCCGGCTTTTCCATCAGCACGTCATACCAGTCCTTGATAACCGGGGTCTCCTTCAGCGTAACGCCGTCCTCCAAAAACAGGCTGGCGTTGTCAAAGGTAATCCCAAAACGCCCGTAGCACTTGATCAGGGAGGCGTCAATATAGCTCCGGTCCTCCTCGGTAAGACCCCGCTTTTGCAGGGAGTACCAGACCGAGAGCCAGGACACCTTTTCCGCCAGCAGGGATTCCCGGCGTATTTCTCCGGTGCGTGCGCTGTAGGCGTTGGCACCCAGCCGCCGGATCTCCATCAGGCCGATGCAGTCCGGGGAGGACGGCCCCAGCTTGATAAACTGGCCGCCTACCGCCTCGCAGAGCGGGCGGTACTCGTGGCCTTTTTCCGGCACGACGCAGATAATCTTCCGTCCCTGTTCCCGCAGGCGCTTGGCGATGCTCTGGAGCATGGTGGATTTGCCCGCGCCGCTGGAGCCGAAGGCGGCGAAGTTGCCGTTGGTGTATTTGTAGTCGTCAAAGAAGTCCATAAATGCCGGGGAGCGGTTGTAGAGATTCAGCCCCAGGAAGATGCCGCCCGCATCGCTCAGCTCGTAGGACGCGAAAGGAAACGCCCCGGCAACCCCTTGGGTCAGGGCGTTGCGGCGGCTTTTCCGCTCGATGTCCGGGTCGGTCATCAGCAGGGGCAGGAAGGATAAAAACGCCTGTTCGTGCTTAAACTCGCACCGCTTTGCCAGCATATCCGACGCCACGCACAGCGTTTCCACTGAGGCGAGGCGCTGCTCCAGCGTGTCGGGATTGTCCGCCACCACCTCGATCAGGGTGTGCATATAGTAGAAGTCCTCGCCCTCCCGGTTCATCCCCTCCTTCAGGTAGGTTCCGGCATAGATGGCGTCCCCCAGTTCCTCAAAGTCCTGTCGGGTATCTCCCACATCCCGCATCCGGGAGCGGTTGACCATAGTGGTCTGGGAAATGGAACTGACCGTCTTTTCCCTGGGCTGCCGGCGCAGCTGGAAGCTGAGGCTGACGCCCTCGCCAGCCTCGATCAGCGGCGTCAGCCAGCCCTTGCCCACCACTGTGGCATAGCCGTAGCCGGCGATGTAGAGGTAGGCGTGGTAGACCCCATCCAGCAGCAGATAGTCGGGGGAGTGGCTGTCAATGGAGGAGGGGGAGATCAGGTCGGGAATGGTTGTGGCTCCGGCCTCCAGAAGATTGACGCCGGGCGCCTGCTTTTTCCCGAACCGTTTTTTTCGCTGCTTTCCCGGCGCGGCGGCGGGGGCGCTCATTTTCCGCAGCGCGGTTTCGTCATAGACGCCATGCACCATGCCCAGCATATCGAAAGCGCCCTCCGGCAGCCGGATATGCTGGGAGGTATGCTTGTTGACAAGCTGGTACAGCAGTTCCAAGATGGCGTTGTCCGCGTATTCCGGCTCCAGCACCGTCACGCCGCAGCGGTCCAGATACCGCCGGGCCACCTCCGCCTTTTCATTGAGCAGAGCGGCAATGGCTCCGGGCGTATTGTCCGCCGCCTTCATGCTGGGGTCATAGGAGAAGGAGAGGAAAAAGCGGTGGGTAATGGCCTCCCGCTCCACCAGCTGGGGCACATAGGACATACTCTCCTCGATCATCTCCCGGCACCGCTCGTTCCCCTCCCGCTCCAGCGCGGCGCGCAGCATCTTCATGTAGCTGTTCAGATCAAACTTCTGGGTGAGCACGTTGATCTGCAAGTTGGCAGGCGCGATTTTCAGGTAGGCGGCCAGATCCGCGATGGCGGAGCCTTTTTCCATTTCGGACATCGTGTAAAAGTTCACCGGCAGCAGTTCCATGATTTTAATAAACCGCTTGTCCCGGGTAAGGACCACGCCTTGCAGAATATCCTTGACAGGCAGCCACGCCTGGATACTCCCGGCATAGGCCCCGCCCCGGTCACTGACGCCGGTTACGCCGCCGCCGAAGATAAGTTCTTTCAAATTCATGTTCGTTTACCTCTCCTCGATAAGTCATCACGCGCCTGTGCCGGCGCCAGGTCCACCAAGTCCGTAAATAGCGTGTCAGGCTGTCGTCCTTCAGGCCGATCAGGGCAAAGCCCACAGCAGGCACCAGCAAAAACAGCGACACAATGATCTTCCAGGTAAGCTCCAGCGGCAGAAAGGCCGCGCAGAAGCATAGGATCGGAAGTCCCACCAGTACCGCTTCAATGGTGTTGCGGATTTCAAACAGGCCGAACAGCTTTCCCGCATCAGTATAGTTGGCGGGAATGTAATAGGTTTCAGAGTCCATAGTCATCTCCCTCTACGGTTTGAAACAGGCCGCCGCACTGTGCCAGTTCCCGTTCCAAGGCATCCAACTGTGTGCGGCGGCATTCAATGATAAGGGTAAAAGCGTTGCGAAGCAGTTTTTCATGGGCGGGGGTCTGGCGTTCCCGTTCCAGCTCTATTTTGTTAATGAGCTGTATGGAGACGCCCGCCGCTTGCGCCAGTTCGGAGAGCGGTATCCTATACCGCAGGCGCAGCCTCCTCGCCCGGCAGGGGGTGTAGTTCAGCATAGCGGCCACCTTCTAAGCGGAAAAGACCCAGAAGGGACCGCCGGAGCCGGCCTTCCGGCTGGCCTCATTGGTGATGATGCCCAAGGCCCACTCCTGATTGCTTCGCTTCACGCTGGCTGGGTAGAGTAGGGAAGCGCCGCCTTACCGCATTTCTGCGGCAGGTTTGCGCCACCCCCTCTCAGAACCGTGCTTACACCTCTCGATGTACACGGCTCGCCATCATTACTCCGTTTTACAAAACTTTTTTCTATGAATCA
>CAJUKT010000032.1 GCA_910587255.1 uncultured Oscillospiraceae bacterium
AAGCTGATAAATCAGGGCTTGACGGACTTCAAACCGGCAAGTCGGATAGTGGTTAAGGCTGTATAACACCTGTATGCTGTCCTGTTAAAAACGACACTCCATTCCGGCGAAAATCGACATTTTCAAATGGCGCTGACACTCAATACATCCGCCGCCGTATAGCTGACTGCCAGCTATGCGGCGGCTTTTTTACGTTTACGAACCAATCTGAAACGCGGAAGGAGCATCCAATGCCCCGGTGACTACGGTCACCGGGGCACTTTTTTTGTTTCTTCGCACATCTCAAAGGAGGCAATCACCATGCCGTCAAATCTCAATTTGGACTACTACTACGGCACCGAGGCGGATCAATACAGTTTTTACCGCATCCCCAAAACCCTGCTCACAGACCCCCGCTATAAGAGCGTTTCCATCGAGGCAAAGGTCCTCTACGGCCTCCTGCTGGACCGCATGGGGCTGTCGGTGAAAAACGGCTGGATGGACAGCGAGAAGCGCGTCTACATCTACTTCACCCAGGAGGATGCCATGAACCTTATGAACTGCGGCAAGGACAAGGCCACGAAGCTGTTCCGGGAACTGGACAAGGACGGCATCGGCCTGATCGAACGGAAGAAGCAGGGCCAGGGACGGCCTACCCGCATCTATGTCAAAAACTTCATCCTGCCCCCGGAACCGGGCCAGCCCCAGCCAGAACAGACGCCGCCGCCCCCGGCCTCTCAGACTGCGGAAAGTCAGCGGTCAAGACCGCTGGACAGTACCGCACTCTTGACTGCGGAAATTCCGCAGTCTGCACCGCTGGAAATGCGCGGTCAAGACGGCGGCTTTTCCGCCCCTAATAAGACTGAAAAGAAAAATACTGATCTGAACGATACTGACCCATCCATCCTTCCCCCTACCCCCGCACGGCCTGTTTCGCCCCCTGTTGGTCGGCCCAAGAGCCGGATGAGGATGGATGAGATGGATAGATACCGAGAGCTGATAAAAGAAAATATCGACTATGACTTGCTCCTGACCGAGCATCCCTACGATGAGGAAACACTGGAGGGCTATGTGGAGCTTATGGTAGAAGTCTGTTGCTCCCGGCGTGACTTCATCCGCATTGCCGGGGAGGAAATGGCTACCGGCGTGGTCAAGAGCCGCTTTCTGAAGCTCAACCATGAGCATATCGCCTACGTCCTGGACAGTCTGAGCCAGAACACCACGCTGGTGAAGAACATCAAGGCGTACACCCTGGCGGCGCTTTACAACGCGCCCACAACCATCGGCCAGTATTACGCATCCCTGGTCAGCCACGATCTGGCGCAGGATGCCGCTGGAATATAAACGAAACGGAGGACGTTACATGGCAAACGAGATCAACATTCTGGTGGTGGAACCCGGCGAATCCCCCCGCCCCGCAAAGGTGGAGGACACACTGGAAGCCTTTCAGCAGATCGTAGGCGGCCCCATTGAGGCCGGGTGCTACCTGCCCCAGCGGGTGATGCTGGTGTGCAACAGCGAGGGCAAGCACATGGGCCTCATGCCCAACCGGGAGAACCCCACGGACAGCGGGGACTTCATCGCCGGGACTTTCCTGCTGTGTAGCTTCGAGGGGGAACACTTCGCCTCCCTGACCCCTGCCCAGCAGCGGGAGTTTGAAGCATACTTCGCCCTGCCGGATGCCCCGGAAAAGGGGGATTCCGTATGAACGTGATGCGGCGGAGCAGAGCGCCCCCCACCGGGGCGCGGTAATCCCAAACAGGCAGACGGCCCCACATGGTCGTTTTAATTTTACCGACAAGGAGATGAACGAAATGACAAAACGGCGGATTCCCATGCTGCTGTGCGCTGCGGTGCTGATGCTGTGCATGGTGTCGCCCCCCGCCTTTGCCGCTGACCGTTCAGCGGCCTGCTATTACCCCATCGAGGTAGAATCCTACACCGCTGGCGACTTCGACCAGCCCCGTATCCGCAAGGTCTACCAGCTTTCCCTCTCGGATGATCCGGCGGGCATCCCCACAGAGGACTTCGAGGAATACGGCAGGACCTTCCACCTCATGGAGATGACCCGGAAAACGGAGGTTGGCGTAGACACCCAGCCTCTGACCAAGACCATCACCACGGACAGCAAGACCGGCGATTTGGGCGAGATTTTGAAGCAGCTTGACGCGGAGATCGAGGCCGAAACAGAGGACGGCTATGCCGGGGTGCTGAAGCTGGACTATAACAGCGTCCAGGTGGAAGTCAAGGGCTACGGCACCTCCACCCGCAATCTTTCCGCCTCCCGAACCTATCCCAACCTGTCCGATGCCGACCTGTCCCTTGTTCCCAAAACCGTGACGGAGGGCGGCAGGACGCTCAATCTGGCGGATGTGAAGTGGTCCAGCACCACCGACACGGAGGGCGAGGACGTGGTGACACGCTACACCGCCACAGCCAGCTATACCGGCTCGGTGAGCAGCCGCTATGTCACCGGCTACACTGTTACCGCCGACTACACCGGGGAAGTGGCGAAAACCTCCTGCGAGGTTGTGATCTATACCGCGATCTTCGGATGTACGGATGTGCCCTACATCAACACGGCCCCCACCCAGGGGGATGGCGATCCGAGCGGCGAGGGGCAGGACGCCCCGGAGGACGGCCCCACCGAGAGCAATCCCCCGGAGGACAGTTCCCAGGCAAACGGCGATATGGCCACTGATACCGCCGCCCCGTCTGGCGGGGCAGCGGCCCTCTCTATCGCCGGATGCGTGGGCGGTGTCGCCGCTCTGGTTGCCGCCGCCTATTGGGGCTTTGAAAAAATTAAGGAAAGGAGATCGGCCACATGAAGTTGAGAACCCATCTGAAATCCCTGCTCATCTCGTCCCTGCTGGTTACTACGCTCTGTGTCACCCAGGCCAGCGCCCTGGAGTACGGCTTTGACGGCGCGGATGATTACCTGTTTGCTGACCCCACCTCCCAGGATGTAATCTACCAGACGGAGGATCAGAACGTGAACAGGAGCAAGACCGCTGCCCTGATTGCTCCGGGCTTCGGAACACCCACCAGCTATCTCCGCGGCTCCGGGGAGTATCTGACGCCCAACCTGGCCCCCGGCGTTATGTCTGGAGGGCTGGTGAACGCTGTGGGCAATAACACCTACACCGATTCCGGCCCCGGCGGTTATCCCGCCGCCGATACCTCTATTAACACGGGGACCTATCCCCCCGCTGGTAATGAGAACTTCACCACCAGCACCATCGGCCAGGGCAGCGCCATCGGCTACACGGACGTGACCAGCGACCTCTACTACTCCGGGGGACACCTGGGTACGCTGAAAATCCCCGCTATCGGCGTGAACGTGAAAATCTATCAGGGAACGGACAGCGCCACCCTCGCCAAAGGCGCGGGCCACTTCACCGATACCAGCATTTGGGCCGGAAATGTCTGCGTGGCGGGCCACAACCGGGGAACCAACTGCTACTTCGGAGAAATCCATACGCTGAACATCGGGGACGAGATCACGCTGACAACCAAGTTGGGGACCCGCACCTACTCCGTCACCAGCGTCCAGAAGATCAGCGAAACGGACGGCAGCGCCACCGGCTCCACCAGCGATAACCGCATTACGCTCTTTACCTGCGTCCGCAACGAGAGCGCCTACCGCTGGTGTGTGACGGCGGTGGAAAGAGCCTGACAGCCGTAGAAAGAGCTGTATAGGACCACCAAAAAACGCCGCCCATTTTCTACATCATTCGAGTGTTCTCCAGCTTGCTTTCTGTGTGCTTTTAGTATATAGTATAATTGGGATATTTTGCGACAAAATACGACACCAACCACACAGGACAAAAGGAGGACATTATGAAAAACACAGGAAAGACCATTTTGACCCTGTTTGCCGGGATGCTTTTTGGCGCGGCCCTGTTCAGCGGCGGCGTGGCACACGCGGCGGAAATCTTCTACAAGGCGATCCCCAGCACGAACATTATCTATCTGAACGGCCAGCGGGTGGAACTGGCGGCGTTTGCCATTGACGGCAGCAACTATGTGAAACTGCGTGACGTGGGTGAGCTGGTGGGCTTCAACGTCTATTGGGACGGCGCTGTTCAAATTGACAGCGATGCCCCTTATACCGGCGTAGCACCGGGCACCGGCGCGGCGCCGCAGCCCCTCGCGCCAGCGGTCACTCCCGCCCCCGTAGCCACCGCTCCCGTGGAGGCTTCCCCCTCCGGCCAGCCCTACACCATCCATACCGACCATTGGAGCAGGGAGGATTTCTCCCAGCAAGCCAACCCCGCCGTGTTCACCGCCACCTATGACCGGGCGCTCTATAACACCATCCGGCAGACGCTGGTGGACGGAACCAGCGAAACCGCTCCCGCCTATACCATGGTAGCCAAGGGCGAGGAATACAGCGCCGTCAAGAATCTGCTGGGCCGGATGGAGGGCGCTGTGCGGTATGAGCATCACGTCCCGGAAAACTTCACCAACTACTATGAGTATCTGGACTATTTCGCCGTGTCCGCTGCTATGCCGGAGAACTACCAGGCCCCGTATGAGTTCATCCGGCCTGTGATCGAACAGGCAAACCGGCTGGGTTCTGACCGGGAGAAGGTGGTTTATCTGAACGACTACCTCTGTACCCTGCTGGCCTATAACAAGGGCAAGACCGCCGCTGTTTCGGAGATATTTTCCCGGCACAGCGGGGAATTGGAGGCCGCCTGCGGTACTTACGCCAGAGCGTTCAAATTCCTGTGCGGGGCGGCTGGCATCCCCTGCTTCACCATCAGCATTACCAACCACGGCTGGAATATGGTTTATGTGGACGGCCAGTGGCTCCATGTGGACGTGTCCGCCAACGATCTGTACCGTCAGCACTATATCCTTCTTGCGGAAACGGTGCAGGGCCGCATCGACCAGGCGCCGGAGCAGACGGCTTTTCTGAAAGAACTGCTGGTTCCCGGCTCGACCTCGTCAAAGTAAGCCTGCTCCATTCCGCTTCCGGCTTGCGCCGAAAGCTCCATATCCACAGGCTCACTTTTCCTCTCAAAATCGCAACCGCTTCGCTGGGTTGCGATTTTGTTTTTAATCTATCAATTTCATATCCGAAAGTCAAGGCAGACCGTTCAGCGGCCTGCCTTTTCTTTATGCCCGGATGAAGAAAGGAGCAATCTATTTCATGAAACACAAGCATTTTAACCGTCTGCTGTCCATGCTGCTGGTGGTAGCCACGCTGTTCGGCATGATGGCGCTCCCGGCCAATGCCGCGTCCCTCGGTGACAGCGGCACCGTTACCGTCCAACAGGCCGGGTACGGCAACTATCTGAGCAGAAGCACAGGCGGCACCATCGGGGGCGGCTACTGGAAGTACACCAGCAATGACGGGCTGACCGGAGCTGCCTACTGCGTCAACCACGGGCTGAAAGGGGTATCTCCCTCCAAGGCCCTGACCGTACAGGAGTACAACCGGAATCCCAAGACCATGGGGGCCTTTGCCAATGGTTATCCCAACCGCACGTTGGAGCAGTTCAAGGAGCTTCACGCCGATGATGTGCGGGGCATCGCCAATCTCACCGAGGACGAGTACAAGTACGCTACCCAGGCGGCGATTTGGGCCACCTGCGGACAGCTTGCGGTCCCCGGTACGTCCTTTACGGCGGGGCGTGAAACGCTCGCCACGCCCACCTCAGACGCGCAGAAAATCCGGGTGTTTGACAGCGTAAAGGCTATCCTGCGCCTTGCCAACGGCTGGACAAAGTACCTCTATACCGGGATGTACCTCCGGGCCGAGGAAAACCAGGATGTGCGCGGCGTGGAGGTTGTCAACGAGTACGGTTTGGAGGGCGCTGCCGCCAGCGGTGAGGACGGCATCAAAAAGGAAACCATCAACGGGAAGCAGTATTACACCCGCGTGATGTATGTGGCCTCCGCCACCACCGCCTGGATCGACGGCTACAAGACCAAGGTGTACTCCACCGACGCCCCCGCTGGCACCATTTTTGTGGC
>CAJUKT010000033.1 GCA_910587255.1 uncultured Oscillospiraceae bacterium
ATTTCGTCCGCTATCTCCCGTATGGTTTTCATACTTTGACAAACAGACCAATGGGGCAGATGTCCCCAAAGCCAGGTGTCGATATGTACCAGCAGCCGGGGCCGGTCGGCTCCCAGCTCACCTCCAGGGTAATGTCGTGCCAGCCATCAGGGAAAAGAGCAGAAAAGCACTCCCCAGCATGGATGCCCCGGCCCTCCAGAAGCAGCCGGGGGTGCGGATCGGAGTCTGCCGGGTCCGGTAGCTGAAGCTGGGCAATTCTCACTTCATCCTCTGCCATATGTTCCAACTCCTCCATCGTTTTGGTGATACCCTGGCCGGCCCGAACCTGGGCAAGCCCTCTTTCCAGTTTTTTGTTGTATTCCTGGTGTGTCATTTTCTAAGGCCCTCTAAAACAAGTCACTGTGCGTACCTGTCCGGGTCAGATACAAAATCAGATCGTCCCCGTCCACTTCGTAGATCAGCAGCCAATCCGGGGTGATATGGCACTCCCGGCAACCAACATAATCCCCGGAGAGATCGTGATCTCTGTTCTTCGCTGGCAGCGGCTCCCCCGCCGCCAGCTTTTTAATAATATCCCTCAGCAGGTCAATGTCATAGCCCCGCCTCTTTGCCCGTTTCAAATCCTTCTGGAATTTCGAGGTCGGCCTCACGTTATACATCGGCAAGCAACTCCTCCATCATCTGATCGACGTCGGTATAGGTCTTGCCAAGGCCAGGGTCGGCCTTCATCCTCTTTACCTCCTGAATTGCTTCAACGGTTTCAGCATTCGGCACATCTGCCGACAGCTCAAACGGAATACGATGCTCACGGGCCACCTTACGCAAAAACACATTGATAGCAGTAGACATACTCAATCCAATATCGCTCAAAGCCTGTTCCGCTCCACGCTTCACATCATCATCGACACGCAAACTAATCTGTGCCATAACAGCCACCCCTTTCTGTGCCTGTATAGTATACCACACCGAACCGCAAAATACAAGCAAAATAATATACAACTGCTTTCATTCTGACTGATGCAGACTGCCAACCAGAAAATCGCTGATCTCCTGGGACGGCTCAACCCTCACCGTGATATGTCCATCCCTCATGCTCACCGCTGGAGGCGGACAATCCCACCACTTCCGAATGGTCTTAGGATCAAGGCCGGTGTCCCGATGACAGTCGGCCTTGCGCCTGTCTGGATGCTGCTGCCGCCACTGATATACCTGCTCCTGCGCTGACGGTCGCCCACCATTCGTACATTCCCCTGACGCTACTTTGAACTGCCTATTCAGATTCATAAATTGAATATGAAGCCCCTGTTTCCTCCAATTCCGCTTATTGACTGGCATAGGCATCCCGGAAAGCCTCGCTATATCATCCCTGGGAAATGTCACATAGTCCTCATTGAACATCGAGAGAGCGGCCTCTACATCTTCCCTGGTGAAGCGGTTGACCTCCTCGATGCTCATTTCATCATAGGGCAGAAGGAGAGAATAGGCGTCCTGGCGCAGCTCGGCCTCCTCAATACCGCACTTCTTAGCGTAGATCGCCAGGGTCATCACCCCATGATAGCGGTGGCCCACCCGGATCTCGTCCCGGATGCGGCGCAGCCACCAATCATAGAGATCTCTTTTTACCGTCCAGCGGCCCCGCCGCTCCCCCTTCACTATCCGCCGCTCATACCAATCTGGATACTTTTCCTTTGCTTCAGCCATCGGCATCGTGGTCTTTCTCAAAATCCCCTGTAACTTCTGCCGCTCCCCGTTCGATGCTGGTATGTAGTCCAAAAGATCATCCAACTCTACCCGATCACCGAGCCGGTAGGCCGTCACAGGATAGCCCTTGCCCAGCTTCGACCAGGAGCCGACCACCCGGAACCCCTGCATAAGCCCCTGCATCTGCGGCTGCTTAATGGAGGACGTAAACCTGTTCCAAATCTGCCGGGTGAGGGAATACTTCA
>CAJUKT010000034.1 GCA_910587255.1 uncultured Oscillospiraceae bacterium
CACTGCTTGCTACAATGGTGATACCCGATTTTACATTCATTTTACAATACCTCTCTTTTGAATTTTACACACCAGCAGTATTCTTTTCTCGTACCCCAAAAGTTGAAAGGAGAGAATTTGAACATGAAAAAATTTGCAAGTCTTATGCTGGTTGCTGTGCTAGCCCTGTCGGTTATGGCGGGATGTTCACAGAAAACGTCCGGCACCGTCACCACTGATGGCTCCACCTCCATGGAAAAGGTAATCGGCGCGTTAGGCGAGGCATTCGAGGCGCAGAACAAAAATGTGACTTTTACCTACAACCCCACCGGCTCCGGCTCTGGCATCCAGGCGGTTTTGGAAGGGCGCTGCGACATCGGCCTCAGCAGCCGCGATCTGAAAGTGGAGGAATCCGCCCAGGGGCTGACCGGGACGGTGCTGGCCTATGACGGTATCGCGGTGATCGTGAATCCCGACAATCCTGTATCCGAACTTGATGTAGATACCATCGCCAGAATCTACACCGGCGAGATCACCAACTGGAAGGATGTCGGCGGACAGGACGCAGAGATCGTTCTCATTGGCCGGGAAGCGGGCAGCGGAACAAGGGACGGCTTTGAATCCATCACCGGCACAGCAGACAACTGCCAGTACCGCCAGGAGCTGACCTCCACCGGCGATGTGATTACCGCCGTGTCCCAGAACCCGGATGCCATCGGCTACGCCTCCCTCGCCTCCGTCAAGGACACCGTGCGGGCCGTCACAGTAGGCGGCGTAGCACCCACAGAGGATGCGGTGAAGGACGGCAGCTATGTCATTCAGCGGCCCTTTGTCCTGGTCACCAAGACGGACACGCCCCTTTCGGAGCAAGCGCAAAAGTTCTTCGACTTCGCAACCTCCCCTGATGCGGCGGAGCTGATCTCTGGCGCGGGCGCTGTGGCGGCAAATTGACTATGCGCAGTAGAAAGCAACTGCTGGAAACCGCAGTCCACGGGATATTTCTGATGCTGGGATTGGTTACGGTAGGCTGTGTCTTGCTGATTACCGTATATTTGGTGGTCTCCGGCATCCCTGCCATCCGGCAGATCGGGCTTGTGCCCTTTCTACTGGGTGACACCTGGGAATCTACCGCCGCACAGCCCTCATACGGCATCCTCCCGTTCATTCTCACCAGCATTTACGGCACAGCGGGCGCTATCCTGTTCGGTGTCCCGGTAGGATTTTTCGCGGCGGTTTATCTGGCGAAGCTGGCTCCAACCCAAGTAAAATCCATCGTTGAGGCCGCCGTCAGCCTCCTGGCGGGTATTCCATCTGTGGTCTACGGTCTGGTGGGGATGCTGGTGCTTGTACCGGGTATCCGGGCGCTGTTCCATGTGCCGGACGGTGCCAGCCTGCTGGCGGCAATCATTGTCCTGTCAATCATGATCCTGCCCTCCATCATCAAAGTATCCATTACCGCGCTGGAGGCAGTACCGAAGGAGTACGAGGACGCATCTCTGGCCCTCGGCGCGACCCCGATAGAAACCTATTTTCGGGTATCTGTCCCTGCGGCGCGAAGCGGCATCGCGGCGGCGGTAGTGCTGGGGGTAGGCCGGGCCATCGGGGAGGCTATGGCGGTGATGATGGTATCCGGCAACGCGGCAAATATGCCCTCACTGTTTGAAAGCGTCCGATTTCTTACCACGGCGGTATCCAGCGAAATGTCCTATTCCAGCGGCCTACAGAGGCAGGCGCTGTTCTCCATCGCCCTGGTGCTGTTTCTGTTCATCATGCTGATCAACGCCGTGTTGAATTTCTTCCTCAAGGGGCAAAAGGAGGGCTGATTATGCTGGACAGACCAATCTCCCCATCCCGGAGGGCCTATATCGGTGTAATGGGGCTGCTGTGCGCCCTGTCGGTGCTGCTGGTGTGCGCTCTGGCGTTGTTCCTCATAGGCTATGTGCTGGCTGCGGGCCTCCCCAACCTGTCCTGGGAGCTGCTGACCACCAAACCCAGCTACCTGTCGGACACCATCGGTATCCTGCCGGACATTTTGAACACCATCTACATCATCCTTGCCGCCCTGCTGATCGTCCTGCCTTTGGGGGCAGGGGCGGCGGTCTATCTGACCGAGTACGCCGCAAATAAGCGTCTGGTGTCTGTCATCGAGTACGCGGCGGAAACCCTCTCCGGCATCCCGTCCATCATCTACGGCCTTGTGGGGATGCTGGTGTTTACCGGCGTGTTGGGAACCTCTCTGCTGGCGGGTGCGCTGACGCTGGTTATCATGAACCTGCCCACCATCATGCGAACGACCCAGGAGAGCCTGAGAACTGTGCCCCAGAGCTACCGCGAGGGGGCCTTTGGCCTGGGGGCCGGAAAGTGGCGGGTCATCCGCACCGTGGTACTACCTGGGTGCGCGGACGGCATCATCACCGGCTGTATCCTGTCGGTGGGGCGCATTTTGGGGGAATCGGCGGCGCTGCTGTTCACAGCGGGCTTTGCCCATGCGCTGAACGGCTTTTTTACCGGCCTCGCCAGTCCGGGGGCCACTCTCACCGTGGCGCTGTATGTCTATGCGAAGGAGCAGGGGGAGTTTGGCGTGGCCTTTGCCATCGCCGCGATGCTGATGCTGCTGACGCTGGCGGTCAACCTGACCGCCGCACTGGTGGGCCGCTGCTTCAAGAAAAGGAGGGCATTATGAACAAGGCGATCACCGCAAAAAATTTATGCCTGTGGTATGGTAGCGCCCAGGCATTGAAAAATATCAATATTCAGATTCCAGAGAACAACATCACCGCTCTGATCGGCCCTTCCGGCTGTGGAAAGTCCACGTTTTTGAAAACGCTGAACCGCATGAACGACCTGATTCCCGGCGTGAAGATCACTGGGGAGGTACGGTATCAAGATACGGATATTTTCGCTCCCGGCCTGGATGTGAACGCTCTGCGTAAGGAAATCGGCATGGTGTTCCAGAAGCCCAACCCCTTCCCCATGAGCATCTATGATAACATCGCCTACGGCCCCCGCACCCACGGCATCAAAAGCAAAGCCAAGCTGGACGAACTTGTGGAGCAGTCCCTCCGGGGCGCGGCCATTTGGGACGAGGTAAAAGACCGGCTGAAAAAGAACGCCCTGGGACTGTCCGGGGGCCAGCAGCAGCGGCTTTGCATCGCCCGCGCCCTGGCCGTGGAGCCGAAGGTGTTGCTGATGGACGAACCCACCAGCGCCCTGGACCCTATTTCCACCTCTAAAATTGAGGAGCTTGCAATGCAGCTGAAAGAGCGGTACACTATTGTTATCGTGACCCACAACATGCAGCAGGCGGTGCGTATTTCAGACCGCACGGCGTTCTTCCTCTTGGGAGAGCTGATCGAGTATGACGAAACGGAAAAGCTGTTCTCTCAACCGGAGGATCAGCGGACCGAGGACTATATCACAGGGAGGTTTGGGTGATGCGGAGCAGATTTGACAGCCAGCTCGCCCTTCTGAATACGGAACTGATTCAAATGGGGGCGCTGTGCGAGGAGGCCATCTCAAAGGCGGCAAAGGCATTGGAGGCCGGTGATCCTGCGCTGGCCGAACAGGTCAAGCCATTAGAGGGCGAGATCGACCAGATGGAGCGGGACATTGAGACGCTGTGCCTGAAGCTGCTGCTCCAGCAGCAGCCGGTGGCCCGGGACCTGCGGCAGATCTCCGCCGCCATGAAGATCATCACGGATATGGAGCGCATCGGAGATCAGGCAGCGGACATCGCAGAGATCGTCCTGGCAATGCTGGCTCAGGGATATGTGCCGGAGGATGTGGGCCACATCCGGGAAATGGCGGCGGAGGTCATCAAAATGGTCACGGAGAGCGTAGATGCCTACGTCCAAAGGGATACTGTTCGGGCCAGGCTGGTGATTGCCCATGACGACATTGTGGATCAATGCTTCGACCGGGTAAAGCAGGTGCTGATTGGGAACATCGCGGCAAATCCCGCCTGCGGCGGACACGCCCTTGATCTGCTGATGATCGACAAGTATCTGGAGCGCATTGGAGATCACGCGGTCAACATTGCGGAATGGGTGATTTTTGCCGTGACAGGCGAGTATAAAGGAGAAACGCTATGATCTGGTGTGTAGAGGACGATGCCAGTATCCGGGATATTGAGCTTTACACCCTGCGCTCCACAGGCTTCGAGGCCAGGGGCTTTGAGGACGGCGGAGCGTTCCTGGCGGCATTGGAGACAGAGCGGCCGGAGCTTGTCATTCTGGATGTCATGCTGCCGGGAATGGACGGCGTGGAGTTGCTGCGGCGGATGAAG
>CAJUKT010000035.1 GCA_910587255.1 uncultured Oscillospiraceae bacterium
CCAGCTCCACCCCGGACTGGCAGAAGGGCACGCCGCACTCCATACACCGGGCCGCCTGACGGCGGCGCTCCTCCTCCGGGAGCACGGCGTGGAACTCGTCCCAGTGGCGGATGCGCTCCAAAGGCGGCTGGCCGGGGTTACCCTGACGGCTGTATTCTAAAAATCCTGTGGGCTTTCCCATTATCGCGCGCCTCCCGTCACGGCGTAGAACGCCTCCAGCTCCGCCTCGTCCCGGCCCATGCCCTGCCCCTCCCGTTGGGCGATGGCCTGGAGCATTTTGGCGTAATCCCGTGGTAATATCTTTTTGAAATTTGCCGCGCTGTATTCAAAATCCGCCAGAATGGCCCGGCCCCTCTCCGAGCCGGTGGCCTGAACATGCTCGGCAATCAGGTCCCGCAGTTCCTCTAGATCCCGGGTTTCCGCCACCGGCTCCAGGGATACCAAATCCTTGTTCAAGCGCAGGTACAGGTCCCGCCGAGGGTCCCAGACGTAGGCCACGCCGCCGCTCATGCCCGCAGCAAAATTTTTGCCCGTCTCCCCCAGCACCACCACCCGGCCCCCGGTCATGTATTCGCAGCCGTGGTCGCCCACGCCCTCCACCACAGCCGCCGCTCCGGAATTGCGCACACAGAACCGCTCTCCGGCCCGGCCCGCGATAAAGGCTTTTCCGGAGGTGGCGCCATACAGGGCCACATTGCCGATGATGATGTTCTCATCCGCCTTGAATGTCGCTGTCTTGGGCGGGTACACCGCCAGCTTGCCGCCGGACAGCCCCTTGCCGAAGTAGTCGTTGGCGTCCCCTTCCAGCTCCAGGGTCAGCCCCCTGGGAATGAACGCGCCGAAGGACTGGCCCCCGCCGCCGGTACAGCGGACCGTGACGGCATCCTCCTCCAGCCCGCCGCCGTGGAGGCGGGTGATCTCCGAGCCGAACAGGGTCCCCACCGCCCGGTGGGTGGAGGTGACGGGCAGGGAGATCTGGCTTTTCCGGCCCTTTTTCAGCGCGCTTCCCAGCTTGGCCAGCAGCACAGACTGGTCCACCGTCTCTTCCAGCTTGAAATCATACCTGTCAGCGGGGTCGAAATGGGTTTTATATCCCTCCCCGATGTAAGGGCTGCCCAGGACGGCGGACAGGTCCACCGCAGCGGCCCGGCCGTTCACCGCGCGTTCCCGCTGTTTCAGCAGGTCGGTGCGGCCCACCAGCTCCTCCACGGTGCGCACACCCAGCTTCGCCATGTGCTCCCGCAGCTCCTGGGCGATGAAACGCATGAAATTGACCACATATTCCGGCTTTCCCTTGAACCGTTTCCGCAGTTCGGGGTTCTGGGTCGCCACCCCCACGGGGCAGGTGTCCAGATTGCACACCCGCATCATAACGCAGCCCAGGGTCACCAGCGGCGCGGTGGCAAAGCCGAACTCCTCCGCCCCCAGCATACAGGCGATGGCTGTGTCCCGGCCCGTCATCAGCTTTCCGTCGGTCTCCAGCACCACCCGGGAGCGGAGCCCGTTTTGGATGAGGGTCTGGTGGGTCTCCGCCAGCCCCAGCTCCCAGGGCAGGCCCGCGTGGTGGATGGAGGTCCGGGGTGCGGCCCCGGTGCCCCCGTCCCAGCCGGAGATGAGCACCACCTGGGCCCCGGCCTTGGCCACCCCCGCCGCCACGGTGCCCACGCCCGCCTCGCTCACCAGCTTGACGGAGATGCGGGCGCTGCGGTTGGCGTTTTTCAGGTCGTAGATGAGCTGAGCCAGGTCCTCAATGGAGTAGATGTCATGGTGGGGCGGCGGGGAGATCAGCGGCACGCCGGGGGTGGAGCAGCGGGTCTTGGCGATCCAGGGGTACACCTTCTTTCCAGGCAGGTGGCCGCCCTCGCCGGGCTTGGCCCCCTGGGCCATTTTGATCTGGAGCTCCTGGGCACTCACCAGGTACTCGCTGGTGACCCCGAACCGGCCCGACGCCACCTGCTTGATGGCGGAGCAGCGGAGGCCGTTTCGCAGCCGCTCGGGCAGCTCGCCCCCCTCGCCGGAGTTGGACCTGCCCCCCAGCAGATTCATGGCCTGGGCCAGACACTCGTGGGCCTCCTGGGAGATGGAGCCGTAGCTCATGGCCCCGGTCTTGAACCGCTTGACGATGGACTCCACACTCTCCACCTCGTCCAATGGGATAGGGGTGTCCGCGTATTTCATCTCCATCAGCCCCCGGAGGGTGTGGGGGGAGTTCTCATCGTCCACCAGGGCGCTGTACTGCTTGAACAGGCCATAGTCCCCGGTGCGGGCGGCCTGCTGGAGCAGGTGGATGGCCTGGGGGCTGTACCTATGGTCCTCCTGTCCCGAGCGGGCCTTGTGGGTCCCCGCCGAGTCCAAAGTAAGGTCCACATCAAGCCCCAAGGGGTCGAAGGCCCGGCTGTGGTTTCGGTCCACCATGGCCTCGATCTCCTCCAGGCCGATGCCGCCAATGCGGGAGACGGTGTTGGTAAAGTATTCGTC
This sequence comes from uncultured Oscillospiraceae bacterium, assembly GCA_910587255.1. Taxonomy (GTDB): domain Bacteria; phylum Bacillota; class Clostridia; order Oscillospirales; family Oscillospiraceae; genus Enterenecus. The sequence goes on from CAJUKT010000035.1 coordinate 2,479, forward strand.
CACCACGTCTTTGGCGATGCCCACCGCCTCGAAGAGCTGGGCGGACTGGTAGGACTGGAGGGTAGACACGCCCATTTTGGAGGCGATCTTCACGATACCTCTCAGGATGGCTTTGTTGTAATCGTCCACCGCCGCCCCGAAGTCCTTGTCCAGCATCCCCTCGTCGATGAGCCGGCCGATGGTCTCCTGGGCCAGATAGGGGTTGACCGCCCGGGCCCCGTAGCCCAGCAGGGCGGCAAAGTGATGCACGTCCCGGGGCTCGCCGGACTCCAGGATGACGGATACCGCCGTGCGCTTTCGAGTGCGCACCAGGTGCTGCTCCAGGGCGGACACCGCCAGCAGAGAGGGGATGGCCGCGTGGTTTTCGTCCACCCCCCGGTCGGACAGGATGATGATATTGGCCCCGCCGCGATAGGCCCGGTCGGCGGACAGCTTCATCTGGTCCAGCGCCCGCTTCAGGGGCATATTTTTGAAATACAGCAGGGACACCGTCTCCACGCGGAAGCCGGGCCGGTCCATGTGTTTGATCTTCAGCATATCCACCGAGGTGAGGATGGGGTTGTGGATCTGGAGCACCCGGCAGTTTTCAGCCCGCTCCTCCAGCAGATTGCCGTCATCCCCCACATACACCGCGGTGTCGGTGACGATCTCCTCCCGGATAGCGTCGATGGGCGGGTTGGTCACCTGGGCGAAGCGCTGGCGGAAATAGTCGAACAGCGGCCGGTCCCGGCGGTCCAGCACCGCCAGGGGAATATCCGCCCCCATGGCGGCGGTGGGTTCCGCCCCTGTCCGGGCCATGGGCAGGATGGCGTCCTTGACATCCTCCCAGGTGTAGCCGAACGCCTTCTGCACCTGCGCCAGCCGTTCCGGCGGGCAGGTCTCCACCCGGTGGTTGGGAATGGCCAGGTCCTTCAGCTGGAGCAGCCCCCGGTCCAGCCATTCGCCGTAGGGGCTGCGGGCGGCGCAGCCCTCCTTGAGCTCCTCGTCACCGATGACGCGGCCCTGGACCGTGTCCGCCAGCAGCATTTTTCCCGGCTCCAGCCGGGATCTCTTCAGGATATGGGCAGGGTCGATGTCCAGCACCCCGACCTCGGAGGACAGGATGAGCCGGCCGTCGTCGGTGAGGTAATACCGGGCGGGGCGCAGGCCGTTGCGGTCCAGCACCGCGCCCACCTGGTCGCCGTCGGAGAACAGGATGGCGGCGGGGCCGTCCCAGGGCTCCATCATGGCGGCGTAGTATTGGTACAGGTCCCGGCGGGCACGGGAGAGATTGGGGTCGTTCATCCAGGGCTCCGGGACGCACACCATCACCGCCAAGGGCAGCTCCATGCCGCTCATCACCAGGAATTCCAGGGTGTTGTCCAACATGGCGGAGTCCGAGCCCCTGGCGTCCACCACCGGGAACACCTTGTCCAGCTCCCCCTCCCACACCGGGGAGGACATGGTCTCCTCTCGGGCCAGCATCCGGTCCGCGTTGCCCCGAATGGTGTTGATCTCCCCGTTGTGGGCGATGAGCCGGTTGGGATGGGCCCGCTCCCAGGAGGGATCGGTGTTGGTGGAGAACCGGGAATGGACCAGGGCGATGGCGGAGGCATAGTCCTCATCCTGCAGATCCAGGTAAAACTGCCGCAGCTGGCCCACCAGGAACATCCCCTTATACACGATGGTCCTGCTGGACAGGGAGGCCGCATAGGTGTCGCCGCTGGACTGCTCAAACTCCCGCCGGGCGATATAGAGGCGGCGGTCGAATTCCAGCCCCTTTGCCAGCCGTTCCGGGCGGCGGACGAAGCCCTGGACGATCCGGGGCATTTTATCCCGTGCCTTCCGCCCCAGCACCTGGGGGCACACCGGCACCTCCCGCCAGCCGATGAACTCCATCCCCTCCCGCTCTGCGATGAGCTGGAACATCTTCATGGCCTGATTCCGGCGCAGGTCGTCCTGGGGGAAGAAAAACATCCCCACCCCGTAGTCCCGTTCGCCCCCCAGCTCAAAGCCCAGCTCCGCCGCCACTTTGGAGAAGAAGCTGTGGGAGATCTGCAGCAAAATACCCACGCCGTCGCCGGTCTCGCCCGCGGCATCCTTTCCCGCCCGGTGCTCCAGCTTTTCCACAATCTTCAGCGCGTCGTCCACCGTCTGATGGGTCTTTCTGCCCTTGATGTCCACAACGGCCCCAATGCCGCAGGCGTCGTGCTCGAATCGGGGGTCGTACAGGGGGGCCACGGGCCGCGTTTCCTTTTCTCTCATAGCGAAAACCTCTTTTCGGGGTTATATAGAAGTCAACGGGACGGCTGCCCAATGAGCGCCGTCCCGTTCTGTCAGGCGTCTCTGCCCGGTCAAAATTTCTCCAGCACCTGCCGGGCGGTGTCCGCCAGCCGCGCGCCGTGGTCCATGCTCCGCTTTTGGAGCCATCGGTGGGCCTCCGCTTCCGTCATGCCGTCCTGTTCCATCAGCAATGCTTTGGCCTGCGCCACCAGCTCCTTTTCCTCCCAGCTGCGCCGGGCGGGGGCCTGACTGGTCTGAGCCATCTGTGCCAGCATCCGCACCGAGGCCAGCAGCGACCCCCGGCCCACCGGGGCAGGCAGCTTGAATATCCCCGGCGCGGCGCACAGTTCCAGTTGGGCCTGGGGCGCCACCATCAGCATGGCGCACCGCTGGGGCAGGTCGAAATACAGCGTCTCACAGCTTTCGTCCGTCAGCTTGAAGCCGCACACCACCAGGTCCAGCCGCAGCTTGGCCACCGTCCGCTTCACCTGGGCGGCGCTGCGGCAGGTGAGGCAGGAAAATTCTCCGGTGCTCTCCAACGCTTCCCGGAGCCGGTCACAGTTGGACTGGCGCTCAAAGGCCACCACGATCTGCCGCATGGCCCTCACCTCGCTTCCGGGAAATTCAGTAGTTCATCATGTATTTGTCCCGCTCCCAGCTGGAAACGCGGGTGCGGTACTCGTCCCATTCCGCCTCTTTCCCGGCGATGTACTGGCTGGAAACGTGCTGGCCCAGGGTGTCCATCACCAGCTTGTCCTTCTTCATGGCGATGAGAGCCTCCTCCAGGGAGCCGGGCAGGGCCTCGATGCCTTTGGCCTGCCGTTCCGCCGGGGACATGGCGAAGATGTTCTCGGTGATCTCCTCCGGCGGGGTCATCCCCTTCTCGATGCCGTCCAGCCCCGCCGCCAGGCAGACGGCCAAAGACAGGTAGGGGTTGCAGGCCGGGTCGGGGCAGCGCAGCTCCACCCGGGTGGCCTGTCCCCGGGCGGCGGGGATGCGGATGAGGGCGGAGCGGTTGGAGGCGGACCAGGCCAGATAGCAGGGGGCCTCGTAGCCGGGGACCAGCCGTTTGTAGGAGTTGACCAGGGGGTTGGTGACGGCGGCCATGCCCTTCATGTGGGCCAGTATCCCCGCGATGAAAGCATACGCCTCCCTGGACAGGCCCTTGGGGCCGTTCTCATCGAAGAACACGTTTTTCCCGTCCCGGAACAGGGACATGTTGGTGTGCATTCCCGAGCCGTTGATGCCGAAGATGGGCTTGGGCATGAAGGTGGCGTGGAGTCCGTTTTTCTGAGCCAGGGTCTTCACCGCCAGCTTGAAGGTCATGATCTTGTCGGCGCACTGGAGGGCGGGGGCGTACTTGAAGTCGATCTCGTGCTGGCCCTGAGCCACCTCGTGGTGGCTGGCCTCGATCTCATAGCCCATCTCCTCCAGCGCCAGGCAGATCTCCCGCCGGGTGGACTCCCCATGATACAGAGGGCCCAAGTCGAAATAGCCCGCCTCGTCGTTGGTGCGGGTGGTGGGCTTGCCCTCCTCATCGGTCTGGAACAGGAAGAACTCCGCCTCGGGGCCCACGTTGAAGGTGTCGTAGCCCATGGCCTTCGCTTTCTCCAGCACCCGCTCCAGCACCCCCCGGGGGTCGCCCACAAAGGGAGTGCCGTCCGGGTTGTACACGTCGCAGATCAGCCGGGCCACCTTGCCGTGCTGGGGCCGCCAGGGGAAGATGACAAAGCTGTCCAGGTCGGGCCAGAGATACTGGTCCGACTCGTTGATGCGGACAAACCCCTCGATGGAGGAGCCGTCGATCATGATCTGGTTGTCCACGGCCTTCTCGATCTGGGAGGCAGTGATGGCCACGTTTTTCAGCTGGCCAAAGATGTCGGTGAACTGCATTCGGATGAATTTTACATCCTCCTCTTTCACCATTCGAATGATATCCTCTCTGTTGCAGCCCATAAATGAGATCCCCTTTCTGTTTCCCCGCGAAATAGAAATCGGCGCTCCTCCCCCTTCCGGGTCGGAACGCCGTTGTTCACGCCTGAACTACGGCCAGTATAGCCGGTAGAAGCAGGAAAGTCAAGATGATATTTGCAATTTAAACATATTTTATTGCGTATTACAAGGATATGGCACAACAGAAACGCCTTTATATGCAAGTTTAACATTCTAATCTTGCAGTTTTGAAGGCGAACCAATTGACAGCGGAACGCGATGGGAATATAATGGAACACAACAGATCCGACGGAGGGAGTACATATCATGTGCGGAATCGTAGGCTTTACCGGGCGGCGGCGGGCCGCCCCCATTTTGCTGGACGGGCTGGCCAAGCTGGAATACCGGGGCTATGACTCGGCGGGCCTGGCCGTCCGGGACGGTGATGAGCCGGCCCAGGTGGTGAAGGCCGTGGGCAAGCTGCGCAATCTGGCTGAAAAAACAGACGGCGGCGCGGCCCTTGCCGGCTGCTGCGGCATTGGACACACCCGCTGGGCCACCCACGGCGCTCCCAGCCTCATCAACGCTCACCCCCACGTCAGCGGCAGCGGTGTGAGCTCCGGCTCCGACGCGGTGGAGTCTCAGGTGGTGGGGGTCCATAACGGGATCATCGAGAACTGCTCCGAGCTGAAAGCCAAGCTGGAACGCCACGGCTACACCTTCTATTCAGACACCGACACCGAAACGGCGGTGAAGCTGGTGGACTACTACTACAAAAAATACAAGCTGGGCCCTGTGGACGCCCTCACCCGGGCCATGGTGCGCATACAAGGGTCCTATGCCCTGGCGCTGATGTTTCAGGACTATCCCGGCGAGATCTTCGCCGCCCGGAAGGACTCACCCATGATCCTCGGCGTGGCGGAGGGGGAGACCTATCTGGCCTCCGATGTGCCCGCCATCCTGAACGACACGCGAAATGTATACTACATCGGCAATCAGCAGGCGGCAAGACTCAGCCCAGGGGAGATTCATTTTTATGACCTCAATGGAGACGAGGTGGAGCTTCCCCTGACCGAGATTACCTGGGACGCCCAGGCGGCGGAAAAGGGCGGATACCAGCACTTTATGCTCAAAGAGATTCATGAGCAGCCCGCCGCCGTGCGGGACACCCTGAACAGTCTGCTGAAGGACGGGTGGATCGACCTGTCCGGGGCGGGGCTGACGGAGGAGGTTCTCCAGTCCGTCTCGTCCATCCATATCGCGGCCTGCGGCTCCGCCTGGCATGTGGGGGTGGCGGCCCAGTACGTCCTGGAGGAGCTGGCGGAGGTCCCCGTCCGGGTGGAGCTGGCCTCCGAGTTTCGCTACCGCAGGCTGCTGCTGGACGAGAACGCCTTAGTCATCGTTATCTCCCAGTCCGGGGAGACAGCGGACACGTTGGCCGCCCTGCGGGAGGCGAAGCGGCAGGGGGCGCGGACACTGGCGGTGGTGAACGTGGTAGGCTCCACCATCGCCCGGGAGGCGGACAGTGTGCTCTACACCCTGGCGGGGCCGGAGATCGCCGTGGCCACCACCAAGGCCTACAGCGCCCAGCTCATGGCCATGTACGCCCTAGCGGTGCAGCTGGCCCAGGTGCGGGGGAAACTCATGGAGGACGAGTATACGGGATACATTGAGGAGCTGGCCGCCCTGCCGGACAAGATCGCCCGCGTGCTGGAGGACAAGGGCCGCATCCAGTGGTTTGCCGCCAAGTTCGCCAACGCCCGGGACATCTTCTTCCTGGGCCGGGGAGCGGATTACGCCGCCAGCCTGGAGGGCAGCCTGAAAATGAAGGAGATCAGCTATATCCACAGCGAGGCCTACGCCGCAGGGGAGCTGAAGCACGGCACCATCAGCCTGGTGGAGGACAACACCCTGGTGATCGGCGTGCTCACCCAGAGCAATCTGTACGAGAAAACCATCAGCAATATGGCGGAGTGCAAGGCCCGGGGAGCGTACCTTATGGGGCTGACCTGTTATGGGCACTACAGCATAGAGGACACGGCGGACTTCACCGTCTACATCCCTAAAACGGCCCCTTGCTTCACCGGACTGCTGGCGATAGTTCCCCTCCAGCTGCTGGGGTATTACACCAGCGTGGCCCGGGGGCTGGACGTGGATAAGCCCAGGAATCTGGCGAAAAGTGTCACGGTAGAGTAGTCCGATGGAGAGTGGTTATAACGATTTGGGCTGAAACCCCACGATCCTGTTTGGGCAAAGCTGTTCAACCGACTCAAAATCAGTGCAATGGATATTTTTTTGTTTTGAGAATACTCATCTTTTGCAAAAAAGTTATCTGTCTCTGCCCCAGAAAAACAGAAGCGTCAGAAGAAAGCACTTTCTTCTGACGCTTCTGTTTTCGTTTGGCCCGTACTGCCTTACTGTCCCGCTTCACTTTGCATCCTTGTGGGGTGTAGCCGTTTTGGTTGCCGCATTTTGTTATGCTCTGGACGGTGATCTTGTTGTTGTCCTTATGCGGGGTAGCCCTTCGCGGCGGGGGTTTTATCTGCCCAGTGGGATATGGGGAGGGCTCATGGAGAGCCCTGCGGCAGGGCGCACAAGCAATGGAAAACGAATGGCTGTTCGATGAGAATTTTCGCATAATCCCCGAAAAATGGGCAAAATCACCGAAAAAAAGTCCTTGCAATTTTTTGGAGGCTACGGTATACTGAAAAACGTAGTGGAGGGAAATGGAGTAAATCTGCTATAACAAGGAGTGAAATGGAGGGAGTGGGATGACCGGCACCTATGAGCACAGCATCGACAATGCCGGCCGCCTCATTGTACCCTCCAAGCTGCGGGACAAGCTGGGCGCCTCCTTTTACCTGGCGGTAGGGGTGAAGGAGAACCTGACCCTCTACCCCATGGAGACGTGGGACAAGCTGCGCGCACGGGTGTCGGAGCTGTCCACCACCGACGCGGCGGCCATGGACTTGTTCTTCGCCAGCGCACAGCTGTGCGAGGCGGACAAGCAGTGGCGCTTTCAGGTACCCTCCTATCTGAAGGACTACGCCAAGATCGACCGGGACGTGGTAATCACCGGCAACAATGACCGGGCCCAGATTTGGAGCGCCGACAACTGGAAGGCCAAGACCCGCCAGCAGCTCAATCCCGAGACCATCGCCAGCCTGATGAAGAACCTGGGGATTTGACGCCATGATGGAATATACCCATAAGCCGGTGCTCCTGGAGGAGTGCCTGGATGGACTGAACATACGCCCCGGCGGCGTCTATTTGGACGGCACGCTGGGAAGGGCGGGCCACTCGCTGGAGATCGTCAAGCGCCTGGCCGCCGGGCGGCTCATCGCCATAGACCGGGACAAGGCGGCTTTGGACGCCGCCCCCGCCCGGTTTGGGGAATATCTGGACCGGGTGACCCTGGTTCAAGGCAGCTTTGGCGGCTTGGCCGGCATCCTGGCCTCGCTGAATGTGGACGGGGTGGATGGGATGCTCTTTGACCTGGGGGTGTCCTCCCCCCAGCTGGACGACGGCAGCCGGGGCTTCTCCTATCTCCAGGACGCCCCGCTGGATATGCGCATGGATCAGTCTGCTCCCCTCACCGCCCGGGATGTGGTGAACGGCTGGAGCCAGGAGGAGCTGAAGCGGGTCCTGTGGCAGTACGGCGAGGAGCGCTACGCCGGGCCCATTGCCGCCGCCATCGCCCGGGTACGGGAGAATGCCCCCATTGAGACCACCGGCCAGCTGGCGGAGCTGATCCGAAGCGCCATGCCCGCCAAGGCGCGCCGGGAGAAGCAGCATCCCGCCAAGCGGTCGTTCCAGGCCATCCGCATCGCGGTGAATGACGAGCTGGGGGAGCTGGAGCGGTTGCTGGAGTGCGCGCTGGAGGCGCTGAACCCGGGCGGACGGCTGGCCATCATCTCGTTTCACTCGCTGGAGGACCGGCTGGTTAAAACCGCCTATGCCCGGTGGGCCAGGGGGTGCACCTGTCCGCCGGATTTCCCGGTGTGCGTGTGCGGTAAGACGCCCCGGGTGAAGCTGGTGGGCCGGCGGCCCATCACGGCGGGGGAAGAGGAACTGAAGGAAAATCCTCGGGCCCGCAGCGCGAAGCTGCGCCTGGCGGAGAGGTTATAGACTTTGACCCTGCGGGCAGCATAGTGGGGCACGGACAGCGCAAAGGAGAATGCCCTATGGCGGCGCAGCGAAGGAACGGCACAAGAAGATACCGAACCAGCGGCAATGTGGCCTATCAGCCGGAGTTCGAGCAGGAGCGTGTCCGGGAATCCTCCCGGGGCGGGCAGGTGCGGGGGAATACGGTCCGCCGCCCGGAACCCCGCCGCCGGCCTCAGCCGCAGCCCCGCCGCCGTCCGGCGGCCCGGCCCAGCATCCAGGTGCGGCCCCAGGGGGCCGTGGCCCCCTTTACGGTGGTGGGCCTGTTCGCGGTGCTGGCCTGCACGCTGCTGCTGGTGGTGAACTGCGCCCGGCTGGCGGTGGCCAACAACAGCATCGTGGAGCTGCGCGGCGACCTGGCCCAGCTCCAGGACGAAAACCGGGTGCTCCAGGCCAGATATGAGCTGCTGTTTGACGTGGAGGAGATTGAGCGCCAATTTTTGTCCGATGGTTCCATGGTCCGGTCCTCCCCGGGCCAGACGGTGTACCTGGACCTGTCCGGCGGGGACAGCGTGGTGTATTATGAGGGGGCGGGGAGCGGCCTGTCCGCCCTGCTCCAGCGGGCGGAGCAGTTTTTTGCCGGGCTTTTGTCATAAGCGAATCCCTCCGGCACATAGATTTACCCGTAGAGAAAAAAGAGGGGCGTGTGGAACACACCGGGTTCCCGCGCCCCTCTCCCAATAGCGGCGCGCCCCTTCGCCGCCCGGAAAACCCGTGAGGAGGAGCGAAGCCCATGCAGGACCCCAACCGCAAGCCCCGCCGCGCAGACGGCAGAAACAACCGAAGCTTGTTCCGGCGCACCATTTTTTTGCTGGTGGTGCTGGGCATCGGCATATTTTTCCCGCTGGTGGCCCAGCTCTACAAGCTCCAGATCGTGGAGCATGAGGAATGGGAGCGCCGGGCGGCAAACCAGCAGACCAAGAGCGTCTCCGTGCCGGCCAACCGGGGCACCATCTATGACCGGGAGGGCCGGGCCATGGCCATGTCCGCCACGGTTTACAAGCTGATCCTGTCCCCCATGGGGGTATACGGCGCTGTGGAAAAGAAGCAGTACGAAAAGGACGGCAAGCTGGACGAGACCGCCTACGAAAAAGCCCTCTACGACCTGCGCAAGACCATTGTGGACGGCATCGTGGATCTGTTCGGCTACGATGAGGAGCGGCTGTGGAAGCGCATCGAACGCATCGACTCCGGCTATGAGGTGCTGTACTTCGAGCTGGAGGAGGAGGACGCGGAGCGTGCCCGGCAGCTTATCAGCGAAAAGAAGCTTTCCGCCGGGCTCCAGCTCACGCCCAGCAGCAAGCGGTACTATCCCTTTTCCTCCGTGGGCTCCCACATCCTGGGATACATGGGCCAGACCAAGGACAGCGGCGAAAACAAGGTGGGCAAGGCGGGCATCGAGGCGGGCTATGAGGATGTGCTGTCCGGCGAGCTGGGCCGGGTGGTCACCTCCAAAAACGGCTGGGGGATGGAGATGATCTCCGGCTATGAGTCGTACTTCGACGCCCAGAACGGCTACGATGTGACCCTTACCGTGGACGAGCGAATCCAGGCCATGCTGGAGCAGACCCTGGCGGAGGGCATTGAGACCTATGACGTGCAGAACGGGGCCTTCGGCCTGGCCATCGACCCCCAGACGGGGGCGGTGCTGGCCATGGCCAGCTCCCCGGACTTCGACCCCAACAACTGGGATGTCCTGCTCAGCGCGGCGCTGAAGGACGAGGTGGAGCAGGTGAAAGCGGAGGAGGGGGACGACGCGGCCGACGATGCCTGGAAGGACGCGTGGAACCGCCAGATGAAAAACCGCGCCCTCACCGACGCCTATGAGCCGGGGTCGGTGTTCAAGCCCATCACCGTGTCCATTGGGCTGGAGGAGGGGGCCATCTCCATGGACGACCACTTCTATTGCAGCGGTTCCATGACGGCCGGGCCGGGGCTGAAGCCCACCCACTGCCACAAAAAGAGCGGGCACCTGGACCAGACCCTCACCGAGGCGGTGGAGAATTCCTGTAACGTGGCGCTGATGACCATTGCCCAGAGGATCGGCGCGGAGACCATGTGGAAGTATTTTGAAGATTTCGGCCTGTTCGACAAGACGGGCATCGACATGGCGGGGGAGGGCGGCAGCATTTTCTGGTCCGGCGGCAAGGAGTACTTCACCGGCCCCTATGGGGTGCAGTCGGTGGCTTCCTCCTCCTTTGGGCAGACCTTTGCCGTCACCCCGCTGCAAATGATCTCCGCCTTTGCCGCGGTCATCAACGGCGGCCATCTGCTCCAGCCCTATCTGGTGCAGAGCGTCGCCGACCAGGATGGGAACACCGTGTTCTACCATGAGACCCAGGAGGTGCGCCAGGTTATCAGCGAGTCCACCTCCGACAAGGTGCGGGGCATTCTGGAGAGCGTGGTTGCCAACGGCTCTGGCCACAACGCCAGCATGAACGGCTACCGCATCGGCGGCAAGACGGGCACCTCGGAAAAGATCGACCTGAAGGGGAAGGACGAGACCAACGACGACGTGATGTGTTCCTTCATGGGCTTTGCGCCGGCAGACGATCCCCAGGTGCTGGTGCTGGTGGTGTACGATACCCCCAAGCGCTCCGCCCCCGGCTCCAATTATATTGCCTCGGGCACCTATATCAGCGGCGGCAATATCGCCGCCCCCATGGCGGGGGCGCTCATCGCCAACATCCTGGACTACATGGGGATTGAGAAGCAGTATTCCAGCGACCAGCTGGCGGCGGCGGACGCCCCCATGCCCTACGTGGTGGGCAAGGAGCTGACGGTGGCCAAAACGGCGGTCCAAAGCGCGGGGCTGGAGTGCCGCACCGTGGGTACAGGCAATATCGTCACCCATCAGGTGCCCTCCGCCGGTGTGTCCATCCCCGGCGGGTCCAACGTGATTTTGTACCTGGGGGACGACGCCCCGGAGGGGCAGGTGGAGACCCCGGACCTGACGGGCCTGAGCCCCACGGCGGCAAAGACCAAGCTGGAAGAGCTGGGATTGTTTATGCGGGCCGCCGGGGTGGTGGACTACACCGACGCCTCGGTGGTGATGGCCGCCCAGTCGGTAGACGCGGGGGTGATGGTGTCCCCGGGCACCGTGGTGGAGGTAAGATTTGTGAGCAGTATTGAATATGGCGACCAGTAGGAGTACAATAAGGGGCCCTGTGGCCGTGGTGGGCCGGGGCGGGACGCGCACAGCCGCGCTGCTGCGCGCCCTTGTGCCCGGCCCGGTGGTGGAGCTCACCCCCTGTCAGGCGGCGTTCTATGAGGGCTGCTGCCGGGCAGTGGTGGTGGAGAACTTCGATCCCCCGGCCCAGAGGACGCTGAGCGGCTGCGCCGCCGCCCGGTGGGCGCTGTCCGGGCGGGCGGACATTACCGTGGTGGGGCTGGACGACCCGGAGGGCCGCCGGCTGGCCGGGGCCATGCCGGGGGCGGTGTACGCCTACTCCGACGGGCGGCCCCAGGCGGACCTGACGGCTAAAAATGTCCGCCTGCGGGGGGACTGGCTGGAATTCGTGGCCCTGGCCGGGAGAGAGCTGGCCCGGGTGCGGGTGAGCGCCGGGGCGAGCCCGCGGCTGTACGACCATCTGGCAGCCCTGGCCGGGGCGCTGGCCCTGGGGGTTCCGCTGGGAGAGGCGGCCGAGCGGCTGAGCGGCTGAAGGCTTCGGACAGTGGAGAAAATACAAAAGAGAGTGCGGAGGAGAAAGCTATGGTACGGATGCTGCTGGCGGCGCTGACCGCCTTTGTGATCTCGGTACTGGTGGGATGGGTGCTCATCCCCATTCTGCGGGCGCTGCACGCGGGACAGTCCATCAAGGAAATCGGCCCCAACTGGCACAAAAATAAGGAGGGCACCCCCACCATGGGGGGGATCATGTTCATTGTGGCCGCGGCTGCGGCGGTGCTGGCCTTCGGCTGGCGGGACATGGCCCAGGGGAGCTGGCAGGCGGTGTTTGTGCTGGGCTTTGCCCTGGTGTGCGGCGCCATCGGCTTTGTGGACGATTACGCCAAGATCCGCAAGCATGAGAACACCGGCCTCACCGCCGGGTGGAAGTTCCTGCTGCAGCTGGCGGCGGCCATCGCCTTTCTGACCCTGCTCAACAGCACGCATCATCTGAGCCCCAACCTGTATATCCCCTTTGTCAACATATCCCGGCCGCTGCCCTGGGGGGTCTATCTGGTGTTTGCCGCCTTTGTCATCGTGGGCTGCGTCAATTCTGTCAACCTCACCGACGGGCTGGACGGGCTGGCGGGCAGTGTGACGCTGGCGGTGTCGGTGTTCTTCGCCGCGCTGTCCCAATGGTGGGACAAGGGGGCGGTGGGTGTGTTCGCCGGGGCGCTGGCGGGCGGCCTGCTGGGCTTTCTGGTGTATAATTTCCACCCCGCCAAGGTGTTTATGGGGGACACCGGCTCCCTGTTTCTGGGGGGCGCGGTGTGCGGTATGGCCTTTGCCCTGGACGCGCCGCTGGTGCTGGTGCCGGTGGGGGTTATCTACATCGCCGAGACCATGAGCGATATCATCCAGGTGGGCTACTTCAAGCTCACCCACGGTAAGCGCATTTTCCGCATGGCGCCCCTCCACCACCACCTGGAGCTGGGCGGGTGGAGCGAGGTGCGTATTGTGCTCACCTTCACGGGGATCACGGTGGCGTTCTGCCTGCTGGCCTTTGTGGGGGTCATGTATCGGTACGCCATCTGAGCGCGTAGCCGTCGCGAGCAGCGCGGATGGACTGGAGCGAGGGCGAGGGGAGGGGCGCACAGCGCCCCGGAGACTAGCCCGAGGCGGAGGGAAGCCGCGCGTTGCGAGCAGGCGCAGCGTGACAACATCTGAGCGTGGAGCCGTCGCGGGCAGCGGCCCAATGTTTCACGTGAAACGTTAGTTTGATGAAAGCGGAAGGAGGAGAGGCCCATGGCCAGAAAAGCAAAGCGGGATCTGACCATCGAGCAGCAGCTGGCCCGGGGGCCCATCGACCTGCCCTTTTTGGCGCTGGTGATGCTGCTCACCGCCGTGGGGCTCATCATGGTGCTGTCCGCCTCCTATGCCTCGGCCATGTATAACCTGGACGCCGCCATCAACACCAAGGGAGACCCGCTGTACTTTTTCAAGCGGCAGTTCGGATTTGCGCTGCTGGGCGTGTTTGCCATGTTCGTCATCTCCAAAATCGACTACCAGCACTTCCGCTGGATGTCCGTATTTGTGCTGGGGGCGTCCATTGTACTGATGCTGATGGTGTTTGTCCCCGGCATCGGCAAGACCGGCGGCGGCGCGCTGCGGTGGGTCAGCATTTTCGGCATCCGCTTCCAGCCCTCGGAGATCGCCAAGGTGGGCATTATCATGTTTTTCTCGGCCGGGCTTTCCAAACGGAGCGGCCAGCCCGCCCCGCCCAAGAAGTGGAGCAAGCGCACCTTTACCGGTCGGATGGCCGCACGGCTGGACCGGGTGGGCCTGCTGGAGCTGCTGCCCTATGGGGCGGTGCTGGCGGTGGTGCTGGGCGTCATCGCCCTGCAGCACCACATGTCGGCCATGGTGCTGGTGGTGGTGGCGGCGGCCTCGGTGCTGTTTGCCTCGGGCATCTCGCTGGGCTGGTTTGCCGCAGGCGGCGCGCTGGTGGGCGGCGCGCTGATATGGATTATCACCCAGACGGATTACATGAAAGCCCGCATTGAGATCTGGCAGGACCCCTTTCTGGAGCCGCGCAAAGGCGGCTTCCAGCCCATCCAGTCCATGACCGCCATAGGCTCCGGGGGGCTTTTGGGGAAGGGGCTGGGCAACAGCAGCCAGAAGCACCTGTTCCTCCCGGAGGAGCACAACGACTACATCTTCTCCATCGCCTGCGAGGAGCTGGGCATGGTGGGGGCGTGCGTCATTATGGCGCTGTTCGCCCTGCTCATCATCCGGGGGTTCTGGCTGGCCCTCCACGCCCGGGACCGGTTCGGGACGCTGCTGGTGGTGGGCATCACCTCGCTGACAGCCTTCCAGACCTTCTTCAATATCGGCGTGGTCACCAATTTTCTGCCGCCCACCGGCATCTCCCTGCCCTTCTTCAGCTACGGCGGCACAGCCCTGGCCATCCAGCTGGCGGAGATGGGGATGGTGCTCAGCGTGTCCCGGCAGATCGCCGCCCCCAAGGCGGAGTAGGAGAAAAGGGGCCCCCGCAAAGCCGGCCTTTGGCTTTGTGGGGAGAGGACGAGCAGCGAAATGAGCGAGCTTTTGCCGAAAGGCGGAAGCGAGAGAATGGAGCTTGTGAGGACGACATGAGAGTGATATTTACCTGCGGCGGCTCGGCGGGCCACGTAAATCCAGCTCTGGCCGTGGCCCAGCAGTTTGAGGCCCACCACCCCGGCTGCGAGATCCTGTTTGTGGGCGCGGAGCGGGGGATGGAGCAGCGGCTGGTCAAGCAGGCGGGCTACCCCATTGAGACGGTGAAGGTGTCCACCTTTGAGCGCTCGTGGAGCTGGAAGGTCATCAAACATAATGTGGGCAGCGCCCTCAAGCTGCCCGTGGGGCAGTATGAGGCCGCCTCCATTTTAAAAAAATTCAGGCCCGATCTGGTGGTGGGCACCGGGGGATATGCCTCCTATCCCGCCGTCCATGAGGCGGCCCGGCGGCGCATTCCCTGCGCCATCCATGAGTCCAACGCCTATCCGGGCCTCACCACCCGGGCGCTGGCCAATCAGGTGGGGCTGGTGATGGTGGGCTTCCCCGAGGCGGCGGCGTACTACAAGGACGCCAAGCGGGTGGCCGTCACCGGAACCCCCGTGCGGGGGGAGTTCTTCACCCTGGACCGGGAGCAGGCCAGGCTGCGGCTGGGGCTGCTGGACAGCCAGCCGCTGGTGATCTCCTTCTGGGGCTCCCAGGGAGCGGGGCATATGAGCGAAAAAACGGTGGATTTTGTGGAGCGCTGGGCTGCTGAGGGGCGGCAGTTCCACTACATCCACGCCGCCGGGCGGGATTATGAGGACATGACCGCCGGGCTTGCCCGGCGCGGCGTAGCGGTGACGGACCGGGAGATCAGGCCCTATATTGACGACATGCCGGTGGTGATGGCCGCCGCCGATCTGGTTATCTGCCGGGCGGGGGCGTCCACCATCGGGGAGCTCACCGCCCTGGGCAAGCCCGCCATTTTGGTGCCCTCGCCCTTTGTGGCAGCCAACCATCAGTTTAAAAACGCCAAGGTGCTGTGCGACCGGGGCGGGGTGGAGCTGATGGAGGAAAAGGAGTGCACCGGGGAGGGGCTCTACCGGGCGGCCATGGAGCTGCTGGCCAACGGCGCCCGCCGGGCGGCCATGGGCCGGGCGCTGAGGGAGCTGGCCGCGCCACATGCCGCCCAGGACATCTATGAAAACCTTGTTAAGCTCATGAAATAACGGCTCAAAGCCCTTCCGCATAGGATGAAGCGAGATTTCTTTCTATGGGGAGGCTTTGCCATGAGTGTGATGTATCTTCGGGGCGGGACGCCGCTGGAGGGGGAGCTGGCCGTTCACGGGGCGAAAAACAGCGTGCTGCCCATTCTGGCCGCCTGCCTGCTGGCACGAGGGCCGGTGGTGCTGCGCAACTGCCCGCAGCTCACCGACGTTACGGCGGCGCTGAATATCCTGCGCCGCCTGGGGTGCCGGGCGGAGCAGGAGGGGCACACCATCACGGTGGACCCTGCCGGGGCGTCCGGCTGCTCCGTGTCGGAGGAGCAGATGCGCTCCATGCGCTCGTCCATCATATTTCTGGGGCCGCTGCTGGCCCGGATGGGGGAGGCCCACCTTACATATCCCGGCGGGTGTGAGCTGGGCCCCCGGCCCATTGACCTGCACCTGTCCGCCATCCGCGCCCTGGGGTGTGAGGTGAGCGAGGAACGGGGCATTCACTGCCAGGGGAGGCCGGCGGGGGGCGAGGTGCATCTGGCCCTGCCCAGCGTGGGGGCCACGGAGAACGCCATGCTGTGCGCTGTGGGGGCGTCCGGCCCCACCACCATTGCCAACGCCGCCCGGGAGCCGGAGATCGGCGACCTCCAGAGCTTCCTCAACTGCCTGGGGGCCTGCGTCCGGGGGGCGGGCAGCTCCACCATCACCGTGGAGGGGGGCAGGACGCTGTCCGGCGGGGAGTACACCGTCATGGGGGACCGCATTGTGGCGGCCACCCTGCTGTCCGCCGCGGCCTGTGCCGGAGGGCGGGTGCGGCTGGGCGGGGTGGACTGGCGGCATCTGGCCACGGTGCTCTCGGTGCTGCACCAGGCGGGGTGCCGGGTGGAGAGCAGATTGGAGTATGTGGAGCTGGAGCGGGACCGGGATATGCCGCTGAAAGGGGCGCCCACCATCCGTACCGCGCCCTACCCCGGCTTTCCCACCGACGCCCAGGCGCCCGTCATGGCGGCGCTGGCGGCGTCCCAGGGGTGCACGCTGTTTGTGGAGACCATGTTCGACAGCCGATACCGGCATGTGCCGGAGCTCATCCGCATGGGGGCGGACATCACCACCGAGGGGCGGGTGGCCCTGGTGCGGGGTGTGGAGCGGCTCCACGGGGCGCGGGTAGAGGCCGCCGACCTGCGGGGAGGAGGGGCGCTGGCCGCCGCGGCCCTGGGTGCGGAGGGCGTCACAGCCCTGTCCGGCCTGAACCACATCGACCGGGGCTATGAGGGCCTGGAGGGGATGCTCCGCGCCCTGGGGGCCGATGTGGAGCGGCGGGAAGTGTGAGGATAGCCGCCTGGAGTGCGCAGCGCGAGGGGGGCGGCGTCCCCCGCAGGGTGTCTTTGGTCACTTTCTGAACAAGCAGAAAGCAGCCCCTGCCGGAGACGCCCCATTGCGGGACCGCAAAAGAGAATGGAGGTGACCACCATGGCAAGACAGCGCAGGCACAGCCGGCCCAGCCGCCGCCGGGGCCGCTTCGGCGGGCTGTATAAGGTGATGTCCGTGCTGCTCATTGCCGCGGCGGTCATCACCGCCTGCGTGGTCTTTTTCCGGGTGAATGCCATCCAGGTGGAGGGCAATGTACGCTACACGCCGGAAGAGATCATTGATGCCTCCGGCATCCAGCTGGGGGACAACCTCATCGCACTGTCCAGGGTGCGGATCTCCGCAGGCATACGCGCCCAGCTGCCCTATGTGGAGGGGGTGAGCATTCACCGCTCCTACCCGGACAAGCTGGTGATCCGGGTGACGGAGCGGGTGGCGTCGGCGTCGGTGGACTCCGCCGAGGGCAGATGGCTCATTTCCTCCCAGGGGAAGCTGTTGGAAAAGGACAATGGCAGCGTCAAAACCGTGCAGATCGACGGCCTGACGGCGGTGAGCCCTTTCGCTGGAGGGATGCTCCAGGTGGCGGAAGGGGAGCAGGCCACCCTGGGCTATGTGAAGGAGCTGCTGGCGGCGGTGGAGAACTATGGGATGCTGGAGCAGAGCACCCGGATTGAGTGCAGCTCGGCCACCTCCATGACGCTGTATTACGGCATTTACCGCATCAAGCTGCCCCGGGGCGGGGATTACGACTACTGTGTACGGCTGGCCCAGGCCGCTTTGGACAGCGGATTGTCCAGTGGAAAAATCCAGGAGGGGCAGGGCGGGCTGCTGGACCTGACGGTGACTGAGGACCGGGCGCGGTTCATCCCGGACCACTAAAAAATTTCTCCAGCACGCAGCTTTCTATTGACTGTATGGGGAAAAAAGGGTACAATACAACAAGATATAGCTTGCGCTTTGGAATGGATAACTATTCGTTGTTTTACATAGGAGGATCATGGGTATGGCTTTTGTAATGGATTCCACCGCCAACCACGAGGACGTTTTAAAGGTCATCGGCGTAGGCGGCGGCGGCAATAATGTTGTGAACCGAATGGTTCGTTCCGGGATGCAGGGCGTGGAGTTCATCGCGGTGAACACCGACCGGCAGTGCCTCAGCGCCTCTGAGGCCACCCAGAAGCTGGCCATCGGCGAGAAGCTCACCGGCGGGAAGGGCGCGGGGGCCAACCCCGACGTGGGCCGGGAGTCCGCCAAGGAGAGCAAGGAGCAGATCACCGCCCTGCTGGAGGGGGCTGACATGGTGTTCGTCACTGCCGGCATGGGGGGCGGCACCGGCACCGGCGCGGCCCCCGTGGTGGCCGAAATCGCCAAGGAGAAGGGCATCCTGACCGTGGGCGTGGTCACCAAGCCCTTTAACTTTGAGGGCCGCCGCCGCATGGATCAGGCGGCCCAGGGCATCGAGGAGCTGCGGCAGAAGGTGGATTCCCTGGTCATCATCCCAAACGACCGCCTCCAGTACGCCACCGATGAGAAAATCACCTTTGCCAACGCCTTTGCCATCGCCGACGATGTGCTGCGCCAGGCGGTGCAGTCCATCTCCGACCTGATTAAGACCACGGGCCTCATCAACCTGGACTTTGCCGATGTCACCGCCGTGATGAAGGACGCGGGGCTGGCCCACATGGGCGTGGGCCGGGCCGCGGGCAAGAACAAGGCGGAGGAGGCCACCCGCATCGCCATCAACAGCCCCTTGTTGGAGACCTCCATTCAGGGGGCAAAGGGCATCATCGTCAACATCACCGGGCCCATGGACATGGGGCTGGAGGAGGTGGAGCAGGCCGCTGAGATGGTCAAGCAGGTGGCCGACCCCGACGCGCTGTTCATGATGGGTACCGCTTTCGACGACACGCTGGAGGACGAGCTGCGGGTTACCGTCATCGCCACCGGCTTCGGCGCCATTGATAACCCTGTCCCGGAGAAGGAGGGAGAGCAGCCCGTCCAGGCCAAGGCCCGGCCCAAGGCCCCGGCGGAGGACAAGCCCAAGTGCGTCCCGGCCGGGGTGGGGCCTGTCATGCCGCCCAAGCCCCTGTCGGAGACCGCCGCCGAGCAGGTGGAGGCCGATCCCTTTGACGATATCTTCCGTATTTTCAACAAACGATGAACAATGCCCCTCCCGGCTGGATACCGGGAGGGGCTTGCGCCACCCGGCAGAAGGGGGAGAGAGCCGTGGAGACCATACCGGCTAAGCATCTGCTCCACCGCAGCCGGTCTACGGAGTGGTTTGGAACCGACCACACCATGAACATCTACCGGGGATGCTGCCACGGCTGCCTGTACTGCGACAGCCGCAGCAGCTGCTACCAGATTGAGGAATTTGACACGGTGCGGGCCAAGGCGGACGCCCTGCGCATCCTCCGGGACGACCTGGCGCGGAAGGTGCGGCCTGCCTTCATCAGCACAGGGTCCATGAGCGACCCCTACAATCCCTTTGAGGGGGAGCTGGAGCTCACCCGCCACGCCCTGGAGCTGATCGACGCCTACAACTGCGGCGTGGCCATTGCCACCAAGGGCGACCTGATTGCGCGGGATATTGATATCCTGCGCTCCATTCGGGCCCATTCCCCGGTGGTATGCAAGCTCACCGTCACCACCGCGGACGACGCGCTGGCGGCCAAAATTGAGCCCAACGCGCCGTCCCCCAGCCGGCGGCTGGCGGCGCTGGAAAAGCTGTCCGGGGCGGGGCTGTTCGCTGGGGTGCTGCTGATGCCGGTGCTGCCCTTTCTGGAGGACAGCGTGGAAAATGTGCTCTTGGTGGTGGATGGCGCGGCCAGGGCTGGGGCGAAATTTGTCTATCCCGCCCTGGGCGTCACCATGCGGCAGGGCCAGCGGGAGTATTTTTTGGACGGGCTGGAGCGGGCCTTTCCCGGCCAGGGGTTGAAAGCACGCTACCTGCGGCAGTTTGGGGAGCGTTACCAGTGCGCCTCCCCCCGGGCGGGAGCGCTGTGGAAGGCATTTGCCGCCGCCTGCCGGGAGAGGGGCCTTTTGTACGACATGAAATCCATCATACGGGCGGCTGCCCTGGGCGGCGGGGACCGGCAGCTCACATTTTTTGACTGAAGGGGGAAGCGGGCAATGACGGTGAAGGGACGATTTGCCCCCACCCCCAGCGGACGGATGCACCTGGGAAATCTGCTCTCGGCGCTGCTGGCCTGGCTGGACGTGCGTAGCGTGGGGGGAGAACTGGTGCTGCGCATTGAGGATTTGGACACCCAGC
Organism: uncultured Oscillospiraceae bacterium; assembly: GCA_910587255.1. GTDB lineage: Bacteria > Bacillota > Clostridia > Oscillospirales > Oscillospiraceae > Enterenecus. The sequence goes on from CAJUKT010000035.1 coordinate 22,838, forward strand.
GCACTAGCCCGGACTTTGCCGCACAGCTTATGGATGACCTGCGTTGGCTGGGGCTGGACTGGGATGAGGGCGGGCTGGAGCCGGAATACATGCAGAGCTGCCGCACGGCCTACTACGAGGACGCCTTTCGGGCTTTAGGGGAAAGGGGGCTGCTCTACCCGTGCTATTGCTCCCGGACAGAGCGGATGGCGGCCTGCGCCCCCCACCGGGACGATGGCGCGGTGGTGTACTCCGGGAAGTGCTACCATCTGACGGCGGCGGAGCGGCAGGCGCTGGAGGGTCAGGGCCGCCGCCCGGCCTGGAGGGTGCGGTGCCCCGATGTGACGGTGGCACTGGAGGACGGGAACTGCGGCCCCTACGCCGAGAATCTGGCCCATGACTGCGGGGACTTTATTGTCCGGCGGTCCGACGGGGTGTTTGCCTATCAGCTGGCGGTGGTGGTGGACGACGCGCTCATGGGGGTGAACCATGTGGTGCGGGGGAGGGATCTGCTGTGCTCCGCCCCCCGGCAGGCATGGCTGCATGAGGTGCTGGGATACGGGCCGCCAAGGTTTTTCCACACGCCGCTGCTGCTCTCGCCCGACGGCCGGCGGCTGGCCAAGCGGGACCGGGATCTGGATATGGGTGCGCTGCGGGAGCGGTATACGCCCCAGGAGCTCACCGGGCTGCTGGCCTTTTACGCAGGTCTGATGGACAGGCCGGAAAAAGTGACAGCCGGGGAGCTTGTCCGCCAGTTCTCCTGGGCAAAAGTGCCGAAAAATGACGTTGTGGTTTGTATATCTTGACATTGCCCGGGACAGAGCGTACAATGGGAAAAATATTCTAATGGAGGGAGCCCTTTATGAAAAAAGCGTTGTGCCTGTCTGCTTTGCTGGCCCTGGCGCTGTCGCTGGCAGGCTGTACGCAGGATCTGCCTCCGGGGACTGCCGGTGATCCCTGGGGCCTGGCGCTGACGGCCAGTGAGGCCGGCCCCACTGGATGCCGCCTGACTTATGAGCAGTCCGGCGGGAAGGCCGCAGGCCGTCTGCAATATGGCAGGGCGTATCATGTGGAGCGGGAGGAGGACGGCATATGGTCTGCGCTGCCCTTTGCCTCCGGCGATGATGAGGTATTCTGGACGTTGGAGGCGTATGAGATTGCCAGAGACAGCAGTCACAGCGTTTCTTTGGACTGGAGTGACCTCTACGGCGAACTCCTGCCGGGACGTTACAGGGTCTGTAAAGAGATCATGGATTTCCAGGGGCCTGGAGAGTACGATGTCTGTAATTATTACGCAGAATTTGAAGTGGAATAAATTCTAAGACAGGAGAGATGAGACTATGGGCATATTTGACACGGAGTACAAATTCGGCAAGCGGGGCCTCACCTTTGACGATGTGTTGCTCATCCCGGCGGAGAGCAATGTGCTTCCGGCGGATGTGGATCTGCACACCCAGCTGACAAAGAAGATCACCCTGAATATCCCGGTGATGAGCGCGGCTATGGACACGGTTACCGAGTCCCGCATGGCCATTGCCCTGGCCCGTGAGGGCGGCATCGGCGTGATCCATAAGAACATGTCCATCGGCCAGCAGGCCGAGCAGGTGGATATGGTGAAGCGCAGTGAGAACGGCGTGATCACAAACCCCTTCTGGCTGGGCCCCGGCCACACCCTGGCGGAGGCGGACGAGCTGTGCGCCAAGTATAAAATCTCCGGCGTGCCCATCTGCGAGAACGGCAAGCTCATCGGCATCATCACCAACCGGGATATGAAGTTTGAGACCGATATGAGCAAGCTCATCGACAACGTGATGACCAAGGATCATCTGGTGACCGCGCCTGAGGGCACCACCTTGGACCAGGCCCGGGAGATCCTCCGCAAGCACAAGATTGAAAAGCTGCCCATTGTGGACGACCAGTTCCGCCTGAAGGGGCTGATCACCATCAAGGACATTGAAAAGGCCCAGGTATACCCCAACTCTGCCCGTGATGAGAAGGGGCGGCTGATGGTGGGCGCCGCCATCGGCGTCACCCCCGACGTGCTGGACCGGGTGGCCGCGCTGGTGGAGGCGGGGGCGGATGTGCTGTGCCTGGATTCCGCCCATGGCCACTCCCGGAATATCCTGGAGTGCGTCATGCGCATCAAGTCGCTGTACCCGGATGTGCAGCTGGTGGCCGGCAACGTGGCCACCGCCGAGGGCACCCGCGCCTTGATTGAGGCGGGGGCGGACTGCGTGAAGATCGGCATCGGCCCCGGCTCCATCTGCACCACCCGCGTGGTGGCGGGCATCGGCGTGCCCCAGGTCACCGCCGTGTTTGACGCGGCCCAGGTGGCGGCGGAGTACGGTGTGCCCATTATTGCCGACGGCGGCATCAAGTACTCCGGCGACATTGCCAAGGCCATCGCCGCGGGGGGCAATGTGGTGATGCTGGGCTCGCTGCTGGCGGGCTGTGAGGAGTCCCCCGGTGACACCGAGGTGTACCAGGGCCGCCAGTTCAAGGTCTACCGGGGCATGGGTTCCCTGGGGGCCATGTCCAAGGGCTCCAAGGACCGCTACTTCCAGCAGGATAACAAGAAGCTGGTGCCCGAGGGCGTGGAGGGCCGCGTACCCTACAAGGGGCCGGTGTCCGAGACCATCTATCAGATGATGGGCGGCCTGCGCTCCGGCATGGGCTACTGCGGCTGCGGCACAATTGAGGAGCTGCGCACCCGGGCCCAGTTCACCCAGATCACCGCGGCGGGCCTGAAGGAGTCCCACCCCCACGACATCTATATCACTAAGGAAGCGCCCAACTACACCATCAATCCCCAATAAGGTGCGAGAAAGCCCCCCGGCTGTGCCGGGGGGCTTGTGTTATATGCAGGGAAGAGACCGGCAGAGGAATCAATCCCCAATCAAAATGCGCTGAGCTGGGCGGCTGTGTTTGCGTTCAGGTCACTCCAGCACCGCGCCGCGGGCGGCGGAGGTGACCAGCTTAGCGTACCGGGCCAGGTAGCCCGTCTTGATTTTTGGCTCGGGGCATACCCAGGCGGCGCGGCGGGCGGAAAGGGTGTCTTGGTCCACCAGCAGCTCAATTTTGCAGGCGGGTATGTCGATGGAGATCTGGTCGCCTTCCTCCACCAGGGCGATGGGTCCGCCCTGGGCGGCCTCGGGGCAGATGTGGCCGATGGCCGCGCCCCGGGTGGCGCCGGAGAACCGCCCGTCGGTGATGAGGGCCACATCCGAGCCCATGGCCATGCCGCAGATGGCGGAGGTGGGCTTGAGCATTTCCCGCATCCCCGGCCCGCCCTTGGGGCCCTCGTAGCGGATAACGACCACGTCGCCCTTTCGGATCTTTCCGGCGTAGATGGCGTCGATGGCCTCCTCCTCCGAGTTGAACACTCGGGCGGGGCCCTGGTGGCGCATCATCTCCGGGGCCACGGCGGAGCGCTTCACCACGCAGCCCTCGGGGGCCAGATTGCCCTTCAGCACGGCGATGCCGCCGTCGGGGGAGTAGGGGCTGTCGATGGGGCGGATCAGATCGGGGCTGCGGTTGACTACGCCCTCCAGGTTCTCCCCCAGGGTCTTCCCGGTGCAGGTCAGGACGGAGGTGTCCAGCAGGCCCTTTTTGTCCAGCTCCATCATGACGGCGTGGACGCCTCCCGCGCCCTCCAGATCCTCCATGTATGTGTCCCCGGCAGGGGCCAGGTGGCACAGGTTTGGGGTTTTGGAGGAGATTTCGTTGGACATATCCAGATCCAGCTCAATGCCGCACTCATGGGCAATGGCGGGCAGGTGAAGCATGGTGTTGGTGGAGCAGCCCAGGGCCATGTCCACCGTTTCGGCGTTGTGGAAGGCGGCGGGGGTCATGATATCCCGGGGCTTGATATCTTTTTTTACCAGCTCTATGATCTGCATTCCCGCGTGCTTGGCCAGCCGCAGCCGGGCCGACCACACGGCGGGGATCGTGCCGTTGCCGCGAAGGCCCATGCCGATGGCCTCGGTGAGGCAGTTCATGGAGTTGGCGGTATACATGCCGGAGCAGGAGCCGCAGGTGGGGCAGGCGTTTTCCTCGTATTCCTCCACCCCCGCCTCATCCAGGTTACCGGCGTAGTAGCCGCCCACCGCCTCAAACATGTGGGACAGACAGGTGCGCCGCCCGTCGCCGAGCCTTCCGGCCAGCATGGGCCCGCCGGAGCAGAAAATGGTGGGGATATTTACCCGGGCCGCCGCCATGAGCAGGCCCGGCACGTTTTTGTCGCAGTTGGGGATCATCACCAGCCCGTCAAACTGGTGGGCCAGGGCCATGGCCTCGGTGGAGTCGGCGATGAGATCCCGGGTGACCAGGGAGTATTTCATGCCCACGTGGCCCATGGCGATGCCGTCGCACACGGCGATGGCGGGGAATTCCACGGGGGTGCCCCCGGCGGCCCGCACGCCCGCTTTGACGGCCTCGGCGATCTTATCCAGGTTCATATGGCCGGGGACGATCTCGTTATAAGAGCACACCACGCCAATGAGAGGCCGCTCCAGCTCCTCCCGGGTGTAGCCCAGGGCGTAAAATAAGGAGCGGTTGGGGGCGGTGGGGACGCCCTTCTTCACGTTGTCGGAACGCATATATAAGCCTCCTTAAAGGGGAGCCCCCGGTTCAGCCGGAGGCTCCCTGACAGCTTTTTTAGTTGGACGCGGTATCCAGATCGCTGTCCCCGCCCCAGATCATATTCTTGCGCAGCTCGCTGCCCACGATCTCCATCTGGTGCTTCTTGAGCTGGGCACGCTTGGAGTTGAAGAAGGTGCGGCCGTTCTTGTTCTCCGCGATCCACCTGCCCGCGAAGGTGCCGTCCTGAATGTCGGACAGCACCGCGCGCATCCGGGCCTTGGTCTCCTCGTGGGGGATGACCCGGGGACCGCTGACGTACTCGCCGAACTCGGCGGTGTCGGAGATGGAGTAGTTCATGGCCGCCACGCCGCCCTTGTTGATGAGGTCAATGATAAGCTTCATCTCATGGATGCACTCAAAGTAGGCGTTTTCCGGCTCATATCCGGCCTCCACCAGCACCTCGAAGCCGCAGCGCATCAGATCCACCACGCCGCCGCACAGCACGGTCTGCTCGCCGAACAGGTCGGTCTCCGTCTCATCGTGGAAGGTGGTTTCCATGATCCCGGCCCGGGCGCCGCCGATGCCGGCGATGTAGGCCAGCGCGATCTGATAGGCGTGGCCGGTGGCGTCCTGCTCCACCGCCACCAGGCAGGGCACGCCCTTGCCCGCCACGTAGGTGGAGCGAACGGTGTGGCCGGGGCCCTTGGGGGCGGCCATGAAGACATCCACCCCGGCGGGGGGGACGATCTGCTGGTAGCGGATATTAAAGCCATGGGCGAAAGCCAGGGCCTTGCCCTCGGTCATGTGGGGGGCGATATCCTTTTTGTAGACCTCGGCCTGCGCCTCGTCGTTGATGAGCATCATCACGATATCCGCCCACTGGGCGGCGGCGGGGACGGTCTTGACCGCCAGCCCGGCCTTTTCGGCGTTGGCCCAGTTCTTGGAGCCCTCGCGCAGGCCCACGCACACATCGCAGCCGGAGTCCCTCAGGTTGAGGGCATGGGCATGGCCCTGGGAGCCATAGCCGATGATGGCAATCTTCCTGCCCTTCAGCCAGCTCAGGTCGCAATCCTTCTCGTAGTACATTTTTGCCATGGTAAACACTCCTTATATGTTTCAAGTAAAGTCAATGGATACGCTTTCCAACTATAATATCACAGCATCGGGCAAAAGAATGACAACCGTGATACAATCACAAAATATTCTTGCCCAGGTCAAACTCCTCCCGCACCTTGTTTCCCGAGTTGTTGCGGATGGTGGCTTCCCCGCGCTCCAGGGCCACCATCCCGGTGCGGACCAGCTCCAGGATGCCAAACTCCGCCAGCAGCTTTTCCAGGGCGTCGTCCTTGGACTCCTGGCCGATGATGGCCAGGGTCAGGCTCTGGGTGGACACGTCGATGATGGAGGCCCGGAAGATATTGGCGATTTGGATGACCTCGTTGCGCACCTCCCGGCTTTCCGCCCTCACCTTGATGAGCACCAGCTCCCGCCGGATAGACTGCTCCGGGGGCAGGAGCCGCACGGAATAGACGGAGAACTGCTTGCGCAGCTGGTTGATAATCTGGCCGATCTGGGCCTCGCCGCACAGAACCTCGATGGTGATACGGGACACGGCAGGGTCGTCGGTGGTGCCCACCGCCAGGGACTCAATATTGTAGCCCTTCCGGGAGAACAGCCGGGACACCTGGCTGAGCACGCCGGCGGTGTTCTCCACCAGCACCGACAGGGTGTGGCGTTTAATGGTGGTATTCATGGCTTTCTCCCTCCTTTTAATGCAGCAGGAACTCAGTGACAGGGGCGCCTCCGCCCACCATGGGGTGAACCATGGCGTCTATGTCGATGGCGCAGTCGATGACGCAGCCGCAGCCTGCCTCCAGGGCCTGCCGGAAGGCCTGCTGGAACTCCTCCTGGTTTGTTGCCCGGAAGCCCTTGAGGCCGTAAGCCTGGGCCAGCTTGACAAAGTCCGGCCCCCGGTCCAGGGTGGTCTGGGAGAACCGCTTGTCATAGATCAGGTTCTGCCACTGCCGGACCATGCCAAGGGTGCGGTTATCAAAAATAACGGTGATGACGGGGATGCTGTAGTGCTCCACAGTAGCCAGCTCGTGGCAGTTCATGCGGAAGCAGCCGTCCCCAGTGCAGTGGACCACCACCTGGCCGGGATTGCCGATTTTAGCCCCCATGGCGGCTCCCAGGCCGAAGCCCATGGTGCCGAAGCCGCCGCTGGTGAGCAGCTGGCCGGGCCGGGAGAAATGGTAGTACTGGCAGGACCACATCTGATGCTGGCCCACGTCGGTAGCGATGATGGCGTCGCCGCCCGTCAGGTCGGAAATGGTCTCCAAAATCTCGTGGGGGTGGAGGATATCGTCTTTTTTCAGAGGCAGCTCCTTCCGGGCGAAGACCTGGGCCTTCCAGGCGGCGTAATCGTGCTGGGGCAGCTTCTCGTTGAGCAGCTCCAGCACCCGCCGGGCGTCCCCGATGATGTGGTGGAAGGTCTGTACGTTCTTGTCGATCTCCGCCCGGTCAATGTCGATATGGACGATTTTGGCGTTCTGGGCAAAGGAGGCGGGGGCGGTAGCCACCCGGTCGGAGAACCGGCAGCCGATGGCGATGAGCAGGTCGCACTCGGCGGTGGCCATGTTGGAGGCGTGAGAGCCGTGCATCCCCACCATGCCGGTGAACAAGGGATGATTGCCCGGGCAGGCCCCGCCGCCCATGATGGTGGAACCCACCGGGGCGTCCAGGGTCTCAATAAACCTGCGGAATTCGGGCACGGCCCCCCTGGAGCGGATCACGCCGCCCCCCACCAGCACCATGGGGCGCTGGGACTGGGCGATGAGCTCCAGCAGCTTGTCGATATCCCCCCGGTTGGGCTCGGGGTTTTTCAGATCCCGGTTGGACCGGCGCAGCAGGGTGGCCAGCCGTCCGTGGTTGGGATGCTCGGCCAGGGGCAGGTATTGGTATTCGCCCTGGATTGCGGTGACGTTTTTGGCAATATCCACCAGCACCGGGCCGGGCCGGCCGGAGCGGGCGATGGCAAACGCCTCCCGGATGACATCGGCCAGCTCGTTCACGTCCTTCACCAGGAAATTACATTTGGTAATGGGCATGGTAATGCCGGTGATGTCTACCTCCTGGAAGGAGTCCTTGCCGATGAGGTTTTCGCTGACGTTGCAGGTGATAAACACAACCGGGGAGGAGTCGTAGTAGGCGGTGGCGATGCCGGTGACCAGGTTGGTGGCGCCGGGGCCGGAGGTGGCGAAGCACACCCCCACCTTTCCTGTGGACCGGGCGTAGCCGTCGGCGGCATGGGACGCGCCCTGCTCGTGGGAGGTGAGGTAGTGGCGGATTTTTTCGCTGTAGCCATGGAGCTGGAATTCGTCGTAAATGTTCAGGATGGTGCCGCCGGGGTAGCCGAACACCGTGTCCACGCCCTGCTCCAGCAGGCACTCCATCACGATCTGGGACCCTCGCATCAACATGTTGGAAACCTCCTTCAATACAAAAAAGCACAGCCGCGCCCCCACAGGACGAGCCATGCTCCGCGGTGCGTTTGAAAACACGCGTGAATAATTTAGCGTATTGAAGATATAATATCTTTTTACGGCATGTTTGTCAATGTAAAATGTTCGGTGGCAGGCAGATTGCGCCGCTATGCCAAAAACCGAGGGTTTTTTCCCAGGATTTTGGCACAATTATCAAGAGACGGGAAGGGCGTTGGCCCTTCCCGTCTCTCCGCACCGATTACAATGGCTCAGCGCTTTTTAGTGGCAGCCGCAGTTGGTGCCGTGGTCGCCCAGCTTGAAGGACGCACACTCGGTCTCGCCGCACTTGCACACGCTGTTCTGGCAATGGCCCACCTGGATCTCGTTGAGGGTACAGTGCTGGTCCTTGTGGTAGGTGCAGCTGTTTACGGTGCACTTGATGCTGGGATTGGTCTGGTTAATCATGGTCGTTACCTCCTTGTATCCTACAGTCATTTCGAATACAGGGGAAGTATGCCCCGGAAGGAAGCGGGCTATTCAGGCTGTTCCGGGCTGGGTTCGGGCTGGGCCTGGCCGCCGCCCTGTTCCTGGGCCGCGGGCTTGCGCTGGAAGCGGGGGATAAAGCGCCGGGCAAAGCCGCCCTTGCCTCGGCCCTTCACGTAGAAGTATCCGATGAAGGAGAAGACCACCGCGCCGATGAAGTTGACAAACAAATCCTTCATGGTGTCGATGATGCCTACGTCCAGATAGCCGCCCAGTCCCAGGGGCATCTGGGTGCCGTTGTCCAGCACCAGGATCACGTCCTGAATGCCCTGGACAATGACGGCGGTGGTGCCGTGGTTGGGGTCCAGGTTGACGGTGGAGATGGTGTTGATCACCGTGTCCTTCTGCATGTCGAACAGCATCCAGCGGTCCATGGCAAACTCGAAGAACTCCCACAGCACGCCGATGGTCATGGAGAAACAGAAGGCGGTGACCGCCATGAAGAAGGGGGAAAGGTGGAGGGACACCTTTTCCTCCCGGTTGAGGATATCCACCAGGGCGAAGCCGATGGCGGCGCAGAGGAAGCCGTTCATGGTGTGAAGCATGGTGTCCCAGCCGGGATAGCTGGTGTAGTAGGACTGGATCTCGCCCAGAATCTCGGCGGCGTAGATAAACAGGAGGATTATGACCTCCAGTGTGTCGGGCAGGTCGATATGCAGCCGCCGCTCAAAGGCGGAGGGCAGCATAAACAGCACCAGGGTGAGCACGCAAAGCAGCACGTTTTCATAGTTCTGGTTGAAGAATTGGGCCACCAGCATGAGCACCACCGACACGCGGAGGATGAAATACACGGTGTAGATCAATTTTTTGTTTTCAATGTGCCGCCACTCGTGGCCTTTCAGCTTTTTCTTTTGGCGCTTAGGCATGTTGTGCTCCTTTCCTGTACGGTCTATCTGTTTTGTCAATGATGATGTCAGGCCGGGCCCTCCGGCGCATAGTATGTACCTGGAGGTGAACAAGATGGACTTGCGAGACAATCAGATCACGCTGGGCGAGCTGTGGGACAATCCCAGAAGCCGGGCGGTGTTCCAAAAGCGCATTCCCATGCTGGCCAAGCATCCGCTGCAAGGGGCGGCCAGAACGGTGACGCTGGAGCAGCTGCGGGACTTCATCACCGGCTGGGTGCCTGGGATGATGGTGAACGGGGTGATATCCGAGCTGAAGAAGCTGTGAGCTGACGTACATCGCTTATTCAAACAAGCATACCAGAAAATGGGCCCGCTGTCAATCGACAGCGGGCCCATTTTGTCCACGCATGGGTGCTTGTGCCGCGTACGGCCGCTCGGCCGCTTAATGGCCCTCGGCAATTTTCCGCCCAGTGGGGGTGGCGGCCAGGCCGCCCTCGCCGGTCTCCCGCAGGGAGGGGGGCATGGCGCGGCCCACCGCCGCCATGGCGTCGATTACCTCGTCACAGGGAATGCCGCCCTCCAGCCCCGCCAGGGCCATGTCGGCGCAGGACATGGCGTTGACGGCCCCCATCACGTTGCGCTTCACACAGGGTACCTCCACAAGCCCGGCCACCGGGTCGCATACCAGTCCCAGCACGTTTTGCAGCGCCATGGCGCAGGCGGCGGCCATCTGAGCCCCAGAGCCCCCCCGGGCATGGACCAGCGCCGCGGCGGCCATGCCGGAGGCGGAGCCGACCTCCGCCTGGCAGCCGCCCTCCGCCCCGGAGATGGAGGCGCGGGTGGCGATGACCTGGCCGAATCCGGCGGAGACGTACAGGCACTGCACCATCTGGTCATCGGTAAGGCGCTCCCGGCGCTGGAGGGGGATGAGCACCGCGGGCAGCACTCCGCAGGCCCCGGCGGTGGGGGCGGCCACAATACGGCCCATGCAGGCGTTATGCTCCCCCAGCTTGAGGGCGGTGGAGATGACCTCCTGAATAAAGGGCCCGCAGATGGAGTGGTCCAGAGCGGCCATTTGGGCGCCCTGGCCGCCGGACAGGCCGCAGGGGGAGCGGCGGGTGGGGTCATAGTCCAGCACAGACCCCTTCATGGTGCGCCACAGGGCGGCCATTTTAGTCAGGCTGTTCCCGGCGGGCACGTCGCGGTCCTGGCAGTCATCGTCCAATACGGCCTGCCACAACGGTTTGTCCGCCGACGCGGACAGCAGAGCTTGCACGGAGCCAAACATACTCAGCCCTCCTCCAAATTCAGATAGATGCAGCGCACCACGCCGCCCAAAAGGTCGATGTCCTCCAATATCCCGTCGCTCACCGGCTCGTCGCATTCAATGACTGTGACGGACAAGCCGCCCCGGCGGTCCCGGTAGAGCTGCATGGTGGCAATATTGGCCCCGTTGCGGGCCAGGCAGGTGCTGACCTCGGACACAACGCCCGGCTCGTCCCGGCCTCGGATGACCAAGGTGGGCAGGTCGCCGGAGAAGGCCGCCTCCAGGCCGTCGATGGAGTTGACCCGGATGCGCCCGCCCCCCAGGGAGGATGCGCTGACGGCCACTGTGCGGCCCCGGGAGCCGGTGAGGGTCATGAGGGCGGTATTTGGGTGGGCGTCCCGCAGGGTGACGGAGTGGACGTTTACCTCAAGCCCTGCCTCCTTGGCCAGCTGGAGGCTGAAGGGGATGCGGGGGTCGTCCGGGGACATGCCCAAAAGACCGGCCACGATGGCCCGGTCGGGGCCGTGGCCCGCCCCGGTGGCGGCGAAGGAGCCGTGGAGGGCAATGTCCGCCCGGGCGGGCTGAAAGCCCAGCAGCTTGCGCCCTATGTACCCGATCCGGGCGGCCCCGGCGGTGTGGGACGAGGACGGGCCCACCATAACGGGACCCATGATGTCAAAGATATTCAAAATTATACCCCCTCAAAAGCAGACCAAGTAACTGCTATTATAGCACACCAGGCCGTCCGCCGCAAGCGGTGGGAGAAAAACGCCCGGCGGGAAGTTTTTTACACATGCCGCGCCGCTATATAGCGGTAGTGCGGCATAGCGATTCCCCGGTAGTGCTTGGTCCAGCAGTCCGCCCTGGTCATGCCGCTGCGAATGGCCACGCGCTGGGAGGCTGTGTTGGTGTCCCGGATGATGGAGCAGACCTCTTCGGCGTTCAGTGTCTCAAAAGCGTACTGCTTACATGCCCGAGCGGCCTCTGTGGCATAACCTTTATGCCAATGCCGGCGCTGAAAGAGATATCCGATTTCCAGCACCTCCTCGCCCTTCCACAGCTGTAGGGTAAGCCCGCACTGCCCGATCATTTCGCCGGAATCCTTCAGGACAACGGCCCATAGTCCGAATCCCCACCGCTGGTAGCGGGAAAGCTGTCTGTCAAGCCATTGGTGAGCTTCCGCAGCGGTAAAAGCCCCTTCGTAGGCGTACATCGTCTCCTCGTCCCGCAGGATGAGGCACAGCGAGTCGAAATCAGACTGTTTCAGCTCACGCAGGAACAGTCTGGGGGTTTCCAGTATCATAACTGCCTCCTTCGATCAAAGATGGGAAAAAACCGCGGCCCAAGGAACACCCTGGGCCGCCGGTTTATTATTTCACAACCTGCGCTTTGATGAGGTTGGTGGTGCCGCTGCTGCTCAGGGGTACCCCGGCGGTGATAACCACCGTATCCCCGGTCTGGACCAGCGCCTCCTTTTTGGCGGTGTCCACGCACAGGGAGAACAGCCGGTCGGTGGAGTCCACATTACCGGACAGGAAGGGGACTACGCCCCAGGAGATGGCCAGCTGCCGGCGCACCCGCTCCTCGGTGGTGAGGGCGGCCACAGCGCACCCGGGGCGGAAGCGGGAGATCATCCGGGCGGTATAGCCGGACTGGGTGGCGGCCAGAATGGCGGTAGCGCCCAGGTCCATGGCGGTCAGGCAGCTGGTGTGGCTGATGGCGTCGGAGATATTGCTGGTGTGGTCAAACACCCCGTTGCGGAACCGCTTCCAATAGTCGATGCCCTCCTCGGCGGCCTCCACGATGCTCACCATGGTTTGCAGCGCTTCAACGGGATGCTTGCCGGAGGCGGTCTCGCCGGACAGCATCACGCAGCTGGTGCCGTCAAACACGGCATTGGCCACGTCGGACACCTCGGCACGGGTGGGCCGGGGGTTGCGGATCATGGAGTCCAGCATTTGGGTGGCGGTGATGACCACCTTGCCCTTGTGTATGGCGGACTTGATCATCTTTTTCTGGAGCACCGGCACCTCGTAGGCGGGAATTTCCACGCCCAGGTCGCCCCGGGCCACCATTACGCCGTTGGCGGCGTTGGCGATGGCGTCCAGGTTGTCCACGCCCTCGCCGTTCTCAATTTTGGCGATGATGCCCACGTCCTGGCCGCCGAAGCTGTCCAGCACCGTGCGGATCTCCGCCACGTCGGAGGGGCGGCGGACAAAGGAAGCGGCCACGAAGTCGAAGTCGTTCTCCACGGCGAAGCGCAGATCCTCCTTGTCCTTATCGGTGAGGGCGGGCAGGGCGATGGACACGCCGGGGATGTTGATGCTCTTATGGTTGGACAGCGGGCCGCCGGTGACGACCCGGCAGCGGATGTCCTGGCCGTCGATTTCCTCCACCTCCAGGTCCACCAGGCCGTCGTCGATGAGGACGTGGCAGCCGCTCTGGAGCTCCTGGTGGAGGTTGGAATAGGTGACGGACACCTGCTGGGCGTCACCCTCCACCTCCCGGGTGGTGAGGGTGAACAGGCTGCCTTCCTGAAGCTCGACCCGGCCGCAGGCGAAGGAGAGAATGCGGATCTCGGGACCCTTGGTGTCCAAAATGGTGGCCACGGGCCGGCCCAGGCTGTCCCTCACCCGCTTGAACCGGGTGAGCAGCGCGCCGTGGGTCTCGTGGGTGCCGTGGGAGAAGTTAAAGCGGGCGGCGTCCATGCCGGACAGGATCAGCTGCTCTATGACCTCCTCGCTGTCTGAGGCGGGGCCAAGGGTGCAGATAATTTTTGTTTTTCTCATGCTGTGTTCCTCCAGTCTTGAAAGCACGATATATTGATTCTTCTGATTCCACCCACATCATACACAAAGAATGGGAAATGTCAAGACGAACGGGAAAAACTCTCAAAAAGCGCCAATTTTTTCAGGAGGCGCAGGGCGGAAGTTTGGCAAAAAGAGACGGAGCGCCATGCGCTCCGCCTTTTGTTCAACCAGTGTGTGATTGCTCCGAAGCGCCCTCCAGTCTGGAGACCAGCGCCCAATCCACCCGGCGCTCGGCAAAGCTGCGCACCTGGATGTGAAGCCCGCAGGCGTCCACCTCCAGCTGAGCGCCGTCCTCCGGGATGACGGACAGCTGGGCGAACACCAGCCCCCCCAGGGTGTCGGATTCCTCCTCCTCGGGGAACTCCATGCCCAGGGCCTGGGCGATCTGCTCCAGGGGGCAGGAACCGGAGGCACGCCACACGCCGGGCTCCACCTCCTCAATGTCCTTTTCCTCCTGGGGGTCGAATTCGTCGTAGATATTGCCAACAATCTCCTCCAGCAGGTCCTCCATGGTCACCAGCCCGGAGGTGCCGCCGTATTCGTCCACCACGATGGCCATATGTACCTTTTTGCTCTGCATATCCCGGAAAAGCACGTCGGTGCGCACCGATTCCGGCACAAAGTAGGCTGTGCGCAGCAGCTCGGGCAGGGGCCTGGGGGAATCCTCCTGGGCGTTGAGCAGGAAATCCCGGGTGTTGAGGATACCCACAATGTCGTCCGCGTCCTCCCGGTAGACGGGGAAGCGGGACCGCCCGGAGGAGAGGATGGCGCTGAGCACGTCTTCATTGGAATCCTCCACCCACACCATCACCATGTCGGTGCGGTGGACCATCACATCCTCGGCGGTGGTATTGTTGAACTCAAAGATATTTTCGATGAGCTCCTTTTCGGAGGATTCGATGGCCCCCCGCTCCTCGCCCAGATCCACCATCATGCGGATCTCGTCCTCGCTCACGTCCTCCTGGTCGGCCTTGGGGTCGATGCCGAACAGGCGCAGTACGCCGTTGGTGGACTTGGACAGCAGCCAGATCACCGGGCGGAACACCGCAGCCACCGCGGCCACCGCCCCGGCGGTGAACCGGGCCACCGCCTCCGTGCGTTTCATGGCGATGCGCTTGGGGACCAGCTCCCCCAGCACCAGGCTGAAATAGGACAGCACAATGGTGATGAGCACCACCATCAGATTATTAAGGGCGTGGGGGTCCAGGGCGGTGACGCCCCGCTCCTCCACCAGCCACCGCACCAGCGGGTCGGAGAAGCTGTCGGCGGCAAAGGCGGAGGACAAAAACCCGGCCAGGGTGATGGCAATCTGGATGGCGGAGAGGAAATTGTCCGGGGCCTGGGTGAGCTTGAGGAGCTTTTCCGCCTTTTTGTCGCCCTCGTCGGCCTGCTTGCGCAGCTTGGCCTCGGACAGGGAGATAACGGAGATCTCCGCCGCGGCGAAAAAGGCATTGATGAGGATAAGGACGGCGAGTAGAATCAGTTTGGGTAAGAATGGGTCGTCGGACAAGATAGATGACCTCCTATTTGATGTGCGGTCTGTTGAGTTTGCCGCACCATTCTATGCGGCGCAGACCCCAATAGACCATAGTATAGCAGATTTTTATGAAAAAGCAAGGGCCGCCCGGCCGGGCGGCCCTTGCAATGGCGCACTTTAATCCAGCAGCGACAGCAGCTCTTCCTTGGGACGGGCGCCCACTGCCTTGTTGACGGCCTGGCCGTCCTTGAACACCAGCAGGGTGGGAATGCTCATCACGCCGAACTGGGCGGCCAGCTCGGGCTGCTCGTCCACGTTTACCTTGCCCACGGCAATGTCGGGGCGTTCCTCGGCGATCTGGTCCACAACGGGGGATACCATGCGGCAGGGGCCGCACCAGGGGGCCCAGAAATCCACCAGCACGGGCTTATCGGACTGGAGCACATGGGCCTCGAAATTTTCCTTGGTAATTGTCTGTACGGACATGATGGGTTCTCCTTTTCAGTTGAATTTGTAAATCTTCTGGGCCACCCGGTAGAGCTGCACCGACAGCTTCCGCCCCTGGTAGCCGGGGATGTTGGTGCCCACGTTGGTCACCTTGTAGCGGCAGCGGCGGTAGAGGGCGGCGTCCTTCTGGCGCAGGTATTCCCACAGCTGGGTGCGCAGGCCCAGGGCCTCCGGGGTGCCGGCGATGACGGCAAAGATGGAGGAAATGGACATCATCATGGACAGGTAATTGAGCATATACCGCCCCAGCTTGGGCTGCATGGCCTTGAGGGCGATGATATCGTGGGCGTTGATCATATGCTTGGTCACCCGCACCTGCTGGTCGATGCGCCCGGCCATCACAGACTCGTTGACGCTTTGATCCGACCGGCCGATGAAGTAGCGATATAGGTCCAAATCCATATAATACAGCGTCTTGACGTAGGGCAGGGGCTGATAGACGAAAATGTTGTCCACATAGAAGGTGTGCTTGGGAAGCTCCAGGCCGCAGTCCCGCAGCAGCTGGGTGCGGTAGATAACCGAGTGCATCAGCAGGTATTGAGAGGTGCGGAAGCGGCGGATGGAGTCCCAGGCGATGATCTGGTCGGGGGGGAATACGTTTTTATACCCCATCACCTTTTGGGTATTGTCCTCCACGTGCTCATAGACGTAGTTGGCGATGAGCATGTCCACCGGGGCGGGCATGGCTGCGAACTCCCGCAGCTTGGCCATCACCTTGCCCAGGGCGTCCGTGTCCAGCCAGTCGTCGGAGTCCACCACCTTATAATACAGGCCCCGGGCGTTGCGGATGCCCTGATTGACCCCTTCGCCGTGGCCGCCGTTCTCCTGGTGGATGGCCCGGATGATGTCCGGGTGCTTTGCGGCCCATTCGTCGCACTTGGCGGGGGTGTCGTCTTTGGTGGAACCGTCGTCCACCAGGATGATCTCCGCGTCCTCCCCGGCGGTGAGCAGGGTTTCGACGCAATGGTCCATATAGGCCGCGGAATTGTAGCAGGGGACGGCGAAGGTGATAATTTTATCCATATTCCATCTCTCCAAATCTAACGTCTAGTATGCCCCGGACGGGTCAAATCATGCTGTCCGCCAACGCCAGCGCCCGGGCGGCGATGGCGTCCATGTTGTAATACTTGTATTCCGCCAGACGGCCCAGCAGGCGCAGGCCGGGATACTGGTCCGCCAGGGCCTTGTACTTGGCGTACAAAGCGTTGTTGCCCGGGTTGATGATGGCGTAATAGGGAATTTCGCCGTCCGCCCCGGTGTAGGCCCTGGAGTATTCCTTCATGATGGTGGTGGCGCCGGGCAGCTCCTGCCCGGTGAGGTGTTTGAACTCGGTGATCCGGGTATAGGGCTGGTCTGCGGTGTAGTTCACGGTGCCGTGGGTCTGATAAACGTCCTGCGGCAGGGTTTCAAACCCGAAGTCCAGCGTCCGATAGGGCAGGGGCCCGAACCGGAAGCCGAACAGCTCGTCGGCCTGGCCGGTGTAGATCACGGGGCCGTCGAATACCTCGCCGTCCAGTTTGATCACGCCGTCCGCCAGCTCCAGGCGGCACAGCGCGTCCACCCCCGTCTCCACGGTGATGTTGGGGTGCGCCAGCATCTTCTCGAACATGGGGGTGTAGCCCTCCAGCGGCATCCCCTGGTACGCGTCCTGGAAGTAGCGGTCGTCCTTGGACAGCCGCACCGGCACCCGGGCGGTGGTGGCGGGGTCGATCTCCTCCGGGGTCTGGCCCCACTGCTTCATGGTGTAGTGTACGAACACGTGCTGGTACACATAGTCCGCGATGGCGGCCACCTCGGGATCGGGGTTCTGCCGCAGCTCCAGAATGGTTACCTGGCTCTGGGCGGGGTAGGCGTCCAGCAGCTTCTGGCCCAGCCGTGCCCCTTCCTTTTCTCCAAAGGCGTTTTTCATGGAGTCCAGGTTGAAAGGAACGGGGAAGAAAAACCGCCCGTCGGTGCTCTTGTGGGCGGGGATTACCTCGGGGTTATCCCGGGGCAGGTTGGCGACTACCCGGTGCTGGTAGCGCCGCCACTGGGTAAAACGGGACAGGTATTCAAACACCCGCCGGTCGTTGGTGTGGAAAATGTGGGGGCCGTACTGGTGGATGAGCACCCCGGCCTGGTCCAGGCAGTCATAGGCGTTGCCGCCCACATGGGGGCGGCGCTCCAGCACCAGTACCCGCCAGCCGCCGTCCTCCGCCAGCCGCCGGGCGCACACCGCCCCGGCGTAGCCCGCGCCCACAATGAAAGCGTCGTATACCATCAAAGCGTCACATCATTTCTGGAATAAAGTGTCATGGCGGCAGCCCCGCCCTAACCTAGGGCATTATACCATAATGAGACACACGAGGGAAGGGCGAATTTATAAAATTTGATAAATAATCACGGCGTTTTTTCTTTAGAGGGCAGGCCATGCAACGCAGGGGAGGGAATTGCCGCAGAATTGGGATTGTCAGGCGGCGTAAAATGTGGTAAAGTAAAGAAAAAAGCGGCATAGAACAGAAAGAGGGAACTGATATGGAAGGCACCGCCGTCATTCAAAAATTCCGCTCGGCGCTGGGGGGCTTCAACCGCCAGGATGTGCAGCAGTACATTGAGCAGACTGCCGCCGTCCACCGCCAGGATCTGGAGGCGCTCCAGCAGCGCCTGGACCAGGCGGAGGACCGGGCCGCACAGCTGGAGGCCGCCCTGTCCGGTGCGGAGAACGCCAAGAGCGGCGCCGCCGCGGAGGAGGCCAAGGCCCGGGCCTGTCTGGAGGAGTCCACCCGGACGCTGGCCCGGCTGCGGGGAGAGCTGTCCCAAACCGAGTCCAAGCTGGCGGTGGCCAAGCAGGAGCTGTCCCGGCTCCAGACCCAAGTGGGCAAGCTGGAGCCCATGGCGGACAGCTACGTTCAGCTGAAGGACCGGGTGGCCACGGTGGAGCTGGACGCCCACCGCAAGGCCCAGGACACGGTGAGCCAGGCCCAGGCGGAGGCGGAGCGCATTCGGACTGAGACCCGGAGTTGGCTGGAAGGGGTGCTGGCCCAATATGGGACGCTGCGCCAGGGGATGGACGGCCTGCTGGAGCAGGTGAAGCTACTCAGCCGGGGGTCGGAGCGCCTGGGGGCGCTGGACGACGCGGCGCGGGCGCTCCGTGAGCGGGGCGGGCTGGAATGAGCGCGCTGAGCTTACATAGCGGCGGGTTGGCCGCCCGCCTGCCCGGGCTGCGCGCCGGGGACCGGGTGCTGCTGTCCGGGACCATCTACACCGCCCGGGACGCTGCCCACAAGCGGCTGTTTGAGCTGCTGGATGAAAGCAAGCCTCTGCCCTTTGAGCTAAAGGGGGCGGTCATCTACTATGCCGGCCCCACCCCAGGGCAGCAGGGGATGGCGGTGGGGGCCTGCGGCCCCACCACGGCGGGGAGGATGGACGCCTTTGCCCCCCGGCTGCTGGATCTGGGCCTGGCGGCCATGATCGGCAAAGGGGAGCGCAGCCAGGCCGTGAAAGATGCCATTGTGCGCAATAGCGGGTGCTATTTCGCCGCCGTGGGCGGTGCGGGGGCGCTCATCGCCCGGTGTATTGAGACGGCGGAGGTGATTGCCTTCGACGATCTGGGCTGTGAGTCCGTCAAACGCATGACGGTGCGGGACCTGCCCCTCACCGTAGCCATCGACAGCCAGGGGAATGACCTGTATAAGCAGGGCCGGGCAGAATATGAAGTCAAGGTGACCGGCGGCGCACGTGGAGAAAACGGATGTTTCACGTGAAACGCTCGTTTGAAAAAACTCCCGCTTCCAATTGGAAGCGGGAGTTTTGCGTTGGAAGGACTTCCGTCAGAGCTTCGCTCAGCCGAACACAGCCAGCAGGAAGCCTGCGGCGATGGCGGAGCCAATGACGCCGGCCACGTTGGGGCCCATGGCGTGCATCAGCAGGAAGTTGTTGGGGTTGGCCTCCCGGCCCACATCCTGGGACACGCGGGCCGCCATGGGCACGGCGGACACGCCCGCAGAGCCGATGAGGGGATTGATTCTGCCCCCGGACACCTTGTACATGATTTTGCCCATCAACAGGCCGCCGATGGTGGAGAACATGAAGGCGATAACGCCCAGCACCACGATCATCAGGGTCTGGAGGGACAGGAACCGGGCGGCCACGGTGGTGGCGCCCACGCTGATGCCCAAAAACAGGGTGACGATGTTCATCAGGGCGTTCTGGGCGGTGTCGCTCAGCCGTTCCGTCACGCCGGTTTCCTTGAGCAGGTTGCCGAACATGAGGCAGCCGATCAGTGGGGCGGTGGAGGGGATGAGCAGAATGACAAAGGTGGACACCGCGATGGGGAAGACGATCTTCTCCACCTTGGACACGTTCCGGGCCTGCTCCATCTTCACCTTCCGCTCCTTCTCCGTGGTCAGCGCCCGCATCAGGGGCTTCTGGATCATGGGGATCAGCGCCATATAGGAGTAGGCGGCGATGGCGATGGGGCCCAGGAAGGCCGGGGCCAGCTTGGTGGTCAGATAGATGGCGGTGGGCCCGTCCGCGCCGCCGATGATGCCGATGGAGGCGGCCACGTTGCCGGCGAAGCCCAGCAGGCAGGCGCCGAAGAAGGCGAAGAACACGCCCATCTGAGCCGCCGCGCCCATCAGCATGGAAGAAGGCCGGGCGATCAGGGGCCCAAAGTCGGTCATGGCGCCCACGCCGATGAAGATCAGGCAGGGGTACACGCCTGCCTTCACGCCGATATACAGGATATCCAGCAGGCCGCCCAGATGGATGATGTCGGTAAAGGACAGCTCCGCCTTGAGCTTGGAGTCAATGGCGGTCACCACATCCTGATCCAGGTTGGCGGAGCCGGCCAGGGCCTGGGTGTCGGCGTTGATGTCGCCGCCCTTCTCCGCCAGCGTATCAAAATACGCCTCAATCTCCTCTGTGGTGTGGCCGCAGGCCCGGGCGAACACGTAGTAGTAGTATTCCTCCTGGGTGTAGCCCCGCTCCTCCGTCCCGTTGTAGAGGGCGTAATCATTGACAGCGTCATAGGGGCACTCGTAGACGTAAGCGTCCCACATGCCCATATGGTACAGCCCCGCGCCGGGGATGTTGGTGAGCAGCACGCCGAAAGCGATGCCCACCAGCAGCAGGGGCTCGAACTTCTTGCCGATGCCCAGGTAGAGCAGCACGCAGGCCAAGGCGATCATGATCAGGTTTTTCCAGCCGCCCGCCGCGAAGAACCCGGCAAAGCCGGACTCGGTGGCCAGCTTGGACAGGGTTTGTAAGATATCCATACAAGCCCCTCCTTATGCCAGGATGATCAGCGGCGAACCGGTCTCCACATGGCTGCCCTTCTGCACCACCACCTGGGCGACAGTGCCGTCCTTGGGGGCGAGGATCTCGTTTTCCATCTTCATGGCCTCCAGCACCACCAGCAGCTGGCCTTCTTTGACGGCGGCGCCCTGGGCTACCTCCACCCGGAGGATGGTGCCGGGCATGGGGGAGTTCACCGGCTCGCCGGCGGCGGTGACGGCGGGGGCCGCAGCAGGTGCGGGGGCGGCAGGGGCGGCGGGAGCCGCGGCAGCAGGGGCCGCAGGCGCGGCGGGGGCCGGGGCATAGGCCTCGTACTCGTCCGTCAGCATGGCCTTGCCCTGTTCCACCTCCACCTCGTAGGTGCGACCGTTCAGGGTCACTTTATATTTCATTTCACTTGACCTCCTTAATGGACTTGAAGCGCAGCTCATTCAGCGGCTTGCCCATCTTGTCGGCCACAATCGCCATAATCATAGCGGCCTCCTTGTCGGGCACGTCGAACAGCTTGACCTCGCCGGCGGAGCCGGGGGCCGGGGGCGCAGCAGGGGCCGCCGGAGCTGCCGGGGCTGCCGCGCCGGCAGGCGCGGGGGCTGCGGCCTTCTTGTTGGTGCCCGCCAGGGCCTTGCCCAGGAGGATCACCACGCACATGAGCAGCACCAGGCCGAAGAATACCACGACATAGCCCAGCACGGCGGCAATGCCGGAGCCGCCAATGCCCATATTGGCGGCGGTGAGGGCGAGAGTATTCATACCACGCCCCCCTTATGCCTCGGTGATGGTGTAGGTGGCCACGTTCTCTTCCTTGGCCTTGCGGTCCTTGAAGAACTTCTCCGCCTGGTCGGGGAAGCAGATATAGCTCATCATGTCCTCCTCGGAGCGGCACAGCTCGCCCAGGGCCTCGCGGGCGGCCTTGAACTCCTCGCCGGTGCGCTTGGAGTCCTCAATGCGGCAGTCGGTGGGCTTGCCGCCCTCGCCCAGGATCTTGGTTTGGAGCTCGGCGCTCACCTCGCCGGGGGCAATGCCGTAATCGCCCTTGAAGTAGTTCTTGATCTCCTTGGAGATCTGCTTGTACCGCTCGCCCATCAGCACGTTGGTGACGGCCTGGTTGCCCACCATCTGGGACAGGGGGGTGACCAGCGGGGGATAGCCCAGATCCTTGCGGACGTTGGGGATCTCCACCAGGGCCTCGTCGAACTTGTCCATGGCGTTCATGTCCTTCAGGTTGGCGATCATGTTGGACAGCATCCCGCCGGGAACCTTGTACACCAGGGCCTGGGAGTCGGTGGCCATGCTCTTGGGGTTGATGAGGCCGGAGTCGACATACTTCTGCTTGATGGGCTTGAAGTAGTCGTTGACCTTATTGATGATCTCCTCGTTGAGGCCGGTCTCAATGCCGTACTGCTGCATGGCGTAGAACATGGTCTCGGTGGCAGCCTGGCTGGTGCCGTTGGAGAAGCAGGAGGTGGCGGTGTCAATGACATCCACGCCGGAGTCGATGGCCTTCATCAGGGTCATGTAGGCCATGCCGGTGGTGCAGTGGGTGTGCAGGATAATGGGCATCTCGCCGATGGCGTCCTTGATGCCCTTGATGAGGCCCTCGGCCTCGTTGGGGCTCATGGTGCCCGCCATGTCCTTCAGGCAGATGGTGTCAAAGCCCATGGTCTTGAGCTCCTTGCACATCTCCACATACTTGGCCACGGTATGGACCGGGCTCTGGGTGTAGGAGATGCAGCCGGAAGCCACGGTGCGCTTATTGGCGTACTTCTTGGTGGCCTCCAGGGCGGTTTTGATATTGCGGAAGTCGTTGAGGGCGTCGAAGATACGGATCACGTCGATGCCGTTTTTGATGGACAGCTCCACAAACTTCTCCACCACGTCGTCATGGTAGTGCTTATAGCCCAGCAGGTTCTGGCCGCGCAGCAGCATTTGCAGCCGGGTGTTGGGCATGTTCTTGCGGATGTTGCGCAGCCGCTCCCAGGGGTCCTCCCCCAGGTAGCGCAGGCAGGAGTCAAAGGTGGCGCCGCCCCAGCACTCCACCGAATAATATCCGGCCTTGTCCATGGTGGACAGGATGTCGGCATAATCGGAGTAGGGAAGGCGGGTGGCCATCAAGGACTGGTTGGCGTCACGTAATACGGTCTCCGTGAACTGGACCTTTTTCTTCAAATTGGAACACCTCCAAATTTCTCTTTTCTCCCTGAAAAAGCCTTCGGCCTTTTCGGGGAAAGGGTTGCGGCCGTCTGTACGCACCCTGCGGGCGCGCCGGGCCATTTCGGACGCAAAGCGCCGCGCTTACGGCGCGGCGCTTTGCCGCCGGTTGGTCAGGGTAAAATGCCTTATGCCTTGGGGCCGGCCGCGACCAGGGCCTTGCCCGCGTCGTTGCCGGTGTACTTTACGAAGTTCTTCACGAAGCGGCCAGCCAGATCCTTGGCCTTGGTGTCCCATTCGCTGGGATCGCCGTAGGTGTCCCGGGGGTCCAGGATGGTGGGGTCCACGCCGGGCAGGGCGGTGGGCACTTCCAGGTTAAAGTAGGGGATGGTCTTGGTCTCGGCCTTGAGGATGGAGCCGTCCAGAATGGCGTCGATGATGCCGCGGGTGTCCTTGATGGAGATGCGCTTGCCGGTGCCGTTCCAGCCGGTGTTCACCAGGTAGGCCTTGGCGCCGGACTTCTCCATCTTCTTCACCAGCTCCTCGCCATACTTGGTGGGGTGCAGCTCCAGGAAGGCCTGGCCGAAGCAGGCGGAGAAGGTGGGGGTGGGCTCGGTGATGCCCCGCTCGGTGCCGGCCAGCTTGGAGGTGAAGCCGGACAGGAAGTAGTACTGGGTCTGCTCCGGGGTCAGGATGGACACGGGAGGC
>CAJUKT010000036.1 GCA_910587255.1 uncultured Oscillospiraceae bacterium
GACGTGAAGCTGTCCAAGGTGACGGTGGTGTGCGCTCAGGCCAAGTTCGAGCAGCTCAAGTCCGCCATGAACGACATCGGCGTCACCGGCATGACCGTCGCCCAGGTGCTGGGCTGCGGCATCCAGAAGGGCCGCACGGAGTATTACCGGGGCGTGCCCATGTCCATGAACCTGCTTCCCAAGCTCCAGGTGGACATGGTGGTGTCCAAGGTCCCGGTGGCCCAGGTGGTGGACGCCGCCCGGAAGGCGCTGTATACCGGCCATATCGGGGACGGAAAGATCTTTGTCTACGGCGTGGAGCAGGCTGTCAAGGTCCGTACCAATGAGCGGGGCTACGACGCCCTCCAGGGAGAGGAATAAAGAATACCCCAGGGCAAGGGCTGGTTCCCTTGCCCTGAGGGCGTTGACACAAGGGAGTGTTACCATGGAGCTTCATGAGGAGTGCGGCGTGTTCGGCGTCTATGACCCCGCCGGAGACTGCGCCCGCACCGCCTATTATGGCCTGTACGCCCTCCAGCACCGGGGGCAGGAGGCCTGCGGCATCGCCGCCATCAACGACCGGGAGCTGTCCTATCACAAGGACGCGGGACTGGTGGGTGAGGTGTTCCACGAGGCGGTCCTGGACCGGCTGAACGGGACCATGGCGGTGGGCCATGTGCGCTATTCCACCACGGGCGGGACCCGCCGGGAGAACGCCCAGCCTCTGACGCTGAGGTACGTTAAGGGCACCCTGGCTCTGGCCCACAACGGCAATCTGCCCCACGCGGACCAGCTGCGCGCACAATTCGAGTACCAGGGGGCCATCTTCCAGACCACCAGCGACTCCGAGCTCATCGCCTACGCCATCGCCCAGGCCCGGCTGCGCTGTCCCTCGGTGGAGGAGGCGGTGCGCCGGGCGCTGGCAGGGCTGCGGGGGGCCTGGTCCCTCATCGTCATGTCGCCCCGGAAGCTGGTGGCCGCCCGGGACCCTTGGGGCTTCCGGCCCCTGTGCATGGGCCGACGGGGAGAGGTCGTGGTGTTCGCCTCCGAGAGCTGCGCCCTGGATGCGGTGGGGGCCCGGTTCGAGCGGGAGCTGGGCCCCGGCGAGATCGTGGCGGTGGAGGACGGGCGGGTGCGCACTGTCCAGCCTCCATCGGCGGGCGGCGGACACCTGTGCATTTTTGAGTACATCTACTTTGCCCGGCCCGACTCCGCCATCTGCGGCCAGAGCGTCCATCAGGCCCGGCTTCGGGCGGGGCGGTTCCTGGCCCAAGAGCACCCGGCGGAGGCCGATGTGGTGATCGGTGTGCCCGACTCCGGGCTGGACGCCGCCCTGGGCTATGCGGAGGAGTCCGGCATCCCCTACGGGGTGGGGCTGGTGAAAAACCGCTATATCGGCCGCACCTTCATCACCCCCGGCCAGGGCCGCCGGGAGCAGGCGGTGCGCATCAAGCTGGGGGCGCTGAGAAGCTGCGTGGAGGGGAAACGGGTGGTGATGGTGGACGATTCTATTGTCCGGGGCACCACCTCCCGGCAGATCGTGTCCCTGCTGCGGGAGGCGGGGGCTGCGGAGGTGCATCTGCGTTCCTCCGCGCCGCCCTTTATGGCTCCCTGCTATTTTGGCACGGACATCCCAGACAAGGAGGAGCTGATCGCCTGCCGCTGTTCGGTGGAAGAGATCAGGGCGCGGACCGGGGCGGACAGCCTGGGCTTTTTGAGCCTGAACGCGCTGAAGCGCATTGCCCCGGACGCGGTCTGCGGCTTCTGCGACGGGTGCTTTACGGGGAAGTACCCCATGTCCCTGTGACCCAGGGAACAATAAAAGGCCCATGGCTCCGGCGGGAGCCGGGAGGGCGGAAAGAGGAGACATATGTGCTCGATCATCGGTTATTGCGGCCCTGTGGCTGATTTTGGCGCCTTTCAGCGGGGCTTTGGCCGCACCGTCAGCCGCGGCCCGGACGACAGCCGGGTGCTCCGGGCCGGAGACGGCCTGTTGGGCTTCCACCGGCTGTCCATCATGGGCCTCACCCCCGAGGGGATGCAGCCCTTTGAGCGGGAGGGCAGCTGCTGTGTGTGCAACGGCGAGATCTATGGCTTTGAGCGGCTCAGGAAGATACTGGAGGGGAAAGGCTATGCGTTCCAGAGCGGGTCCGACTGCGAGATCCTGCTCCCCCTGTATCGGGAGTATGGCACGGCTATGTTTGCCATGCTGGACGCGGAGTTTGCCTGCGTCATCTATGACGGCACTGCGGGGGAGTTCATCGCCGCCCGGGACCCCATCGGCATCCGGCCCCTCTATTACGGGCATGACCGCAGCGGATCCGCCGTCTTTGCCAGTGAGCCAAAGAACCTGGTGGGGATCGTGGAGCATATCCTTCCGTTCCCGCCGGGACACTATTACAAGGACGGCAGATTTGTGTGCTACCGGGACATTGCCCAGGTGGAGCGCGTCTGCCGGGACGGCATGGACGCTATCTGCGCCAACATCCGGGAAAAGCTCATCGCCGGAGTGGAAAAGCGGCTGGTCGCCGACGCCAAGGTGGGCTTTCTCCTGTCCGGCGGGCTGGACTCCTCCCTGGTGTGCGCCATCGCCGCCAGGCGGAGCCGTGCCCCGATCCGCACCTTCGCCATCGGCATGGACACCGACGCCATCGACCTGAAATACGCCCGCCAGGTGGCAGACTACATCGGCAGCGACCACACGGAGGTCATCATCACCCGTCAGGATGTGCTGGACAGCCTGGAGACGGTGGTGGAGCTGCTGGGCACCTATGACATCACCACCATCCGGGCCAGCGTTGGGATGTACCTGGTATGCAGGGCCATCCATGAGCGGACGGATATCCGGGTGATTCTCACCGGGGAGATCTCCGATGAGCTGTTCGGCTACAAGTACACCGACTACGCCCCCAACCCCCGGGCCTTCCAGGAAGAGGCGGAGAAGCGGCTCCGGGAGCTGCATATGTACGATGTGCTCCGGGCGGACCGGTGCATCTCGGTGAACTCCCTGGAGGCCCGGGTGCCCTTCGGCGACCTGGACTTTGTGGAGTATGTCATGTCCATCGACCCGGAGAAAAAGCTGAACAAATACGGCATGGGCAAATATCTCCTGCGCAAAGCTTTTGCAGGAGACTGGCTCCCAGAGGGTATCCTGTGGCGGGAAAAGGCGGCCTTCTCCGACGCGGTGGGCCACTCCCTGGTGGACGACCTGAAGGAGTACGCCGGGGGGCGGTACACCGACGGGGAATTCGACGAGCGGCGGCGGAAGTACGATCATGCCCGGCCCTTCACCAAGGAGTCCCTGCTCTACCGGGAGCTCTTCGAGAACTATTACCCAGGCCAGAGCCGGATGGTGGCGGATTTCTGGATGCCCAACAGGGACTGGGAGGGCTGCGATGTGGACGACCCCTCCGCCCGGGTGCTGGCAAACTATGGAGACAGCGGGGTGTGACGATGCAGACCATTTTGATTCTTGATTTTGGCGGCCAGTATGGCCAGCTCATTGCCCGGCGTGTGCGGGAGTGTGATGTCTACTGCGAGATCAAGCCCTGGACCACCCCGCTTGCCCAGATGAGGGCCATGGACCCCATCGGTATTATCTTTACCGGCGGTCCAGGATCTGTCTATCTGGACGGCGCCCCGCGTGTAGACCCGGCGATCTTTACTTGGGGTGTGCCCATTTTGGGGATCTGCTACGGATGCCAGCTTATGGCACAGTCCCTGGGGGGACGGGTGATCTCCGCCCAGGAGGACACGGCCCGGGAGTACGGGGAGTCCCGCACTTATTACGATGTCTCCTGCAAGCTGTTCCAGCGGCTGCCCGTCCAGAGCGTGTCCTGGATGAGCCACAGCGACTACATAGACCAGGTTCCAGAGGGCTTTGTCTCGACCGCCCATACCGACACCTGCCCCAGCGCCGCCATTGCCGATGAGCGCCGAGGGTTTTATGGGGTACAGTTTCACCCGGAGGTTGGACATACGGAGCACGGCGTAGATATGATCCGTAACTTCTTGTTTGATATCTGCCGGGCCAAGGGCAACTGGACCATGAGGAACTATAAAAACGTCGTTATCGCGGGGCTGCGGGAGAAAATTGGCACGGGAAACGTCCTGCTGGCCCTGTCCGGCGGTGTGGATTCATCGGTGGCCGCCGCCCTGCTGGCGGAGGCGGTGGGACCACAGCTCACCTGCGTCTTTGTGGATCATGGTCTTATGCGCCGAAAGGAAGCGGATGAAGTGGAACGGGCTTTCGCTCCCTGGGACATAGATTTTGTCCGGGTGGATGCCGAAGAACGCTTCCTGTCCAGGCTGGCCGGGGTGGAGGATCCGGAGCGAAAGCGGAAAATTGTGGGAGATGAGTTTATCCGGGTTTTCGAGGAAGAGGCCCAAACGCTGGGGAAGGTGAAGTTCCTGGCCCAAGGCACCATCTACCCTGATGTGATCGAGTCAGGCGCGGGAAGTGCCGCCGTTATCAAGAGCCACCACAATGTGGGTGGTCTGCCCGGCCATGTGGAGTTTGATGAGATTGTGGAGCCTCTGCGGATGCTTTTTAAGGATGAGGTGCGCCGGTTGGGTCGGGAGCTGAACCTGCCCGAGTACCTGGTATCCCGCCAGCCCTTCCCCGGTCCTGGGCTGGCCATCCGCATCATCGGTGAGGTGACAAAGGAGAAAGCGGATACTTTGCGCCGGGCCGATTTTATCTTCCGGGATGAGGTGGCCCGGGCCGGTGAGGACAAAAATCTCAGCCAGTATTTTGCGGTTTTGACCAATACCCGCTCGGTAGGGGTGATGGGGGACAGGCGTACCTATGATTACACCCTGGCGCTTCGGGCGGTGACCACCTCTGACTTCATGACGGCCAGCTGGGCACGGATACCCTATCCGCTGCTGGACAGGGTATCCACCCGGATCATCAACGAGGTGGAAGGAATCAGCCGCGTTACCTATGACATTACCAATAAACCTCCGGCTACGGTGGAGTGGGAGTGAATTTGTATGACAAAGTATATTTTTGTCACCGGCGGGGTGGTGTCCGGGCTGGGCAAGGGCATCACGGCGGCGTCCCTAGGGCGGCTTTTGAAGCAGCGGGGGCTGCGGGTGCGGGTGCAGAAGCTGGACCCCTACCTCAATGTGGACCCGGGCACCATGTCCCCCTACCAGCACGGGGAGGTGTTCGTCACCGACGACGGGGCGGAGACCGACCTGGATTTGGGCCACTACGAGCGGTTTATAGACGAAAACCTCACCGTGAACTCCTCGGTGTCCGCCGGGCGGGTCTACTGGAACGTCCTCAACCGGGAGCGGGCGGGGGACTATTTAGGGGGCACGGTGCAGATCATCCCCCATATCACCGACGAGATCAAGCGGCACATCTACTCCCTGGAGGGAGAGGACGCCGACGCGGCCATTGTGGAGATCGGCGGCACCGTGGGCGACATCGAGAGCCAGCCCTTTTTGGAGGCCATCCGGCAGGTGGCCGCCGAGCGGGGGCGGCAGAACGTGATGTTCATCCATGTGTCCCTCATCGTGTCCATCCCCGGCTCCGGGGAGCTGAAGTCCAAGGCCACCCAGCACTCCGCCAAGGAGCTGCTCAGCCTGGGCATCCAGCCCGACGTGATCATGTGCCGCAGCGACGCCCCCGTCCCCCAGGACATTTTGAATAAGATTTCCCTGTTCTGCAATATCCCCGTGGACCACGCCATCCCCAACCTGACGGCGGAGCTGCTGTACGAGGTGCCCCTCATGCTGGAGCGGGAGGGGCTGGCCGACGTGGTGGTTCGGCGCTTAGGACTGATCTGCCACGCGCCGGACCTCACCGAGTGGGCCACCATGGTCCACCGGGCCAAGCATCCCAAGGGGAGCGTGACCATCGCCCTGGTGGGCAAGTACGTGGGGCTCCACGACGCCTATCTGTCGGTGGCGGAGGCGCTGACCCACGGGGGTATCGAAAATGGCGTCTCGGTGGACATCCGCTGGGTCAATTCCGAGGAGGTCACGGCGGATACGGCAGACCGCCTGCTGTCGGGTGTTCATGGAATTTTGGTGCCCGGCGGCTTCGGGGGCCGGGGCGTGGAGGGCAAGATCCAGGCCATCCGCTTCGCCCGGGAGAACGGGGTGCCCTTCCTGGGTATCTGCTTGGGGATGCAGCTGGCGGTGGTGGAGTTTGCCCGGAATGTGTGCGGCCTGGCGGGGGCCCACTCCTCTGAGCTTGACCCCCGCACCCCCCACCCCGTCATCGACCTGATGTCCGATCAGGTGGGGGTGACGGCCAAGGGCGGCACCATGCGGCTGGGAAGCTACCCCTGCCGGTTAAAGGAGGGCTCCCTGGCAGCGGCTGTCTACGGCGCGCAGGAGATCAGTGAGCGCCACCGCCATCGCTACGAATTCAACAACGACTACCGGGAGGCGCTGACAAAGGCGGGACTGGCCCTGTCCGGCCTGTCCCCGGACGGGCGGCTGGTGGAGGTTATCGAGCTGCCGGATCACCCCTGGTTCGCGGCGGGGCAGTTCCACCCGGAGCTGAAGTCCCGGCCCAACCGGGCCCACCCGCTGTTTCGGGAGTTCGTGGCCGCGTCAATGGAGCGGAAACGCAAGGCCGATTCCGAAATTTGAGATACATGGAGGAAAGAGAATGGAAAAGCAGACATTACTTTATGAGGGAAAGGCAAAAAGGGTCTATGCGACCCAAGATCCCGAACTGCTCATCGTGTCCTATAAAGACGACGCCACCGCGTTCAATGGAGCAAAAAAGGGGACCATCCAGGGAAAGGGAGTCATCAATAACCAAATGAGCAATCTGCTGATGGCGCGGCTGGAAAGGCAGGGGGTCCCCACTCACTTTGTCCGGGAGCTGGGCCCTCGGGAGACGTTGGTGAAGCGGGTCTCCATTGTGCCGCTGGAGGTCATTGTGCGAAATTTGTCGGCGGGTTCTTTCTCCAAGCGATACGGTGTGGAGGAAGGGACGGCCTTTGATGAGCCGACTTTGGAATTTTCCTACAAAAATGACGAACTGGATGACCCGCTGCTCAACGATGACCACGCGGCGGCATTGAAGCTGGCCACACGGGCGGAGCTGGCCCTGATCCGGGGCTATGCTTTTCAAATCAACCGGCTGCTCAGGGAGATTTGGGCGGACAGGGGCGTCATTCTGGTGGACTTCAAAGTGGAGTTTGGCCGTCTGCCCGATGGGACCATCGTGCTGGCGGATGAGATCAGTCCCGATACCTGCCGCCTGTGGGACGCCAAAACACGGGAAAAGCTGGACAAGGACCGCTTCCGCCGGGACCTGGGCGGAGTGGAAGATGCCTACCGCCGGGTGATGGAGCGGCTCACAATTCTGTGTGGGGACGACCTCGTCCAAGAGCACAAAAACTGTGTAACGCGGTGAGTGCGCTGGTTCAGGAGGTGCGCTGATGGCGACCTTTACCACGATCCGATGCAAAAAGCAGTCCGCCTTCATCGAGATACAGATGACCAAGGAACTCTTCCGCAAGACAGGCGGGACGCAGTTCTAAGTCTCTCTCAACAGAGGACGACATCACGCCCCAGGAGATCGACGCCATCGGTCTGGAGTTTGCACAGAAACAGTTCCCGGATTTCGAGGTGTGGTCGCCACCCACATTGATGCTGGCAGCATCCACTTGCTGGCCAGCTCCGGCTTCCGCACATCTGAAAGGCTGCACTGGTTGATGAACGCCAAGGAGAGCACATCGTTTTCCTGACCGAGACGGTGGCGGCGGTCAATGCGCTATTCCATTTTCAGTGTGTTCATAGGGCAAGTCGTAGTGAATCACAGAGGCGGCCTCCTCCAGGTTGAAACCCCGTGCGCTGTTGTCGGCAGAAAGCAGCACTTCGCCGTCCTGTTTAAAACTGCTGAATCATATTGTGATTCGCGCCGCCGTGGTACAGCAGGGATATACCGTACTGCTGGAGGAGGCGTAGACTGGCATAGATTGGCCTTCAAAAGGAAATATTTCTGCGCCAATAATAATGGCTGCCAAATTTCTCCCTGACAAGCCATCAACAGTGAGTTATACTGTGCGATACAGCAGTTTGATTGGATAATATTATTTTAATTTTGTATCATCATTAATCAGGCTTTCCCGAAAGAGATTGGAAATCATTTATAGGCTTAACGCTGTACCCCAGGCACATTTTGTGTCTGGGGTAAAAGTAAATGACCGTCCAATCGGATACTTTTTCGGGGAAGCCTGTCATGATCTCAGTTTGAGGGAGCGGGCCAAGGGAAGTCATACGACACAGCACCGAGCAGAGTTGCCTGTCAGGAACCGGATTGGGTAGAACGGCAATTTACGGCGATGGCTCTCAAAATCAAGCTGAAGGAGATAGAATTTTGCAAAATACAAAAATCGAATACAGTAGCTCTGAGAGAACCTCTGTTGTTCTGCCGGAGATGGAACAGCTGCTCCCGCCGTTAAGCGGAGAGCAGTTTTCTGCTTTGGAGAGCGATATCTTGGAAAACGGATGCTACGCTCCTATCATTGTCAATGAGGACATGGTTGTCATTGACGGACACAACCGGCTCCGCATCTGCGAAACGCACGGCCTGCCCTACAAAATACTGGTGTTTTCGTTTGCCGATCTGCTGGAGGCGAAACAGTGGGCGCTGGACACCCAGAAAGGCCGCCGCAACCTGGACAAGTGGGAATTGGGCCAGATTGCCCTCCGGCTGAAGCCGGACATCGAGGCTAGGGCAAAGGCGAACCAATCGGCGGCTGGCGGTGACAAATCAGGTAAGGGAGCGCTTTTGGTGAATTCGCCAAAAGCGCTCCAGCCCATCGACACCCGCAAGGAACTGGCCCAGGCTGTTGGCATCGGGGAGCAGGCGATGGGCAGGATCGCGCAGTTAGCCGAAAATGCGCCCCAGTCGCTGAAGGACGCTTTGGAAAAGAAAGAACGGTCTATCAACCGAGGCTGGAGGATCTTGAAAGCTGTCCAGCAGTTGCCGCCGGAGGAACAAGAGTCCGCTGCCGCGGAGATGCTGTCGGCTGTGCGGGAGATCGACCAGTTGGATGCAGAAGCAGACCGCCGCCATAAGATTGCTGGCCTGTTCTGCAAAGCGTATGAGCGGGCCGTCCTGCTGACCCCCACGGAGGAAAATGTACGTATCTGGGCGGAGTGTACCCGCATGACGCAGGACGAAATTGAGGACTCTGTGCAAGAGTCCTACGAGTTGGCTCAGACGTTTCAAACTATTGGGGATCTGCTGAAGAATGCAGTTTCCTGTGTTCATCAACGGCCAGACGTGCCATCTGATAGGGAGCAGGGCTGAGGGCAGGGGGTTATGTGTGACACCCTGCCTGTTCATATATGGGGGTATTGCTTTGGCAAGGGTGTCTGCGTTGACACCCTTGTTATGAATCGAAGATAACTGTCTGGCAAATTATCTGGATGTTGCCGGGAAAGGGTGGTATCATGTGGGCCACCACATAATAGGAGGGCTTACAAAATGAACGTGAAATTTTCCTTTGACAAGGCCATTGTAGAGCGGCGGGGCTTCACGCTGGAGGACGTGTATCGGACGATAAAAAATCTGTTCACCGCCCACGATTTTCCCTGCGTCTTTGACGGAGATGCTCTCGCTTTCAGGAGCAAGGCCCATGGCGATGACTTCGCAACCATGTGGGATATCATCCTGTCCCTGCTGCGCTCCGACTGGTTTCTGGACTGTGCCACCTCCTGTGTCTGGCTGGACGAGGATGGCGAGGAGGATATCCTTGCTCAAGTCGGAAAAGTGCAAGAACAGGGTGTATGATTGACACCCGGCATTCCTTTTTACAGAAAACAAGGTGAATCTATAACACCTGGCAGGAGGCAAGAACTGCATAGAAAAGATATTGCGCCGTTTTCGTTTCAGCAGTTGCACTGTTCTCATCCCCGCAAATATATTTAGGCTACCGCTGGAAAAAGCCCCGCCGCTGGCGGGAGCAAGGCCCTCACCGTCCACCGGCGGTGAGGGCGCAAGCATCGCGTTTTGATGTCAAAACGCCTCTTGCAGGGGAGATCCCCTAACCCCAATGCCGCATGCGGGCGGTAACCTTTCGGCAACGTTGCCGAAAAGTCAGATCGAACTTTTTGACAAC
The DNA here is from genome assembly GCA_910587255.1 of uncultured Oscillospiraceae bacterium. Classification (GTDB taxonomy): domain Bacteria; phylum Bacillota; class Clostridia; order Oscillospirales; family Oscillospiraceae; genus Enterenecus. Next base: position 10,083 of record CAJUKT010000036.1, read on the forward strand.
GTTGTCAGAAGGTGTTTCTGAGCAATCGCTTCTGACAATATTGTCGAAAGCGAGATGGGAGTGAAAAATACGAACAAACAATCACATCGTACCTGTGTCCGTATGAGTGCCAGGGATTATGAACTACTAAAGGAAAAGAGCGCGGCTGCCGGACTATCCGCCAATGCATGGCTGATGGCTCAGTTGGAAATCAACCGTCCTGTCCTGCATCGGGAGGAGGAAACCTGGGAAGCCATTCGCTTCATGGACGAGGCAGGACGTGAGATCAACGCCATCGCCCGCGATTTCAACAGCGGCTACGGTACTGTAGAACAGCTTCGCCACGCTGTTTGCCTTTTGGGTGCTGTGTACGAACGGCTCTATGCGCTGAGGAAGAAGGGATATCTCCATGCGTCATAATCGGAAAACGCGGAAAGTCCGCGTCTCCACGCGGGACTACAGCAGAAACCTTTCTGTCCGCATGACAGAGGAGCAGTACCAACGGCTTCAGCAGTACATGGGAATGACCAGGCTGCACAGCACGGCTTATTTTTGCCGCCTGATTCAAGGCGGTGAGTTCAAGGGCCGTTCACCGAAACTGAACCACGCCCTGCATGCCAGCGTCAACATGATCTATTCCAACGTAAAGCAGATAACCCGCCATCAACGGGCCAGAGGTATGGATGCCGAAGCCGCCTCAAAACTACTTTTTCTAACGGATAAGCTCTGTGAAGAAGTTTATCGTCTGGCCGCCCAGAAGTAGTCCCCAATAAGGCTATGATATAACCAGCATTTTTACATGCCGAAGGGAGCGAAAATGGCAATATTTCGTGTCAAGAAAAGCACAAATTACACAGTCATGTCCAACCAACATTTGCGGGACAAATCTCTTTCCCTGAAAGCCAAGGGCCTCCTGTCCCAAATCCTCTCACTCCCGGAAGAATGGGACTTCACCCTGCAGGGGTTGGCCTATATCAATCAAGAGCAGCTTGATGCCATCCGTCAGGCCGTTCATGAGCTGGAACGGGCCGGGTATATCGTGCGGGCGAGGGAGCGGGACAACCGGGGACGGTTGTGCGGAACAGAGTACAGCATTTACGAGCATCCTCGGCTGTCACCCGATCCTCCAGCGTTGAAATAAACGGCATCGGGAAAACCGTTGACGGATTATCCAACGCCGGAAAAACCTACGTAGGTAAATCCAACGCAATTAAATAAAGATAGAAAATAAATAAAGACTTATCAATTACTGAATTCTTTCCCTTCCCCTACCCCTTCCCTTGGACGGGCGGCAAAGCCGCCGGAAAGGAATGGAAGGAAAGCGGAGAGCAGCACAGTCAGATAGCGGCAGGGGCCATTGTGGATGTTGCCCAGCAAATCTTGTCTCGGAACGCTGTCTGCCGATAATTCTCGATTTCTCGCACGTCATGTGGTATGGTTCGGTTTGCGAAAGCCCCACCACATTACAAAACGGAGGAATCGAGCATGAAAAACAGAAAACCCTGTCCCTGCTGCTGGCAGGAACCATGACCGCGGCCCTGCTGGCCGTACCCACCCAGGCGGCGGGGGCCCCAACGCTGCAGCCAGAACCCTACACCATCAGCGCGGACCACTGGAGCCGGGAGGACTTCTCTCAGGAGGCCAGCCCGGAGGTGTTCACCGGCGTGTACAGCCGGGAGCTGTACAACGCCATCCGCCAGACGATGCTGGACGGGACCAGCGCTGCCGCCCCCACCTACACCATGGTGTCCAAGGAGGACTACAGCGCGGTGAAAAAGCTGATTGGGCGCATGGAGGGTGTGCTGCGGTATGAACACCATGTGCCCCAGGGCTTCACCGACTACTGGCAGTACCTGAATTACTTCGCCGTATCCGCCGAGGTGCCGGAAAATTACCAAGTGCCCCTGGACTTCGTCCAGCCTGTCATTGAGGCCACGGAGGAGATGACGGACCGGGAACGGGTGAAAGCCTTCAACGACTACCTCCGCACCCTGCTGGCCTACCAAAAGGGAAAAACAGTCGGCATCACCCAGACCTTCGCCCCCCATGCCGGGGAGCCGAAAGCGGCCTGCGGTTCCTACGCCAGAGCAATGAAGTTCCTGTGCAGGGCGGCGGACATCCCCTGCTTCACCGTCAGTAGCAAGACCCACACCTGGAACCTCGTGTACGTGGAGGGGCGCTGGCTCCATGTGGATGTGTCCGCCAACGACCTCTCCGGCAGGAACGGCATCCTGCTCATCGAGACCTATCAGACCGGGAAGGATCAGGCCCCGGAGGCCACGGCCTTCCTCAAGGAACTGTTCGTACCCAGCTCTACGAAATAAAGTAAGCCGAGCCCACCAGCGCCGGCAAGCCGTACCTGCAGCTTGCCGGCGCTTCACCTTTCAGCGGGGATGATTTTCCCCCACGTCTGCCCCACAGGAGGCCCTGTGCGGCCCTCATTCGGCCCCGCAGGCATCCCTTCCCATCCAGCCCGTCAGGCCAAACGTAGGCCGGTGTGGCAAAATCGGGTTTGGTGAGTTCACCGAACCCGATTTTGAGTTGGTAAGAATCAAAAATGATAATTGGATATGTTCTTACAGGATCAAATTTACAAACTGGCAAAACTGTCAAGAAAGGAGGTTCCCGACCATAGACAAGCCAAATGACAAGCAAGAAATCAGGATGGAACGTATCCAGGTTTCCCACGGCAGAACCATCCGGGTGGTGTCCGTGTTCCCGATAAACGGACACTGTTCGCCGGAAGAAAAACTGAAAGCCCTGATCGACCTGGAAATCCAGCAGCAAAAACTGTGCGCGTAATCCCGGCACTGTCTGGGAAAAACACTGGATATCCGGGCCGTTCTGGAGTATGATAGCTATGCAATGCTCTGAACGGTTTGACCAACGAAGGAGGGTAAGATGATAACGTCAAACCAGAAGAAAACCGCTCTGTACTGCCGTCTCAGCCAGGACGATAATACAGAAAACGAGTCAAACAGCATTCAAAATCAAGAGAACATTTGTCAAGGGGGGGATTTCACCCAAAAGATGAAATCCCCTATAAACTGGAGTTTTTATCTCTCAATTCTATAAATGTAGCAGGCTTCATTTTGTTTCGTTATAATATTTGTTTAATATTTGGGCTAAAAGTAGAGGATTTTCTTCATTTACAACGTGTCCGGTATTTTCGATGATTTCTAATTTTGCATTTTGAATATTTTGGTGGAAATAATACGCAGATTTAATGTTGGCGCTATCTTTTTTCCCGCAAATCAAAAGAGTAGGACATTTTATACTGTTAATGCTGTCACTGAAATCCAATGCTCTCATGGAGTTTCCCAAAATGAAAGTGTCTTTTTTATTAAACGCCATATTTTCAAACATTGATCTGGGTAAAAGTCTAAAAATGATATTTTGAATGCCAAATATTACCCTGGGAATTTTATGGGGAGTACCAATCAAAACAAGTGATTTCACTTTATCGGGGAAATCCAATGTGTAATGTAATGCTAATATTCCCCCTAACGAAATGCCGCACAAGTTTATTTGTCCGTCATTATTATTACAATATTCTTTGAATGAAGAATATAAATTTTTATAACAAGCTTCCTTGCCATTAAGAATTGTAGATAGGTCTGGACACAAGATATCTCTATTGTCTTCCATATGTGAAATTGTTTCATTCCAACTTGTTGATTTATGGCCCGAACCGTGTATAAAAATAGTCTTCATCAATTTTTCCTTTCAAATTTCGATTTTTCACTGGCTTCATTATACGCTATCCTATCAAAAAAGTATAGCTGGATTTCGGAAAACTTGTTGGACAGGAGCAGCTTGCAGTGTAAGATAATTCCGGGCGGCAAGTCCGCAAAGGGGTAGCTGGCGGAGCCAGCGCAGGGGAAGGGTAGCGTCCCCTGTGATGATTGGAGCAGATTGAAAATCTACGGAAATCATCCGCTGTCCGCAGGACGCTCCCGGCAGGGCGCAATGCACCACTTTCCTAAGTGGTGTATAATTGCGCCCTCTTTCAGAGGGGGATTTTCCAGCTTTTCACTTTGGAAGCCAAAATTGCAAGCGGAATATCCGGCAGTCGGGAATCAGCCGTACCAATTGTGCCATAGGCGGCATAAATCAGAACGCGCCCGGCGCGTTCTGATTTTTCCACACATGAAAAGCCGCCAACGTGAGTGCGCCCGGCTCGTCCACGTTAGAACTTCCCTGCAAAAATCAAGGCGCGCCCGGCGCACTTTGATTCTGGAACAGGCTTTTTTATCGCTCCTGCTGTCGGGGCTTTTTGTCAGGATAGAGCTTCCCGGCAGCAACGGCGGCATGGCTTTTTATCTTAATTTCCCCCTCCTGTTCACTGCGCTTTGCGTTCCGGTAGCCTTCATCGGAGAGGTAGAAGCGGAACCGCTCCCCCTTAAAACCGACAAAGCAATCCTTCTGTACTTCCAGCGTAATCATGTGCCGGGTTTCCGGATGGAACCGTTCTATCCCTGACAGGTCATGCCCCTGCAAAATCGGCTCCTGTGCCTTTGCCGCCGCAAGCCGCTGGCGGATGGAATTGTCACGCTCTGCAAGGAACCGGGCTTTTGTGGCTGCGACAAACTGGCTGCACTCCGGCTCCGGTATCTTTTCCAGTTTTCGGATGGCGTTCTCCACGATTGCCTTTGTCAGTAAGTCCTTTATCACCGGCACGGTTTCTTTCATACCTGCAAGTGTTTCCGCCTTGGTCGGTGCGGCATACTGGTAGATAATGTCCAGCTCGCTTTTTGAAAATTTCATTCCGTGTCCTCCTTCCGGTTTTCGGTAAGAACCTGTGCCACAAGACGCTTCGTGTCGCCCCGGTGGAACAATACTTTTAAGATGGTGCTGACCTGCCCGTCCGTCACGGCTTCCGGGTGGGGTAGATGGCTTTCCAGCATTGCCCCTCTGGTACAGAGCCGGTGCGTCCGTTCCTTCCGGTTCAGTGTCTTTATCTGGTGTTCCAGCATTTTCTCCTTATGCTGCGCCCGCCGCAGCCTTGCTTCGGTCTTTTCAATCTCCTGATTCAGTTTTTCCAGCTTCTCATTCATGGGCGGC
>CAJUKT010000037.1 GCA_910587255.1 uncultured Oscillospiraceae bacterium
CCAGCGTCAGACTGATTCTTCTTGCCGCCCTCGTCGCCCTTGCCGCCAGCGTCAGACTGATTCTTCTTGCCGCCCTCGTCGCCCTTGCCGCCAGCGTCAGACTGATTCTTCTTGCCGCCCTCGTCGCCCTTGCCGCCAGCGTCAGACTGATTCTTCTTGCCGCCCTTGCCGCCGGTAGCCCTGACGATGGCGAGGTTGCCGTGCTCCACCAGACAGGTGAAGGCGGGGTTGTCGGCGTAGCTATCGCTCACCTGGGCGGTTTCATCGGGGAGAATGGCGGTGGTGCCGATGCTGACGACCTTGCCGCCGATGTTCTTCACTTTCATGGTCATGCTCCTTTCACGATGCAAAAACTTCGGGGCTCCCACAACGGGAGCCCCAGGTGTTGGTTCTCAGCAGATGCCGACGCCGATCAGCAGGGACATGGGGTAGTAGATGATGGCGCCAGCGGTACGGGCCTCGCAGGGCACCTCCATCTCCAGGCCCTTGGTCTGGACGGGGTGCTGCTTGAAGGGCAGCGGGTTCTCGATGGTCAGCTTCTTGGGGTCGTTCTTAAACAGAAGCATGACGCCCTGGCCGTCGGTCTCCTTGGCGTAGGGGTTGGTCTCCACGCTGTCAGGATCAAGCTCGGGGCAGGCCACGATGTTCTTGATGTCCTTCAGGTTCTTCTGGATATAGCTCAGGACGGTGGTGTCCGTGCCCTCGATGCGGCGGCCCTGGAGCTCGATGTACGCCTCGGAGGGCAGGGCCAGGGTGTCGGCCTTCTCCACCTTCTTGGTGGTGCGGGCCATCTGCTTCAGCATCCCGTTGATGTCGGCCAGGATTTCGTCCACGGTCTTATCTGCCCACTTGGTCGTGCCCTTGGCACCCTTGGCGATGACGTACAGGGGGACGCTGTTGTCCTCGGACAGAACGCCCATCAGGCCGTACTCCTTGTCCCCGGCCCAGGCGATACGGTTGTTCAGCAGCTCGATCTGATACCGGGCGGAGTCGGCCTTCCGGGCATCCAGGCCCTTGCCGGCCATGACGGAGGCCCGCATCTCCTGGACGGAGTAGCCGTAGCTGGCGCCGAGCCCCTTGATGTTGCCGGTGGTGGGCTTGCCCTTCACATCGACACGGGGCAGGTCGGTGGCGTAGTCGGCGATGATTTTCGCCATACCGACCTTATCGTAGGAGTAGTACGTGACCTGCTCAGCGCCGGGGTTCACCTCGCTGGACATGGGGAACAGGGTCAGGGCGGTCATCTCGGGGTACTCCTGGTCGTAGGTCTGGGCCTTGATGTGGTTCAGCTCACGGGCAAAGAAGATGCCGGCGTCCTCCGCACTATCAAAGCGGGTTCCGGTGGTCTCAGCCACCGTTGCGGGAATCTGGCTCTGGCTGAGAGCCCGGTAGTCGTCAGTGTTGTAGCCTTTAGCCATTGTGACTTACCTCCTATTCTTGATTACGCCCCAGCTCCGCCGGCGGCAGGGGCGGGAGCGTTGAACAGCTCGACGGGAGCGATGCCGTCGATGCCGCTCGGGCCGATGAACTTGCCAGACACAGCAATCTTGGTGGCCGTGCTGCTGGTGTTGGTGAAGCACCCAGCGGACTCGCCATCGGTGACGAGGAACACGTCCTCCCCGTAGGCGATCTCGGCGTCCTTCTCGGTGCGAACCCAGGCCCGGCCATACCGCATGACGTTGACGGTCTTGCCGTCCTTGATGGTCAGGACGCCCTCCATGTCCATCTCGTGGGTGTGGGTGCTCAGGACGATGCCCTCGAACTTGTCGGCGGTAGCGGTGGCGGTGGGGGCGGTCACGTTGGTGCCGGGGGTGCTGCCATGCACCACGCCGATACCGAAGCGAAGCTGGCCCTCGCCCTGGCGGGAGTTTACCGCCTTCGGGGACAGGTCATAGACGCCACCAGGGGCGTTGCGGGGGGTGGTGTAGCGATAGCCGTTCTGTGCGCTCATTACTTCGTACCTCCATTCTCCTTCTTCTGGCGCCGCTCAATCATGCGCTGACGGGCGGCGTCGGCGTCAACCTCATCAGCGCCGTCAGTGTGGGTGGGCTTGCCACTCATCATCTGCTGACGCTGGAAGTCGGTGCTCTTTTGGGAATTGACGACCTCAACGGCCAGATCGTAGGCGGCGTTGATGTACGCCACCTCCTTGCCGTCCAGGCGGATGCTGGGGTTCACCTTGGCGATGACGGCCTTCTTCGCCTCGATGACGGACATGGCATCCAGACCGTCCATGTGGAGCTTGTCGCCCACCCGGCAGATGCTCAGGCGCTCGGCCACGATAGCATCGACGGAATCGGCATTGACGGTGGGGGTGGTCGGGTCGGCACCGTCGGCGTGGCCGGGGGCCTTTGCGGGCTCAGCGGGAGCAGCCGTGGGCTCCTCCTTGCCTTCGCCATCGCCCTTGGTGCAGACGCCATCGCCCTCCTTCGTGCCTTCGCCGTCGCCCTTGGTCTCACCGTCGCCCTTGTCGCAGACGCAGGGGTTCTGGCCGCACTTGGGCAGACATCCTCGGCGGCGTCCTTGTTCTTGGTGCCGTCGCCGGCGAAGTCCTTCTGGGCGTTCAGGACATCAATGACACCGAGCAGGGTCTCCAGGTCTTCGTCCTGCTGGGCGATGGTGACCATGGCGGCCTCGGTGCTCTCGGGATCACCGGCGGCGTCCCGGCGGTCACGACGGTCTTTGACCATCTGAACCAGCTCCTCCGGGGTCTTCTTCTTGTTGGGGTCTCCGGCCCCATCCAGTCTCTTGGCCCGACGGGCCTGGAAACGGGCGATGCTGGCAGCGATGCCAGCATCCAGAGTGGTTTTCGCTTCTGCCATAGGAATCTTACCTCCTGTCAAATTGTCCAGACCGTCGGTGTTCAGTCTGGCTTGATCGCCTGCCCTCGCCTTATCGACCAGAGCAAGGTGATTCACACGGATGTTCTTCTGGATGGCGTCATAGGGCTCACCATTCCAGGTTCCGGGCGTCTCGTCGAGGTCGAGCTCATAGCCGAGGGACAGCTCCCGCAGTCCGCACCTCTTCATGGCGTCCGTGTCATGGATTACGATTTCGACCCTGACATCATCCCCGTCCTTGTAGCCCTCGGAGAGAATCGTGCCGATAATCTCCCGCTCGACGTTGTTTTTGTCGATGGTGCCAGCCTCATGGGTGATGATGATGGGCTTGGACTTATAGCTGGCGAGGCTCTGGGGGTCGAATACGTGCTCCGGCAGCCTGAGCTCCCGCCGGACGGAACCGTCGGCAAGGTGGTACTCAAAGATGCCGCAGGACGTGACGATGGGGCGGTCTCTGAAGTAGCCCTCCCCGGTGTAGTAGGTGTCGTCCAGCTTGATGCTGTCCAGCCGGATCACCCTTGTGAGCGTCGGAGTCTGCAACTTAGCGTTCTCCTCCTTCCTGTGATTCTTCTGCGCTGGTTCTCAGGGGCCCATACGCACCACCTCCTTAACGTGGAGACACCCTGGACTACAAATCCAGGGTGTCAATATCGAATACCGGGAGCGCCACACAGCGGCATTGATAGTCTCCGCCGGGGTGGCAGCGTCTCCCTGTCCTTTCGTCTACTACTGGCGGATCGTTCCACCGGAACCGCTTCCCGTTCAGAGCGTGATGCCGTGTGCGGACACGCTCGTCACGGGAATCAGACCATTCGTACTCCTCGACGCCGGCGTCCTGCTGTTGCTTCTGGGCAATCTCACCGTTCAGCTTGGCAATCTGGTCACGGGCCAAAAGCTGGGCGTGGCGCCGGGTCGTGCTGTACTCCCTCAGAATCGCCTTGACGATGTTCGTGGTCGTTCTGCCTTCCCGGTAGCCGTCCAGAACGATGTCCCGCATACGGCCAAGGCTTTCCTGCGGGATGGTCTTTATCAGATCTACGTTCTGCCGTGTCCATGCCTCCAGGGCCATCTTGTAGAACTCTCCGGCGTAGTAGTCGTCCAGCAGGTCAATCCCGACTGTCTCTTTCACCGCCCGCTTCCATTCTTTGATGCTCAGCTTGACGGTGAGGGCGGCCATCTCCGAGATACGCCTATACAGGCCGAAGCGGCTGAGGTTCTGTTCAAGCTCCTCGCTGCACTTGGCGAAGGCATCGACCAGCCCCCACATAAGGCCATCCTGCGAATCGTGGCGGTAGTAGTCGGGCGGCAGCTCCTCCTTGGCAATCTTCCTGATCGCCGGGACGAGCTGCTCCTTTATGGCTTTGCTCAGGAGCATCATGTAGGCATTGGTCACACGCTGATACTCCCGCTCGGCCACATCCGGGTATCTGATGCGGGTCTTGCAGACCATCTTCTTCTCGCCCTTGAACTTCTTCCGGGCGTATTCCCGCACAGCCTCCCGGCGGACGTTGCTGTCCATCAAATACCCCCTTCCTGTGGGCGCATAGGAGCCGTTTTAAGCGCCGTTCCTCCTGGGGGATGGAGTTATAGGGAGAAACGGGCAAGCACGGTTCTTTGCTGTTTTATTTCGATTTTTGGCGGCGTTTCAATCGGCCTGGGGGATTGAGTTCATGTGCTTAGCTGGTGTCGCCGCCGCCGATGGTGCCGGCCAGCTCCTTCAGGACGGCGAGGCTGTCGGCGAACGGCTTGAACAGTTGACCATCTTCGTCCTTCAGCAGCGTGTCCAGCGGGATGAACATGGGACACTCCATCTCATGGTCGGTGCAGCGGGGAACGCCGTCATACTCGGTGCAGAGGAAAAGCTGGGGGGCAAGGCCGGTGTCTGCCTCCGTCGGCCCCCGTCCAAACGGTATCAGGTTCCGTGGCGTGATGCCGAACTCCTCCATGGTCTCCCTCATGGCGGCCTGCCTTGGCGTTTCTCCGTCCTCAACGTGGCCGCCGGGGCCGCATATCTTACCGCTCCCGGTGTCTCCCATGCGGATGCCGCACAGGGCTCCGTTTCCCTGGACGACGATAACACCGACAGACCCGGCCTGCTCCTGATCCTCTCCGTCGGTGGCCTGCTCCGACAGGCTGAGGCCGGCGAGGGCTTCCTTCAGCTCGGCCATGGTGTCGCCGCCGATGTCGCTCTCATCCAGGAGCTCCTCAATGTCAAACTGTTCGCTCTTGGCGAGGCCCTTTCTGACTTCGCTGGGGTCAACAGCCTGCATATCACAATACATCTGGGCCGTCTGCGCCTTGATGTGCTCTGTGTTGGCCTTCTTCTGGTCGAGGTCGGCCTGCTCCATCTCACTGAGGTTCCAGAACGGCTTGAACTCCAGCTTGTACTTCGGTTCCTCGTGGAGCTGCTTGGTGTTCAGCCAACCACGGAACAGGATGTCGAGGAGCCGTTGCAGGTTCCCCTTGACTTGCAGGTCACTTATCTGCCCCAGGTAGTTGTACCAGTTCTCCAGATCGGCCTCTCCGGTGGAGTTCTCTCCGGCGGGCGACCGGCCAAACAAAATCGTCTGCGGGATGTTCGTCACCGCAGACAGCATATTGCACGAGGCGTTTATGGCCTCGCTGAAGCCGCTCAACTGGAACGTCTGGAAGGTGTACTCCTCACCGTCACCGTCAATGACGATGCTGTTCAGGATGCCACGGGCCATGTCGATGGTCTTCAGCCGCCGGAGGACTTCTTCGTCGCCGCCCTCCACAGACAGCGTACTCGTCAGGCCATTCATCTTGTAGATGCCCTGCACAGAACGCTCCAGCAGCTTTGTCCCGTTCGCATGATTCGTAACGGTCTCCCGGAGGGCTCGCTTGATTCGTGCGTACTCGGGGACACCCCAGAACCGATACTCGGCCTGGGTGGTGGTCTCGGGCAGGATGCCGTTACGGAAGGTCAGGCAACGGCTCTCGTGGACGACGAAGTGACCGTACTGGCTATACACCCGGAAGAACTGAGGCTTGCCAAACTTCGGGCGGAACTGCTTCGTCCCCTGGGGCCGACCGTAGTTATACAGGTACGAGTAGTCAGGCTCAACAACAGCCCGCTCAAACAGGGCGATTTCATCAATGCCCTTGATGGTGTTCCAATTCAGCGGGTCTTCCAGCCTCCCACCGTCATCAATCAGCATGACAGCGATGGCACCACCGAACAGACGAGACCATTTGACAGCCTGGGCGGTCGTCGTTACCCAGTCGAGGTCTTCCAGAGCGTCGGTGACCAGAGACTTCACATCCTCGTCGCTCAGGCCGAGGTCGAACTCCCTGGTCGCCGCCTTCTCCGCCGGTATGTCGATAATCTTCGTGAACAGGCCGTTTCCCTCATAGTGGGCGGCCAGCGTCATATCGTCAACCATAGTCTCAGGGGCAAAGTGATAGGCTTCGCCGTTGTCCTGAGCTGTGCCGAAGCGGTTCAGCACATTCATGTAGCCGTCGTGCCGGGTTCCGCCGGTGGCGACTGCGTTCTTTTCGTCCATATCGTTCACCCCTTGTTACGTTATTAGCTGTCTGACATCGAAGGCGCTCTTGACTTCAATCTCAGCGAAGCCATTGGCAGAGGCGTCCACCATATCTTTGAACTTACTGTCTGGGAAATTCTCAAGCTGGGTCAGGTACTCTTCGTTCCACGGAGCCGCCAGGATGTCGAAGTTCCCAGCCTGCCACTGGGCGGCCATTGGCTCGGCCCTGGCCTCCTTGCTGCCGGATTCGGCAACCGTACAGACATCAAAACCGGCCAGGAACTTGATGTAGCTCTGGGCCTGCTCCTTTCCTGCCTGTCCAGGGTCTTGAGGCAACCGGATACGCACACGTTTGTAGGTGGCCCGGTCTGCCTGAGCCGTCAGCTTGATGGTCTTGCGGACATCCGATGCGGACATCTGCTTGTTTATCACGTCGGCAACTATGTACCGGCCACATCTCCGCTTACCAATCAGGACGCCGGCGGTGTAGGCGGGATCGCCGCCCTCCGTCTTCTCGGTGGCGGCTAAGTCCCAGCAGCGCACCCACCGGATAACATCGTTCGGAAGGGTATCCAGGATGTCGCCGAGCTGCGTCCGTTTGAAGAACAGGCCAGCGGCGGCCTTTATCTTCCAGTTACCACGCAAAAGGCGCTCCCGTTCGATGATGGGCAGCGCCTTCAGGCTGGCGAGGTATCCGGGGTCGATTTTCAGCAACGCCTGGTTGTCGTAGATGGAGGACATGATGAACGTGACCGACTTGGGCTCGCTGAGCTCTTCCGGGGTCTTCAGGTTGAACTGCTCCCACAGCTCCTCCTTGGTGTCGGCCCAGTGTACGACCTCCTCCCGGCGAATGAACCAGCGGATAACGCCGCTCCGCTCCGGGATGGGGTAGCCGGTGTCCTGATCTATCCACCATGCGATGAACTTCGCCACCCAGCTATCAGCGTCCGGGTTGCAGGTGGCTTTGACATAGGGCCTGACGCCGCAGGTCGAACGGTTACGGGACAGCATATAGAAGAACTGGTGTTCGTTGAAGTGCGTCAGCTCGTCGAAGCACAGGCCGCAAATCTGGCTGCCCTGATAATTCTGCAATTCAGCATCGCTTCCGATGTGCTTAAACAGCACCTTTCCGGCGAGGCGTCCATGCTTATCCCTGAACAGCCACTCGCCGTTCGATATTCTCGCCCGTGCTCCACGTATCCCACCAAACATCTTGGAGGCTTCGTCCCACAGGCCGCCGGGGGAAAACACCTGCTTGTACGTCCGGCGGAACACGGTGCAGTTGTACCCGTCAACGTTCTTGTATCGGAGGGCAGACAGCAGCAGGCCGTAAGTCTTCCCTCCACCAGCGGCACCGCCGTATATCACGACATCAGCAGAGGACGCCATAAACGCCGTCTGTGGCCCAGGCTGGGGCTGGAGTATAATCTTACCCATCTCCGTCTTCGTCCTCCTTCCCGGTGCTTTCTGGAGGTTCCCTGACTGGTTCCGGGCCGTCACCACGTCCATTGTCGGGGAGGACTACCACAACATCGTCCCCGTCATTATCGTCTGCTCCGCCCGCGGGCAGGTAGGAGCCCTCGTCCATCTTGCGGATACGGGCCTCGCTCTCCTTGTCCCTCTGCTTCTTGTCTGGGTTGAAGCCTCCGTAGTCGCACAGGGCTCTAAATGCGCTGGCGTCACCTTTTGCAGCCTGGATCGCCATGCCAACGATGATTCCGGTCAGGTTCGTCCGGTCTTCTTCATCCACTCCGACGCTCTTCAGGGTGTTGTCCAGAGGGATAACTGCCGGGGCTTCAAACATCCACTTTATCGCCTGCTGAACGTCCCTTTTCTTCCTGCGGGTCTCCCCGCTTTTCTTGCCACCAGCGGCCCCTCGCTTTTTTGCTTCTTTCTTGGTTCGGACTGGCTTGAGGTTCTGGGGGTTCCCCTTCGGGTTAGCCACATCACCACCTCTCTTCTGCGGACATGAAAAAGCCCCTCATGGGTGCCCATGAGAGGCCGTAGAAACGTCGATATTCTTTTGGGGGTAGGTTTATTGGTACAAAGCGGTAACGACAGATATGCCCTCCTGAATCGCTTGGGAGAGGTCGATTCCGATGGAGGTATAGAAAGCGGGGTGTACCATACATTCGTATGCCCTTGCCATCAGGCTCCGCTGCTCCTTGCTGATGCCGAGCCGGAAGTCCTTGGCGATGGACAGCGCCTTCTTCATGTTACCGGCGGCGACTGCCTCACGAACGAGGTCGGTCTTTTTGATGGGATAGCCGTCCTGCTTCACGCAACTTTTCCTCATAGCTTTAGCACCCTTTCAGCGAAATGTGTTATTTTTGGTAACTTTATTGTCGCACACAGGGCTACTTTACGTCAATCGGAAGATACTGCGTTCACAGATTATTAAGATGCTCCGGTAGGGAGAGCTCCACAGCCCTCCTCTGGTACGTCCAATCGAACTCCCGGCCGGTCGGGACAAAGCCAGCCAGACGGAACGCCTTGAGCGATGCCTCGTTTCTCACATCCACGCAGGCCGTCACAGGCGTGATACCGTTCAGACAGCAATACTCCTCGACCAGCCGTAGGAGCGTCGGGGCATACAGCCTCTTACGGCGAGAAGGCCGGATGCTGTATCCGACCTTCCCGTTCGCCTCATGGTTGATGCGGGAGCTGATCCTCACCATCCCCACCAGGGCCCCGCCCACCAGGAAGCCGAACCGGCGATTCCGCCGGTCGGCCCCCTGGCGTTCGTAGTATTCGTCGATGCTGAGGGTGGCGAGCTCCCACAGGACATTCTCGGTCTCGCCGTTCTCAGTGAACTCCAGCCAGTATCCCTCCACCTCAGCCTTGTTCAGCGAGGTCATAGGCAGCAGCTCAGCCGCCACCGTTTCCACCATCAATCTCAACTCCCATCTTCCGGGTCGGGGAAGTCTTTCCCGTTATGCGTGGGGTCTGTCTCCCTCCCGGCCATGTAATCTTTCCACCGCTGGTCGTATGCGGGGGCAAGCCTGAAACCGGCGTCATGGCTCCGCTGGTAATACTCGCCGAAGCTCCCTTCGTCGAACAGGCTCATCTGCCGGGGCTCCAGGGCTTCGTTCTCCTCGATGAAGAAGTCCAGCCTCGTTTTCCCCTGCTGCTTCCCACGGGCGGTATGGACATCAAACACATACGCCGGAACACGGAATATCGGTTCCTCACGCATGAGCCGTTCCACTTCGGAGCTGTCAATCAGGTCGATGACCTCACCCTCAGTCAGCCTCCGGTTCCCCCACAGGTAGTTGCAGGCGACGTAATCGGCGTCCCGGTTCTTCCGGGCCATACACAGCAGGATCACAGCTTTCGCCAGGAATACCATGTTGGCCTTGTCTGCCGGCTTCTTCCCGTTCAGTCGTTCGTCGGCCTGGGCCAGTGCCATGATCTCCCTGGTCATGATGCCGTAGCAGTCCTCAGCCGAAACGGTCAGGAGCCTATTCCATAGCAGCGTTCGGTATCCTGGATACAGCTCGGCCGCCGCATACGCCGCATGGGGGATGTCGCACCGCCGTATCGCTTTCTGGATCATTGACGACATCTCGAACATACTGTACCCATTTTTAGTTCTCGGATTTCCAGCCATATTTATCCTCCTTTTTTGATGGCATTGCATGGATTTCCTAACTATATTATAACTTTTTGGGTACTTGTACGTCAATTACGCCGTTACGTTTCTCGCAAGTATTTTCCGAACATATCGCCGAAACATTCCGGCTCCCGCAGACACTCCTTCGTCCTGGAGTTATACACACCGAGCCTCGGAGTGATGAACTGGCGGGAGGTCACGAGGGAGTAGGCACCGATGTTCTCAAACACGATAGTGTCTCCAACGGCCAGCACTCCGCAGTAGTCTCTCACCAGCACATCAATCTCCGTACAGGTGGTTCCGACCAGATCGGCATTGAGCAGAACGACCGGCTGGCCGGTTCCTGTCCGTATGATGCGGAATGGCTTGCGTATCCTGTTGGCGTCACAGTTGTAGTCGAAGGCCGTGGCGGCGCCGTTGATGTCAAGCTGGACGTACTGCTTGCCCCTGACCTCTTTGATGCCAACGACGTGGCTGACACACTCCATGGCGCTGCCTACGAGACCGATACCGGGCTCCACGATCAGCTTGACGCTCTCGTCTGGGAACGCCTTGGCGAAAAGGCCGCCGACCGCCTCCCCGTACTCCTGGTAGGTGTTCGGCTTGCTCTTGAACTGGGCCTTGAGCTCCTCCGGCATCTTCCCCCACATACCGCCGCCGAGGTCGATGTACCGGGCTCCATACCGCTTCGCCAGATCTATCAGGGCCTCCGCCCTCTCCACCCAGCACCGGACATCCCTGCCGCCATGGACGTGACTATGGAAGCCACAGAGCGACACGAAGCTGTTCTGGGATATGCGCTCCATGATAGCAGCAAAATCGCCACCCTCCGGCGGGATGCCGAAGCGAGACGTTGCCCATGGAACGTCGAGGTTCACACGGACGCCGATTCGGATGGGCGTGGAGAGCTCCTGCGCCAACCAGGCCAAACGCTCATACTCGGCCAGGCTGTCGATGTTCACCGTCCCGCCGCCGGCGAGGACAGCCAGCTTGCCGTCGTCAGGAATGACGCCGTTGTAGACGATCCTGCTTTCCGGGAAGCCGAGGTGCATAGCATACGAATACTCCAGGGGCGACACCACTTCGGCGAGGCCGCCCCGCTCGTTGACTGCATCACAGGCATCCTTCAGGTAGTTCGTCTTGAAGCTGTACGCCAAGGCGAAGTTCCCGTACCTCGGCAGGAACGCCTCCAGCAGCTCGTCGATATTCTGGCCGAACCCCTCCCGGTCGAACAGGTAGTGCGGATCACCGCTTGACCCGTATGGCGCCGATGTTTCGTTTCTTGTTATACGCATAATACTTCCCCCATTTATTCCGCATGGCCTCCGTGAACTCCAGAAATGCCCGCCGGTCGTTTTTGGCTCCATCGTTTTTGTCCATGAACGCCTTGACGCACAGGTACTTCGGCTGGAGGATGATGCGGTTATACATAAGCTCTTGCAGGGCCATATCTACATCGGAGGGCGTGAGCTCCCCCCGTGTGTAGGTCGCCCTCAGCTTCTTCTTGTTCACCCAGCGGATATGCCCAGGCATCCCCTTGAACTGGAACTCCCGGTCATACGCATACGGGGCCAGTGTCGGTTGGTCGAAGGCCAGTCCGAGGTCGAGGTCAAATAGGAGCTGGGCAATCCGCTCCACCTCACTCGTAATCTTCTCCACGTCCGGGCTCCCGTCGGGGAGCTCCAGGTAGGTCGTGTCATCCATCCGGTAGACGAACTTCTCGATGTCGTCGTCGGCAATGAAAATGACATCCTCCGGGGTGTTGTTGATTATCCAGTACAGGGTGGACATGAAATTCCATACCTCGCCCTTCGGGATAGCCAGTATGTCGTCAACGCCGGCCGCCCGGTAGAGTTCGGCCTCCTCCTCCCGGACGACGTAGGTGCAATACTCAAACAGGTGCTTGGTCATGATTGCATTGGAGCGTTTGTACGACATACAGTAGATGTTAAACGTACTCGCACTCATAATACTTCCTCATCTTCAGACCATACCGCACGTTGATGTCGTAGCCGGTAATGTCATAGCCGAGGAGCTGCTTGCACCGCAGATACGGGAGGTTCAGGCCAGCCGCCGCCACGAACGGGAGCGAGGCGCTCAGCCTGGGATTGACCTCCAGCAGCTTCACACGCCCATCCTTCCCAAGCATGAAGTCGAAGCAGGCGTTGCCGTCAATGCCCAGCTCAGCGCAGACAGTCTCGGCAATCTCGTAGGCGGTGGCGTTCTTCTGGATTTCCCCGAGCATCACGCTCCCGTAGTCCATCTCCAGCCCGATGAAGCCGCACCTGTGGAGAACCTCGCCGGAGGCCGAGAGGGTGCATACGCTATAATCGTGACCGGCGATGTACTCAGACAGGATGATTTCTCCGGCGTAGCTGTCGGCCAGCTCCTTCAGCATATCCAGGGTGACGAAGCCGGCCACTCCGCACTTGTTCCTGAGCCTGATGTCCCGGCCCAGCTTCTCATCCACAACAGAGAACCCGTTCCCGCCGCAGCTCTCCGGGAGCTTACAGCAGAAACGGGTGCCGGGGTATCCAATCTCCCGAGCGAACTCGTCCACGCCGCCGGCACCCCGGATCACTCTCTGGAAGGGCATATACTGGGCGAACCGCTCATACATGGCAATCTTGTTGTTCGCCACAGTCAGGGACTCCGGGGAAGACACGGACACGGCCGTGCCGATTTCGGCGAAGCGGTGTGCGTTGGCAGCCATGATGGGGAGCTCGGTCGTGACGAATGGGAGAATCACGTCCACGTTCATCTCATCGCAGATCGCCAGCATCTCCGGGATGTAGTCGGGGTCGTCGCTCCTCGGGACAACGAAGGTCTCGCCGCAGCCAGTCCCCAGCAGGTGGTTGGCGTTGCAGTCCGTTCCGATAGTCCGAATCTCCTCGTGCTCGTAGTTATCATGCAGGCACCGTTCAATGCCCTGGAAGTGGTTGTTGCACCCGGTAATCAATACTGTCATCATGTTCTGACCCCCTCCATCACAGGTCGTAGTTCTTCTTGCCGTCCTCCGGCTTCTTGACAATCTGGGCCTTCATATCATCGTACCAGACGGCCCGTGCCCGGATTTTCCGCTTCTTGGCGACCAGCACCTTGGCATCGTCAATACCCAACGCTCTGGTCAACTGCAAGTAGTCGATTTCATTCCGGCAGACGATCATCACATAGTCATACTTCTCATACCGCATGAGCTCCATCATCTGGATGTTCCGCTCCTGCGGGCTCTCGGCGGCGGGGTCGATGCCGAAGCTCACATTCAGGTCTGCCGTCCAGTCGGCAAGCAGGTCTAAATCCCACTCACCGGCGTGGGTGTTGTCCTTGATGTTGATGGCCCGGAGCTCGGCCTCGGTGTAGCCAATCAGCCGCTTGCAGTCAAGCATTGTGTCCGGGCCGAACCTCCGCAGCACAGCCTTGAGCCTCTGGTTCCCGCCGATGATGTTGTCGTGTTCATCAATCAGATAGATGCCGAAGTCGCCCAGCATCTCAAGGCTATCTGCGAGTTCATCCAGCTTCTTCTTGCTGATTTTCCTCGGATTCCCGAAGCCGGTCTTCAGGTCTCCGGCTCTCATTTTGCATACCTCTGTACGCTTATCCATTGGCCGCACCTCTTTTCATAGTCTGTTAGGCTATCTTAGATTGCCTTACGGCGTATCTTCTGGTATAATCGGTTCCATTCTGATAAGGACGGTGATACTATGGAAAACAAACTGTTCTTCGTGTCGAACGGGGCCGCTCTGGAAATGAGCGAACAGTCCTACGAGGCGGAGAGCTACCTCCAGAAAATCGTCGAGGACAATCCGCATCTGCTGGCAAGGGCCTGGGGCGACAACGAGTGCAGGCTGTTCCTGATTAAGCGGGAACTGGAGATTCTGGAAACAGAGGACGGTTCCAACTCCTATTCCCTGGATCACCTTCTGGTGGGTGAGGATGGGGTGCCGGTTCTCGTCGAAGTCAAGCGGAGCACCGACACCAGGATCAGGCGGGAGGTCATCGGGCAGATGTGCGACTACGCCTGCCGGGCCTGTACCTGGAAGGTGGACAAGCTGCGGGAGCTGTTCATGGAAAACAACTCAAGCGAGGTCGCCGACGAGTTTGACAACGACGAGTTCTGGGCCCAGGTAGCGACCAACCTGAAGGCAGAGCACCTTCGCTTGGTATTCGTGGCAGACAAAATCCCGGACACGCTGCGGGTACTCATAGAGTTCCTTGACCGCAACATGGCCGGGATCGAGGTCTACGGCGTGGAGGTCAGGCAGTACAAAACCTCGGACGCCCTCCTTCTCTCGTCAAGCGTCATAGGCAACAGCCTCCTCGATAGCAAAAAGACAGGGCAGACAGCCCAGCGGAGCTACCGGACATGGAGCGACGCCGACTTCACGGCCTACCTTCGGGAGCACGGTCTCGGAGAGGTGGCCCCGGTCGTAGACGAGATTCGGGATTTCTCAAAGGGGCTCGGCCTGTCTTGTTACTCGGGCCGGGGCGGGAGCTGTCCGTCATACAGCGTTCGGATGGGCGACCAGCGCCTCTTCGCAGTAAGCGCATGGTGGAAGAAGTCCGCCGGCTTTCTCTGCGAGGTTGACTTCTTCATCCCATACGTCCTTCCGCCGCTCGGGAGCGATTGGGACGAAGATAAACTCCGGGCCTTCCTGACAGACTTACCAAATCGGAAGGACGCTGAGGGCAAGGACTACGCCTGGAGCTCACCCAGGACGCAGTACATAGACATCCATGCTTTCCTCGAAAGTACCAATATGGAAACCTTCAAACAAATCGTCAAAGACCTATGCAAAGCCCTCAAAGAATCGAATAGTCATAATATACAACAACAATTTACCCCCCCCCCCCCCGAATTTAGCACTATTGACGAAACACACAATTTAGGGGGCAAAAAGAACGCACGGGCGTTTCTGCCGTGCGTTCTTTTTCGCCTTACAGCATACCACTTTGGTAATTCTCTTGTAAATGGCGACTTTTTGGCGTGTCATTCAATGTAGCCGAAAATCAGGGCGCTCAACTGGCGGATAGCCGCTCTCTGGTCTTTGTAAATCGTGCTGGCGTCAACGTGCTCCTCGTCGGCGATTTCCTGAACCGTCTTCTTCTCGGCCTCCTCGCAGAGATACAGGTTGTGAATGACACGGTATCTCCTGGCCTCCTCCGGCCTCGGCGAGTGTTCACAGCAATACTTGTAGTAGCCCAGCATCCAGTCAACGTGATGGACGAGTATACGGGTTCGAGCCACGCTGTCCTGGACACTCTCTGCTACCACAGGCTTGTTCCCACAATCCATCAGGTCGAGCAGGGAGTCAAGGTCAAAATCGTCTTCGACCTGGGCGGCGTCGTAGACGGCGCTCTCGCTATGGACGACAAACGACCGATACCGCTCCAACAGGAGCTTCGTGTTGTGGAGGCGGCGGTCTTTCTTTTCCTTACGCTGGCTTTCTTCGCTTTTCAGGTACTTATCTATGGCAACCTGAGCCGCTATTGATATGATTTCCCGGCGTTGCTCGACGGTGATGCTGGTGGACTGCTGCTTACCTTTTTTGCTCATGCCCTTAACCTCCTTGACTTTT
Source organism: uncultured Oscillospiraceae bacterium (assembly GCA_910587255.1). GTDB lineage: Bacteria > Bacillota > Clostridia > Oscillospirales > Oscillospiraceae > Enterenecus. The sequence continues at coordinate 15,536 of CAJUKT010000037.1, forward strand.
CGAGCGAATATGCTACAATGACATTGCGTATCAGGTAGCGGCTTCGGCTCTTTCGGGAGGCGGGGCTGCTATTCTTTTGTCTGAAGGTGGTATAGCGTGTCCATCAGGTCATCGCTGACTTCTTCGACCATTCCGGGCATTTCCAGGATGGCATGGACATCAAACTCAAGAATGGTGTGGGTCATCGGGGCGTCTACATCGTACCTGATCGGGCCTGCGGTGGGGGCCTTGTAGTCCAGCATCAGGGCGCTCACCAGCGATGGGAACGGCTGACACAACGTATCCGGGCCGAGCCTTCCTACAACAACGGAGAAGTCCCGGTTGCACAGGTTGAACAGGTCTTTGACGGTAGCCCCGCACTTCTCCCAGGCCAGAAGCTCCCGGCACAGCTCATGGCCTACATCGGCCATCGCATTTCTGGCTGCATGGTAATCTTGCAGGAGCGCCCAGCTCATTTCGTTCGTTTCCGGGGACACCTTACCGCTCGGCCAGTCCTTTTTCCGCATGGAGTGTGTCGTCTTGGTGAGGGCCTCGTCTGCGGCACGGAACCGCTTGACGGCCTCCCTGGCCCGTCGGCGGCTGAGCACGATCATCGTGCCTACGGCCTTCTTGGCGCTTTCCCGGTCTCCGCCTATCAGGTAGCCAATCGCCAGGGCATTGTACGCCCTGATTTTCCTGACATACAGCTTCTCCAGTTCTTCAGGTGATTTCATCACAGCCTTCTCCTTCCAGCCTGTCGGCCACTTCGATATACTTCCGAGCCCCGCTGCGGAGCTCTCTTGCCAGCTTTGCGCTGGCGATGTCTCTGCGGGCGTTGGCCTCTACGCCGTCCTGGGTAAGCCACAGTACCTCATAGAGCTGGTGCTCCGAGCCGGTCAGCTCGTTGATTCTGTCCAGGGCCTTCCCGGCGATGCGGACAGCTTCGTACAGCGTGTATGGCGACTCATTTTGGACACTACTGACCATTTCGTTATCACTTGCGCTATCTTCCGGGTAACTATCTCCCTTTTCTTTATCAATCCTGACCTGATAGCCGACGCCATACTGTGTGTTCGCTTCAAGGAAAATCTTCAATTATCAATACCTCCTCTTTCTGCCGCCCATGCCGGATACACTCCAGCATGGGCGGCTATGCTTTTCAACCGAAAATCTCCCGCACAACGTCCTTTTTGCCCTCGGCAATCTTCACCCGCCGAGACCCACCCTTGAAGTAGACGGGGACGCACATCTCCTGGATGCGGGAGTATATGCGCTTGTAGTCCATGTTCTTCGGGTCATTCATCTCGTCCAACGTGAGGTTCGTGGTCACGATCAGGGGCTTCCTGGTCTTGTACCGCTCATCCACGACGGAGTAGACGATCTCCTGGGCATACTCGCTCTGCCGCTCCGCCCCAAGGTCATCAATCACCATGAGCGGGAACCGCTTCATCTGGCCGATAATCTCGGACTTGTCCCACCCGCCGTTGAGGATGCGGGGGAACGATGTGACGAGGGCGGGGATGCCACGGTCAATGAGGGCGTTGGCGATGCAGGCTGCAGCGAAGGTCTTGCCGTTCCCGACCCCGCCCCAAAACAGGAGCCCGCTGTTGTTCTCCAGCACCTCGGGCCAGTGTTCGACGTACTTCTGGCACCTGATAATCTCGGCAGTCTGCTCAGCTTTTGCGAAGGTGTACTCCCGGACGGCCTTGTCCTGGATGCCCTGCACCCGGAGGGTGCTGATGCGGCCCATCTCCTCCTGCTTCTTCCTCCGCCGCTCCTCGGCCTCGTACTTCTCAGCGGCACATCTACACTGGCAGCTCACGATGTCCTCCTGGCCCATGATGGTGATGCGACACTGTTTCTGCGTATGGCACTTACCGCAGTACAGCAGGCCGTCCTCCCCCCGGTAGTCTCCGGGCAGCTCAGGCGAGGCGATGGCCGCCGCCTGGGCGATGCTGTTGAATACTTCCATTCCGAAGTTCATCGGTCTCCCTCCAATTCCTTTGCGGCGGTGTCCAATGCGGCCCGGATTACCTGATCCATGTCGTAGTATCGGTAGCTCCCAAGCCGGCCGCCGAATACCACGTTCTTCTCCCCTGCGGCCAGTTCCGCATACCTGCGGTACAGCTCCATGTTGGTATCATCGCCGATGGGGTAGTACGGCTCCTCGCCAGGGCTCCACTCATGGCTGTACTCCCGGCTGATAACGGTGTTTGGCAGCTCCCGGCCAAGCTCGTCCCTGCCGAACAGGAACCACTTGTGCTCGATGATGCGAGTCCACGGGATGTCTCTCCCGGTGTAGTTGACGACGGCGTTCCCCTGGTAGTTCGGGTTATCCATGGCCTCCGTTTCAAACCGGATGGAGCGGTACTGGAGCGGCCCGAGCGCATAGCCGAAGTAGGCGTCAATGGGGCCAGTGTAGACAATCCTCCCGGCCATGGCGTCGAGCTCAGCCTTCCGCTCCAGGTAGTCAACCCCGAGGCGGACATCGACGCCCAGGAGCATTTTCTCCACCAGATTCGTGTATCCGCCGAACGGGATTCCCTGGTACAGAGCATCGAAATAGTTGCTGTCATAGGTCAGCCGGACGGGCAAGCGTTTGATGATGGAGCATGGGAGCTCCCGGCAGGGGCGCCCCCATTGCTTCTCGGTGTATCCCTTCACCAGCTTTTCGTAGATGTCCCGACCAACCAGCGAGATCGCCTGCTCCTCCAGGTTCCTCGGCTCCCGGTCAACCTCCCGCCGCTGCTCCAAGAGGATGGCGGCGGCCTCTTCCGGGGACACCACGCCCCACATCTGGCTGAACGTCAGCATATTGAACGGCAGAGAGTACATCCGCCCCCGGTAGTACGCCATCGGCGAGTTCGTGAAGCGGTTGAAGTCATCGAACCGCCTGACATAGCTCCATATCTGCCTATCGTTCGTGTGGAAGATGTGCGGCCCGTACCTGTGTACCGTGACGCCGTTCACCAGCTCCGTGTAGGCGTTGCCGCCGATATGCCCCCGACGCTCTACCACCAGACATCTCCGGCCAGCCTCGGTCATCTGCTGGGCGAACGTGGCCCCATACAGGCCAGCCCCGACAATCAGATAATCGTATCTCATAGGCTGCCACTCGTGTCCCCAGGATCATAGTGATACTCTCCGGCGGGGCCTCCGGTGGGCCGGTGGCCTGGGGCATCTCCTTCCCGAAGAAAGTCAACAAACGGGGTGCTTTCGCTCAGGAACGTCTTGCCGAGCTTGATGTAGTGCTTCTCCGTCTGGAGCTTCTTACACTGTTCCGCATAGGCCATGGCGGCTCTGAGCAGCTCCTCCTCGGAGAACCCGTCGTTCAGGCGGGCCTTGTACTTCTTGTAGGCGTTGGCCTTTTCATCTTTTCTGGGATATGCTGCCCAAAACTGTTCAAATGCCGGTGTGTACTGAGAGCCAGCCGGTTTCTCGGCCTTTTTCGTTTCGTCGGGCGGATCGTCCCTGGGCGGCTCATTAGGCGGGTCTCCAGGCGGCGCCGGAGGGAGCTTGTCGGGGTTATCATCATTCTTACCGGCCAGAACAGCCTTGGCGGCGGCCTTCCTGGCACGTTCCCGCCTCTTTCGCTCATTCGCAGCTTCCTTTGCCGACATATAACGCACCCACGGCTCCTGATGCTCGGGCCAATCGTGAATGTAGTACCGTCCGTCCATCTCGTCAATCCACCCTGCATCGACCAGAGCTTGCGCTACCTTCATCGGATCACGGCTCTTGTCAATTTTCAGGGCAAAGACATCGGCGATGTCATTCAGGTCAGCTTTCTTCAGGAGGCCGTTGCTGTCAGCGTTGTCCTTCACGGCCCACAGCCATACATAGTCCAAAATACCGAGCGCCTCTGCTTCGTTGCACCCGGCCAGCTTTGCGAAGTCTCGGAGCTTAGGGCCGACGACTCCTTCGTGTAAGGCAATCCATCTGTCCATACATACAGCCCTACCTTTCCTCGCAAAACGCTTGGAACTCGGCCCAATCGCTGAGGTAGTACCCATCGCTCCGCTTATCGACCCAGCCGGATTCTACAAGTGCCTCGGCCACTCTCTGAGGGTCAAGGCACTTTGATATGGTACTCTTGAACGTACACTTGATGTCCTCCAGGTCAGCCTCCAGAAGAAGGCCGTCCTGATCGGCGTTCCCGCCAATCCCCCACAGCCAGAGGTAAGACAGGATACCGAGCGCCTCCGCTTCGTTGCACCTGGCCAGCTTTGCGAATTTTCGGAGCTTCGGGCCAATGACCCACTCATGCACCGCAATCCACTTATCGACTTCCATTCCAGGCGACATCTGTTCATCCCTTCCTTTCTTGATGTCGTAGTTCATGAGGCTTTTGCTTGCCCCTTGACAGTCGAGACTTCTCTGCTGCCGGCCATGGCAAATATGTCGATTTTGGGGGCCTTCTTCAGAGCTGCCTCCAACTCGGCATCGGAGTGGATTCCATACTCCTCAGCCAACATCTTCCTGAGCTCTTCTACACGGTTCATGCGCCCCCTCCTTTCTCCTTTTGCCATGAATCCACTTTTCGCCCCGTTTTCGTGTACCCAGACGCACGTTTATGGGGCCAAACGTGCATCGACAAGCTATTTTCTTCTTCAGGCCGGTATCGTATAATTACCACAGTGGCAAACGGAACCAGCCTCGGAGCCTTTCGGCGTCATTCATTCCGACATTCCTCGGTTCTCAACAGGATTTCCGAAGTGGCAACTTGCGCCCGTTGATTACCGTTTTGGTAGTTTGTCGTCAAAAAAAATGACGCTGAACTGCTCCATCGTCAAATCCAGCTCCGCCGCCAATGCCAGCTTCTCCTCGTCGGTGAACGGGGTCTTGCCGGTCTCTTTCTTGGCGTAGGCGTTCAGGCATTTGCCGATTGCGCTTGCCATGTCCCGTCTGGTTTTCCCTTTCCGTCTCCGGGCAATCTCAAGCTCAAGAGTGTTCATGTCGCCGCCTCCTTTCCTATTATATCTCTATCCTACCACTTTGGAATCTCATTGTCAATCGGGTTTTACCATTATGGAAAAATTACTGTTGCAAACCTTCACTTTTCGTTGTAGAATACTATCTATCCATATCAGGGAGGTATCATTATGTACGATAAGAGCTCATTTTCTTACCAATATAACCGGATAATGGCGATGCGTGGAATGTCACAGAAGGAACTGGCGGCGGCCCTCAACATTTCGAGCGCCACGACATCCAGGTATGCAACCGGCGCCAGGGAGCCGGACATCAAAACCCTCGTGCGGATTGCCGAGATTCTCCATGTCTCCGTAGACGAGCTGCTCGGCGTTGACGTGCCGGAGCCAGTTGCCCCGCCCCAGCCCCCGGTAGACATCGCCACGCTGACGGCCTGCTATTCCAGGGCATCGGAACAGGACAGGGACGTTCTGTGGTCTCTCCTCTCCCGGTACATGAAGCCAGCGGAGAAGGCGGCAATCACCGCCCTACGGGAGAAGAAAGGGCAGGTCGGGTAGTCCCGGCCTGCAAAGTCATCCAGCTCCCGGTCGGCCACTGGCCGAAGGGCAAATCCTGACTGTGATACGGAGGTGGCACCATGCCAAAGCGCAAATCACCAAAGAAGCGGGTATCCAAAACGACAACCGAGCCAAGGGCGGCAATCTATATCCGGGTGTCCACCCAGTACCAGACAGACCGGGCCAGCCTCCCGGTGCAGTGTGAGGAGCTCATCAACTACGCCAAGTACGCCCTCAGCATCAACTCATACGAGATTTTCGAGGACGCCGGCTTCTCGGCGAAGAACACTGACCGGCCAGCGTACCAGCAGATGATAGCCCGTGTCCGCAACGGCGAGTTCACTCACGTTCTGGTCTGGAAAATCGACCGGATCAGCCGGAACCTGCTGGACTTCACGGCCATGTACCAGGAGCTCAAAAACCTGGGCGTCACCTTTATCTCCAAGAACGAGCAGTTCGACACCAGCACAGCAATCGGCGAGGCGATGCTACGGATCATCCTGGTCTTTGCCGAGCTGGAGCGGAAGATGACCAGCGAGCGTGTCAGCGCAGTCATGGTGTCCAGGGCCAGCAAGGGCGACTGGAATGGCGGTAAAATCCCATACGGCTATGACTATGACAAGGACACCGGCGAGTTCTCCATCAACGAGGACGAGGCCAAGGTCATCAACCTGATCTATGACCTCTACGAGAGCGAGAAGTCGCTGACCGTCGTGGCAAAGTACCTGAACGACCACGGATACCGGGCGAGGTCTGGGAAGCCGTGGAACCCGACCACCACCAGGAAGATGCTGGTCAGTCCATTTTACGCCGGCGTCTACCGCTACAACTACCGATGCGAGGCGGACGGCGGCAGCCATACTCCCTCCTACGTCCGGGACGAGGACGAGTGGGTCGTCATCGAAGACCACCACCCGGCCATTGTGGACAAGGCAAGGCAGAAGCGGATCGAGGTCATCCTTCAGGCCAACCAGCGGTCACAATCCAACGGCACCACCAGCTACAACAGGAAGGACGTTCATATCTTCGCTGGCCTTCTCCGCTGCGGGATATGCGGGAGCGGCATGACGGCCTCCACAGATCGGGAACGTGACGGGGGCTGGGCCCCATCCAAATACGGATGCACCCGCCGCCGGCGCTTCAATGACTGCAACAACAAATTCGTCTCTGACATCACCATCGGCCCGTTCGCCATGAACTACATCGCCAACATCATCCGGGCCGGTAACAGCTTCGGCAAGAGCACCAGCATTGAGACGCTCCAGAAGAAGCTGCTCCGTGGCGACACATTCAAGGACGTGGTAGGCATCGAGCGTCCCGGCCTGGAGGAGCTCTACAACCATCTTCAGAGCGGGGCAGGCGGCCTCGAATACAAGTCCGCAGCCCTGACCGCTGCGGAGGCGTCCAGCATCACAGACGAACGGGATGTCCTGCTGTCGGAAAAGCGGCGCCTTGAGAGGGCGCTGGCCCGCCTGAAAAGCCTGTACCTGTATTCTGATGAGGGGATGTCAGAGACCGATTATGTAATCTCACGAAATGACCTGATGGCATCACTGGACAGCGTGACGGAGAGGTTGGATGTCGTGGAAAACTCCATCACGGAGCACCTGACGCTCTCAGACGAGGAGTTCATGGCGAAGGCGTCCTACTTCCTCGTGGCGCAGAAGCTCAACGAGAAACGGTACATCGACTACGAGAAATTCATCAAGAAAATCGACTCCCGAATCCTCAAGGATTTCATCAACTCGGTCGTACAAAACTTTTGTATAAAAAACGGTCGAGTGGTCTCCATTCTCTTCAAAAACGGCATAGAGCACCGATTTTTGTACTCCGACGCCGAACAGTGAAAAACCCCGGAAACCCCTGATTTCAAGGGCTTCCGGGGCTCTTTACTTGGCCGGGTCAATCGTATCTGTTATGAACATGGCGTCGCCAAAGGAGAAAAAGCGGTAACGCTCCCCCACTGCCTGCTCATAGGCCGACAGCACGTGCTCCCGCCCCGCCAGGGCGGACACCAGCATGATAAGGGTGGATTCGGGCAGATGAAAGTTGGTGATCAGGCCATCCAGCACCTTAAACCGATATCCGGGATAGATAAAAATCTTGGTCCATCCAGCCGACGCTGTCAGCGTACCGTCCTCCGCCGCCCAGCTCTCAATGGTTCGGCAGGAGGTGGTGCCCACGCAGATAACCCGCCCGCCCTGGCGCTTTGTCTCGTTCACCACATCGGCGGTCTCCTGGGGGATGACGCAGTACTCCGCGTGCATCTCGTGCTCGTCCAGGTTTTCCGCCTTTACCGGCCGGAAGGTGCCCAGTCCCACGTGGAGGGTCACATAGCACACCTTCACCCCCATGGCCCGGATTTGTTCCAACAGCGGCTGGGTGAAATGCAGCCCCGCCGTGGGCGCGGCGGCGGAGCCCACCACCTTGGAATACACCGTCTGATAACGCTCCCCGTCCTCCAACTCCGCCTTGATATAAGGGGGCAGGGGCATCCTGCCCAGCCGCTCCAGGGTCTCCAAGAAAATCCCTTCGTAGTCGAAGCGGACCAGCCGGTTTCCGTCCGCCCCCTCGCCCACAACCTCGGCGGCCATCTCCCCGTCCCCAAAGGTCACCTTGGCCCCTATGCGCAGCTTTTTCCCGGGGCGAACCAGGCATTCCCACACCTTGTCTCCCCGGTCTATGAGCAGCAGCACCTCGCAGGCGCCGCCTCCCGCCCGCTTTCCGATGAGCCGGGCGGGCAGCACCCGGCTGTCATTGAGCACCAGACAGTCCCCGGGCCGCAGCAGGGATGGCAGGTCATAGAAATGCAGGTGGCGGGTCTCCCCCGTCATCTTGTCCAGCGCCAGCAGACGGGAGGCGTCCCTCCGCTCCAGAGGCGTCTGGGCGATGAGCTCCGGGGGTAGGTCAAAATAAAAATCTGAGGTTTTCACATATATCCCACCGTAATGCCAGTATAGTAGAACTGTAGAATCTGCTGGTAAGTATGCCCCTGCTCGGCCATGGCTTTGGCTCCGAACTGGCTCATGCCGATGTTGTGGCCCCAGCCCCGGCCCGCAAAGGTGATGGCGCCGTTCACCGCCGTGGCGGAGGCGGCCCACTGGCCGGAACCCTGTCCCTGATCTGAGCCGCCGCTCTGGCTTAGCTGGGATGTCCCGCTGTCGGTAATCACATATACATCGCCGGGCACAGGAAGCAGGTTTCCATTTCCATCCATGGCGTACAGACCGGACAGGCCGCTCACCCCGGCGGTGCCGTTGATGGAGATATCCTCCAGAGGGACTGTGGGCGCAGGCTGAGAGGAGCCGCTCCCCTCGAAACCGTAGCGGTAGGAGCGCAGGCCCAGACGGCGCACCATTTTGTAAGTGCTTACCGAGTAGCTTCTGCCGGCGCTGTCGGTGAAGGTCACCGTCTTGGGGTTGCCGGTGGGGCTGTAGGAGCTGATGGCGGCCGACACAATGGGGCCGTTGACAGCATACTCCATGAGCACCTTGGATATCAGCTCCGAGCTGGAAACGGTGCGGGTCCAGCTGTTATTCAGGTTCAGCGATGCCTCATAGGGGTCCACCACCCCCACCAGATAGGGGTAGAGGGACTGATTACTCTCCCAGGCGATGGAGACGCTCTCGCTGGCCCCGCCGTTGCTGGAGTAATAAAAGGTCTGGGCCGCTTTACCGTTGTATAGGCACACCTGCCCGGCAGTCTGGTCCACCGCCCCGTCGGAGTTGGCCCCGGCCTTCTCCCGGCCGTAATAGGCCTGGCAGTCGGTATCGAAGCAGATGTCAAAATGGTGGGCACTGTGTTTGCTGCCCAGGGAGAGGGCATAGCTGCGCGCCGCCACCGCCTGGGCCTTCAGCGCCTCGATAGGCCAGCTGTCGCTCATCTCGTTGGCCACCACACCCTTCACATAGTCCTCCAGCCCCAGGATATTCACCACCGTCAGCTTGCCGCCGCCGATGCGCTCGAAGCGGAAGCCGCCGTTATACAGGCAGTCCTTGCTCCAGGTGGCGCACTTCTCCCCGTTGACCGAGATTGGCTCAATGCCCAAGCCGGTGCCGCTGCCCAGGTCGTCATACTGGAACAGGATGGTATTCGTGCCGGTGGCCACCACATTCACCCCAAACCCCGAGGTTCCCCGCAGTTCCGCATAAATCCCCTGGGCCGCCAGGGCGGATTGGGCCGACACCGCCCCGTCCCTGGTGGTATAATTGCCGATCCTGGCGTAATACATACCGCCGATGCAGGCCACAAACCCACCCGGATATGCGGACGCCGCCCCCTGGGCCTCGGCGAAGGAGCCGTAGGTCCCTGGCAGCTCCAAATGGTACTCTCCCACCGCGATGGAGGACACGGCCGCCGTATGATAGCTGGTGTAGCCCTCGTAGCTGCCATAGTATACATTCATGGTCTCTGCCACGGAGATGGCGGTCTGGCCGGTGGACCCCAGCTCCACAAAGCGGTTGGAGGCGTCGTAATACCCGAAGCGGTAGCCGCTCCCCTTCTCATTCAAAAAGTTGAGCCCTTCTATGGCCCCGGTACCGTAGTGGAGGCCGACCCGGATTATACGCTCACCGGCGCTGGCGGGGGCGGCGGAAGCGCTCCCCCCCGCCGCAGTGAGCAAAAGGGCGGCAGACAGGCACAACGCTGCAATTTGCACGAATTTTCTCTTCATAGAGTTCTCCATTTCTCCACTTCCAATGGAAACGCCAAATTGACACTTTAGCGTGTTAATGTTATAGTGGTATATAGCACCGCCTGATGGCAGCTGTGTGCATATCAGGCTTTTTTCGACAACATTCATATTATAGCGTATCCGCCAACCAGCCGCAAGCCCTAAATTGGCCCGGCGGGTCGCTCAGGAGGCAAAACGACATGGAAAAGTATAAAGTCGGCATCATCGGCGCCACCGGCATGGTGGGCCAGCGGTTTGTCACCCTGCTGGAAAACCACCCCTGGTTCCAGCTCACCGCAGTGGCTGCCAGCCCCCGCTCCGCGGGCAAGCGGTATGAGGACGCGGTGGGCCCCCGCTGGGCTATGGACACCCCCATCCCTGCCCAGGCCAGGGACCTGGTGCTTCTCAGCGCCCAGGACGATGTGGAGAAAATCACAGCCCAGGTGGACTTCGTGTTCTCCGCCGTGGACATGAAAAAGGACGAGATCAAAGCGCTGGAGGAAAACTACGCCCGGCACGAGTGCCCGGTGGTGTCCAATAACTCCGCCCACCGCTGGACCCCTGATGTCCCCATGGTCATCCCCGAGGTGAACCCGGAGCACATCGAGGTCATCAAGGCCCAGCGGCAGCGTCTGGGCACCAAGCGGGGCTTCATCGCGGTGAAGTCCAACTGCTCCATTCAGAGTTACGTCCCCGCCCTGTCCCCTCTGCGCTCCTTCGGCGTGGAGAAGGTACTGGTGTGCACCTATCAGGCCATCTCCGGCGCGGGCAAGACCTTCGCCACCTGGCCCGAGATGGTGGATAACCTGATTCCCTATATCGGCGGCGAGGAAGAAAAAAGTGAGCAGGAGCCTTTGAAGGTGTGGGGCCGGGTGGAAAACGGCGTCATCGTCAACGCCCAGGGAACCTCCATCACCGCCCAATGCCTGCGGGTTCCCGTGTCCAACGGCCACACCGCCGCAGCCTTTGTCACCTTTAAAAACAAGCCCACCATAGAACAGATGAAGGAGACCTGGGCCAATTTCCGCGGCCGCGCCCAGGAGCTGAATCTGCCCACCGCCCCCAAGCAGTTCCTGCACTACTTCGAGGAGCCTGACCGGCCCCAGGCCCGCCTGGACCGGGACTTGGAGGGCGGTATGGCCGTGTCCATCGGCCGCCTGCGCCCGGACACCCAATATGATTACAAGTTCGTCTCCCTATCCCACAACACCCTGCGGGGCGCGGCGGGCGGCGGCGTGGAGCTGGCCGAGCTGCTGTGCGCCGAGGGGTATATCGACAAGGCTGGATCCGCCCCCCTCGGAACGGCCTAACAGCTATTTTTCTCTCTCCCTCTCCTCAACGCCAAAGACCGGCTATTCCGAAGCCCGTTGTTTCCGCCGGCCATTATTGAAAGGATGCTGCTAATATGAGAACTCCCGTCTTTACCGGCTCCTGTCCCGCCCTGGTCACCCCCTTCGACCAGAATAACATCATCAACTATGATGCCTTTGGCAAGCTCATCGACGCCCAGATTGAGGCCGGGGTGGACGCGGTGTGCGTGTGCGGCACCACCGGCGAGTCCGCCACCATGTCCATCCGGGAACACATCGCCGCAGTGGAATTCTGTGTGAAACGGGTTAACCACCGGGTTAAGGTAATCGCCGGGGCCGGGTCCAACGACACCTCCGCCGCCGTCTACCTCTCCCAGCACGCCCAGGATTCCGGGGCGGACGCCCTGCTCCATGTCACCCCCTACTACAACAAGGCCAGCCAGGCGGGGCTCATCAAGCACTATGAGTACATCGCCGACCGGGTGGAGCTGCCCATCATCCTTTACAATGTGCCCAGCCGCACCGGGGTCTCCTTCACCGCCGAAACCTACAAGGCGCTGTCCGAAAACCCCAAAATCAACGGCGTGAAGGAGGCCAGCGGAAATTTCTCCCTGCTGGCCCACACCCGGTTTTTGTGCGGGGAGGACTTCTATATCTGGTCGGGCAATGACGACCAGGTTGTGCCCATGATGGCCCTGGGGGCCAAGGGAGTTATCTCGGTGGCCTCCAATATTGTCCCCGAGGTAATGGTGAACATGAGCCATCTTTGCCTGGACAATGACTTTGCCGCCGCCTCCCAGCTGCAAATCCAGTACATGGACCTCATTGACGCGCTGTTTACCGAGGTCAATCCCATTCCGATCAAGGCGGCCATGAACCTGCTGGGCATGGAGGCAGGGCCCCTCCGCCTGCCCCTGTGCGATATCTCGGAGAAGAATCTGGAGGTCCTGCGCCGCGCCATGGGACGCGCGGGCCTGCTGCGTGAACCGGCGCTCCAAGCCGGCCGGGCGTGATATCAAAGGAGCCGTTTATATGCAAAAGATTATCATCTCCGGCTGCTGCGGCCATATGGGACGGGTGGTGGCGGACATCTGCGCCAATGACCCGGATGTGGAGATTGCGGCGGGCATTGACCTGCTGGCGCAGCCCATGGAGGGCTTTCCTGTGTTCCCCACCCCCTCCGCCTGCCGCGTCGAGGCAGACGCGGTGATCGACTTTTCCCATCCCGCCGCCTTGGGCCCCTTGCTGGAGTTCTGCCTGGAGCGAAAGCTGCCCGCGGTATTGGCTACCACCGGCTACTCAGACGAGCAGCTTGGCCAGGTGGACGAGGCTGCCCACTCCATCCCCATCTTCCGCTCCGCCAATATGTCCTTGGGCGTCAACGTGCTGATGGATCTGGTGCGCCGCGCTTCCGCCCTGTTGGGGGAGGATTTCGACGTGGAGATTGAGGAACGCCACCACCGCCGCAAGCTGGACGCCCCCAGCGGCACCGCGCTGATGCTGGCAGACGCCGCCGCCTCCACCCTGCCCTATGAGCCGGAGTACACCTATGACCGGCACAGTGTCCGCAAACCCCGGGACCGGCGGGAAATCGGGATCTCCTCCCTGCGGGGGGGCACCATTGTGGGCGACCATACTGTGGTGTTTGCCGGACGGGACGAGGTGATTGAGCTCACCCACCGCGCTGCCAGCCGGGAGGTATTCGCCGCCGGGGCAGTGAAGGCTGCCAAGTTTCTGGCCGGAGTGGGCGCGCCGGGCAGATACGACATGTCTCACCTTATCGCCGGAGACAGAGGGAATTAACCAAAGCAACCGGGGCCGCTATGCGGCCCCGGTTGTTATTTACAGGCATATCCTGTCTCTCTAAAATTTTTACTGGGCCTGGGAAATGTCCATTCCAAAATACTGGATGGACAGCTCCGTCAGCACGCCCTCCTGCGCCAGCTCCGCCAACGCCTTGTCGATACCCTCCCGCAGGGCAACGGTATCCTCCCCCTTGCGCATGGGGATGGCCACCTGCGTGGCCTGCGGGTCGGTGCAGGCAATTCTCACCGGGGCGTCCGGGTGGGCGTTCAGGTAGTCGTAAAAGCTCACCTCGGCGTTCAGAGTCGCGTCGATGCGGCCGGAGGTCAGCAGCTCAATGGTCTGAATGAAATCGTCCACGCCGGTGACCTGCGCGCCGTAAGCCTCTCCCACGGCGGCATAGGTGCTGTTGAGGGTGTTGGCCGTCTTTTTCCCGGCCAGATCCTCCATATCCTGGATGGAGTCATCGTCGGCGCGGACGATGACCACCGTGCGGTTATAGGCATAGGGCGTAGAGAATTCATACTTCTCCTGCCGCTCCTCGTCGATGTCCACGCCGTTGACCATGATATCATACCGCCCGGAATCCAGCCCGGCCAGCAGCCCGGACCACTCGCCCTCCACAAAGTTCACATTGACCCCAAGCTTTTCCCCAATGGCCGTGGCAACCTCCACGTCATAGCCCACCAGCCGGCCGCTCTCATCGTGGTAGGTCCAGGGCGCCCAGGTGCCCTCCATCGCCACCGTAATCTCCCCCTTGGCCTGGATGGCGGCCAGCACATCGCCGCCCAGATCACTATCCTGGGGCTTCTCCTGGGCACAGCCCATCAAGGGGGCCAGGCACAGTGTACAGGCGGCCACCGCCGCCACAGCTCGTTTCCAATTCATGGCTCAATTGCTCCTTTATCGCAGTTAAAATTCTCTCAGTTTATGTATTTGTCCAAAAACGCCTCCACCGTGGCCCAGTACAGCTCCGGGTCCTCCTTGGCGGCCTCCCCGTGGCCCGCGCCGGGGACGGACAGCCGCTCCTTGTCCGCGCTGGCACAGGCGTCATACACCACGTCCAGCATCCAATAGGGCACGAAGTCGTCCTCCTCCCCGTGGATGAACAGGATGGGCAGGCTGGTCTTTGCCACCTGATCCGCCGCCGACGCCTCTTTAAACCCGTACCCCGCCCGGATCTGGGTCACCAGGGAGGCCGCGTCCAGCACCGGGAAGGTGGGCAGGCCGAACATCTCCTCCAGCTGCCCCGCGAACTCGTCCCACACGGAGGAGTACCCACAGTCCTCAATAACGCACTTCACATTGGGGGACAGGTCGGCCTCCCCGGCGGTCATCATCACCGTGGCCCCGCCCATGGACACGCCAAACAGCACCACCTCCGCCTGGGGATCCTGCTCCACGATGGTGTCCACCCAGGCCACGATGTCCCGCCGCTCCGGCCAGCCCATGCCGGCGTAGCGGCCCTCGCTGCGCTCGTGGGCCCGGGCGGCGGGGGCCAGGACGCTGTACCCCATTTCGTAAAACTTCGCGGCGGCCCCGCCCTCATACTGGGGGATGGAGCCGTAGCCGTGGCAGACCACGGCGTATTGGTGGCTGCCCTCATGGGGCAGATACAGGGCGTGGAGCTTCAGCCCGTCGTGGCTGGTGAGCCAGCGGTCCCCGGCTTGTCCGGCGAACCATGCGTACTTCCCCTCCAGTTCCAGGTTGTCCAGGTCCTCGGCGCTGAGCATACCCCCCGCCTGGGGGTCCAGGGCGAAGCGGAACAAATAATTGCCCGCAAAGGCCAGCGCCCCCACGACCAGCACGATCACCGCCGCCAGAACGATCACCGCAATGTTCCGGCCCCGGCCGGTTTTTTTGACTTTTTCCATCATGCGTCAGTCCTTTCCTTCTGCTCTTCCATCCGTCTGGAGGAAGGCGCGGGTGCGCTCCTCCCTGGGGTGCTCAAAGACCTCCCGGGACGCTCCCGCCTCCACCACCACGCCGCCCTCCATGAACACCGTCTGGCTGGACACGGTGCGGGCAAAGCCCAGCTCGTGGGTCACCACCAGCATGGTCATACCCTCGCCGGTCAGCTGCTGCATCACCCCCAGCACCTCCCCCGTCAGCTCCGGGTCCAGCGCGGAGGTGGGCTCGTCGAAGTAGATGATCTCCGGCTCCGCCGCCATGGCCCGGGCGATGGCCACCCGCTGCTGCTGCCCGCCGGACAGCTGGCTGGGGTAGTGGTTCATTCGGTCGGCCATGCCCACCTTTGAAAGCGCCCTGCGGCCGATCTCCTCCGCCCTGTCCCTGGGCATCTTCCGGCCCACGATCAGCCCCTCCATCACGTTTTGCAGCGCGGTCTTGTTCAAAAACAAATTATAGCTTTGAAAGACAAAGGCAGTCCTTTTCCGCAGCCGCGCCACATCCTTTTGGGATACATGACCCAGCCGGAATTCCTCGCCGCCAAAGCGCAGCGTCCCCTCGTCCGCCCGCTCCAGAAAGTTCAGGCACCGCAGCAGGGTGGTCTTTCCTGAGCCGCTGGGGCCCAGTATAGCCACTACGTCCCCCTTGTCCACCCGCAGATCCACTCCCTTGAGCACCTGGGTCCGCCCAAAGGCCTTGCGCACGTTGTTCACTTCCAGTACCACCGCTCACCCCTCCCGGCCCTCATAGGCGCTCAGCTTCCGTTCCCCCACCCGCTGCAGCCAGGTGAGTGCGGTTGAAAACAGCAGATAGATCATACCCACCTCTATGTACAGCGCCAGCGGCTCATAAACCCGGGCGTTAATCTGCTCCGCAGCCCGGAACATCTCCACCACTGTGATGTTGGCCGCCAGCGAGGTATCCTTGACCATGGCGATCAGCGAATTGGACAGCGGCGGAAAGGCGGTGCGCATAGCCTGGGGCAGCACAATGCGGCGCATGGTCTGCAAATAGCTCAACCCGGTGCACAGCCCCGCCTCCAGCTGACCGGCAGGCACCGCTTCCAGCGCGGCACGGACGGTCTCCGCGCAGTAGGCCCCCTCGTTGAGGGAAAACACAATTACCGCCGCCGGGAACGGCTCAATGCGCACCCCTACTTTGGGCAATCCGTAAAACACCACGAACAGCTGCACCAGCAGCGGCGTCCCCCGGAAAATCCAGATGTAGAACCGGCACAGCTGGGTAACCACCGGCACCCGGGCAAATTGGGCCATAGCCGCCGCCACGGCGATGGCCATGGCAAAGGTAAAGGAGATGGCCGTCAGCGGAATGGTCACACTCAGCCCCGGAATCAGTATTTTAGGGAAGGAGTCCACCAGGATCTCCAGCAGCGGAAAGCTGCGAAGCATATTTTCAAGCACAGGCGCACACTCCTCTCCATCCAATGCGTTCGGTCAATTGCTTGAAACAACAGCGTGATTATAATCCACACCGCGCAAAATGGCAAATACCCATCATGCATACTTGTTCATGCCCGGCGGGCATTGTGTGAATTAACGTATTATATCACACCTGTCAAGCCGCCTCCCTTTGAGCAAAATCTCCCATTTACAAATAAAGCGTCCTGTGTTAACATAACATGTAATCCTTTGATCCAAACACACGCGAAACCCCACCCGCAGACAGGAGGAACTCATGAAAAAACTTTCCAGACGGTGCGCAGCGCTGGTTCTGGCCGCCGCCCTCGCCGCAACGCTGTGCGCCCCCGCCAGCGCCTCTTGGGCGCTGGGCACAGAGCTCACCCAGCGCACGGTGGAGCTTGGCCCGGGCACCGCCCTGACCAGCCAGAGCCTGTGGTCTGCCTCTAAGGCCGATCTGCGCACAGAGCATTATGTTACATACACCCCCAACTCCACGCTGACCCCCATGGTATTCAGCGGTTCCTATGTGGCCAGCACCAACACGGTGCACAGCGCCGCCGCCCAGCTGGAGGCCCAGGGCTGGCGGGTGGCCGCCGCCATCAACGGCGGCTTTTTCAACGCCGACGGCACTATCGTGGGAATGCTCATGACCGATGGGGTGCTCCGCGCCCTGGACGTGGCCAACTATACCTTGCTGGGCTTCACGGCCGACGGGCGGGTGTTCATTGACGAGAGCAAGCCCACCGTCTCCGCCGCCTGGACGGGTTTTGACGGTATGCAGCGGGTGTTCCCCATCGCCGGTTTCAACGCCTACCGCAATAACAATTATTTGGACAAGCTGTACCTGTATAATCAGGACTTCTCCTCCAAGGTCACCAGCGGCGGGCCCTGCGTATCCGCCATCCTGCGGCCTGTGAACGGCGAACAGATGAGAATGAACCGCACCCTCACTCTGGAGGTGGTGTCTGTCGCCGACGCCGTTCAGGACCAGACCATCTTCAACGGCATTCTTCCCGAGGGCTGCTATATGCTCTACGCAGAGGATCGGAATAACCCCGAGCTGCTCTCCGCCCTGCGGGAACTGGTCCCGGGCACGCAGGTATCCATAGCCGTAGGCGGTGCAAGCGAGCAGTGGGACCAGGCGGTATACGGTATCAGCGGCCTGTACACCCTGCTGCGGGACGGGCAGCTCACAGACGGCCTGCCCACCTCCGCCAACCCCTACACCGCAGTCGGCCTCAAGGGCGACGGCACGGCGGTCTTTTACACCATAGACGGCCGCCAGGGCGGTTATTCCGTGGGGGCCACCTATACCCAGGTTGCCCAGCGGCTCCAGGAGCTGGGCTGCGTATCTGCCGTGGCGCTGGACGGCGGCGGCTCCACCACGCTGGGGGCCACCCTGCCCGGCGGCGGCTTTGAGGTGGTGAACAAGCCTTCCACTGCCAACCGGAAGATCAACAACACCATTGCCCTGGTCAGCCGCGCGGGCGAGTCCCTGTTCACCCCCGGCGCTTATGTCACCGCCCAAACCCGAGTGGTGCTGACGGGGGCCAGCCTGAACGTTACCGCCGTCCCCTATGACAGCGCGGGACGGCCCGTCTCAGGTCAATTCCTCAGCTGGAATGCCACCGGCGGCTCCGTTTTCGGCACTGAAAGCGGAGCGGTATATACCGCGGGGCAGCTTCCGGGCAGCTATACCGTCTCCGCCGGGCCTGGCTCCCCCCTATCCGTAGAGGTAGTGGATAAGCTGTCCGCCCTCAACGTCACCCGGAAGGACTCCTCCGCCAAGGTGGACTCCCTGAACCTGGAGCCGGGAGAGCAGGTGGAGCTCACCGCATCCGGCGTCTGGTATAACCTGCCTGTGGCCATGGACGCGGACGATATTACCTGGTCCGTCGATCCCGCCGTGGGCGCTATCGACACCGAAGGCCGCTTCACCGCAGGCACCGCCAACGGCCAGGGAAATATCACTGTCACCGCCGGCGGGGTCACCGTCTCCATCCCCGTCCAAGTGGACCGGGGCGACCCCTTCACCGACATGGCGGGCCACTGGAGCGCCGATTATGTGACCCGGCTGTACAAGCTGGGGCTGACCACCGGCTACGGCCAGGAGGACGGCACCGCCCTGTTTAAGCCCCAGGACAGGCTCACCCGGGCGGAGCTGCTGGCCTTCATCACCCGGGCGCTGGGGGTGGACGAATCGGCCTACTACACGGTTGAACTCCCCTTCGCCGACAACACGGACATCCCCAACTGGGCCCAGAACTATGTCCAAGCCATGTATACCCTGGGCGTGCTCAAGGGCAGCAATGAAAACGGAGTGCTGTACGCCAATGTGAACGGCTATGTCACCCGGGAGGAAACCATGACCATCCTTGGCCGCATCCTGGCCTCCTCTCAGAGCTGCGACCTATCCCAGTTCCCCGATGCCGCCCTGGTGAGCGACTGGGCCTCCCCCCATGTTCAGACCCTGGTAGCACTGAATATCGTGGGCGGCAGCAACGGCCTGCTCTCCCCCAAGGACTACATTGACCGCGCCGCCATCGCCAAGCTACTGGTGGAGGTCTATCCTCTGGAGAAGGCGCTTCTCATCCCCCGGCTTGATCTTATGGCATAACCGCATTAAAAACATCCCGCAGTTAGGGACATTGCCATAACTGTGATGACAGCAAACGGTTTGACCACCATGTTCCTTGGAGGAAAGAGAAATAGAGCAAGTAAAACCGCCCTGCTGAATTCGTCGTTCAGCAGGGCGGTTCGCTTACCCTTTGCAATCATTCTCTTGCATGGCCGGGTTGAAACGAATCGTATCAAATGGGGCGGTTCTGGCCTTCAGCCAGAACCGCCCCATTATACTTCGCGGTCACCAGTGCGGCAGACGCTTACCGGTCCAGCCGGCCGTCACGGGTGGGAGGCATCCCTGCTTCCTCCCCCACGTCACCGTCCACCATCTCTCTCTTCCGGCTATCCAGGTTTAATAGAATGTTCAGCTCATCCAGACGGGCAGACTTTGTTTTCAGCCCGTCCTCCTGGGGAAACAGCTTCTCCACCTCCACCTTTCTCACTCATGCGAATGGCCTGCGCCTCGGCATCGAAGGACTTCACTGTTTCACTGTGCCCCCTCCACTGGCACCGCCTTTTTCACCCGCTCTGCCCGACGGAGCGCATCCGGCTGTCCGCCCTTCTGGACGGACTCTTTTCTCCGGCGCAGCCCCCGGCCCGCAGCCAGCACAATAGCGGTGGCGATGAGCACCAGATAGCAGTTCAGCGTCCGGCTGAGAATCATGGCAGGGGCCACCAACCCCTGGCCATACACCAGCAGGAAGCCCCGAAGGAACACGTTTTCTGCCGCCCCGGCGGACCCCGGCAGAGGCAGATATCCCACAGCAATAGCACACAGAGCCTGGAGGGCCATCACCTCCCACAGGGAGAAGCCAGACAAACCAAAGGCCCGATAGACTACATAGGGCATGGCGTAGGAGCAGGCCAGCTGAAGAGCGCTGAGCCCCACCACCTCCACCAGCAGCAGCGGGGAGCGGCGAATGAGCCCCGCCCCCCGGCGGTACTCCGCCAGGTGCTCGTCCGCCCTGGCCTCCAGCCCGGATTTGTCCAGGGCAGGCCATATCTTGGCCCCCAGGGCAATACAGCCGTACAGCAGCCGTCGGGTGGGGCCGGGGAGGAACAGGAAGAGAAACATGGCAACGTCCAGCACGGCGAACACCGCCAGCCCAAAGCCCAGCAGCAGCCCTACCTGACCGCCCAGCCGCTCGGTAAGACCCCCTGCGGCGGTCAAAGCAAAAATCCCCCAGCCCATGGCCGCCGTGTTGTAACCGATGGTGACCAGCAGCATGTCCAGCGCGCCGGTGGCGGCGGGGGTGCCATCCTTGCCCATGGCCACCACCTGGGCGGGCTGGCCACCGGTGGCGGACGGGGTGATGGTGCTGAAAAAGAAGCCCACACAGGAGTAATATGCGCACCGGCGGAAGGGCTGGGCGTTGCCCAAAGCGCGGAGGATGGAATGGGTCGCTTTAGCCTCACAGCACACGAACAGCGCCATCAGCGGCACGCCCAGCAGCAAAATGCGCCATTCGGCACTGAGCAGGGCAGCGGCCAGCTGCCCCGGGGTCTGCTGCTGAAAGATGGTGTATACCGTCCAAGCCAGCAGGGCACACACCGCCCCCGTACAGGCAATATTTTTCCATTGGATTTTCACGCGCATACCCTCCCCTCCCGGCTCAACGAACGCACCACGGCGCACGCGGCGGTACGGCTGATGTCGGCGGCCATATCGTCCATGGCCCGCTCCATGGCGGACAGGGCTTCGCCGTCGCAGATGGTCTCCCGGATGGCGGCAAGGCAGGCGCTCTCCTCCTTGGCCGCGATGCGGGCCATGCCCCGGCGCACCAGGAAGTTAGCGTTCTCCTGCTCCTGCTTCAGGAAGGGCTGCCAGGCCAGGATGGGCAGCCGGGCGGCGATGGCCTCAAAGCAGGTAATGCCGCCCGGCTTGGACAGCATCAGGCTGGCCCGGGCCATGTACTTGTCCACCTGGGTGGTGAAGGGAACGGCCTCAATGTTCTCATACCTGCCGTTGAGGCGCTGAAACAGCTTGTCATTGCGCCCGGTGAGGATAGTGGTGTGCACCCCGGGCAGGGCGTTGAGCGCCTGATAAAAGCTGTCCCGCCGGGGCATCAGCCCCAGACCGCCCCCCATGATGAGCAGCTCCCGCTGTTTTGAACGGTCCTTGCGGGCGGGTTGGAACCGCCCGCTGACGGGGATACCGGACACCACCACGGTGTCCGGGTCCGCACCTTTGGCGATAAACCCCTGCCGGACAGATTCCTCCGCCACCAAGTAGCAGTCGGTGCCGGGGTGAAGCCACTCGCTATGGCAGGTCACATCGGTGACGCAAGTGACCATGGGGATATCCGACGGCCCCTCCTCCTTATACTTCGCCATAGCGGCGGAGCAGATCGGGTGGGTGGACACCACCACGTCGGGCGCATACTCATCCAGCAGCCGGTCCAGCCCGCCCAGCAGATTGTCCCCCCGGCCCTCACCGGAGTCGTTTACCGTCAGGTCGTGATAAATGTTATAAAACACCCCGCCGTAGGTCACAAGCACGTTAAACCACCAGTACATGGCGGGGGCCAGCTCGGGGGCGGCGTATTCAAACAGGTCTACAACATCGGCGTGGTGCCCGTCCTGCCCCAGCTGCTCCCGCAGGGCGTTGGCGGCGGACAGGTGGCCCATACCGAACTTACCTGTCAAAATCAGAATGTTCATGAAGATTCCTCCTCTTTCCACGAAAGCCAGCCGACGCTTTTGCCCGGTTCCAATGGAACATCGCGGCTTACCTCTTGACACTACCGATTATAGAGGACAAATCTTCAATTTCAACACGGATACCCCTTATGTTTTGGTGGGGTTTTCTTTAAGAATCCATTAAGCCCTTCCCTGCTCCGGCAGTTCCTCCGGGGCCAGCCAAACCACCCTGTCCGGGAGGACGCCGTGGCAGCACACCGCCCCCCGCCAGCCCTCCCCGGCAAAGCTCCCACAGCAGCCGGGCGGAGGAACCACCTCCCTGGGGGGATAGAGGGGGATATCCTCCCGCTTGCACCAGCTCTCCTTCCGGGTCCACAGCCGGTAAAAGTCCTCCCAGCTGCCGTCAAACTCCTCCAGCTCTTCCGCGCCCAGGACATAGCCGGGCAGGGCTGCCCGGCGGGATCGGACCACCTCCACATCCACCCCCACCGGAGCGTCGGACACAGCGCACAGCGCCAGCCCCCCGCTGTGGGACAGGGAAAACCACCACTCCCCCTCCCCGGCGAACAAGGGCTTGCCCCGGGGGGAGCGCTCCACCGGGGGCAGAGCCGTCCACCCCCAGCGCCGCCGCACCGCCGCGGCCAGCAGCGGCCAGGCCAACAGCCGCCCGTCTTCTCCCGCCGCCGCGTATACCTCCGTCATGGCGTTATCCTCCTCTTCCGCAGACTTCCTTCCTTTATTTTAAGGCCGCCCCCGCCGGTACGGCGGGGGCGGCCCCTGTTACAGCCGGGACGGCCCAATATCCGTCACCGTCAGCACACCCTCCCGAACGGCAAAGCGCACCTCCAGCCCGGCAAATCCGAAGCCGTACACCCGCCCAGGGTTGTCCTGGTAGGAGGGGCGGGGGTCCTGTGCCAGCACCCCCAGCAGCGCCGCCCGGCTGCCCTCCGGCACCCGCGTGAGCAGCTCCGGCGGGCACTCCACAGCCAGCCAGCCCTCCGGCGCGTCCCCGGCAAAGCCGCCCACCGCCTCGGGATGGCAGTCGGCATAGGGGATGTAGGGCTTGATATCCAGGATGGGGGTGCCGTCCACCAGATCCGCCCCGGACACGCGGAGCACCGGCCCCTGGACCGTGTCCCACTCCACCCCCTCCAACCCCACGCAGGACAGCCCGATGGGGTTGGGCCGGAAGGGGGATCGCGTGGCGAACACACCCAGCCGCCTGTTTCCCCCCAGCCTGGGGGGACGCACCGTGGGGGACCACCCCCTGTCCCGGTTCTCGGAGAACTCCCAGATCAGCCACAGGTGGGAGAATCCCTCAATGCCCCGCAGCGCCTCGGCAGCCCGGTAGGGCGGCTCAAGCACCACCACAGCGCGCAGCTGCTCCACCAGCCCCGCCTGCCGGGGCACGCCGAACTTGGAAGCAAAGTCGGTGCGGATGTGGGCGATGGGCTCCATCAGTCCACGTTAGGGCTGGCGCGCATGGCCAGAATGGTCTTTTCAATAAGCTCATCCAGCTCCCAGCCCAGCATGGCGGCGCCCCGCTCGATTACCTCCCGGGAGCACCCGGCGGCAAACCGTTTATCCTTATACTTCTTTTTCACCGACTTGACCTCCAGATCCGACACACTCTTGGAGGGGCGCATAAGGGCCACAGCGCCAATCAGCCCCGTCAGCTCGTCCACGGCAAAGAGCACCTTCTCCATCTGGCTCTCCGGCGCAATGTCCACGCACTCCCCATAGCCGTGGCTGGCGGTGGCGCGGACGACGGCCTCATCCACACCCCTCTGACGCATCAACTCCTGGCTCTTGACGCAGTGCTCCTCGGGCCACTGCTCGAAATCCAGGTCGTGAAGGATGCCCACCGCCTCCCAGACGCCGGCCTCCTCACCAAAGCCCAGCTCCTGGGCGAACCAGCGCATCACATCGCCCACGGTGCGGCCATGCCTGCGGTGGAAATCGCCCTCGTTGAATTCACACAAAAGCTCCCATGCCTGTTCGGGGGTAGGGATCATAGCAAACAGCTCCTTTTTTATATGGTGAAGGAATCATATACCTCCCCTCCCCTTCTTGTCAATCCCCCGTTGACTTTTGGGGCGCAAACCATTACAATACAAGGACTGCAAAGGCTCAGGAGGGAAACGCCATGGACAAACTCATCTATTTTGACTACGCCGCCACCACCCCGGTGCGCCCGGAGGCCGTGGAGGCCATGGTGGATGCCCTGGGGCAGTTCGGCAATCCCTCCTCCCGGTATGGGTATGCCCGGCAGGCCGCCCAGCGGGTGAAGGAGGGGCGGGAAACGGTAGCCGCGGCAGTTGGCTGCTCCCCCGCCGAATTGTTCTTCACCTCCTGCGGCACTGAGAGCGACAACTGGGCGCTCCGGCGGGGGATGGAGCTGAACCGCCGCCGGGGAAAGCACATCGTCACTACCGCTATTGAGCACGCCGCCGTGCTGGAGACCTGCAAGGATCTGGAACGGCAGGGATACGAGGTCACGTACTTAAAGCCGGACCGGGCCGGGCGCATCGGCGCGGGGCAACTGGCCGCCGCCCTGCGGCCGGACACCGCTCTGGTGTCCATGATGCTGGTAAACAACGAGACCGGCGTGATCCTCCCCGTGGCGGACTGCGTGAGGGCTGTGAAAGCCTTCGACCCGGCCATCCTGTTCCACTGCGACGCGGTGCAGGGCTTTTTGAAGACGCCGGAACCTCTGGCGAGATTGGGAGCGGATCTGGTGGCCGTCAGCGGCCATAAAATTGGCGCGCCCAAGGGGATTGGGGCGCTGTATATCAAAAAGGGCGTGCGGCTGCGCCCCCTGCTCACCGGGGGCGGACAGGAGGAGGGCCTGCGCTCGGGCACCGAGGCCACGACGCAGATCGCCGCCTTTTCCGCCGCCGTCCGTGCCGTTTCAGCGGACTCCGCCCGGCTGGAGCGCACTGCCGCCATCAAGGAATACGCCCTCTCCAAATTAAAGGAAGCCCTGCCCCGGCTGGAGATCATCTCCCAGGGCGACGCCCCTCACATCTGCGCCATCACCCTGCCCGGCTACAAGAGCGAGGTGGTGGTCCGGGTGCTGGGCGATCAGGGCGTGTGCGTCTCCTCCGGCTCCGCCTGCCACAAGGGCAGGCCCAGCCACGTGTTTGCCGCCATGAACCTGCCAAAGCCCTGGCTGGACGGGGCCCTTCGGCTGTCCTTCTCGCCGGGCTCCACCCGCGAGGAGGCAGACGCACTGGCAGCCGCCCTGAAAAACGCGGCGGACACCCTCTTCACCACCCTTTCATAAATCAAGCAAAGGAGCATTGATCGTCATGTTCAAGCTATTCCGGCGCGAGCCGGGCTTTTACCCCAGGCTGATCTCCCTGGCTCTGCCTATTCTGCTGCAAAACCTCATCACCAACTCCCTGGGGCTGGTGGACACCTTTATGGTGGGCACCATGGGGGAGGGCCCGCTGGCCGGGGTGACCCTGGCCAACATTCCAGTGTTTGTGGTGCAGTTGATGATGTTCGGCATCCAGAGCGGCTCCTCCGTCCTCATCAGCCAGTACCGGGGCAAGGGGGACATGGGGGCCATCAACCGGGTGATGGGCATCGGCATGTACGCCGCCGGGGCCATCGGCCTCACCTTCGCCCTCATCATGGGCTTCCTGCCCACCCAGTTCATGGGGCTGTTCGGCACCGACGCCGCCGTGGTGGCCACCGCCGCCCGGTATGCCCGCATCGTGGGCTGGTCCTACTTCTTCGACAGCTTTGTCCAGGTCTACATCGGCGTCCACCGGGCCATGGGCAATCCCAGCCGTGGTCTGGTAATCCTGGGTGCCTCCATGGCCAGCAACACCTTTCTCAACTGGATGTTCATCTTCGGCAACCTGGGCGCACCCCGGCTGGCAGAGCAGGGCGCGGCGCTGGCCACCCTGCTGGCCCGGGTTCTGTCCTGCTCCATCGCCGTGGGCTGGGCGGTTCTGGACAAACAGTTCAAGCTCTCCCCCGCCCTGCTCTTCCGGCCCGGCGGGGAGATGACCCGGCGTTTTATCCGCTTCTCCACCCCCGTAATGTGCAATGAGACCTTCTGGGGGCTGGGCACCTCCCTGTTCCCCACCATCATGGGCCATATGGAGGGCTCTCAGGAAATTCTGGCCGCCTACGCCATCGCCGGAAACATCACCAACCTGTGCACCGTGGGGGTGTTCGCCATCTCGGGCACCGCCGCCATCCTCATCGGCCAGGAGATCGGCTCGGGCCGCGCCGACCGGGTGTACTCCCTGGGGGCGCTGCTCAACGCGCTGGCCTTCCTGTTCGGGCTGGGGGCCGGGCTCTTGTTCCTTGGGCTTCTCCACTGGTTTGTGATCCCGGTGCTCTACCCGCTGTTCGGCCTGTCCTCCGCCGCAGGGGATATCTGCACCATGATGCTCACCGTGGTGTTTACCATGATGCCCCTGCGCTCCTTTGAATGCACCAATATTGTGGGGGTGCTCCGGGGCGGAGGAGACGTGCGCATGGCTACCCTCATCGACCTCACCCCTTTGTGGGTGGTGGCGCTGCCCTTGGCGGTGCTGTCGGGGCTGGTGTTCAAGGCGGGCATATTCTGGGTATACCTGTCCATGATGAGCGAAAACCTGGTCAAGGGCATTTTAGGCATCCGCCGGTTTCTCAGCGGCAAGTGGATCAACGACGTAACCGTGTCCGCCCGCGCAGACGCCGGGGTATGAGCCGCAAAATTTTTGGAAAGGTCTTGCATTCCCTACCCGGCGGCGCTATACTAATATCAGTGATAGCCATATCACTGACCATGGAACAAAATTTTTTGGAGGTAGAACCATCATGTCTCTGAGAAGGCTCTTGATTTCCGCTGCCGCGGCTGTTTGTGCCGTGTCCCTGCTGGTTCCCGCTGCCTTCGCCCATGGCGGCTGCCACGGACGGGCCGCCCGCCGCACTGCCCAGCCCTGCGCGGTGGCGGAATGTACCGCCGCCGGCTGGCACTATCACAGCCAATCCTTGTACTGCGGCCATACCCACGGCGGCAGCCTGTGCGACGGCTCCTGCGCCCCCCTGTGCCAGGTGGAGGGCTGTGAGCTGGCCGGGCGCCACATTCACGATGGCACGGCCTACTGCGGCAACTGCCACGATGCCGGTTACTGTGACGGGGCCTGTTTGGCCCTGTGCGACGTGGAGGGCTGCACCCTCACCGGGCGTCACGACCACAACGGCATCACCTACTGCGGCAGCAATCATGCCAGCGGCTGGTGCGACGGCAGTTGCCCGGCCTACCGCGCCGCCTCCTCCCGCGGCTATCACGGCTGCCACAACTAAAATTTCCGCTTTGACGCTCAACGGGCGGGCCTTTGAAAAGGCCCGCCCGTTTACTATTCCCCTTTATACTTTTTTCTGGTGGCGATGCCGCCCCGGATGTGGCGTTCCGCTTTATTCTCGTTCAGGATCGTTTTCACCTGCTGGTACAGCCCCTGGTTGATAACGGGCAGACGTTCACTCAGGTCCTTATGTACGGTGGATTTGCTGATACCGAAGCGGTTGGCGGCGGCCCGGACGGTAGTTTTGTTCTCAATGATGTACAGCGCCAGCTCCTGGGCGCGCTCTTCCATGTTCCCCTTCACAAAAACAACACTCCCCGTTGTGGTCTCTCACAGGAAGATGTATATGCGCAGAGGCCCCCCAATATGTGGAGGAGGATTGCCGCACCCGGCGAAACGACTTACCCAAAGCAAGGGGCGGCAGGGATTCCCCTGCTGCCCCCGTTCTCACAGATCCTCAATACGGGTCTTGTCCAGCAAACGGCTCTTGTCCGCCTGCCGGAGGGAGTGTACCCTGCGCCAGATCCGGCATATGGCGTACACCACCAGCAGAATCGCTGTCGGGATGTTTTCTATCCGCAGCGCAAACCACAGATCAGACATCACCGGGCTCCAACGTATCATCCGAACCACACATTTGGCCGCCGCCCAGGCAAAGATAGCCCCGGGCAGAACCAGTCCCAGCCGGGCGTCCTTTTTGAGGGCAAGGAACGCCTCAGCCGCAACCAACACCACACCGATGCCCAGGAAAAACGGCATCTCCTCGCCATACATCGTGAAGAGCGGCAGGCTGGGATCGCCAAAATGAAATCCAGACCGAAACATCAAAACTCCTCCTTCATCTTTCGGTATTCGCTGAGCAGCAGCTTGGCAGTGTCAAAATCCAGTCTGTCATCCACCGCCAGCCGCTTCACCAGCGCCACATAAGGGTCGGCTTCCGCTTTTTCGGTCAACTGTATTTTTTGAATCAGCCGGTCCAGCCGCAGCCGCACCGTGGGATAACTGACGCCGTACAGGCCCGCCATTTCCTTCAGTGAGCCGGAGGCAAGGACAAACTTTTTAATAAAAGCCGCATCCTCCTCCTCCAAGCCGGCCATCCAACTCGGCAACGCGTCCATCAAACCACCGCCTTACACAAAATTCATTATAACATAAATATTATTAAAGTCAATGTCTACTTTATGTTTAATAAAACAAAGCGGCGCCCGTCCCATTGGGCGGGCGCCGCTTCTTCCTATCTTTTCCTGGACATACGCCTATTGCCGCTGGGCCACCCTTTAAAAGCCGTCACCCGGCATCATCCGCAGCTTATAAAGTGCTTGCTCCCCACGTCCCCTTCATACGGCGGCGGCAGGACGCAGCGCAATTTCGTGGCGCTTGGGCCCAGTGGACACGATGGTAATGGGCACCCCGATGTGCTTTTCCAAAAACTCCACATAGCCTTTGGCGTTGGCGGGCAGCGCATTGTAGTCGGTGGTGCCCCGCACGTCGCTCCCCCAGCCGGGCAGGGTCTCAAACACCGGCTTGGCCCGCATAAGCCTGGGGGTGGTGGGGAACTGGTCGGTGACCTCCCCATCAATCTCATAGCCCACGCACACCTTAATCTCATCCAGGTAGCCCATCACATCCAAACAGGTCAGCGCCACTTCCGTGGCCCCCTGCACCATGCAGCCGTACTTGGTGGCCACTGCGTCGAACCAGCCCACCCGGCGGGGGCGGCCCGTTGTCGCGCCAAACTCCCCCTTGTCGCCCCCCCGGCGGCGCAGCTCATCCCCCTCGGGGCCGGTGAGTTCGCTGACAAAGGGCTCGGTGTTGGAGCCCACGCTGGAGGAATACGCCTTCGTGACGCAGATCACATCCCGGACGGCGGTGGGGGGCACCGGGGCCCCAACGCAGCCGTATCCCGCCAGGGTATGGGACGAGGTAGTCATGGGGAAAATGCCCAGGTCCGGGTCCTTCATGGAGCCCAGCTGCCCCTCCAGCAGCACCGTCCTGCCGTCCTTCAGCGACCGATGGAGAAAGCCCACCGCCTCGCCCACATAGGGCCGGATCAGCTCCCGGCTGTCCAAAAGCTGGTCGTACAGCGTCTTTGCATCCAAAGTGGGCTTGTGGTACAGGTGCTCGAAGAGGATGTTTTTCACCTCCACAGCGCGGCTAAGCCGCTCCCACAGCCGGTTTTCGTCAAAAAGGTCGCATACCTGGATGCCCGTCTTAGCGTACTTGTCGGAGTAAAAGGGAGCGATGCCGCTCTTGGTGGAGCCGAAAGCCCTTCCCCCCAGCCGCTCCTCCTCATAGGCGTCCTGAAGGACATGGTAGGGCATGAGCAGCTGGGCCCGCTCGGACACGATGAGGTTGGGGGCCGGCACACCCTGGCCGGTCACGTCCTTCAGCTCAGCTGCCAGCTTGGCCACGTCCAGGGCCACCCCGTTGCCGATGACATTGGTGATATGGGGATAGAAAATGCCGGAGGGCAGAATGTGCAGGGCAAAGCGCCCGTAGTCGTTAATGATGGTGTGGCCTGCGTTGGCCCCCCCCTGGAAGCGCACCACCACATCGGAGGTCTCCGCCAGCAGGTCGGTGATCTTACCCTTGCCCTCGTCGCCCCAGTTGGCCCCTACAATCGCTTTTACCATTTCAAATACCTCTGCGGCCGGGATTCGCAGCCAGTCTTGCTGGTCTGCCTTATCCGTCCGACCGTTTCATTATAATAGACTTCTCCCCAGTCCGCAAGCCCTTTTCGCGGTTTTTCCGTTTTTCTCTTTACTTCCGTAAAGCAGCGTGTTAGAATAGGGGCACTGTAACATCATTTGGGGAGGGATCCCTATGCAAAAAGAGAGCGTGGAGCAGAATACCCTGCTGTTTGAGGCCATCCTGGCCCTGCGGGACCAGGAGGAATGCCGCGCCTTCTTCCAGGACCTGTGCACCGTGGCCGAGCTGAAGGCCCTGGCCCAGCGTATGGAGGTGGCCCAGCTTTTGGACCAGGGCTTCATCTACAACGACATTCTTCAGCGTACCGGCGCGTCCAGCGCCACCATCAGCCGGGTCAACCGGGCGCTGCAATACGGTGCGGACGGTTACAAAACCGTGCTGCCCCGGCTGAAGAAATGACGGACGCATACACCGCGCTGGCCCGGTGCTATGACCGGCTCACCGCCGACGTGGACTACGCCGCTTGGGCGGATTATGTAGAGCGGCACTTCCAAAAATGGAAGCGGCCTGTCCGCGCGGTGGCGGAGCTGGGCTGCGGCACCGGCAGCCTGACCAAGCAGCTGGCTGAACGGGGCTTTCAGATGACCGCCCTGGACCTGTCCCCGGATATGCTGTCCATGGCGGAGCAGAAATGCCGGGGGCTGGATGTGCTGTTTTTGTGCCAGGATATGTCCCACCTCACCCTGCCCGCCCCCGCCGACGCGGTCATCTCCTGCCTGGACAGCGTCAACTATGTCACCCGCCCAGCCGCCCTGCGGCGGACCTTCCGGCGGGCGTACCGGGCTCTGGCCCCCGGCGGACTGTTCCTCTTCGATGTCAAAACCCCCGCCGCCCTGGAAGGCGCGGACGGCCAAACCTATCTGGACGAGGACGAGGATCTGTTCTGCGTCTGGCGGGGGGACTACTCCCACAAACGGCGGGTGTGCGGCTATGGGCTGGATCTGTTCGTCCGCGAAAGGGACGGCAGCTGGAGCCGGGCCGGCGAATATCACGAGGAGTATGCCTACACCCCGGAGGAGCTGGATAGCTTCCTGCGGGAGGCGGGCTTTCAAACCATTCAGGTATACGGCGATAAAACCATGCGTCCGCCCAGGGAAGAGGCGCAGCGGATCTTTTTTGCCGCAGGAAAGGAACTGTAGCTATGGATCAGATTGTTCGTGCCATCGCCAAAAACGCCCCGGTCAAGGCAATGGCTATCTCCGCCCGGGACACGGTAGAGCGGGCCAGGGCAATCCACGACTGCTGGCCGGTGGCAACCGCCGCTCTGGGCCGCCTGCTCATGGCCGCCTCCATGATGGGAGCAGCCATGAAGGAGGAAGCAGGAGCCGTTACCCTGCGGGTAAAGGGCGGCGGGCCCCTGGGGGCCCTCACCGCCGTGTCCGACAGCCGGGGCAATGTGAGGGGCTATGTACAAAACCCCGCCGTGGATGTACCCCGGAAGGCAAAGGGCAAGCTGGACGTGGGTGCCGCCGTTGGCTGTAACGGTGAGCTCACCGTTATCCGGGATTTGGGGCTCAAGGAGCCCTATATCGGATCAGTCCAGCTGGTTGGGGGCGAAATTGCCGAGGACGTAGCCGCCTATTTTGTGGAGAGCGAGCAGGTGCCAACGGCCTGTGCCTTGGGTGTGCTGATCGCGCCCAGCCAAACAGTACAGGCGGCGGGAGGCTACCTCATTCAGCTCCTGCCCGGCGCGGACGAGACCGTGGTGTCCGCAGTGGAGCGGGGCGTGGCGCGCCTGGGGGCGGTAAGCGCCCGGCTGGACGCGGGAACAGACCCCTTGGGGCTGCTGCGGGAGGTGCTGGGCGAATTTGATCTGGAAGTGCTGGAGACCTCCCCCATCGAATACCGCTGTTACTGCACCCGGGAGAGGGTGAGCCGCGCCCTCATCAGCCTGGGAAGGGCTGAGCTGGACGCTTTGATCAAGGAACAAGGGGGCGCGGAGCTCACCTGCCAGTTCTGCGATGAGGTATACCGCTTCAATGCACAAGAGCTGGGCGCCCTGCGGGACGAGGCATCTGCCAAGTAACGCCAACTTTTTTCAAATGAGCTCTTGACAGGAGAGGTTTCATTTGTTATAATCACTTTCGCCGTCTGACAAACGGAGGAACGACGGGAGCATAGCTCAGCTGGGAGAGCACTTGCCTTACAAGCAAGGAGTCACAGGTTCGAGCCCTGTTGTTCCCACCAAAGCGAGTCCCAAATGTGGCGCGGTAGTTCAGTTGGTTAGAACGCCGGCCTGTCACGCCGGAGGTCGAGGGTTCAAGTCCCTTCCGCGTCGCCACATTTTATGCCCAGGTAGCTCAGTTGGTAGAGCAGTGGACTGAAAATCCACGTGTCGCTGGTTCAATTCCGGCCCTGGGCACCATATGCGAGTGTAGCTCATCTGGTAGAGCGCCACCTTGCCAAGGTGGAGGTAGCGAGTTCGAGCCTCGTCACTCGCTCCATGTTGGGGTTGAATCGCCCCATTCAGGAACCCCGCCTTTTAGGCGGGATTCCTTCATTCCGTTCCCCTTCCCTTCTCCTTCACAATGCATTGTTTTCCTAGTTTTCCATGCGGTGAAGGAAGTTGAGGAAAGTTTCTCTCTTGTCGTTCTAATTTGCTGCGGGGCACAATAGAATAGCAGTGTATGGCGCCATAGCCAAGTGGTAAGGCAAGGGTCTGCAAAATCCTGATGCCCCAGTTCAAATCTGGGTGGCGCCTCCAAATAAAGTGGGCGGGCTACAGCCCGCCCACTTTTCTTCTCCCCCATCCTGTTTTGCAAATACTTTAAAGAAATATCCGGGTGTAGCGCAGTTGGTAGCGCGCTTGGTTCGGGACCAAGAGGCCGTGGGTTCAAATCCCGCCACTCGGACCAAGTCTCGTTGACAAACGAGATGCAGTCAAAAATCCCGCACTTCTGTGCGGGATTTTTGCACATAAATTTAGAAAATACGGATAAATCAAGAACAATTATCCCCCATTGAAAAAATCGAGGGGCGTAAAATAAAAATAACGCACCGGAGATGCAAATCCGCCGAATTTGGGAGTTTTCAGAAACACGCATGACTCGAACTCCCAAGCACTCAAAATAACGAAAAGGCCGTCCACAGCCTGCCAGCTTTTAAGGCAGACCAGTGGGCGGCCTTTTCCGTTTCCTAATCTAACAATGAGGAGGAATCAGCATGGCATACCGGCAAGTCTACTTTCGCATCCGTACCGACTGCTACAGCTCCGGCTGGACAAGCGATGCCGACAGGACCGCATTCAAAGAGGAGAGCCGCCGCCTGTTCCAAGAGCTGGGGTGGGCGGTTACCTTTGGGCACAATGGAAGCTGTGATACAGCCGCCAAAGACCAGCAGGATCTCTACCTGCACCCCAGCAGTTTCAGCGGAGTGATAGACGAGGACAGCATCCAGCCCCTGCAAGAGCAGCTATCGAAAGCGCGAACCTTCCGCTGCTATCACGTGGACCGCTATGAGGAATACCGGGATCTGAGCGATGAAGCGTATCGGGCGGAGCTGGAGGCCAAGCGGGATGAAATCACAAGTTATATCCTGGAAAAATGCAGGACAAAGCGCAGTAATCTTTACATTGTAGACCCCGTTGCGATCCATGTCGCGGAACACTTTAAAATCCGCCGCCTGTGTGACAAAGACGGACGCAATAAGGTCGGGAATCAGTTTGTAGCTGAACTGATGGACGAACTGCTCCAGAAGGGCTGGCTGGTCTCTGCCAAAACATCTTACGGTGATGGCATCCGAACTGCCACCAATAAGGAACGGGGTATCTCCCGTCAGCCTGCGGCACAGGTCGATGGGCAGATCACCATGGAGAATCAGGAAAATAAGGCGCCCAAAAAGAAAAAAGGGAGAAAACCGGCTGGCCCCAGCCTGTAGGACGGTCACAGACTGGGGGCGGCTTTTTGTTCCCACGCCTGTTCACATTGGTGGTTATGCTTGGTTTGTCTCCCAATCATTGTTGGTAATAGTGAATAGCTTTCTCCGTGCCTTTCGGCTATACTTGCGTTGCAATCAGTGGAAAGGAGAATGACGCCATGCCAGCCACCAAAAACCTCTGCGCTCAGATCAGCTTGGAACTGCATCAAAAAATCTCGGAGGCCAGAGAGGAATCGGGCCTGACCACCGCACAGTACATTACCAACCTGTTACTCGAATACTACGAAATGAAAGAAAATGGAGGTAAAATGATTATGTCTAACAGCAGCAGAACGATGGCCTTCCAGATCCCGGAAACCCTTTTCCAGCGGATTAAAGCCCACCTGGAGCGTGAGACCCAGCGCACTGGCCGGAAGCTGACCCAGCGGGAGTTCGTGCTGGGACTGATCGAGGAGGCGCTGAACGAGGCCGAGCAGCAGGTCGTGGAGAACGACCCGGAGCCGGATGAGAAACAGCCCAGCGAGGACGCCGGTGTCAGCCCCTGTGAGGCCCAGCCGGAGGGCGGCGACACCCAGCCCCAGGAGGATGGCGAACCCGCCGTGTGGGGCGCGTAACGGGCCATATGAGGCCACAACAACTGAACAGTAGATGAGAAGCCACCAGAGCATCCCGATTACCGGGATGCTCTGGTGGCTTCTTTGCGTTTCGCCGGAAAAGGAGGTGAATCAACACGAAACAAAATGCAGCCTTTCGCTTCACAGATGAGGAGATGGAGACCGCCAAGAGGACAGACCTGCCGGACCTGCTGGAACACCTGGGCTACACCGTCCGCCGCCTGGGCAGCCGGTATCACACTACCAGGGAGATGGACAGCATCCGCATCAAGGAACGCCGGACCTGGAAGCGGTACTCCAACGGCACAGGCGGAGACGCCATCACATTCCTGCAGGAGTTCTGCGGCAAGGATTTCCGGGAGGCGGTGAACTACCTGCTGGAGTTCAACGGCAAGCGTCCCAGGGACTCCCCCACCCCTCGTCCCAACCCCGTCCAGCAGGAGGAAAAGCCCGTCTTCGCCCTGCCCATCCCCAACCGGGACCATCGGCGGGTGTTCGCCTATCTTCAAAAGAGGGGCATCGCCGTCCAGGTCATCCGGGGCTTCATCGAGGCTGGCCTTCTGTACGAGGACAGCCTGCACCACAACTGCGTGTTTGTGGGCCGGGAGGTCAGCGGCAAGCCGGTGTTCGCCAGCAAGCGCGGCACCTACGACTTGAACGGCTCCGGCTTCAAAGGAGATGTTCCCGGCAGCAACAAAGATGTGGCCTTCCGGCTCCCCTGCAACCCAGCTCTGGATTGGGTGGCGGTGTTCGAAGCGCCCGTCGATCTCATGAGCTTTTGCACCCTCCACCGGCAGGTGCGGAGCAACACCGTAGCCCTTTGCGGACCGTACCAAGGCCCGCTGGATACCTACCTGCGGGAGAACCCACATCTGAAACGGATCGTTCTGTGTCTGGACGCGGACGGGCCAGGGCGGGAGGCTACAGAGAAGTTCCAAGCAGAGTATGGGCAGAAAGGCTATGACGTGTCCACCCGGATGCCTGCCCAGGGGAAGGACTGGAACGAGTGTCTGCAACAGCGAGACTGGGCCAGAGAAAGGGGGGATCAGCGCCAAAGTATTGCCAGATAATCGCATCATCCAGGCTCAAAACAAACAAAAAATGGAGGAACGTACACATGAAACGCATTTTCACGATCCTGTGCGCCCTGGCCATCGTCATGGCCGGGAGCGCCACCGCCATGGCGGCGGCACCGGAAGCGGGCCAGAGCGCCAGCTACTACCCCATCTCTGTGGATGAGTACACCTACGGCGACTTTGACGAGCTGCGGATCAACAAGACCTATCAGCTCTCGCTGTCGGACGATCCCAGCCTCATCCCCACGGAGGACTTTGTCCGCAATGGCCGAAGGTATTACCTGCTGGACATGACCCGGAAAGACGAGGTGGGCGTGGACATCCAGACCCATACCGAGGCAGTCACCCAGCCCAGCGATACCAATAACCTGGAGACCATCCTCCAGCGGCTGGACGCGGAGATGGAGGTGACCACCGAGGACGGCTACGTTGGCGTCCTGCGGCTGGATCACACCAGCGTCCAGGTGACCACGGACGGCTATGCCACTGTCAACGCCAGTGCGGTTTTGCAATTTTTCGCCGAACACGGAATGTAAGAAATCGCCGGGTAGTGGTGTGCAGCCTATGAATCATTATACTTGTCGTTTTCGCCCGTCAAGTCTAAAATGCACTGATAAATCAGGACTTGACGGGCTTCAAGCCGACAAGTGGTACGGTAATCAAGGCTGTATACACCCGCATGCTGCCCGGCGAAAAATGACATTTCATTTCGGCGAAAAACTGCATTTTTAAATGGCGTTGACAACCGCCTGCGGGAGCTATTATGAGGCCCTCAACATCATCAGCGAGTATGTGGAGACAGAACTGTCTCCCAAATCCGAACCCCAAAAATCTACGAAAAAGAAAGTGAGGAACGCACATGAGCGATAATCCCAGATGGGAGATCATCCAGGGCGATGCCCTGAAGCTGCTGGGGGGCTTCTCCCCCGGGACCTTCGACGCTATCATTACCGACCCGCCCTACGCCTCCGGGGGCCGCACCCAAGCGGAGAAGAACAAGTCCACCGCCAAGAAGTATTCCAGCATGGGGGACCACGCGCCCCCGCCCTTCGAGGGAGACGCCAAGGACCAGCGGTCTTGGACCCGCTGGGCGGCGGAGTGGCTGGCGGACGCCCGGAAGCTGTGCAAGCCCGGAGCGCCGGTGTGTATGTTCATCGACTGGCGGCAGCTCCCCGCCGCTTCGGACGCCCTCCAGTGGGCGGGCTGGATCTGGCGCGGCACCGCTGTCTGGGACAAGGGCAACTCCCGGCCCCAGAAGGGCCGTTTCCGCCAGCAGGCGGAGTACATCGTGTGGGGCTCCAACGGCGATATGCCCATTAACCGCCCCGTCCCCTGCCTGCCGGGGGTGTTCAAGTACGGCAACCCCCAGAACCGCATCCACCTGACGGAGAAGCCCCTCCAGCTCATGCGGGACATCGTGAAGATCACCGAGCCGGGTGGGCACATCCTGGACCCCTTCGCCGGGTCCGGCACCACCGTCCTGGCCGCCGTGCTGGAGGGCTACACCGCCACTGGAATCGAGGTGACGGACAAGTACACCCGCCTCGCCAGAGAGCGAATCGCCCAGGAGCTGGTGCAGGCGGCGTGACCGATAACTGTCTGCCGATTTATGTGGATATTGCCGCGAAGGTGTGGTATGATGTGGGCTACCAAAATAACAGGAGGTGCCAGAAATGCAAGTAAACTTCACCTTTGACAAGGCCGCCATAGAGCGGCGGGGCCGCACACTGGAGGATGTGCATCGGACAGTAAAGAGCCTGTTCGCCGCCCATGACCTTCCCTGCACTTCTGACGGCGATGCCCTGTCTTTCAAGGACAAGGGCCACGGCGATGACTTCGCCTGTATGTGGGATATCATCCTGTCCCTGCTGCGTTCCGAATGGTTCATGGCCTGCGCCGCCTCCTGTGTCTGGCAGGACGAGGATGGCGAGGAGGATGTACTCGCTCAGGCCGGGAAGGTGCGGGGTGCTGTGTAGTATGGGGAGCAGGAAACAGATCACCTTTGATCTGAGCCAGGATGCGCTGAGACAGCACTATCCCCGCAAGGAGACGGCCCAGGACCCACAGTTTTTCAAGCGGGCCTACAAGGACATCCAGCGGTTCATGGACAGCAACGGCTTTGAGCGGCGGCAGTATTCTGTGTATGTCTCTACTGAGGAACTGACCGCGTTGGATGTGGCTGTCCTGACCCAGCAGATGGCGGAGGAGCTGCCTTGGCTGCGGTACTGCGTCAGGGAGATCACGGCAACGAATATCGGGGCGCGGCACAGCCTTCTGGGCCTGCTGCGCTCCGACGCGCCGCCCGCCGAACTCCTGCCGCCGCCTGTGGCAAAAGGTCGGCAGAAAAAGAGAAAAGAACCGGAACGATAGCTGTGGAGCGTGTTCATTGGAACACGTTTCACAGCATTTTCATTACCTGGAGGTGACGAACTATCAAGTATTATCCCATCAATGAGGAACTGGCCCGCAGGGCGAAAGGGATGATCAGCTTCTCCGACTATGTACCGGGGAGCGCCACAGCGTCCTACCGGCAGGCAGTGGATAAGGCCGCCGAGATCGCGGAGCAGCAGAAGCGAATGGTGGACCCCATCCACCATGAGAAGATAGACCGTCTGCTGGACACCTACACCCGCAGGCTGGCGGAGAATATGAATCAAGGCTACGCTATCACCGCCCGTGTGCCGTCCATCCTAATCGCTGGCGGAAGCAATTTCCCTGTCCGCCAAAAGGAGAAACAGAACCGGGCCGCAGACGCCAACATGGCGGAGTGGCGGCAGATCCAGGGCTTGCTGGACAAGATCCGCGGCACAGGCAGGGGCGGCATCAGCGCCGATGACCCGGAGGCTGTGCAGAAGCTGAAGTCGAAACTGGCAGGGCTGGAGCAGGAACAGGAGCGGATGAAAGCGGTCAACGCCTATTACCGGAAGCATAAGACCCTGGATGGCTGTCCTCAGCTCACCCCAGATGAAGTGGAGCGGCGGAGAGCGGCCATGGCCCGGAGCTGGCGGGCTGATCCCAAGCCCTATGAGAGCTATCTCCTGACGAACAACAACGCCAACATCCGCCAGACGAAGAAGCGGATCGAGGAGTTGTCTGCCAAAAAGGAAACGGAATTCGAGGGCTGGTCTTTCGAGGGCGGCGAAGTGAAAATGG
This sequence comes from uncultured Oscillospiraceae bacterium, assembly GCA_910587255.1. GTDB lineage: Bacteria > Bacillota > Clostridia > Oscillospirales > Oscillospiraceae > Enterenecus. The sequence continues at coordinate 54,117 of CAJUKT010000037.1, forward strand.
ACCTGCAGGCGAACCGGCTCCAGGTGTTCTTCCACGAGAAGCCTGACCGGGATACCTGCTCGGCCATGCGGCATGGCGGCTTCCGATGGGCGCCCAGCGTAGGGGCGTGGCAGAGGCAGCTCACCAACAACGCCATCTGGACCGCCACGCACATGGACTGTCTCCGGTCTCTGTCCGGGGAGCAGCCCACACAAGAACAGGCCGGACCTGTGCGGGAAGTACCGCAGGGTGACGGCAGCGGGTGGGGCTTCTACATCATCGCAGACCTGAAAACCTGGGCGGACAACGCAGAAAACCGCTGCCCGCTGGAACATTTCCCTTCTTTTGAAGCGGCAAAAGCCCGGTTTGCCGAACTGCGGGGCAAACCTTACAACAGCGAGGCCGTAGTACCCGGCCCGGATGGACAGCCGCCCGCCCGCCTGACCTTGGGACTGGAGAGCGCGGACGGCATGAGTGCCGCCGACATCCTCCATGTGCGCGAGGGAGAGAACTATCTCGTCACCGACTTCACCCGGTCGGAACGTCTTCGGGACGATCCTGCGGTCATGGATATTCTGGCCCAGGTCTCCCGTGAGATCGGCTTTGACCGGGTGCGCGTGTGGGAACAGGCGGAGGGTGGCCGCCAAACGCTGTCCATCGTCCCCTTCGCAGAGTGGGATGATCCCTACTTCACCGCCAACACACCGGGCCGGATCGCGGCCCTATACTATGAACTGCTGCATCGCTGCGACCCGCTCCCGGAGGACAGAGAACTTCACAAAGGGCAGATCGCGGAGATCGTCCAGTTTATCCAGCAGGGTGGAAAATACAGCATCAGCCAACTGTCCCTGGCTGTTTCCACGCTCCAAGCCGGACACCCCAACGATACCGTTGTTCAGGAGCTGGCTTCTACACTGAAAACGGAACTCTCCAATTATAGTGCGCCGGAACAGGACACTGTGCAGCATCAGAAGCCCAGACACAAGAAGTCCCCGGAGCGGTAGGGCCGCAGGCAAGGTGTAAACAATTCACCTTGCCTCTCTTCTTTACAGAAACAAGGTGAATCTATAACACCCAGCAGGAGGTGAGAACTTGGCGGAATCTACGATCAACACTTACTTTTGCAGAAAGCCGAGATGTTTGGACGATCTGCTGGAGGAGCGGCGCCAAGGGCCTGTCCGTGTCCAAGTGGAGCGGATCATCCAACTGACCTACGAGCAGTACCAGCACTTTCTCAGCCACATCTGGGAAGGTATGCCCTTTTTTGAGGCCCACAAGCGCAGCACGTACTGTGACAGCAAGGGTGTGAACCACTGTCTGCTGGTGACTGCCCGGAATATCCGGGGCGGTATCCTGGTGGACTGTCAGGGTTACAACTTTGCCCGCTATGCGGCGGATTTGCCAGACAAATCGATTCTGGATCTGCGGAGTGTTCCGATAGACCACTACGAGATGAAGCTCCGGCAGCCCCGCAACCAGCAGGAGCGGTGATGATTTCCCCTTTGAGGACGCGGGCTTCGCCCGCCCCTTCCAATCACCCTTACCGCTTAGAAGGTCGCCCCGCCAACGGCGGGGCCGAGGCCCTCACCGCCCAGGGGGCGGTGAGGGCGCAAGCATAGCGCAAATGTACATTTTGCGCGCTTGCAGGGGAAAATCCCCTGTCCCCTATGCCGCCTGCGGGCGGAAAATTTGCGGCCACAGGCCGGGAGAGGAGCGTGGAGTGCGAAGTGTCGCCTCAGTGAGCTTTGGCAAGGACTCCCTCGCCATGCTCTTGCTATTACTGGAGCGAAACACTCGATTGGACGAAGTGATCTTTTACAATTCGGAAATGGAATTTCAAACTATATACGATATCCGGGACCGAATCAAGCCGGTCCTGGCGCAGCGGGGCATTCGGTTCACCGAGGTGAAACCGGGTGTCCCGTTTTTATACAATATGCTGGACAGACCGGTGAACTCCAAGAAGAACGGCTTCCACCTGGGCTACGGCTGGTGCGGCGGCCCCTGCCGCTGGGGGACCAAGCTCAAGACCCTTTCCCTGGACGGTGTGGCCCTGGACGCAGGCATCCACTATGTGGGCATCGCCGCAGACGAGCCGGATCGGCTGGCACGGCTGGAGGCCCCCAAGTGTTCGCCCTTGGCCGAAGCCGGGATGACGGAGACGGACTGTCTGGCGTATTGCTATGAGCGGGGATTTTATTGGGAGGAAAATGGTATCCGGCTGTATGACATCCTGGACAGGGTGTCCTGCTGGTGCTGTAAAAACAAGAATCGGAAGGAACTAAAAGCCATCTATCAGTTTCTCCCGCAGTATTGGGAGAAGCTGAAGGGACTGCAGGCCCAGATCCCCATGCCCATGAAGCCCTACAGCCGAAAGGGTGTCCCTTATGGCAATGTGTATGATTTAGAAAAGGTGTTTGAGCGGGAGATCCAGGCGGAGAAAGACGGCAGCACCCCAAAGGGAAAAAGGAGGCGGCATGAGCAGAGCAGATAAGCGTGGCCGGCACCATGTCCACATCGAACTGACGCCGGCGCAGTACCAGCGGCTGGTGGCCCAGGCCAAGCAGTGCGGCCTCTCCCGGAGGGCCTACCTCGTCCGGCTGATCGAAGGGACTCCCGTCCGCGCCCGCCCCTCCCAGGAAATCAAGGACCTGCGCACGGAGATCCACCACATCGGAAACAACATCAACCAGATCGCCCGCAGCGTCAACGCCGGCATCGCCAGGGCGGAGGATGCCAAGCGGGGGCTGTTCCTGCTGGATCAGGTCTATGAGCTGATGTACCAGATCGCAAAAAAGTAATGGCCGTCACGAAGATCCTGGCCCGGAAGGGCCGTCTGGACGTGGGCATCAACTACGTCCTCAACGGGGACAAGACCCAAGAGCGCGTCCTCACCGCCCACCTCAACTGCGACCCAGGCCGGGAGTGCCGCCAGATGCTGGACACCAAGCGGGCCTACGGCAAGGAGGACGGTGTGATGTACTACCACATCATCCAGTCCTTCAAGCCAGGGGAGGTCACACCGGAACAGGCCCTGGAGATCGCCACGGAATTTGCGAAAGAGCATCTGCCAGGGTACGAGACGGTGATCGGAGTCCATGTGGACAGGGAGCATATCCACGCCCACCTGGTTTTCAATTCCGTGAATGCCGACACCGGAGAGAAGTACCACAGCAACGCCCAGAGTTACTACCAGCAGATCCGGGCCACCTCGGACCGGCTATGCCGGGAGCATGGGCTGTCGGTCATCATGGAGGGCGGTGACCGTAAGGCGGTCAGCTACATTGAATGGCTGCGCCAGTCCAAGGGCCAGCCCACCTTCCGCTCCATGTTAGAGGCGGATCTGCGGACGGCCATCCAGGACGCCAACGACCTGGGCCACTTCTTTATGCTCATGGAACACAAAGGCTGGGAGATCAGCCACGGGAACCGGCTGGGCTTCCGGCTGCGGGGCCAGGATCGGTTCATGTACCCCGGACGGAAAAATCCGCTGTTCACCGAGGAGGGCATCCGAGCGGCAATCCAGAGCGGCCTGGAGGACATCGAGGCCGGACGCAGGCCCGCCGTCATTTACAGGCCAACCTACAAACCCTACAAAAAGCACCCGAAATATACCGGGATCATGGCACTATATGTCCACTATCTCTACGTCCTGGGCAAGATCGGGCAGCGGCGGTATCCGCCCCGGATGACGCCCCAGCTCCGGCAGGAGATGATGAAGTCCCAGCGGTACCGGGAGCAGTTTGACTTCCTCCGGGAGAACGATATCGCCACCCAAGGGGATGTAACAGCCCTCCAGGCCCGCACAGAGGAAACGCTGGCCAATCTGATGAAGCAGCGGACCATCCTCAATGTGCGGAAGAAGAAACGCCGGAAGCTGTACACGGCCCTGGCGGATGTGAGCGCCCTGGCCCCGGCCAAGGTGCTGTACGAGGACGGGCTGTCCGGCATGGAGACGGAGTACGCCCGGTACATGGAGGCGGTGGCCGTGCTGGAACAGTGCGCCATCCCCAAAGAACAGCTCTCAAACGAAAAGGCGGAGATTTACGAGCAGGTGGCGGAGGTCAACCGGCAGATTCGTGCGGAACGAAAGAAGCTGGCCCTCTGCCGTGACATTTTAGACAGGCTTCCTCAGATGGAACGTGACATCAATAAAATCGAAGAACACACCAAGGAGGTGGAACGAGATGAACGTAGGAGGCGGTGAGGCCGCTGACCAGATGGTACGCATGATGCTCTTCGGTACGGAGGTGATGGTGCGGCTGTCCGGCTCGGCCCTGAAGAATATGCTGGCCCTGACCATAGCGCTGGCCAGTAACCGCAAAGTCCTCTCCGGCAAGGTCAACATGGGCAAGATGCTGCGGGAGACGCGGGATCTGCGCCGGTTCCCCATGACGCCGGAGCAGTACAAGCAGTTTAAAAAGCTGGCAAAAAAACACAAGCTGTTGTTCTCGGTCATCAAGGACAAGGATGACAAGGGCAAGCTGATCGATGTGATCCTGCCGGTGACAGAACTGGAACGGGCCAACGCCATTTTTGAGCGCATCCTGTACACCCTGCCCCCGGAGCCGGAGCGTAAGCCCGCCAAGCCGCTGCAGCAGGGACATGAGGTGTTCCAGCCGGAACGCCAAACCCAGGAGCGGCAGGCCCCGGAACAGGTGCAGGTCAGGAGATGGGAACCACAGTCCCAGGAGCAGCAGAAACAGAAGAAGCCGGTTTTGAGGCCCCAGGAGACCCCTGTGAGGCCGGAACAGCCCCAGCGGGAGGTGTCCCAGCGGCCGGCAGAGCAGGGCCGCCAAGCGGCCCCTGTGACCCAGCGTCAGGAGAACAAAGGAAAAAACGGTTCTCGGTCGGAACGAGACTCGCCCGTTATAAAAATCAGCTCCTCTATACTCAAAGAGAGCGGCGCTTCGAGGGGGACGAGTGAGCGGCCCTCCATTGAGGCGAGGCTCCAGGGGTATCGGGCGCAGGTGAGGAAGCCATCCGCTCCGGCCAGAGAAAAAGCAAAATCTGTTGCAAAAAACAGGTCAAAAACGAGATAAAAAGATACTCCCCTGCGGTCACAGCACAAGAGGGATCAAAGTCCCAATAAAAACGTGCGTTAGGATCACAGGGAAGTACCGCAACCATCGTAGCACAGGCCCGGAGAATCTGTCAAGATGCAGATCCTTCGGGCCGCTATATTTTTTGGAGGTGAGGACGATCTGAATCAACCATCCCGGACAGGCAAACTCGCCATTTACCTGTTCCTCTATATCCCCGTGGTCTGGGCGGCGCTGCTCATCGCTCAGTCCCTGGGCGGCGGACTGCCCGACATCATCGCCAACCTGACAGCGGCCATGGAACACCCCTTCCGCATTCACTGGACAGACCGAAGCCTTGTGACCATCCTGGCCTGCACCGGGGCGTACATCATGGGTATCTGTCTCTATGCCGACCAGCAGGGCAGGACCAGGGACGGCGAGGAACACGGCTCCGCCACATGGGCCTCTCCCCGTCAGGTCAATACCATGTTCGCGCAGAAACAGAACAAGCTGCTGACCAAAAACGTCCGCCTGGGGCTGGACACCCACAAGCACCGCCGCTTCCTGAACGTGCTGGTCATCGGAGGCTCCGGCGCGGGCAAGAGCCGGTCATACGTCAAGCCCAGTGCGTCCGTAAGGGCAGAGTGACGCCTGCCCGCGGAGCTGTTGAAATCCCACCTTGAGCAAGTGGTGGATAAGGTATCATGCGGTGGTCAATCCATAGGGAGAAGGAGGCCCGACACGACCACATAACGCAA
>CAJUKT010000038.1 GCA_910587255.1 uncultured Oscillospiraceae bacterium
ATAATAAGTCGGTGCTGATTGCGGTGAGGGTCCACCCGTTCCCATCCCGAACACGGCAGTTAAGCTCACTCGCGCCGAAAATACTTGGCTGGCGACGGCCTGGAAAGATAGGTAGTGCCGACACAGAAGAGGTCTGGTCCATGACCGGGCCAGACCTCTCTATATTCCTCCTTAGCTCAGTTGGTAGAGCATGCGGCTGTTAACCGCAGGGTCGTTGGTTCGAGTCCAACAGGGGGAGCCATTCTGATACGTATGCCGTCACTGCTTTAGGTGACGGCATACGTGAATCAGAAAGTGACCGGCGTGGGCCTTTAGCTCAGTTGGTTAGAGCAGCCGGCTCATAACCGGTCGGTCCCGGGTTCGAGTCCCTGAAGGCCCACCATACAGGGGTATAGCTCAGCTGGTAGAGCATCGGTCTCCAAAACCGAGTGCCGAGGGTTCGAATCCTTCTGCCCCTGCCACTAAAATTACAGCTTATGCTGTTCCTATACAGACGAGATGGCGCGGTAGTTCAGTTGGTTAGAACGCCGGCCTGTCACGCCGGAGGTCGAGGGTTCAAGTCCCTTCCGCGTCGCCATTTGCTGCTATAGCTCAGTTGGTAGAGCGCATCCTTGGTAAGGATGAGGTCCCCAGTTCAAATCTGGGTAGCAGCTCCAAAAAAAGCCTTGTGCCGCAACGGTTACAAGGCTTTTCTTATTTCTCCGACAGCCCCGGATTTTTGTGTTTAGCGTCTATTTAGCGTCCAATCTGGCAAAGGTCTACTACGAAATACACAGTTGAGCGGCCGGGAAGTCAATTCCTGGCCGCTTTTTTCATGCCCTTTTCGGGCGGTTTTTCAGCTCCAACAAGGTCATTGAATCGGTCAAAGGTCTGCATGGCTTTCGCCTGGGCGGAGGCTATGGCGTGGGCGTAGATGTTGGCCGTGGTGCTGGCCTGGGCGTGGCCCAGCTGCCGGGAGACAACCACCAGGGGCACACCGTCGGCAATCATCAGGGAGGCGTATGTGTGCCGCAGGCTATGGACCGTCACTTTTGGCATACCCGACCGGGCAATAAAGGCACTGAACCACTGTGTCAAGCTGTCGGGGAACATGGGAGCTCCGGTGTCAGTGGTGAACACCCGCCCGTCCTGATCCTCCCAGGCGTCCCCCAGTTGCTCCCGCCTGGTGTCTTGCCAGGCCCTATACTCCAGCAGTAGCATAATAGCGGCGGTGGAGATGGGCAGAGGCCGAGCCGATGTAGTGGTTTTCGGTGTGCCCACATAGACACCCTTGCCGGGCAGATAGTTGGAGGTCTGGCGGATGGTGATGGTATGCTCGTCCAGGTCTACGTCCTGCCAGCGGAGGCCCAGCAGTTCCGCCCGGCGCAGACCGGAAAGAAGGTCAAAGGTGATGGGCGCCCGCCACTTGACCGGCTCGGCCTGCAACAGCTCCAGGAGCCGCCGGGCGTCGTCCTCCTCCAGATAGGCCGCCTCATGGCCGCCCAGGCTGGGCTTTTCCGCTGCGTCTGCCGGGTTAATCTGGATGTAGCCCCACTTGACTGCCCGGGAGAGGACAGAGGAGAGGGTACGGTGGTAAGAGATTACACTGGCGGGGGCCAGCGGTTCCCCGTGGGTAGTAACAGTAAAGGCCCTGGTGGTCTTCATTCCCACGGCCTGGGCGATAGCGTCAGCAGATTCTTTGTTGATGGGCTTGCCGTCCATGGCCTGTTTGATGGTGGCCCGGCTGACGCCGGCACGACTGGCAAAGGCGGTCAAGGCCCCACGCTGTGTCCCGATCTGCTCCCGCAAGTCGATTTTGCAGACGGCGGTGGTGCGGTTGCGGATCCCCTTCTCCTGCAGGTTTTGGTAAAAGCTGTTGATGTGGCCGGTACGGAGGTCGCAGAGCCGGATGTGGCCGATTGCCTGGTTGATGCGCTGAAGGTGCTCCGTGTAGGTGGCTATGGTTTTGGGTTTGAGGTACAGCTGGGCATACTCGGTCATGTACTTTTCTGCGAAGTCGGCAAAGCGCATATTGCCGTTGGAGGTGGCCCCGGTCAAAACCTTTTCCTCGAACAAGACCGCTTGACGCTCCAGCTCCTTCTTGATCTGCCGCTCAGACATTCCAGGCTCCGGTACCCACGTCATGTACTGGCGGAGCCGCTTGCCGGCATAGTCATAGCCCTGGGAGACGGTAATTTTATAACCTCTCCCCTGTTTTTGAATGGTTGCCATCTTGCTTTTTCCTCCTGCATTTGATATGATAGGAGGGCAGTTAGGCCGTCGGAAAGTCTACTGCCCTCTTTGCCCTCCTCGGTGTTGGTAGCACCGGGGAGGGCTTTTTTCATGCCCATTCGTCTGCCGGGTGCTCCGGCATGACTTCCCCCATTCGATACTCCGCAAGGGCGTTGCTGACCCCCATATAGGCGGCCGCACGCTCATAACTGCGGGACAGGTAGGGTTGTAATTCCTCGTCGCTATATATCAAGTCAACCGCAAACTGGTTGGCCTCGGTTTCATAACGGCCAGTGATGATGAAAGTGCGGGTATCCATGAATATCCGATTTAGGCCCCGGTGAAGGAAGGAATGCCCCAGCTCATGGGCGCAGACAAAGCGTGCTGTGGCCTCGCCCAGTTCCGAGTCCAAGTAAATGATATGGCACCGCTTCAGATATTGATAAAAGCCCCGCACCCCCACAAGGGGAGTGTGGATGATGGTGTAGCCCAGCTCCTCCGCAATTCTGAAGGGGTCACGGGTGCCGTGCTTGTCCACCAGCCTCTCGGCAAGGCGTTTAATATCCAATGACGGTTTACTCCTTTCTGAATTTCTTGGGAGTAAACCGCTCTTTATTTTTAACCTTAGCGGCCTCCAGCCCCAGCTTCATTGCGGCCCTGATACTCTCCCGGGCCTCGTCACTCATGGGATCCCCGTCAAACTGCAAATCGCCGGCTGTGTCCAGGGCCTCCATGATCCGCTCCAGATCACGGGCTATATCCCGCCTGTCCCTATCTGTAAGGGAGGAGGTGCATTCGTCCTCATAGCTATTTATGTCCTGGAGGATACGGTCATTGTCCAAATGGAGGAACGGATCATTGACGTTGCCTGCCAGGTAATCGACAGAAACATGGAAGTATTCAGCCATTTTATGGAGTATAGGAGCACGGGGGACAGACCCCTTGCTCCAACCTGTTACAGTTCCAGATGATTTTACGCCACATGCGGCAGCAACAGCATTTGGAGATTTCCCGGCTTCATTGCAAAGCTCAATGAACCTAGTCCAAAACATATAAAATCACACCCCCGGAATTGTGCAGAATAACAAAACTAATGAAACTAATATCTTTAGCGTTGACTTTCTAATAAAACTAATATATACTTTGCCATGTTGATACAGACAATACAAAACCGAGCCCCCCAAATGCGGGCGTTTCTTATGTTTGTTGGCTCTTACATAATAAACGGTTTTCTACCCTGTGTCAATAGAAATATTAGTTTTCTTAGAAAATGGCATTAGAAAGGAGGACATCATGCCTATCTTCGAAATTAACAGATTTCGCATGGCCCGGCTTTCTGCAAAGATGACCCAGGCCCAGGCAGCGGAGAAAATTGGTGTTGACCCCATCACTATCATTCAGTGGGAGAAGGGTTCCAATACGCCGACAAAGCGGAATCTGGAAAAAGCGGCAACGGTGTATGGTTGTAGCACAAGTGACCTGCTGGAACCTGATGCCGCTTCAGTCGGTTCGGGCTGACCCGTTCCAACACCCTGTACCTTGAAAATTGAGAATCCAAAATTCGGTATTGCCGCCAATACCCAGGAGGTGAAAAGATGGACGGCACCAAAGGCATTCCGCGAATGCGGACGGTGGCAAAGATTGTCGCGGAGATCAAGGCGCTTGACCCTGATACAGAGGTGACAGAGTTCCATATCCGCAAGCTAGCGAAGGATGGCACTGTTCCCGTCGTGTGGGCCGGGCGCAAGGCACTTATCAACCTAGACGATGTTCTGGAACTCATGCGGCTGGGGACAGCTAGGCCCACCGAGGAGGCGGCCCCCGCCGTGGGAGGTATCCGGCGCATTGATCCTAAACGTTAAGGAGGTACCCATGAAGAAAAAATCCACCTTTGAGGATTACCGGAGGGCTTTGATTGGTGTGGGCGACGCCACCAAGGAGCGCATTCTGGCCGAGGCTGACAAGCACCTGGACACTTGGCAGTTGGAGCGCCTGGTACGGATCGCCTACCCGGAGCCGGCATAGCCCATGGCCCGTGCAGTACGGTTCCGCAGGGACAGTCAAAGCCAGTTTTCCAAGCTGTTCACTGATTTATGCCAGAGGAAAAGCAGCTGGGAGGTGTGGGCCGACTTCATAGCTATGGCCGCAATTACCATTTCAAATGCTTTTGACCGGGAGGGGAAAACCCACGATGACCGGGAAAAGCAGTACATGCGCACCATAAAGGGGTACAACCAGGGAGAGCAACAGATTTTTCCGAAACTGTTTGCCCTATTGGTGGAAGCCCTAGACGATGAACCCGACCAGGATTTTCTCGGAGAGATGTTCATGGGCTTAAACCTGGGCAACCACTGGAAAGGCCAGTTCTTCACCCCATACAACATCTGCCGCATGATGTCGGAGATCACGGTCACAGACCTGGAGGCCCGGATAGAGAAAAACGGCTGGGTTGGGATCCATGACCCATGCTGTGGTGCCGGGGCCTTGCTGATTGCCGCCCGGAACACTATGGTTCGTAACAAGCTAGGCCCTGCGGTAGCCCTGTATGTGGCGCAGGATATTGACCGAACGGCGGCCCTGATGTGTTACCTGCAACTGTCCCTTTTGGGCTGTGCCGGCTATGTGGTGGTGGCGGACTCCATCTTACATCCCATTGTAGGGCATGGGCAAAACCCGCTGTTAATTTCCCCCACCCCGGAGCAAGAGGTCTGGTTGATGCCTGCCCTTTACATGGAGCCCTGGCCCGCAAGAATCCAATGGGAGCGGATGCGGTTGGCATTGGAAAGTCTGGGAGTAATGCGAACCGGCCCGGAACCTGAGCAGCACCCAGCAGAGGCAGAGCAGGCGCCCCCAGCGGAGCAACCCCAGCAGACACCCCAGCTGACACTATTTTGAGAGGAGGGATAACTTGTGCCGGCCCAACTTAGCCCGCTATCCCCAGCGGAGCAGGCCGTAGCCGAGCAAAATTTCAGCCTGGTATTTCGTTTCCTGCGGAAACAGCAGCTCCCGGTTGATGATTGGTTTGACGTTGTAATATTCCGATATCTGCTCACAGTGAAAAACTGGTTCAGCCGCCCGGACTTATACAAGTACGAATTTAGCACAATCGCCTGGAGAGCTATGGCCTCCGCCGTCCACAATGAGCGGCAGAAACAAAGCCGCAGGATCCAGACCATCAGCCTTGATGACCCGATACCGGGCACTGACGGTCTTACATGGGGAGACATCATCACAGAGGACAACCAAAACTATTCGATTTATGCGAGAGGAGTATGTTAAATGAAAATCAGCTATGATTTGGCAGCCCTGCCCGAGCGCAGCCGCCGTCTGAAGGAGAGCGAGGAGGTAACTGCTATCAAGGGGTTCCTGGCTGGCAAGCAGAAGAACATGTGCTTCGAGTATGAGGACGAGAAGCAGGCCAAGCGCCGGTACGATACCGTGCGGAACTTCCGGCTCCACAACAAGCTCCAGGAGGTCTTTGACCTGTACCGTAACGGCAAGTGTATCTACATCCTGCGGGTCAAAAAAGCGGGCACCCCCAGCCCCTCCCCCGGCAAAAAGAAGAATGCCGCCCCCGATGCTGCGAACATCAAGGACGGCGAGTAAGTAGCGGTCACTCAAACAACACTACACCTCTATTTTGAGGGATAAGAAAGGATTTGTCAAGCATGATTTCTACGAATGAGGAACGGAGGGGCACGGCCCCCCGTGTCCTCCCCGGCAGGCGGACGTTGCGGCGTTCGTTGGAGGCATGGAAACGGGCGGCCATAGGGCTGTTGGTGTTGGCCGTCCTGTGCAACGTGACCCAGGCCCTTGTCTATAACTACCTGCGGGGTCATCTGGAGCAGGAGCTTCAGCTGGCGGAGGTGAGCCGGGACAACGCCCTCCAGGAGTTGGCGGCGGTGTCACTGGCGACCGCCCAGGAGAAACAGGCCCGAACTGCCCAGGCGGCAGAGTATGAGGCCGTGGGAGCCTGGGAGTACATCGGCGAGTGCCGGCTTACGGCGTACTGCTGTGAACCCTACGCCCATATCTGCGGCACCGGGGACGGCCTGACGGCCACGGGGATCCCTGTCACCCCCGGCATAGCTGCGGTTGACCCGGCAGTAATCCCCCTGGGCAGTACATTGATAATTGACGGACAGCGATACCTTGCCGCAGACGTTGGGGGGGCCGTGGCCGGACAGACGGTAGATATTGCCGTCGCTACCCACCAGGAAGCCGTCAAGTTTGGCGTCCAGCGTGCCCCCGTATGGATTGTAAAGGAGGCACAGTAATGAGCATTCAGGAACAGGCTATTGCTCTGTTGGAGGCCCAGCAGGCCAAGGTCAAGCCCCGGTCCCCCCAGTGGATGGTGGGGGAGCAGCTGAAGGACATTTGCCGCATGGAGCCCAGGAGTGCGGAACTCATTGCCCAGGACTTGGAGAACGAGGCTATGAGCATCACCGCCGCCGAGAAGAAGATCAAGGCGTTTGCCGACGGCCACAAGACTGGCAATTTTGCCTGTGTGACTCCTGCGGAGGCTGAGAATATCCTGCGGGAGTTCTACGGTCTGCCCCGTCCCGATGAAGGCAAGCCCTCCGCTCCCCCCGCCCCGGCTAAAAAGTTGGTTGACCCGTTTGACTTTCTGTAAGGGGGCGGGAGTGCGTGGAGCAGATTGATTATGAGCCGCTGCTACCCAAAACGCCGCCCGTCGATCTAGTTCAATGGGCTTTAGAGCAGGAGGCTTTTGAGCAAGAATATCTGATCTACAAGGCGGGGCGAGTATATGAACCACTGGAAGATCGGACGCGCCCCGCCGTTGAGGTGGTATGTACCCACTGCGGCGAAACCTTTTATGCTGAAAAGGTTGACGCAGGAGGATGTAGCGCCTGCTATGTCCCGGCCCCGTTCGGGTGGTATCACCAGGAAATGTCGGAAAGTGTTATCAGCGGCAGCCTGACCATGTGCCCCGTATGCGGGTGTGAGGTGAAGGTCGTTCATGTCGGGAGTATCCCGAGGGGGATCGAAGACGGGGCCTGGGTCACCACCATGTCCCGCCTCCCTGTGGAGGGCCGCAAAGACCGCTTTGTGCTGACCGAATGGCTGGTAAAGCGCTGGATTGAAAAATCAGGGAAAAGCCGGTACACCACTGACCCGTACAGCGCCTGGGTGGTAGAGGAAAAGAAGGTTGTCCGCCTGATGGGCTATCTGAGGACTATGGGAGGCTCCATCTCCATTTTTCACAAATGGGCACAGCGGAAGACTTTCAATGATGTGTACGGCACCATGTCTATCTGTTACCCCTGGGATAAATCTATTCTGGAGGGCACCACAGCCGAAAACTGCAAGCTGGACTTGTACCAGGAGGCAGGAGGCAAACGGCTGGTAAGCTACCTGGCCCTATGGCGTAAGCGTCCCACCGTTGAAAATCTGCTGGTACAGGGGTGCGGTCGTTTCCTGGCGGAATTGATTGACCATGAAAAGAGTAGCGGAACGGATCACGGCGGTATCCCGAAATTGTCTGACATCAACTGGAAGGAAAAGCGCCCCGCACAGATGCTGGGCCTCAACAAAGAGGAATTTCGGTATATGCGGCAAATGCGCTGGAATGTGGAGGACTTGGAGCGGTATCGGCTGGTAAAAAAGTCCGGCCTGCCTGTGAGGTTGCCGGAAGACATGGAACTGCTGAGAAGTAAGCCAGCCTATGAGGTCAATCGGATTTTAGAGGAGGGCCCCCGGCAAGATTTCTGGCGCATTCTCCGCTATCTCAAAAAGCAGAAAATGACCTGGGGAATTTTACAGGACTATTGGCACATGGCCCATAGGCTCCACCGGGATCTGAACGACAGCCTTGTGCGTTGGCCTCGCAATTTGCACGCAGCACATGACCAAGTAATGGAGGAGCAGCAGGCCAGAGTGAATGCGGAGCTTAACGCAATGTTTCTGGAGCGGGCCGCTGAATTGGAACCCCTGTCATTTGAGCTGGACGGCCTGTTGATTCGGCCTTGCCAGACCGAGGCTGAATTGATCCAGGAGGGGAAGGACTTACATCATTGCGTGGCTACCTACGCAAAACGGCACGCAGAGGGCAAGACCGCAATCCTGTTTATCCGTCAGGTAACGGAGCCCGATCAACCGTTCTTCACCCTTGAATTTGACGAGAAAGCCAAGAAGGTCAGGCAGAACCGGGGCCTGCGTAACTGTGACCGTACCCCGGAAGTCAAGGCATTTGAAAAGGCGTGGTTGAGTTTCGTCCGCCGCGCTAAACCGAAAGAAAGGATAAGGATAGCATGAGCAAAATGAGTGAAATGGATATGGAGCGGGAGGAAATGGAGGAGGGGCGTATCCTCAGCGCCGATTTTGGTCTGAGCGTCCCGCCGACCCCTGCGGAGGTTGCCCCCGCCCCGCCCCGCACTGTGGAGACGGTGACGCTGGAGATCCGCACGTTGCAGAGGCAGGCCCAGCAAATCATGTTGAGCTACGCCGTCGAGATCGGTCGCCGGCTGGAGGAGGTCAAGGCCATTCTCCCGCACGGTCAATGGGGGGACTATCTGAAAAACGAGGTCGATTACTCCCAGTCCACCGCAAATAATTTCATGCGCATTTACCGCGAGTACGGCGCCGCACAGCAGAGCCTTTTCGGCGGCGAGGCAAAATCCCAAGCGTTTGCGAATTTGACCTACACCAAGGCCCTGCGCCTGCTAGCGATTCCCGACGAGGAGGAGCGGGAGCAGTTTATGACCGAGCATGATGTGGGGAGCATGAGCAACCGGGAACTGGACAAGGCCCTAAAGGAGCGGGAGGAGGCCTTGGAGGCGGCGGCCGCCGCCCAGGACGAGGCCCAGGGGGCGCGGCGGGAAGCTGACCGGCTCCGGGAGGAGTTGGCCGGTCAGGCCCAGGTCTACAAGGCCAAGCTGACCAGTGCAGAGGTTGAGGCCAAGCAGGCCAGAGACGCCCAGGAGAAAGCGACCGCCAAGGCCCAGCGCCTCCAGGACGCTTTGAGCAAGGCCAATACCTCCGCCCAGGCCGCCGAGGCTGAACATACCAAGATGCTCCAGGAGTTGGAGGAACTGCGCAAGCGCCCCGCCGAGGCGGATACGGAGGCCGTAGAGGCCGCCCGGAAAGCTGCCATTGAGGAAATGACGGGCAAGGTGGACAAGGCCAAGGAGGCCAAGAAAAAGGCTGACACAGCCCGGAAAGCCGCCGAGGAGGCCCTGGCCGCTGCGCAAAAGGAACTGGCCGACCTGAAAGCCAAGGGGCCACAGGTTCGGGAGCTTACACCCGAGGAAATCCAGGCGATGACTGCTGGCGAGGTGGAAAAGGTTCAGGCGGCCACCACCGAGCGGATGCAGGCTCTTGAAAAGCAGTTGGCCCAGGCTGATCCTGATACGGCCACCTTCAAGGTACTGTTCACCAGCTGGCAGGAAACCTATGGGAAGATGCTGGAGGCCTTGGAGCGGATCAAGGCCACAGACAGCGATAAGGCCGGCAAACTGCAAGGGGCTATCCGGGCAGTGGTGGAGGGGATGGCTTGACCGAAATTCAGAACGGCATTTATGCCACCCCTACCGATGAATTGACCGCCCTGGCCCTGGAGGCTCGGAAACGGAAAATCAGCTACGGCCAGTTGGTCAGCACCACCACCGGCTATGAGCAGCAGCAGATTATTCGTCAGTATTGTATTGAGCAGAGAAAGAGGGGCACAGTCCCGGAGAAGAAAGCAACCAAAACGAAGAAAAGGAGCTAAGTATGTCAGTCAAAATTACTCAGTTTGAGGCTGAGAATGTCAAGCGCATTAAGGCGCTGACCCTTACCCCGGCCCTCGCCGGCCTGACGGTGATCGGGGGCCGAAACAACCAGGGCAAGACCTCGGGCCTGGATGCCATTGTGTGGGCGCTGGGCGGGGACCGCTACCGGCCCTCCCAGGCCCAGCGGGAGGGCTCCGTCCTCCCGCCCCGGCTTCGCCTGGAGCTGTCCAACGGGATCATTGTGGAGCGGTCGGGCAAGAACAGCGATCTGAAGGTAACGGACGCATCTGGCCGCAAGGCGGGCCAGCAGCTGCTCAATTCCTTTGTGGAGCAGTTGGCCCTTGACATGCCCCGATTTATGCAGTCCACCAGCAAGGAGAAGGCCACCACCCTCCTCCGCATTATCGGCCTGGAGGAGCAGGTGGAAAAGCTGGAGCGGCAGGAAAAGGAGCTGTATAACCAGCGGCACGCCATCGGCCAGATCGCCGACCAAAAGGCGAAGTACGCCAAGGAGCTGCCCAGCTATCCCGAGGCTCCCGCCGAGCCGGTTTCCGCCTATGACCTTATTCAGCGCCAGCAGGACATCCTCGCCCGGAACGGCGAAAACCAGCGCAAGCGGGAGAGGGCGGCTCAGTTGGCGGCGGAAATGGATCGGGTAGGCAAAGAGCTGGCACTGCTGGAAGAACAGTATAAGACCCTGTGTGCCGATTACGAGACTGCCCAAAAGTCGGCCCTTGACCTTCAGGACGAGGCTACTGATGAACTGGAGGCCAGCATCCGAAATATTGAGGCCGTCAACGCTAAGGTCCGTACCAACCAGGACAAGGCCCGAGCGGAGGCTGAGGCCAAGGAGTGCGGCGACCAATACGCCGGACTGACGGCACAGCTGGAGGCGGTGCGCCAGCAGAAGACGGATCTCCTGCAAGGCGCAAAACTGCCCCTCCCTGGCCTCTCCGTGGAAGATGGGGAGTTAATCTACAAGGGTAAGCCCTGGGATTGCATGAGTGGCAGCGACCAGCTGAAGGTATCCACCGCTATCGTCCGGGCACTGAAACCAGATTGCGGATTTGTGCTCCTGGATAAATTGGAGCAAATGGACTTGGAAACCTTGCGGGAGTTCTCCGCCTGGATGGAGGCCGAGGGGTTGCAGGGGATCGCCACCCGTGTGTCCACTGGTGGGGAGTGCTCCATCATCATCGAGGACGGTTATGCCAAAGACACGGCGGCCCCCGCCCCGGCCCCTGTGGCGGCGCCCGCCCCGACATCTTGGAAAGCAGGTGAATTTTAATGAACCAGCTGAAAATCCATACCGGCAAAGCCGGGGGCGCTCTGAAGGTGGTTGTCTACGGCCCGGAGGGCATTGGCAAGTCCACCCTGGCCGCCCACTTCCCCCGTCCTGTGTTCATCGACACCGAGGGCTCGACCCGGCACATGGATGTGTCCCGCACGGATAAGCCCTCCAGCTGGACAATGCTCATGGAGCAGGTTCAGTATGTTCGCAGCGACCCGGGCGTGTGCTCCACGCTGGTGATCGATACGGCCGACTGGGCGGAGCAGCTGTGCATTGCCAGTATCTGCGCCGACAAGAAATTGAGCGGCATTGAGGATATGGGCTACGGCAAGGGCTACGTCTATCTGGCGGAGGAGTTTGGCCGTCTGCTGAATCTCCTGGAGGAGATCGTGGGCCGCGGTGTCCATGTGGTTCTGACGGCCCACGCCATGATGCGGAAGTTTGAGCAGCCTGACGAGATGGGTGCTTATGACCGCTGGGAATTGAAGTTGCAGAAAAAGACCTCTGCCCTAGTGAAAGAGTGGTCCGATCTGCTCCTGTTTGCCAATTACAAAACTCTGTCCGTAGCCGCCGACGATAAGGGTAAGAAATTCAAGGCCCAGGGGGGCCGCCGGGTGATCTATACCTCCCATCATCCGTGCTGGGACGCAAAGAACCGGCTGGGACTGCCGGAGGAGCTGCCCCTGGACTTCTCCGCTCTGGCGCAGTACATCGGGCCGGGAGCGGCCCCCTCTGCTCCGGTGACGCCGCCCCCGGCGCAGGCCAGCGCCCCCGCCCCTGCTCCGGCCCCTGCGGGTACGAGTGCGGCCCCGCAACCGGCGCCGCCGCCCCCTCCGCCCCCGGCACCTGACCCGGCCCCGCCTCCTACCCCGGCACCCCAGGAGGACGCCAAGCCCCAGGATAACGCCGATGCGCTCAAGGCGCTGCGTGATCTGATGAAAGCCAACGGTGTGGATGATTACCAAGTGCAGGCGGCCTTTGCGGCCCGTGGGTATTTCCCGGAGCAAACACCTCTGGAGAATTTGCCGGCCGACTTCATCCAGGGCGTTTTGGTCGGGGCATGGGCGCAGGTCTACAACTGGATCAAGGCCAATGACCCCCTCCCCTTTTAGGGCCTTATAACCTGGGAAGGAAAGAGAGGATAGTTGTACGGCCAAGTGCAACTATCCTCCCGCAAAAATTTTGAACAGCTTGAAAGGAGCTACAACATGAGCGAGTACGATTCTATGCCCCGCGAATTTGGCTGGGATGATGAAATCCAGCGCGACGACAGCCCGTTCCAGGTTCTCCCCGAGGGGGATTACAACTTCACCGTGAAGAAATTCGAGCGTGCCCGGCACAGCGGCAGCGAGAAGATCCCGGCCTGCAACAAGGCCATTCTGACGGTGACCGTCAGCAGTGCGGAGGCCTCTGGCGATGTGCTGACCAACCTTTTCCTTCACAGCAAGTTCGAGTGGAAGCTGTGCCAGTTCTTTACCTCCATCGGCCAGCGCAAGCACGGCGAGGCCATGCGGATGAATTGGGGGGCTGTCCCCGGCTCCACTGGCGTCTGCCATGTGGGTGTCCGCAAGTGGACGGGCAACGACGGCAAGGAGCGGGAGAGCAACGAGATCACGGAGTTCTATGACCCGGAGAGTGCGCCGGAATTCAAGCCCCCCGCGGCCCAGGGCTCCGACCAGCAGTGGGCTGAATTGCCCCAGGGGACCCCCACCCCCTGGAGCTCGGGGAATTTCTAAGTGGAGCTGAGGCCCTATCAACAGGAGGCCCGGGAGGCTGTAAAAAGCGACTGGGCCTCCGGGTTCCTCAGAACGCTCCTGGTATTGCCGACCGGCTGCGGAAAAACCATTGTTTTCTCAAAGATCGTTGAGGACATGGTGCGCTCCGGCCGCCGGTGCCTGATTCTGGCCCATCGTGGGGAGCTGCTGGATCAGGCCGCCGATAAGCTGCTCCAGGCCACGGGCCTCCGCTGCTCCGTGGAGAAGGCCGAGGAAACGTGCCTGGACAGCTGGTACCGGGTGACTGTTGGCTCTATTCAGAGCCTTATGAGGGAGAAACGGCTGGGCCAGTTCCCGGCTGACTATTTCGACGTGATTGTGGTGGACGAGGCCCACCATGCCCTATCTGACGGCTATCAGCGGGTGCTTACCTATTTTGAGGAGGCCCGGGTGCTGGGCGTCACCGCCACCCCCGACCGTGGGGATATGCGGAACCTGGGCCAGTATTTTGAGCACCTGGCCTATGAGTACACCCTGCCCAGGGCAATCAAGGACGGATACCTCTGCCCGATCAAGGCCGTCACCATTCCCCTGACCCTTGACCTCTCCCATGTGGGAGTACAGGCGGGGGACTTCAAAAACTCCGACATTGACACGGCCCTTGACCCCTACTTACACCAGATTGCCGAGGAAATGCGTACCTACTGCGAGAACCGAAAAACGGTGGTATTCCTGCCCCTGGTACGCACCTCTCAAAAGTTCTGCCGCCTGCTCAATGCCCAGGGGTTCCGGGCGGCGGAGGTCAACGGCAACAGCCAGGATCGGGCGGAAGTCCTCAAAGACTTTGACGAGGGGAAGTACAATGTCCTTTGTAATTCCATGCTGCTGACCGAGGGTTGGGACTGCCCTAGCGTGGATTGTGTGGTGGTGCTCCGGCCCACCAAGGTACGGAGCCTGTATAGCCAGATGGTGGGACGTGGTACCCGCCTATTTCCCGGCAAAGAAGACCTGCTACTCCTGGATTTCCTGTGGCATACCGAGCGCCATGAGCTGTGCCACCCCGCCAACCTGATTTGTGAATCGGACGAGGTTGCCCGGAAGATGACCGAGAACATCGAGGCGGCCGGATGCCCGGTTGATATTGAGGAGGCCGAGAAAAAGGCCAGCGAGGATGTTGTGGCCCAGCGGGAGGAGTCCCTGGCAAAACAGCTGGCCGAAATGCGCTCCCGCAAGCGTAAGCTGGTGGATCCTCTGCAATTTGAAATGTCCATCCAGGCGGCGGACCTGTCCAGCTATGTGCCGTCGTTTGGTTGGGAGATGGGGCCGCCCAGCGACCAACAGCGGGCTACCCTGGAAAAGCTGGGCATTTTCCCGGACGAGATCGAAACCGCCGGCAAGGCGACGCTGCTCTTGGATCGGCTGGCAAAGCGCCGGGTGGAGGGGCTGACGACCCCGAAACAAATTCGTTTCTTAGAGGGCAAAGGGTTCCAGCATGTAGGCCAGTGGCAATTTGATACGGCAAAGCACCTGATTGACCGGATTGCCGCCAATGGCTGGCGGGTACCCGGAAATATTAACCCGTCTGAGTATGTAGGAGAGTAAACGCGATGGAAAACACCCTTGATCTGCTGGAGGCGCTGGAGCACATTGACCCGGCGGGCCTCTCATATCAGGATTGGGTCGCCGTTGGCATGGGGCTGAAGGAGGCGGGATACCCCGCCTCTGCCTGGGAGGATTGGAGCCGCCGGGACGGCAAGCGGTATCATCCGGGGGAGTGCCTGCGCAAGTGGGAGAGCTTCACCGGGAATGCGGAGCCGGTTACTGGCGGCACGGTTGTCAAGATGGCCATGGACATGGGCTGGCGGCCTGCGCCCTCTCAGCCCGGCCATGAATTGAGCTGGGACGATGAAATAAGCGCAAAGGACGAGCAGGTAATCGTCAATCCGGCCTGGTTGGAATCCAAGGAGATACAGGAGCCCCCCGACAGCAAATGGCACCCGGCCCATGACCTGATTGAATACCTCGGCACACTTTTTTCCCCGGATGATTATGTGGGCTATGTCACAGAGACATTCGAGGCGGAGGACGGGGAGCGCAAGCCCACCAGGGGAAACTACGACCGCACGGCGGGCCAGCTGATCGAGGCGCTAAAGAAGTGCGGGGATGACCTGGGGGCCGTCCTGGGGGACTATGACCCCGGCACAGGGGCCTGGATACGGTTTAACCCCCTGGACGGCAAGGGCGTGAAGAATGACAACGTGACCGCCTTTCGGTTTGCCCTGATTGAATCGGACAGCATGGATTTGGGGGAGCAGAACGCTCTTATCCGGGAATTGGAGCTGCCTGTGGCCTGCCTGGTGTACTCGGGCGGCAAGAGCCTCCACGCCATTGTCCGCATTGATGCCGCCTCTTATGAGGAGTACCGTACCCGTGTTGACTACCTGTATTCCGTCTGTGAAAAGAACGGGATGAAGGTTGACAAGCAGAACCGCAACCCCTCCCGGCTGTCTCGCCTGCCCGGTGCCAGGCGGAACAATCACAAGCAATTCCTGGTGGACACCAATATCGGCAAGGCCTCCTGGAGCGAGTGGCGGGAGTGGATCGAGAGCATCAGCGACGACCTGCCCGACCCGGAAAATATGGCCTCCGCCTGGGACAACCTGCCCCAGCTGGCCCCGCCTCTGATTGAGGGCGTTCTGCGTCAGGGACACAAGCTGCTCCTGGCCGGGCCGAGCAAGGCCGGCAAGTCCTATGCCCTCATTGAGCTGTGCTGCTCTATCGCCGAGGGGCGGCCGTGGCTGGGCTTCTCCTGCGCTCAGGGACGTGTTCTGTACGTCAACCTGGAGTTGGATAGGGCTTCATGCCTACACCGTTTCCGGGACGTATACGAGGCCCTGGGATACCCCCCGCAACACCTGGGGAGCATCGACGTTTGGAACCTCCGTGGCCGCTCCATCCCTATGGATAAGCTGGCACCCAAGCTGATACGTCGGGCCATGAAAAAGAACTATATCGCAATCGTCATTGACCCGATTTACAAGGTCATCACTGGCGATGAGAACAGCGCCGACCAGATGGCGAAATTCTGCAATCAGTTTGACAAGGTATGCACCGAGCTGGGCTGTGCGGTCATTTACTGCCACCATCACAGCAAGGGCAGCCAAGGGAGCAAGCGAAGCATGGACCGGGCCAGCGGTTCCGGGGTGTTCGCTCGTGACCCTGACGCTCTCCTGGACCTCATTGAACTGCCGATAGGCGAGGATCTGCGTAAGCAGGAGATCAACAACGCCGTGGGCCGGGCCTGTACGGCGGCCCTCCAAGCGGCGGGAAAATTGGATGAAGTCGGCCAGGATGATTTGTGCAGTGAGAAGGCCGCCCTGGCCGCCGTAGAGGCCGTTTTAGGGCCGCAGGGGTACAGGGACACTATGACCGCCGTGGAGGTCGCTAAAAAGGCCGCAGAAGCCCGTACAGGGTGGCGTATTGATGGGACGCTCAGAGAGTTTCCGAAATTCCCCCCAGTCAACCTGTGGTTTGACTTCCCCGTTCACCGGGGCGACGAGAGCGGCGTTCTGGCCGACATTGACCCGGAGGGAAATGTGCCTATCTGGCAAAAGGGTAAAGAAAATCGAAAGAAACAGGCAGCGAAGGAGCGGGAGACTAAGCAGAACAAGTACAACATTGCTATTGAGAGTTTCCGCTTTTCTCACAATGATATTTACCCTACTGTAAAGGAACTTTTTGAGGAGATGAAGCAGAGTGCCGAAGCTGCTGACGAAAAATATCCGGCTGAAAAAACGGTACGAAATGCCTTGCCTAAAATTGGATATGCCATTGACAAGAATACGGGGAGAATTTGCCCGGCACCTTGATAGTGGGCAATTCGGGCAAGTGCCCGGTATCTTGGTTATGGGCATGGGCGGGTATTTGCCCGCCACCTGAAAAAATAGGTTGGGCAGGCACCTGCCCGCCACCCCTTATATACTACGTATATAAAACTACGTCGGGCAAGCCCTCTGTACGGGTGCCCACCCTAACGTGTGGGGGCCATAGGCTGCCCCCACACACGGGAGGGACACCCGCCCAGTACAGCCGCAAGAAAAATAAGCGACACTTTTGGTTGAGTATAGTGAGGAAGTGAGGAGGCAATTCATGTCGGAGTTTGAATATCAGGCACTACAGGAGCGTTTTACCGCAAAATTGAAAAATCATCGCGGCTATGCCAGCAACAAAGAGGACGCCTACAACAAAGGCGTGCTCGCCTGCAAGTCCATTCTGAAGGAGGTTTTTGAACGGCAGCAAAAGCAGGAGGCCAGCCATGCGGATTGAGTTTTTCATGCCGATGATCCCGCCCACCGCCACGCACCAGGAAAAGAAATGGCGGGTTGTGAAGGGCAAGCCGGTAAGCTACGATCCCCCGGAAGTGGTGGCGGCCCGGTCAAAGCTGACGGACCATCTGGCCGGGCATAGGCCGGAGCAGCGCATGA
The DNA here is from genome assembly GCA_910587255.1 of uncultured Oscillospiraceae bacterium. Classification (GTDB taxonomy): domain Bacteria; phylum Bacillota; class Clostridia; order Oscillospirales; family Oscillospiraceae; genus Enterenecus. The sequence goes on from CAJUKT010000038.1 coordinate 17,432, forward strand.
GGGGGGCCGTGCGGCTTTTGGTGAAATGGTGTTTCCCCAGGGGGGAGCATGAGGACGGCGAGTACCGGATCACCAAGCCCGACACGGATAACCTGAACAAGCTGCTGAAGGACTGCATGACCGCTGTGGGGTTCTGGAAGGACGACGCGCAGGTGGCCTCGGAAATCTGCGAGAAGTTTTGGGCCGAGGTACCGGGGATATATGTCTGCGCTGAGGAAATCAAGTAATAGGCAAATTGCCAACCGATTACGAATTTGGAGGTTATCGCAATGACAGCAAAAGAGTTAGCAATCGAATTGAATGGCCGGGATACCGGCGAGGAAATGGAATGGGGAGAGGCACAAGACGCAAAGGCTGCTGGCCTGGTTGTGGTGTACGGCTACTCCGACGATAATGTGGAGCTCTGCGGGGCCATCAATGACGAGGTCGGGGCCTACAGCGGCACGACCGTCTACCTCACCCCTGACGGCGTCCTCCAAGAGCCGGACTGCGGCCAGAATGATTGCCCGTACTTTGCCCGGGAACGGGAAAAGGCCAAGACCATCAAGGCCGTGTGGCATGACAAGGGAGGCCCCTGCTGGACGTTCGAGACGGACATCCCGCATGAGACGTTCACCGTCATGGAGGACGGGGAGCCATTCTGTGTGGGAATTGTGTTCAGTATGGCGGATTTGGAGGTGATGGTATGAATCTCAAACCGTGCCCCTTCTGTGGTTCGCATGACGTAGCTATCATGCGGGAGGGCAAGAGCGATAAGAATGCCGCCTATCGGGCGGTGTGCCGCAAGTGCAAAACGAGAGGTCCGAAATTTTGGGTGGCGCCCTGGCACGATACCAAGTTTGTTGCTCAGGGGCAGGCCGGGACGGCCTGGAATAAGCGGCCGGGGAGGTAATAATGAGAAAAGCAATAGCAATCGATTTTGACGGCTGCCTTTGCACCGATGCCTACCCGGCTATCGGTGAGCCGAACTGGCCCGTTATCTACCGGGCCAAGGCAGAGCAGCGGTCCGGGGCTGGCCTGATCCTCTGGACCTGCCGGGAAGGAGATCTGCTCCAGGAGGCGGTGACTGCCTGCGAGGGTTGGGGCCTGACCTTCGATGCCGTGAATGAGAGCCTGCCGGACTGGATTGAGGCATACGGCAACCGGCCCCGGAAGGTCGGCGCGACCGAGTATTGGGACGACAAGGCGGCGCGGATTCCTACAACGCAGCGTTTCTTTGTAGGCGGGGCAGGTGACGATTCCATAGAGCTGTTCGAGCCTAATCCGGGCAACGAGAACATGACCCTGAAACCTTGCCCATTTTGCGGGGGAACCAGCATATTCTATGAAAGGTATGGCAGTCCGGCAGGCGAACGATGGCGCTGCTGGTGCGCTGAGTGCCTTGCTGGTATTGACCCAGGCACAGCGCAGGAGATGGGGCACGTTCGGGAGATGTGGAATCGGAGGGCTGTGCCACCGAACCCGCCCCTTACTCTGGAGGAGTTGCGGGAGATGGGAGGTAAATCCTATTGGCATGTTGGATTGCAAGAGGACAGTCCGCCGCCGCACTGGAATGTTCTTGACCCGTTCTATGCGCAGCATATCGAGGATTACGGATACGGAAAGCGTTGGCTGGCGTATCGCTACGAATTGAAGGAGGTACCAAGACAATGAAGAAACAAGGGTATGGGCAAAAGCACCCTTACCTTGCGCAAATATTCTACATCTTCAAGCACTTGGTTTCGGTGCGGCGGGATTCCCAAAACCGTTTCGAGCGGCTCAAGGCGTGCCGGACACCCACGGACATGGTACTGCTGCTGAATGGGAATGAACGGCGGTTTTGCCCGAAAGCATATGGGACCAAGCCTGACGAGTGCGAGGAGCCCTGTGGACGGTGCATTGTTCAATGGCTGGAGGAGATAGCACAATGAACTGGAAGCGTGAGGCAATAGACAAGCTGAAAAACTATGAGGCCCATAAGCAAGCTCTGGAATGCCTGCCCAAAGAGATCAGGCGGTTGGAGAGCGCCTATACTGGCATTCGTAGCGCCACCACCGACGGCACGCCTGTTTCTGGCGGCGGCAACACTCGGGAGGACTCCATGCTCTCCAACATTGTTCACCGGGACGAGTTGAAACGCCGGCTGAAGGAGGCCCGTCTGTGGGTGGCCCAGGTAGACAAGGCCCTGGCCGTCCTGGATGACGAGGAAAGGCTTGTTTTAGACCGGTTTTACATTCACCAGGTAAAAGGGGTTATCGAGGACTTGTGCGGGCGGTTGAATATCGAGAAAGCAACCGTCTACCGCAGGCGGGACAACGCTTTGCGGCGATTTACGATTGCTCTGTACGGGGTCACAGACAGCGAATGAAAAATTGAGAAAAAAATGAGACGATTTTTTCAAATGCCTGTGGTACAATAATAGGGTGTAAAATCCTAACTAAGCTGGGCGGCCCCCTCCAACTGAGGGGGTCGTCAATATTTTCGGGAGGAGGTTTTTCGGCCCTCATGTTTCTCCTTTGCATGGGCGGTATGGTTCGGGCTGGCAGCGGTCGCCAACGAGGCCAGCGGCGGACACAACATGAAAAGGAGCAGCGACATGGAAATCAGAAGGGTACCAGTAAGCAAGCTGAATCCGGCCGCCTATAACCCCCGGAAAGACCTTCAGCCGGGAGACGACGAGTATCAAAAGCTGGCCCGATCCCTAGATAAGTTTGGCTGTGTGGAGCCTGTGGTCTGGAATGAGCGTACCGGCAACGTCGTGGGCGGCCACCAGCGGTTGAAAATCCTGCTGGCCGCTGGGGAGACGGAGCTTGATGTCAGTGTGGTCAATCTCTCCGATGCGGACGAGAAGGCCCTTAATATCGCCCTCAACAAGATTGCAGGTGAGTGGGACACGGCGGCGCTGACTGAATTGCTTCAGGAGCTTTCGGCGGACTCCGGCATTGATGAAACCCTGACGGGCTTTGACCGGGGAGAGCTTGATAACCTCCTGGCCGACCTGGAGGGGCGGGCGCAAGGACTGGAACCGTCTGGCGTGGATCCGTATGTAGACGGTTTCTTTGAGAGCGGAGTGCAGACGAAAGAGCCGGCAGAACCGGAGGCCCCAGCAGACGGGGAGGAGGCCCGGGAGGCCGACAGCTGGAATGTCACTGTATGCGGGCTTTCTGCAGAGAGCCTGGAAACGCTGACGGCCTATCTGGAGGACGAGGGCTTTACCTACAGCATGGAACAGATCGGCGGTGCGGCATGAGGCGGTATGTACTCTGTGCCGTGGCTGTGGAGGGCTTTCACTGCTGGCCGGGAGCTCCGGCTGGCAGTTTGGAGTATCTGCGGCATAGGCACCGGCACATTTTCGAGGTCCGCATGAAATTCCAGGTCAGGGACAATGACCGGGAAATCGAAATCAACCAGAGGCAGAACGAAATCACCCGCTATCTCCTGGGCCGGTATGGCAACGGGGACGGCGCTTGTGAGTTTGGCAATCTGGCCTGTGAGCATATCGCGGAGGAGCTGCTGGAACAATTCAGAGCGTCGGCCTGTACGGTGCTGGAGGATGGTTTCGGGGGTGCCGAGATTGTTCGATAGCAACATCAAGGTTCACTTTGCCGGCAGTGACGGGGAGGAGATTTTCTATGCCGCCCTGTGTGCCGCAAAGACCCGGTACCGCCTGTATTCCTGCTACAAGTATATCGTGAATAAATCGCCTGACGCAGATTTCAGATTGCCGGCGAACCACGTTATCAAGGTGCAGGATCGGGAGAACCGCCACGTCATTCAGGACAGCGGCCTCTTTACCCTGATGTTCGGCAAGGGCAAGGACCAGCGGCAGACCCGGGAAACCTTGACCCAATGGCAAGACAAGCTGATTGCCTTTGTGGAGCAGAACGGGATCACGGCCACCTGTGTTGAGATCGACTGTCAGAAGGTCCTCGGTGTAGAGGATGCCTGGTATTTCCGGGAGCGTATGCGGCGCCGGTTGAAGAACCCGCAGATCAACGTCTTTCACTTTGAGGACGGCAAGTGTGGCCTTGACCGGCTGATTGATTTTAGTAGCTATATCGCAATCAGCGTCCCGGAGCTGAGAATTATCAAGCCCAAAACCTTTCGGGAGGATACCCGGTACTTGACGCACTACATCAAGAACCGCAAGCCGGAGATTGATATTCATCTCCTAGGCTGTACCGATGTGAAGATGATTGCTCAAAATCGGTTTTGCACCTCGGCAGATAGCACCTCCTGGTTGGCTGGCGTGAAATTCGGATACTTCGATGATGGAACGCAAAAGGCCCATATCCGGCACTTTAGGCGGGACATCTTCGAGAGGCGGCAGGCAGAGGTAAAGGCGGTCATAGACAGCAGGGGCGTTCCGCTCCGGGCCAAGACCCTTGACTACTGTACCAATGCCAGCATCTGCGCTACCATCTGCAAACGAAAATATGAGCGGGCGGCAGGCCCGCAGGAATAGGGGATTTTACAACATGAAGAAAAATGACCGTAATTTGTTTATCCTGGTGACGCTGTTTGTCATCAGTATTGTTATTGCCAACGTGACCGGGGCCAGGACCATCACCACGGGACTGTCCCTGGGGAGTATCCCGCTGGCCTTGAGCGGCGGCGCCATCACCTATGCCGTGACGTTCCTCTGTACCGATATCATCGGGGAGATATGGGGAAAGGACACGGCCAAGGGCGTTGTCAAGTACGGCTTTATCGGGCAGGTGTTCGCTACTGCCTGCATTATGATTACCGGGGCATTTCCGGCCACTGATCCGGTGATGGACACGGCGTATCAGACGCTGCTGGGCCAGAACTGGATTTTTGTTATTGGCAGCCTGAGCGCCTACCTGGTTTCGCAGACCTGGGACGTGCTGGTATTTCATTTCATCCGGGGCCGGTATGTGAAACGGCACGGGAGCACCAAGGGCGGGCGTTGGCTCTGGAATAACGGTTCTACGCTGACGAGCCAGATTTGGGACACGGTTATCTATGCGACAATCAGTTTCGGCCTGGGCCTGGGCTGGTTGTTCACGGCAGAGGGGCGTATGCAGCTGATGGGTATTATCATCGGACAATACCTGCTGAAAGCTGGGCTTGCTCTGCTGGACACTCCGTTTTTCTATTTCTTTACCCGGAACGCTGACAAGCGATAGGCCCTAAACCCCTAGACGTAAGGAGAGGAGGAAATGCCGAATAAGAGAACCGAACAGCCGTGGGAGCGGCAAAAGGGTGAGAGCGCCCAGGCGTTTGAGGCATTTTTCCTCTACCTGGAAATGGGGGGTAGCCGGAGCCTCCGGGCGGTTAGCCAGGAGTTAGGCAAGAGTAAGACGTTGATTGACCGCTGGAGCCGTACCTACAAATGGGTGGAGCGGTGCCGGGCCTGGGACAATCACCTCCAGTATGAGGCCAAGAAGGCCGCCATTACGGAAGTCCGGAATATGACTAAGCGGCATGTCACTATGGCCCAGCAAATTCAGAATGCAGCTATGCTGGCACTGAAGGAGCTGGGCAGTGACATGGTTAATCCGAAAAACTTTGCCGCCATTGTAAAGCTCGCCACCGAGCTGGAGCGGCAGAATCTGGAGGCCGAGGTGGCGGCGGTTTCCGAGGACATTACCAGCACACAGGACGATGGACCGAGCACTCTGGCCGACGCCATCAATGAAGCCTGGAGGAGAAGGAGCGAGGAGAATGAGCCTTGACCCTGCGGCCATCTGCTACTATGCGGATCATCCTGTGGAATTTGTGGAGGACATTATCCAGGCTAAGCCGGATGCCAGACAGCGGGATATGCTGCGGAGCGTGGCCGACAACCCGCTTACCAGCGTGCGGAGCGGTCACGGCGTGGGCAAGTCGGCTGTGGAAAGCTGGCTGGTGATATGGTTCCTCTCCACCCGGCCCTATCCCAAGGTACCATGTACCGCTCCCACGAAACACCAGCTTTACGACATCCTGTGGGCGGAGATCAGTAAGTGGCTCCGCAATAATCCAGTGTTGGAGAAGGACATCATCTGGACGCAAGAAAAGGTGTTCATGCGGGGGTACCGGGAGGAATGGTTTGCCGTGGCCCGGACGGCCAGCAAGCCGGACGCATTACAGGGCTTTCACGCTGACCATGTGCTTTATATCATCGACGAGGCCAGCGGCGTTGACGACAAGGTGTTTGAGCCTATCCTGGGCGCCCTCACCACAGAGGGCTCCCGCCTGTTTATGGCCGGGAACCCCACAAAGCTGACCGGCTTTTTTTTCGACAGCCACCACAAGAACCGGGCGCAGTACAGCACCCTCCATATTGACGGACGGGAGAGCAGTCGGGTTGATACGGCCTTTATCCAGAAAATCGTTGAGATGTTCGGCGAGGACAGCGACGTGTTCCGGGTGCGTGTGGCCGGGGACTTCCCCAAGAGCCTCCCGGACAGCTTCATCCCCATGGAGTGGGCAGAGCAGGCCAGCGGTCCCGTGCATATCCCGGAAGCCCCCCGGCGCATTGACATTGGCGTGGACGTGGCCCGGTACGGGGATGATAGCTCCGTGGTTTGCCCAGTCTATGACAAGGCCCAGCAGGGCGAGCCAGATATTTACCACCACAACAACATCACCGAGCTTGCGGGCCATGTGGTGGTGCTGATAAAGAAGCAGGCCTGGAAATACCTTGGCGTAGAGATCCACGTCAAGGTTGATTGTGACGGAATGGGCGTCGGCGTGTATGACATCCTCCAGGAGCAGCAGGAGGCCATTACGGAAGAAATCAACAAGGAGTGGGAGGCCGCCGGCATTGAGGCCCCGTTTGTGCTGGAGCTATGCGAATGTCATTTCGGCGGCGAGGGCGGCACGATAGGGGACGTAGGCGACGACCCGATAGAGTACGAAAACAGCACCGGCCTTATGTGGGGGTCGGTGCGTCTTGCTCTTTATGAGAAGCGGCTGAAGCTGTGGGAGAGCGACCAGCAGATCAGCCAGCTTTCCAACCGGAAGTACATCGTAAACAGCAAAGGGAAGATTGAGCTGGAGCGTAAGGAGGCTATGAAAAAGCGTGGCCTCCATTCCCCGGATATGGCGGACGCTCTGGCCCTTGCTATGTATGAGCCAAGACGCTATACATGGTCGTTTGAGTAAACATGAAGGAGGTGGCTGGACATGGGCATTTTTGACCGCTTTTTCGGCGGCAGTCGGCGGGATGTTGCGAGGAACTACATGGGCGGAAATGCAAGCGTAATGCTCCCCCGGTACACGACCCCGCCTGAGCGCAATACACGAGAATGGTTCCGCATGTTTGGGGAAAATCCCCGGATGGCTGTCGTGGACCGTATTGCGTCTGACTTGTCCACCTGTACCGGAAAGCTGTTCAGAGTTGACCCCAGGACAGGGGAGGAAACCGAAATCCTGGAGCATCCGTTTTTGGATTTTATGGCCCACCCCAACCCGCTTTACGAAATGACCCCGGCGGCCTGCTGGCGGCTCCTGCAAATTTACTTGGAGCTGAAGGGCGAGGGTTATTTTCTGTATGAGTTTGACGCCCTGGGCCGCCCGGTCGAGCTGTGGCCGCTCCCGTCTAACTGGGTGCAGGAAACCCCGTATATCGGCCATCCCTTCTACGAGATCAGAACAACGGGCGGCCTGGTTCGGCAGATTCCCGTGGATGACGTTTTCTGCATGAAGGACCTAAACCCGCTTGACCCCTACCGCCGAGGCCTGGGGATTGCGGAGGCCCTGGCCGACGAGATCGAGATTGACGAATATGCCGCTAAATTCCAAAAGCGGTTTTTCTTCAATGACGCCACGCCCACCACCATCATCACCATGCCCGGCTCCAAGCCAGACCAGCGGCGGCGGTTCCGGGAGGAATGGCGCGAGCAGTTCCAGGGGCCGCATAATAGTCACGGCATTGCCACGGTTGACGGGGAAATCACAGTCAATAAGCTGGCAGAGAATATGCGTGACATGGATATGGTGCAGGGCCGGGAATTTATTCGTAACGCTGTCCTGGAGCATTTCGGTGTCCCCCGTGAAATCATGGGTATCACCGAGAGCAGCAACCGGGCCACCAGCGAGGCGGCGCAGTACATCTATGCGCAGAACGTCCTAATGGCTCGGCTTCGCAAGCGGCAGGACGCTATCAACCTCCAGATTCTCCCCTTTTTCGGGGAGGGCCTTGTCTGGCGGTTTGATGATGTTGTCCCCCGTTCCCAGGAGTTCGACAAGGTGAAAGGCATTGATGGATGGAATGCCGGCCTGCTGACCAAGGACGAGGCCCGGGAGCTGCTGGGCATGGAGCCTTGCGCGGAGGGCGGCGACATCTACAAGGTGACAATTTCGGATGTGTTTGTCCATGGGGATGAAGACCCGGCAGAAGTCACCTCCGCCCTAATGAGCGGCCCCGACGCTGGCCTGGGCTTTGACATGGGTATGGATGAAGACCCGGACGATCCCCCGGATGATGAAATCACAATTGAGGACGGGGCCAAGGGCGGCTCCGGTGCTCAGGAGTACAAAGTCCGTCCCTCCGACGTGGCCCGGCTGATGGAGGCCGCCCAGCGTGCGCAAGGGGCTAAGTTTGAAGTTGCCACGATGAAGTATTTCCGCAAACAGAGGGAGGCGCTGGCGCACAGCCTGGGAGGACAGGGCAAAGCCGATTGGAGCGTGTGGGATTCCATTCTTCCCTATATCGGGGAGGGCCACGCAGTAGACCCAGAGGCGTGGGCCGCTCTCGGTGAGGCTGCCCAGCAGGAGCTTGTCGGCAGTTTTGTTGCGGGGCTGCTCAACTGGCCCTCGGAGCAAGCCACCCTGGAAAGCGTGTTTAAGCCCTTGTGGAAACAGACCTATGATGCCGGCACTTCTGTCGCCAAAAACGTGTATGCCGTCCGAGGGGTTGAGCGGCCGGAGCTTATCAGCCCCGCCAAGCTCCGGGGCGGCCAGCGTGTCACCAAAGTCACGCAGACCACCAAGGACAATATTCGGGACATTGTAACCCGGTGCATCGAGCAAGGCACCAGCCGGGAGGATATGGCCGCCGAGATTTTACAGGAGTATGAAATCGACTGTAAATCCAGGGCCCGGCTGATTGCAGACCAGGAAACGGCAATGTGCCTGGAGCAAGGCCATTTTGACATGATGAAAGCCAGCGGCGCCAAGTGGAAGGTGTGGCACCACAGGGCGCAGAAGAACCCCAGGGACGGGCGCAATAAAGGGCCTAATCACGTTGCGATGGAGGGTGAACGGGTACCCATTGATGGAGTGTTCAGCAACGGCCTCCGTTTCCCGTGTGATCCCACAGGCCCGGCAAAGGAAACAATCAAATGCCGGTGCTATTTGACATACGAGCGATAGGGGGCGGTGAGCAAATGAAATTTACCCAAGATGATGCGGCAAAGGCGCTGAAAGCCCTTGGAATTGATTTTACCGCAGAGAATTTCACCCTGAATGACCTTGTAGCCGGGATGAATGCGGAGGCCCGACACGGGACGGCGGCCAAGGAGGCCGACGTGACCCACGATGACCCCACAATGACGGCGAAGCTCGCAATCAACAATCTGCGGGTATCGCCGTCTTACTATTCCCAGCGCGTGGGGAGAAGCGCCTGGGAACGCTCCTTGATGAAGGGCGTGCAGCACAGAGGTCGGAAGACTGAGCAGAAAACCATTGAATTCGAGTTGGAGGACTACAACGAGGCCGAGGGTATTTTCACCGGCTATGGCGCTGTGTTCTCCAACATCGACAGCGGCGGGGACATCATCGAGCCGGGCGCTTTCACGAAGACAATCGCCGAGAGCGCAGATCGGGTGAAGATCCTTTCTGGCCACAACGAAAGCCTGTTGCCCATTGGCAAGCCGCTGGAACTGAGGGAGGACGCAAAGGGCCTGTACCTGAAGGCCAAAATCAGCGATACCGCCCTCGGCAGGGACGTAAAGACCCTGATTGGTGATGGTGTGCTGTGTGAGCTTTCCATCGGCTATGACCCCATTGTGTTTGACTACGACGAGGAGGGTATTCGCCACCTCCGGGAAGTCAAATTGTGGGAGATTAGCGTTGTCACCTGGGCAATGAACGAGGAGGCCACAATCACCGGCTTTAAGACCAGTGATCTGACCGCCCAGCTGGAGGCCCGGCTGAAAGCGGAGTTGCAGACGGACGCAGCCGACATTAAGGCCGGCCGCAAAATCAGCGCCTCCCGCATGAAGTCGCTGAAGGACGCCAGCACGTCCATGAAAACGGCGGTCAAGCTCCTGGATGCTATTATCCGGGAGGCCGAGGGTGACGGCAAGGGGGCGACCCCAGCGCAGGCGGCGAAAAGGGCCATTCCCAGGGGCCGGGCCGCAAAGCAGACTAAAAAGACCGTAGAAATTTTATTCTGAAATGGAGGAAAACATTATGGCAAACCGCAAAACCAGAAGGAAAGGCCCCGCGACCGCTCCCGCCGCCGGCAAGTCCATGAAGATGGGTACCGACGAGCTGAAGGACATCATCAAGTCCGCCGTCAAGGAGGCGATGGGCGACGAGGAGTCCACCGAGGACACCCCCCTGGAGGGCGTGACCGCTGGGGACGTGCTGGCCGTGGTGGAGCAGGCTATCGCCGCTGCCGACGAAAAGCGCAAGGCCCGGAAGGATGCCGGGGAGGAGGTAGGCGACCTGACTTCCGATGAAGTGATCGAGGAGGCCGCCGCCCTGTTGGCCGAGATGGCCCCCGCCGATGACCTGGACGATCCCGAGGGCGAGGGTAAGGAGGATGACCCCGAGGACGAGGCCAAGGGCGAGGATGAAGACGAGAAGGAGGGCGAGGAGGAGGACGAGGCCAAGCGCCGCAAGTCCGTTCCCGGCCAGCGGAGCCGTAAGGCCGCCGTTTCCCGCTCTGCTCCCACTCAGCGCAAGTATGCCGACGTCTTCCTGAACGGCGGCGCTCGCAACGGCGCCCGCAGGCAGCAGAAGACCATCCCGCCCATGGTGCAGCTGGCCCGTGCTATCAAGTGCCTGGACGTGTTTGGGCGGCAGGACCCCGAGCGGGCTGCCTACTTTGCCAAGAAGTATTACAGTGACGAGAGCATGGCCCGCGAGATGAAGGCCCTGAGCGCCACCAGCCCTGTCAACGGCGGATTCCTGATCCCCGAGGTCTACCTGGACGAGATCATTGAGCTGCTTTATAGCAAGACGGTCATCAAGGAGCTGGGCGCCCGGACTATCCCCCTGGAGACGGGCAACCTCAACATCCCCCGCATGACCTCCGGCACCCGTGCTATGTGGGGCGGTGAGGCTCGGAAGATCCAGTCCACGCAGCCCTCTTTCGGCAACCTGCGGCTGTCCGCAAAGCGCCTGGAGGCCATTGTGCCGCAGACCCGGGAGCTTATCATGTCCACCAAGTACAGCGCCGATGAAATCTTCGCCGCCGACCTGTCCCGGCGTATGCAGCTGGGCCTTGACTGGGGCGGCCTGTACGGCAAGGGTGGCGAGTTCCAGCCCACGGGCATTGCCAACACCAAAGGCGTTGAGGTGATTGACGCCTCCAAGATGGATGCCCAGTATGCCGACAGTACCGGGTGGCTGACCGCCGATTTCCCCGTTTACATCAAGGCCCTGGTTATGAGCAAGAACGTGGATGACCAGGCCCTCGGCTGGGCGTTCAACAGTTTCCTGGAGGGCTACCTGATGAACCTGAAGACCGCCACCGGCGACTACCTGTACCGGGACGAGATGAACGGCGGGAAGTTCCTGGGCCTGCCCTACGCTACCACCAACCAGATTCCCACCTCCACCTCGGGGCTGACCGACCTGTTTTTCGGCAACTGGGCCGACCTGATGATCGGCGACCAGATGGGCATGGAAACCCTGACCACCATGGAGGGCTCCTGGACGGACGAGAACGGTATCCAGCATAACGCCTTTGAGGAGAACCTGGTGGGCACCCGGGCGCTGATGTATGACGATATTGGCGTTCGGCACACTGAGAGCTTTGTCTATGTGAAGAATATCAAGGTCATTTGACCGGAAAGGCAGGTAAGACCATGAAACGTGCACTTTTCGATACCGTAAAGGTACTCCCTTTCGCCAGCGGAAGCGTCTTTGACCGCATGGGCTATGAGAGCGCAGTGCTGGCGGTCACCGTGGCCGCCAGCGGCAAGGCGACGGTCAAGGTGGAGCACTGCGATACCGCCGACGGCACCTTTGCCGCCGTTCCTGACAGCCGACTGTTTGTGGATAACCCCACAGACAAGGACGGCAACGCCATCATCACCAATGAGTCCACCGCCGAGGCGGTGGGCAACTTGGACATTGACCTGATTGGCTGCAAGCAGTTTGTCAAGGTCACGGTCACGGGCGGCACAGCGGGGGCGCTGGCCCTGGGCGATGCCACCGACCATCCCGTGGGGGATGTGGCGGTCACTGCTCCCAAGTCTCAGGACGGCGGCGGTGACACCTGATGGCGAGGATGTTTAAGCCCGTAACCCCTGGCCCGTCCAACAACAAGAAGACTGAGCCCAAAGAGCAGAAAGGCGGCAACCAGGGCGAGGGCGCGGAGAAGGCCCCTAAAACGGGCCAGAAGGGCTGTCAGGGCTGAATAGTGTTGGGGGACGGGTGAGACCCGTCCCCCGCCGTATACGAAGCGGGAGGGGCCAAAATGGGCCGAAGAATGAAACGGGCCGCAAGTCCGGCCTTGCGCGACAATGCTTTGACAACCCTGGAGGCGGTCAAGGTTGCAATCGGGATTGATCCGGTCGAGGAGGACGCCCAGCAGGACGCCGCCCTGGTTCAGCTTATCAATGCCGCCTCCGCATGGCTTGAGAGCAAGCTGGGCCGCAAGTTGGGCAGACAAACCTACACCGAGAACAAGTCGGCTCCCGGTACCCAGCGGCTTACACTGGAGCAGTACCCGATTATCAGCATTACCTCTGTCACCGATACCATGTCGGGGGCGGCGGTGGATGGGTTTGACTTCTCCGACGAGGGAGAGATCGGTGTTGTGTTCCGGGAAAACGGCTGGACGTACCGGGGCCATATCGGGGGGCTGTCCTATGACTTCATTGCTCCCCGGCGCTATCTCCAGATAGTCTATACTGCCGGCTATGTTCTGCCAAAGGACGCGACAGCGGATGAACCCGCCACGCTCCCCGCAGACCTGGAGGCCATTGTCTGGAACATGGTGGCCCAGCAGTGGGCGATTGCCGAGAATGACGCCGCCGGGCTGTCCGCTTTCTCCATTTCTGACGTGAGTTGGACATTCGACAAGAACATTAGCCAGACATGGCAGGATGTTATTTCCCTATATAGGCGGTGGTGAGATATGCGGATTTTGAAGGACACCGTTCGCCCGGAGCTGGCCCGTATCAAGCGAGAGCTGGAGGCCCTTAAAGGGCTGTCGGTTCATATCGGCATTATGGGCGATTCAGAAAATGATCTGCTGATGATTGCCCGTGTCCATGAGTACGGGGCCACCATCAACGCCAAGAACGTCAAGCACCTTGCAATCCCCCTGACGGACGAGGCCAAGGGAGCCAAAAGCCCCCGCCAGTTTGATGATCTGCGCTTTATCCCGGTTTCCCCCGGCTATGGCTTTTTGGTTCGGGACAAGAAACCCCACAAAAAGCCGGATAAGGCCCGCCAGCCTGCCCAGCACAAGGCCAAGACGCAGCGCACAGGCGGCAAGAAGGATCCCCGGCCCAATGAGGACTACGAGTGGATGTATATGCTTGTGGAGAGCGTTACTATCCCAGAGCGCAGCTTTATCCGTACCAGCTATGACACCGGCAAGAGCACACTGGAAGATATTTGCAAGGATGCCGTGGATGGTATCATCCGCCAACAGTGGACGGCGGAGCAGGCTATGGACTTTGTTGGGAAGTGGGCGCTGGAAATGACACGGGGCTACTTCAATACCAAGCTGACCCCGCCGAAGTCCGCCACAACACAGCTGACAAGCACACAGTATCAGCCCCTTTTTGATACTGGGCGGCTATTTCGCAGTATCGTTTACCGAGTGGAAGGAGACAGGGGAGCATGAGGGCATGGAGAGGGCCGAAGCTGCCTAAAAGCCTGTTGCATGATATGTACGAGGTTCATACCGAGGGCGGAGGCTACGACAAGGACAACGGCGGCCAATGGAAGCCCGGCGCCACGGTTGAAACGAAATTCCAGGGCGTGGTGATGCCGCTGAACAACGAGGATTTGCAGTATGTTGACAGCGGCACATACACCCTCAATTCGCAAAAGGTCTATACCAACGGCTATCAGCTGAAGGTCGGGGCCGAGTTCCGGGACGGCTATGATGGGCAGGTCTACACAGTCAAGCAGGAGTTGACCCACGGCCCCATTCACAGCATGAAACGGTACATGGTGGAGCGGAAGGGGGCGAGCAATCCGAAATGACTTTTGTTGAAGTCAGGAACAAGCTGATTGCCCACCTGTGGGAGTACCTGGGATGCCCGGTCGTTCTCTCGAACCAGGTACAGCCGGAGGCAGAAATACCGTTCGGTATTTACACAGTGACGGCCCCCTATGTTCCAGACGGCGGCCTGGGCGACATTACCGAGAGGGAAGTCGAGGGCGGGATGGAGGTCACCCGGATGGAAATGCCCTCCGCCACGTTCTCTTTCACCTTTTGCAGTCAAGACCGCACCGGCCCGGAGGGCAATCCCATTTCCGGGGCGGACGAGGCGGAAACCCTGGTCTCCAGGGCGGCAGGCTATTTCCTTCACGCAGGATATGATGATTTCCTGCGGCTGGGGATTGCCGTTGTGGAGGTGGGCCAGACCCAAGACAGGACGGTGCTGCTTGTAGACGAGGCGGCCCGGCGGGTGGGCTTTGATGTGCGTATCAGGTACACCCGGCAGGACACCCGGCTTGTGTCCACCGTTGAGGAAACCCGAATTATTCAAAACAAGAATAGGAGTGACTGAGCATGAAAGACATCCAGGTTTATACCGCGCTGGACGCCAAGGTAAAGCCGGCGGAGCGGCTGGACATCCTCGTGCTGTCCACCGAGGGCAAAGAGGATATGCAGACCTTCAATGACCTGGAGCTTCTGAAGGAGGCTTACCAGGGCAAGAAGGTTGCGGCCCTGGTGGACCGGATGTTTAACCAGGATCACACGCTGGCCGACACGCTGATCCGTCGTGTACGCATGGTGGGCATTGAGAACCCGCAGAACGAGGGCGGCAAGGCCAGCACGATTGCCGTTACCTTCTCCGGCCTCAGCACGTCGGAGGAGCTGGAGGCGCAGACTACCTACTATGCCAAGCTGGGCGGCAAGGTGGTGGTGCCCATCACCACCGGGGAGGCGGCCCCCGAGGACGAGGCCGAGTTTGCGGCCCTGTTCGCTGGCAAGACCTTTACCGAGGATGAGGTCAGTTTCACCGCCGCGGTGGACGGCGCCGTTGTGACCTTCACCAGCGACACCCGCACGGCGATCTCCGGCTACACGGAGGACATTGGCCTCTACAAAGACGCTGACTGTTTCGTTGACCTGGAGCTGAAGGGCGGCACCGTGGCCGTTACCGTTGGCAAGGGGGATACCACGAAAGCGGAGAACCTTGTGGCGGCCATTGAGGCCCTGCGGGACATCAACGATGACTGGTACATCATCCTAACGGACGTAACGGACGAGGACTGCGTAACGGCCCTGTGTCAGTGGGCGGAGGGTACCGAACCCACCGAGGCGGCGCTGGGCGCTGGCGTGGAGGATCACCGAAAGTTCTATTTCGGTCAGACCAACAACAAGAAGTATGTCAACAAGTACGGGCGCAGCGCCGTGATTTACTCGGACAGCCCGACAAAGGAGTGGGCGGACGCCGCCTGGCTGGGCTGTGTCGGTCCGTTCTGGCCGGAGAGCGTCACATGGAAGTGGAAGGTACCGGACGGGATTGCCGTGGCGGATCTCCGGGACAGCGAGCGGGACACCCTGGAGGAGAATTTCGTCAACTTTATGACGGCGGAGTATAAGCACGAGTACGTTAAGAACGGCATTTGCGGCGATGGGAATTTCATTGATAACGTGATGGGGGCCGACTACATCACCTATCAGATGCGGGAAAACCTCTATGAGATTTTCCTGGCCAACCCCAAAATCGGCTACACCGACGCCGGCTTTTCCATTGTCGCCGGCGGTGTGTATGCGGCCCTCAACCGGGCGGTTGAGCTGCATATTATCGCCCTTGACCCGGATGATGGGACGGGGGTCTACACCGTCACCATCCCCAAGAGGGCAGACGCTACGGACGAGCAGGCCCGGAACCGTATCATGCCCAATGTGGAATGGGAGGCCCAACTGGAGGGCGCTGTCCATGGCGTGAAGGTGCGGGGCACTCTGCGGGTTACGCTGAACGGCTAAGAAAGGAGTTGCTGATTATGAAAAAGATTTTAGCACTGATTCTGTCCGTTGTGCTGGTGCTGTCTCTTGTGGGATGCTCCGAGGCGGACAAGGTAAACGCCAATCTCTCGAAGGACGCCGATTATTTCAACTGTGAACGGCGGATCACCGTCTACAACGCCAGGACGGATACCATCATCCTCACTGTTGAGGGCTATATGTCTATCTCCAACAACAGCAGCAGTGAACTGGTGGTCACCTGCAAGACCGGGGCCAATGAGTACAAGAAAAATTATGTGTATCTGAATGACTACACGCTGTATGTGGTCGAGGATGTCACAGGCACGCACACGGACCCGTATCACTACAAAATGTACTTCCACACGGAGTTTCCGTTTGATGTGGAAGCCCGCCCGTAAATTCGAAAAGGAGGGCCTTTGAATTATGGCTAACGATATTGAAATTGCCAGCTATGACCCCAAAAAGGTCAATGTGAACATCAACGGCAAGATTATCACGGGGTTCTCCCCGGACGGGGTTATCAATGTTGTGCGCAACGAGGACATTGTGACCCCCACCACGGGGGCCAAGGGCGATGTCACCTACAACGAGAACGCCAACGAGAGCGGGCAGGTGACGCTCCACCTCATGGGCTCCAGCTCCAGCCTCCCCTTCCTACGCTCCCTGGCGGTCAAACGGAAGGAGATTCGCCTGACCATCACCGATGCCAACGACGCCGGGGCGGTGCAGTTTGCGGAGGAGCGTTGCCGCATTATTAAACCGCCCGATTTGGCAAAGGCCAAGGAGATCGGCTCCACCGATATCAACATCTTTGTGCCCACGCTCAATTACCGCTGATGGGCGGTAGGAAAAACTGGCCGAACAGGCCAAAATCATTATCTGAAAGGGGCTATCGAAAGTTTATGGCAAAGCAGAAAGAGGTCACCATCAATGGGCAGAAGTTCACCCTCCAAAGCGTTTCCCCCTCCTGGTACTACGACTTCAACGACGAGTGCGGCAACACCGGGGGCAAGCGCAAGTCCGCCAAGTACATGGACGGCATGTTCCGCAACTGTGTGATCGCTCCCGCCGAGGTCAAGTCGGAGGGTATGGCCTACTTTGACGAGAAGGAAGACCTGTCCACGGCGGAGAAGCTGATCGGCGCCATCGAGCAGTTTCTTCGCAGCTGAACTATCCCTGGAGGCAGCCCATAGGAGGGCCGTGGCGAAAAAGGGCTTTTGGTGCATGGTCTGGTCTGGCAATGGTGTAACCTACACCGAATTGATGCAGATGGATTTAGCGGAGTATTCCGAATGCTGCGAGGCCAAGCGCCTGTGGTTCTCCGAGTGGAAACCGAAAAAGCAGCCGTCCCCATAAACCGGGGCGGCTGCTTTCATTTTCAAGCGGCAAATTCGTAACCGGTTGGGAATTTGAGCCGAGGAGGTGGTGACATGGCAGACGCACGGGAGCTCCAGTACGGTATTGATTTTGATACTGGCGAGGCCGGCAATTCGATAGACAAGCTAAACCAGGCGATTGAGGGCATGGAGGTCCTTCTAGGCTCCGCTGAGGCTGGCGTACAGCGATTTGGGGCCGGGGCTGTTTCCGCCTGCAATATGGGCCAGCAGGGGGCGCGTGACTTTACTGCGGGCCTTGATTTGGCCGAGGATGCCATAGTCAACGCCGGGGAGGCCGCCGGCGAGTTTGGGCGGCAGACAGACGAGGCGGCGGAGGGTGCCCGCCAGTTTGGGGCGGGGGCCTCCGGGGCCGGAGATACCGCCGAGGAATTCAATGAGGAGGTAAGGACCGCCGCCGATGTGGCCCGGAAGTTTGGCCGGGATGCCGAGGCGGCAGGAGACGCCGCCGGTGGCCTCGGTGCAGACGTGGAAAGAACGGGAGACAGCGCCCGGCGGCTCGGTGCTGACCTGGATGATCTCTCCGACGCAACCAGGGCGGCGGGGGACACGGCCCGGCAGTTTGGCCGGGATGCCGATACCGCGGGTGATGGAGTTGACGATCTCCGGGGCGGGGTACGGGACGCCTCCGATGATACGCGCCGTTTTAGTGATGACCTGGATGAAGCAAGGAGCGAGGCTGAACGGTTCCGAAACCAGGTCAGGGAAACGGCTGAGGGGGCGGCAGACCTGGGAACCGCTTTTCGTGAAACTATGGCCGACGGTCTGGAGGCAGGTCAGAGTATCGCACAGAGCTTTAAGACGGGGCTTGTGGGGGCGCTGGACTTCTCCCGGAAGAAAGTAAAGACCTTTGCGACAGAGGCGGTATCCGGGGCCAAGAACATCGGGACGGCTTTTGCCCATCCGGTCAAGACCATTAAGACCGCCCTTGTATCCGCCCTCCGAAATGCCCGGGAAGGTATTGACGATACTGGGGACTCCGCCAATGACGCAGAGGACGATCTGGAGGATATGGGGGATGCCGGTGAGGATGCCGGTAATAAGGTATCTGAGGCCATCAAGTCCGTTGTGGCTGCCTTTATTGGTTTCGAGGCCATTAAGACGGCCACGGAGCAGCTGAAGAATTTTGCGGGAGCCGCACTAAGCGCATTTGGGGCCAGCGAGGCCACAGCGGCGCAGTTCAGCACTCTTTTTACTTCCGGGGCGGCCGAATGGGTAGATAACTTTTCTGACGCAGTACACCGAAGTAAAACGGAAGTTCAATCCTTCATGGTGTCCAATGATACCATGTATCGGAACCTGGGCCTGACCGCGGAGGCCTCGGAGGAGCTATCCAAGGTAACGACCTCCCTTGCCTATGACCTGGGCAACTCCTTTAAGATGGATGACGCCGAGGCGCTATCTGTCCTCCAGAGTGCCATTGAGGGCGACACCTCTGCCCTGACGGCTTTTGGAATTACATTGGATGAAACCGCGCTGAAGCAAAGCGCGTTAGAGCTGGGCCTATCCAGCAATATTGACAGCCTGGACGATGCCGCCGCCGCACAGGTACGGTTAAACGCCGTCCTGGCCCAAAGCGGAGCCAT
Organism: uncultured Oscillospiraceae bacterium; assembly: GCA_910587255.1. GTDB lineage: Bacteria > Bacillota > Clostridia > Oscillospirales > Oscillospiraceae > Enterenecus. The sequence continues at coordinate 36,700 of CAJUKT010000038.1, forward strand.
TCAAAAGGCCGCCGTAGAGCAGACCGGGGGACTGACGAACGCCACCAAGAGCCTACGGGGCGTGATGGGGGATTTCCTGACCTCTGCGGGTAGCAAGCTGGCCCCGGCTATGGAGGGGATCATCAACTCCGTGCTGGACGCATGGCCCACGCTGGAGCCGGTTCTGCTTTCTTTCGTAAGTACCCTGGGGGATGGGCTGGGGGCGGTTGTGCCGTCCTTGCTCCAGTTGGGGCAAAACCTGATCCCCTCTCTGGCAAAGACGTTTGGAGTACTACTCAACGCAATGTCCCCGGTATTGCAGACGATAAGCAGTCTGGCGGGGACGGTGCTCCCGCCACTGGCAAATATCATTTCCGAGGTGGCGGGTACATTCTTGCCGCCCTTGGTAGAGATATTTGAAACGCTGAACCAGGACGCCATTCAACCCCTCATGCCTGTTGTGGAGGAAGTGGCGGGGCAGCTGCTCCCCGTGCTGGGTATGGCCCTGTCCTCCGTGACAAGCCTGCTCGGGCCGCTTATCAGCGCATTTATGCCTCTGCTGACTTCTGTACTGCCTGTACTGGCAACGCTCATTTCGGGGCTGGCCGGGGCGGTCATCCCGCCGCTGACGCAGATCCTTGGTGTGGTGATCGAGGCGCTGAAGCCCATAGTTTCTATTGCAACCGAGTTTGTCCAGGCCCTTCTCCCCGCCGTGGAGCCCCTTATCTCCGCAATCGGTACGGTGCTCTCTGGCGTGGTGCTCCCCGTCCTAGAAGCCCTTTCCCCCGTCCTGTCCTTTGCGGCTGACGTGCTGGGGACAATAGCCGGGTGGGTATCTGATTTGATAGGGTTCTTTGCAAACGGGGTCAGCAAGGTTGCCAGTTTCTTCAGTGGCATTTTCGGCGGCGCCAAGGAAAGCAGCGAGGCGGTGGACGGCCTGACCGGTTCGGTCAATGGTCTGGACGAGGCCACCAGTTCGGAAACGTCTCTGGCCGTGGATACCTCGGAATATTCTTCCAACATTTCCGAGGCCTCGAAAGCAGCGGAGCAGGCGGTTACAGACGCTACAAATGCCGCCCGTGAGATCAGCAACGAGAATTATGGCCTCATGGCCGATGACGCAGAAACCGCCTATGCGCGAATGACCCTGGACGCTGAAAGCGCCTGGGATCGGATGACCACGGCGGCAGAGAATGGGGCGGCAAAGATTGTGGCCTCGTTCGGTAAGATTGCGTCGGCGGCCCAGTCGGTCAACTCGGCCAATATCAGCGTCAGCGGGGTAAGCATTCCCGGCAATGCCGAGGGTACGGACAACTGGCGTGGAGGCTGGACGAGGATGAACGAGGAGGGCGGTGAGCTGGCCTATCTGCCCTCTGGTACGGCCATTATCCCAGCAGATAAGACCGACGAGATCATCAACAACAGCACAAGCACAGAATCCTCTTACACCGATTCCAGCACCTTCTCCCCGCATATCAGCATATCGCTGGGCGGGGGCGGTGATGGCGTTGATGTTGACGGCCTGGACAGCCATATCCTGGAGCTGCTGGAAAAGTGGTACCGGGAGAAAAAAGAGGATGAATACCACAACAGGGCTATGCAGGGCGCATATGCCCGGAGTTAGGAGGGGCGGCTATGGCATATACCATCACCGGCGAGAAATGCGGCACGGTACGGCTGGATGCCGCTACAACGGGTGTAATTGTCACTGAGAGTATCCAGCGGAGCAGTAAGGTCACGTCAAACCCCGTGGAGCGGGGGAGCGACATCAACGACCATGCAATTACTGACCCTATCCGGCTCACCATTACCGGCGTGACTATCAAGGGGGATGGGCAAGCGTCCATCCTCCGCCGGATGTGGAAAGAGCGGGATATTGTGGAGTATGTGGGCCGCAATCGTGTGTCCAGCTGTGTTATCACCAACTACAAGAGCGATAGTGATGCCAAGCACAAAGACGGCTCCAGCTTTACCATTCAGCTCCAGGTCGTAAACATCACCTCTGCGGAGTATGTGGAGACAGGCGAGCAGATGATGAGTGCCCAGGACGCAGACGCTCCCACCACGGAGGCCGGCAGCCAGACCAGGGCCACCAGCGCCGCCGGGCTGAAAACGACATCGACAGAAAAAATCTCCTCCAGCGCCTATGCCGCCTATGTCAACAGCTATCAGAACAAGGCCGCCAGCAGTTCCGGTCCATCCGGCAGAGGCACGCCCTCGTACAGTGCGGCATAAGGGGGCGTGTGTATGAATGGTTTGCAGCTGCTTGACCTGGGATATGAGGTCGAGTATATCGAAATTGACACCAGCAAAGTCCCGTACAATTTCGCCGTAAAGCTGGGAGATCGGACGTTTACTTTCTGCATTCGCTGGAATGACGTGGGCGGGTTTTTCACAGCTGACTTATCCATTACCAGCACGGGGGCAGTCCTGGCCTATGGCGATATTATTCGCTATGGGCGGCCTCTGTTCAACGTGGTGGAGGACGAACGCTTTCCCGCTCCCGTCATTATCCCTCTGTGCCTGACCGGGGACGCAATATCCGAGATTACATTCCAAAATTTCGGCAAACAGGTCAAATTGTATGTCTACAAGAGGGTGACAGCATGAGGTTTTGGAAAAGGGCGGCCACGCTCCAGATTGGGAGCAATCGCTATGATATGGCGAACCTGTTCTTTACGTTTGAAGTGCCATTTGAGGACAGCGAGGAATTAGGCTCCGCTACCATCAAGGCATATAACCTCTCCCCGGCTACCCGCTCCGGCATTAAAAAGGGGCAGGTGGTGATTCTGAATGCCGGGTATGAGGGGGACGTTGGGACGATTTTCACCGGCAAGGTTTCCCGGGTGACCAGCAAGAAGGAGGGGACCGAATGGATCACCACCATCACGGCCTCGGAGGCCCTGGAGGAATGGCTTTCCTCGGAGGTGAATAAGACCTATGCCGCCGGGAGCAAGGCCAGCACCATTGTAAATGACCTGCTGAACATTTTCGGCCTGGAAGTCGGCACGATGGAGTTGGCCGTTGACAAGGAGTATCCGCGGGGGAAGGTGTGCAAGGGCAAGGTCAAGAACCTTGTCACCGAGATTGTGACCCTGGACTGCAAAAGCCGGTTTCTGATTCGTAATGGGGTTATCACCATCAATGACCCGTCCAAGGGCGTCAATATGGGCTATAACCTCACCCCCTCCACCGGCCTGCTCCGGGCCACGGAGGAAACGGAGGACACGCCAGTAACCACCAATCAGACCACTATTGATGACGGCGGGGAGGCCCAGGAAACGACCTATAAGCGGTCCTGTCTGCTGAACTATCATATAGGACCGGCTGACATTGTGCAGATCACCAGCAACTCCCTCAACGGGAAATTCCTCATTCTCTCCGGGATGCACAGGGGCAGCCCGACCGCCGACTGGAAGACCGACATTGAGGTGAAACCGGCATGAACCGAACGCAGTTTAGCTATGAAAATCAGGATAAAAAGGCCACCATGGAGAGCGTGCGTGTCGGCGGCTTTTGCCGGGTGGAGAAGTTTGACCCGGCTAAGATGACAGTGGATGTGCAGCCTCTTTCAAAGGCCCTGGACGGCGGCATATACCGTACCCCGCCCCCAGTGCTGGGCGTGCCCGTGGCGCTGATCCGGGGCGGCGGCTTTGTTCATCGGCCCTGGTACGTTGCGGGTGATGTGGGTGTCCTGGTCTATATGGACCACGACATTGACCGCATTATGGACTCCGGGCAGGAGTGCCAGCCGAACACCGAGCGGAACCACAGTGACGAGGACGCTGTATTTGTGGGTGCATTTGTCCCGGCGAATAACACCTTGAAGGGGCTCCCGGAGGAGGCCATTGTCATGGCAACAGACGGCGGCGATATTCAGGTAGCTATAACAAAGGACAAAGCAACTATAAAAAACAAAGGAACGACAGCGGTTTTCACCGACAGCGCAATAAAGATGAACACGCAGGACGTGACAATCACTGCAAGCGGCACGGTGACAATCCAGGGCTCGACCGTCAATATCAACTAGGAGGGGAGCACCATGCCAGCAGCTACCAGACAAAGCGACTGTTGCACCGGGCATGACGCCTGCCCGCCCGTCCCCCTGGTGGAGTGCAGCCCCAACGTGATTATCAATGGCCTGGGGGCCGGGCGTGTCGGTGACCACTATGCCGCTCATGGGTGTGTTGCCCATCCGGGGCACCAAGACATAATTGCCGCCGGGAGCGGCACCGTCTTCATCAATGGAAAGCCGGCCGCCCGTGTGGGGGATGCTGTTACTCTGGCGGGAGCAGTCCAGGACGGGAGCGGCAATGTCTTTATCGGCGGCTGACAAAAAAGAGGTGCATTTATGGCAAATATTATGACACTGGCCCTTGACCCGGAAACCCGCGACCTTATGTTTGACGCGGATGGTATGTTGCAGTGTGTGTATGACGGCGAGGCCATAGCGCAGAACATCCGCAACAACCTCCATACCTGGAAAGGGGAATTTCCCTTGAATACGGCCCACGGCACCGACTGGGAGCGGGTGGTGGGCCGACCGAAAAGCGAGGCGGAGGATGAAGCGGACGATGTTGTGCGGGCCTCTATTTTCCAGGAGCCGTATGTCCGGGAGATAGAGAGCCTTGCCATTACGGCGGATGGCCGCAGTATCGGGGCGGACTTCTCAGGGATCCTTTATGATGGCTCTACAATCCGAGTGGGGGTGAATACTGATGGATGAAAACGGCTGGGGCCTGACCGCATTAGGCTTTCGGCGGCCTACCTACACACAACTGCTTGATGCCCTGGAGTACAAGGCCCGGGAGTTGTTCGGAGCGACCGCCAATCTGACGGTGCGTAGCCCGATAGGTATGTTTCTCCGCATTTATGCCTGGATTCTGAATATCCTGTTTTCTCTGATTGAGGACGTTTACAACAGCCGGTTTGTTGACACGGCAGTTGGAACAAGCCTTTTCAACCTGGGGCGGGCCATTGGCTTGCAGTTGCTCTCCGCGCAAAAGGCCTCGGGCTACCTGGTTATCACTGGCCCGGCGGGCACGATTATCCCGGAGGGTTGGCTGGCGGGGACAAACGGCGGCATTCAGTTTTATACCGTGACGGAGGCGGAGATCAGAGCGAATGACACAGCTCTTGTCCCGGCCCGGTGTACTATGACAGGGGGCGAGGGCAACGTGGCCGCCGAAACGGTCACGGTCATTACCAATCCGGGCGCAGTTGCGGGGCTGGTGTCCGTCACCAACCCTGCGCCTTTTACCGGAGGTCGGGAGCGGGAAACAGACGAGGAATTTAGAGATCGCTACTATGCCTCCGTGGACTTCGCTGGCGGCGTCAACGCTGACGCTATCCGGGCGGCCCTCCTCCAGAACGTGGAGGGTATCATGGATGCAAAGGTATTTGAGAACGACACCGACTTTGAGGACGAGTACGGGCTTCCCCCGCACAGTATCGAGGCGGTTGTCTATGGCGGCCTGTCCGGGGATATTGCCCAGCAGATTTATTCCATTCTGGCCGGCGGCATTCAGACCTACGGGGAGACCTCCGTCCAAGTCCTCACGGCCAGCCAAGCCGTGAAGGTCATCCGATTTAACCGCCCCCGGCCCGTGCCGGTTTATGTGAAGATTTTCAACCTGAAAACCGGCAGCAGTTTCCCCCACAATGGCAAGGAGCTGGTACGGCAGGCCGTTGTGAATTTCATAGGGGATGACGAGAGCGGTGGTGTGGGCATTGGTGAGACGCTGTACCATCAGCGCCTGACGGCTCCCCTGTACGCAATCAGCGGCCTCCTGGACTTCGACGTTGCCCTGGGCCTGACCCCGGAGGAGCTGGTAACGGAGAATATTGAGGTTGACAGCCGGAGCAAGGTTGTCACCGATAGCGAGAAAGTGAGCGTCCTATGAGCTACGGCTACCAGGAAAAGATGCTGACCCTTTTAACCGGGGCCTATAACCGGCGAGATATTAAGAACGCAGAAAACGGGCGACCGATGGAAACGAACATCGGCCGCCTGTTTGCGCTTATCGCATGGGGCTTTGAAATGGCCCATACGACCGCCGAGACGGTCAGGCTATGGGATGACCTGGACAATGCGGAGGGGGCCGTCCTGGACCGCTATGGGGCCAATTTTGGCGTTGTCCGCGGGGCGGCCAGTGATCCCCTTTACCGTATCCTTATCCGGGTGAAGATGCTGGCGCAGGTGTCCGGCGGTGATGATGATACCATCATCCAGGCCGCCGCTGAACTGCTGGGCGTTGAGCTGACAGCCATTGACCTTGAAGACGTGTTCCCGGCAAAAAAGGCCCTGTTTGTAGACCTGTCCCTGCTTTCCGAGGAGCGGGTGGAGATCATAGAGCAGATTGCCCGGGCAATCAAGCGTATCCTGGCCGCCGGCGTTGGCCTGCGGCTATATTTGCGCACGCACAGGGCATACAGGAGCGATTTGACAATCAGCCTGGGCGGCTCCGTGGGGGCAAACTTCCTTTTGCCTCCGCACAGTGAAGATAAAACGTACCACCAGCCCGTTTTCGTGGAGCGTGGCGGCTTTTTGGCACCGACTAGGGCTGGGATACCGGCAGAGGTGCAAAGGGCCGTCAGGGGCCGCCAAAACGGCGCGGGGGGCATGTTCTATCATACGCGCATTACATCCAAAAGAATTGAGTGAAGGAGGCAAGGCAAATGCCGAGATTTGAAGACGGCAGTTATGGCAGTGCCAAAGGTATTGCCCTGATTGCCAAAGTGCTGGCGGGGAAGTGCTCTATGCACTATACCCGTGTGGCCGTGGGCAACGGGACTATCCCGGAGGACATGACACCGAAGACCATGGGCGAACCTGCGGGGTATATCATGGACGGGATGATTGCCTCGGTAACAAATCCCATTGACGGCGAGTGCCAGGTGACTGTCCAGGTGAACAGCGCCCAGGTGGAACGGGGCTTTTATGCCACGGGGCTTGTTCTGTATGCCAGTGACCCCGACGAGGGGGAAGTCCCCTATACTTACCTCGTTCTGGAGAACGAACCGGAGTGGATCAGGCCCTCCAGCTCCATCGTGGGCAAGCTGGCGACCTTTGACATCATTGCGGCTGTGGGTGACGTAGATGCCGTGACGGCCACCATTGACCCGAATTCCATTGTGACCGCCGCCGCTGTCCAGCAGATGATTAAAGACCACAACGAGGACGAGGGGGCGCACGGGGCACTGATGGAGCAGATGAAGGATGCTCTGAATGTGAATGGCCTCCTCAAAGGGAATGGGAAAGGTACGGTGTCCGCAGCCAAGGCGGGAACCGATTACCAGCAGGCCACCAAAAGCCTGAAAAGCAGCGTGGAAATGGCCTTGGATGATACCATCCCCTTCTACTCGGCGGCGGGGAAAGAAAACCGCCGTGTGAGCCTCCAGGTGATGAAGGACGCGCTGGGCGTGCAAAGCCCCACCATCAATGTTGTTACCTGCGCCAGAGCCGCCGTGACCTGCGTAAAAGGCAGTACCACGCTGAACAGTGAGGGGCCGGGGGTTATCTCCCTGCCTGGGATCGGCACCTGGACGGTGACGGCCACGCTGGACGGCAAGAGCGTGTCTAAACAGGTGGAGGTTACCGGGGCTATGCAGTACACGGCGGACCTGATGATTACCTCCAGCGTGGCAATCACCTCTATGCCCACCAAGACCACCTACCGGGTAGGGGAGGCGTTTGACGGCACGGGCCTTGTGGTGACGGCCACCTATGCGGATGACACCACAGAGAATGTGACCGGCTACTGTACGTTCTCCCCCTCCGTCATGGCCGCCGGGACAACGCAGGTGACAATCACCTACGAGCGGGCGGGCATTACCCTGACAAAGACCGTGGCCGTGACGGTCCGGCAGCTCTCCGGTATTGCCGTGACTACGGCCCCGGTGAAGACCGCATACACCCACGGGGAGAAATTCAATTCCTCGGGCATGGTGATTACCGCCACCTATGATGACGGCAGTGCGGCAGTTGTGACAGGCTGGACATATAGCCCGACCGGCAATCTTGCGGCCTCCAACACGGCAATCACGATTTCCTATACCGAGGGGAATGTGACAAAGACCTGTACCCAGCCTATCACGGTTCAGAAGGTTCTTTCCAGTATCGCCGTCGCCACGCCCCCCTCGAAAACCAGCTATTACTCCGGGGACAAATTCAGCAGCGCCGGTATGGTTATCAAGGCCACCTATACGGACGGCACATCGGCCAATGTAACCGGGTGGACGTATAGCCCCACGGGCAATCTGACGGCCTCCAACAACTCCGTGACTATCAGCTATACCGAGGGTGGGGTTACGAAGACCTGCGCCCTCTCTATCACGGTTACGGCCATCAGCAACACCATGAACAGCAACAGCTGGGCCACAATCAAGTCCGTGTCGAACGCTGGCAAGGGGGCCAACTATTGGGCCGTAGGCGATACCAAGAACATCAAGATCAATGGCAAGGTGGGGAACTTCACGTTTTCCAACCTATCTATTGACGTATTCATCCTGGGCTTTAACCACAATGCCAACCGGGAAGGGAGCAACCGCATTCACTTCCAGATCGGCAAGATCGGCGGGAAGCTGGTGGGTCTGTGTGACAGTCAGTTTAGTACGGAGCAGACATCGGCAGGCTACTTCAATATGAATACCAGCCGGAGTAACAACGGAGGGTGGAACTCCTGCAATATGCGGCGAAATATTCTGGGCAATACCGGGACGCCTACCAGCCCCCCGGCAAATACCCTCCTGGCGGCTTTGCCTGCGGATCTCCGGGCGGTGATGAAGCCCGTCACGAAATACACGGACAACACGGCAAACGGCACGAACGTTGCAAGCAATGTGACCGGCACAACCGATTACCTTTTCCTCCTGGCGGAGTTTGAGGTATTCGGAGCAAGGTATTATGCCAACAGCGCAGAGCAGAACTACCAGCTTCAGTATGATTACTACAAAGCAGGCAACAGCAAAATCCATTATAAGCACAGCGCTACGGGGACGGCCGTGTGGGTGTGGCTCCGTTCCCCCTACTACAACTACAGTTACAATTTCTGCGACGTCAACGGCAACGGCAACTACTACTACTACCATGCCTCGTGGTCGGCGGCG
>CAJUKT010000039.1 GCA_910587255.1 uncultured Oscillospiraceae bacterium
GTCACCCGGCCTTGCGGCGGGGCGTTTGGGGCGGGTCTGTCCTGCCCTACGCCCTAAGTCACAAAGGGGGGTCACCCGGCCTTGCGGCGGGGCGTTTGGGGCGGGTCTGTCCTGCCCTACGCCCTAAGTCACAAAGGGGGGTCACCCGGCCTTGCGGCGGGGCGTTTGGGCTGTCCAGTAGTCCAAAAAGAAAAGGCGGGGGCTTTTATGCCCCCGCCTTTATGCGGTCTGCCTTATGCGGTCAAGCCGATTTTAACGGCTTTGACCTGTACCTGTTTCATCGTCCGTTTGACGTTGGCAACGTCAACGCCTAAATATGTACCTATCGCCTTGTATCCCCTGCCTTGCATACGCAACCGTAACACTTGCGCTTGACGGTCAGACAATTCCAGACGTGCAATGATGCTTTCGTAGTCCTCTACGGTCTGCCGGTCTGCGGTATAGTTGCCGTCGCAGTTGTACCCACCTAAATCGGCGTATTTCTGGAGCCTGTAATAAATCGTGTCCAGTCCGTCGGCGGTCAAGTCCTCTATGTAGGTGTAGCCGTTGCGGGGGTCTGTCTGAATGGCGCGGCTATTTTGGATGGCCTGACGGACAGCCCTATATACTTCCTGAATGGGGGTCGTTTCAACGTCCGAATATGCGGCGCTGTCACTTGCCCGAATGTATACCCGCTTGGACAAGCGGCGCACATTATACGGACGGTCAAGCCAGCCGGGGGCGGTTGTGTGTTCTGCGGCCTGCTCCAGTAGAGCAAGGGCGGCCGTGTTCACAAGGTCGATACCGTCGGACAACGTTTCACCAATAAGGGCATTAAGGGCGTTTTCTGCGTCCTTGTCTGCGGTCACGGTCACGGGGTCACCGTCTGCGGTAAACGTTGCTTTGGTTGCCTTATTTGCGGCGGTTGCGGTATTGTCCAGGGTCTGACGGTCAAAGTAGATACCCCGCTTGACTTCCAAAAGGGCGGGGCTTTGTCCGTTGTCGCTTATGCTGTCACGGTCTGCGGCGGTCTTGCGTTGGGGGTCAATGCATTTGTTTAGCGTGGAATAGGCGATAGCTTGCGACAAGTCCAGCAGAGCGGCGGAATAGTCACCACCTGCGGCGTATGCCGTTTCAAAATTGCGCTTGACTGTCTCAAAGGCAGACATAGCGGGAACGGTTGCGGCCTTGTCGGTTGCGGGGGTTGCCTTGCGGCTGGTGTTGGTGTTGGCGTTCATGGTCTTTTCTCCATTTCTGCCGGGTTGATTTTTTGACGGTTGCGGCTGGTGTGGTGTGCGCCGCTTGTCTGTCCGGCATGAATAGAATAGCATAGACTGGAAAGAATGTCAACACAAATTTTTTTCCTACGTTTCCGGTCATAGTCACAAAGGGGGGTCACCCTGTCCGCCGTGTGTTCTGTCTGCCCTTGTGCGGCCTGCCCGCCGTCCGTCTGTCCCCTGTCCGTCAACGTGACATTTTCACGCTATGTCGTGTTGGGGGCGTGGTTATGGTATTTTTGCCCCCCTGTCCAGCGGCACACAGGTGTAGTCCCTTCATCTAACTGGCACCACTCTATTTTACACTCGGCCCATCCAACCACTTGAAATCTGTTGATACACAAGGCATTGAGACAGCATCTTTTGTCCAACGGAGGCATGGTGGTTAAGCACTTTGCGCTGCTTCTATTGTCCAGTGTTTTAACGTGACAAAAGTGAAAAGGGCTTAACCACCGCCCTGTTTCCTTGGTATTCTTTTTATGGTGATTCTTTCTTATTTTTACTGGATTGTTTATCAAAGTGGGTTGAAGTTCAACAATAATTTTAGTATAATAATAACGAAATCAAGGATATTAAATAATCTACATTGACCAGCCACTCAGAGAGGAGAATCATCATGGCGCAAATCATCAACCTGAACATCGCCCACGCGAACGCAAGCGTCATCGACATAGCAGCCGTCCAGCAGAGCTGCCGTAAGCTCAAGGCTGGTCTCATCGCCCCCGCTGCTGAGGAGGTCACACACGAGCTTGCCAACGAGCACGCCGCTGAACCCATCAAGGATATGAACGACATCATCCGTGTATCTCAGTTCCTTATTGGCCAGAAGCGGTTCAGAGATAATATGCTCTTCATCGTTGGAATCAACTTCGGTCTCCGTGTGAGCGACCTCACCTCACTCCGGTTCTCCCACATCATCAACGATGACTGTACCTTCCGTGACAGGTTCGCCATTCTGGAGAAGAAGACGAAGAACACCAGAGCTCATAAACGTAACCGCTACATAACAGTGAACACAGCCGTTGTCGAAGCAGTTACGCTCTATCTGGAGAATACCCCCGGTGTTCGTCTCAGCGACTTCATGTTCCGCAGCGAGTCCAATAACGGAAGCAACGAGAACAAGCCCATCCATAGGGCGAGTGTAGATAATATCCTGAAGGGTATTGCCAGAGACCTTGGACTTGGTAACCGGATGTCTACCCACACGCTGCGTAAGACATTCGCATACCACCAGATGGTCATGAGCGGCAATGACCCACGGAAGCTCCTGCTCCTCCAGAAGATGTTCGGTCACTCGTCGGCCGCACAGACGCTGGACTACATCGGTATCACCAGTGAGGAGATTGACGAAGCCTACCGCAGGTTGAACCTCGGTAGCGTATCCTGCAACTATCTGGTTGATAGCGACCTTGTTGAAGGAGAGTTCCTCGTAGGGTGAAGCCCCGCAGATTGCACCTTGAAAATTGAACACAGAACCCCTCCAAAACCCATTCTCGGCACGCTCTGTGCCGAAATGAAAAATGAGAGCCTTGTCGCACAAGGGATTGAGCCGTGCTCCCTATAGAAATAAGAAGGCATTGAAGAAATTCAAATCAAAAACAGGTGAACACATCAGGTTCATCCTTGGGTCTCGCACGATTTTGTGCCGAAAACTTTGAACAGAATTTGAACAGAAAGGGTGTGATGCCCCAAATGAAACCTATTACCGTAGTGGATGCCCGGATGGGGCGTGGCAAGTCGTCCGCCGCCATCCGCTACATGAACCGATACAAAGGGTTGAAGCGGTTCTTATACATAACGCCGTATCTCAAGGAGGTCGAGCGTATCTGTGAGATGTGTGACTTCGAGCAGCCTGACAGCGACCATCTCAGCAAGTCTATCGAGCTGAAGGGCCACATGAGGAAAGGCCACAACATCGCCGCCACCCACTCTCTTTTTTACCTGATGGACGAAGAGGCTCTTGAGCTCGTCCGCCAGTATAACTATTCTCTCATCATCGACGAGACCATTGAGGTCATTGAAAGGTTCAACATCACCTCCAAAGACTTCGACCTGATTGTGGGTCATCTTGCTGAGGAACATGACGGAGGACTCCTCAGATGGCTGGACAAAGACTACTCTGGCAAGTTCTCTGGATATAAGGATGCCGCCGATACAGGCTCCCTGTTCCGTCTGGACAGTGCGCTCCTCAACATCATGAACCCATATATGCTCCAAGCGTTCGATGAGGTGTTCATGCTAACCTATATGTTTGAGGGTCAGTACCAAAAGGCGTATCTTGATTTCTTTGGATTTGAGTACAACATCGTCGGCGTCGAAAGAGATGATGATGGCTATTATTTCTCAGACTGGCCTGATGAGCCGCCTGCGGTTGACTACTACCATCTCATCAATATCGTGGATAAGGCGCAGTCGAATGCTCCAGGCGATGGCAAGTATGCGCTGTCCAAAAACTGGTACGCCAAGCGTGGCCGGAGCGACAAAGACATTAAACTGCTCCGACGTGGTCTTCGGAATTTCTTTGAGGGCTCTGGCGGCAACAGCGGCTCACGTCTTTGGACTTGCTTCAAAGAGGAGCGGTCAAAGCTGATTGCTGAGAGCGGAAGATACCGCAACAACTTTTTGCAGATAAGCGCGAGGGCGACGAACGAGTACCGTGACAAGACAGACGTGGCCTACATGGTGAACCGTTTTGCCGACCCAAATGTGACGAAGTTCTTTGCTTCCCGTGGGATTGAGATTGACCAGGATGCCTTCGCGCTATCTGAGATGCTTCAGTGGATTTGGCGAAGCGCCATCCGTGACGATAAGCCTATCAACCTATATGTGCCGAGCAGCCGCATGAGAGAGCTGCTCATCAACTGGATTGACAACACTAAAGGAGGACGCCCCGATTGAATAGACGTAATTGTAAGAACTGTCTCTACGGAGACGTTTGCCCGTCCAGCAGTGTGTGTGAACACTACACACCCATCAAGGATGACGGTAACTTAGATGCATACATAGAGAGCGAGCGCCAGAAGTTCTATCGAGACTGGATGCGCTACACGTCAGAGGATGACGAATGATTTTTTCGCCCTATCAACATAATTAAATAATCTACAAGTGAGGTGAACGATGCTGGCTAAACAGTTAGTATGTCAGAAGTACATATTCAAGCTGCACAGCAGCAGACTGCGGAAAGCAAAGTGGCGGCTCACGCTGCCAATCGCCGAGGCCAGAAAGAACGACGAGGTTATATCGCTTGCAGACAGTCAAGTTCTTCGTTGGCTTGATGAGCTGAATGGGATTACAGATGCAGAGAGCAAGGCGAGGGAAATCAAGTCTGAGATACGGAGACTTCGCAAGGAGCAGAACAGTGTCCAGAATCGGAGACTGATTAAGAAACTGTACTCAGATTTGGACGACATTCAGTTCAAGCCGGACTATCTGTGTGTCATCATCGACAGAGAGAAGGACTACCACCGCGCCTGTAAGGGGTTCAGTATCAACGGGCTAAAGTATCAGCGTCTGCTTGGTACGAACGGCGGCGTGAAGAATGAGACCATTGTCTTTATCAGCGAACGTCACGCAGATGAAATTCGGCGTCGTATTGACAACGGGCGCAATATGGACAAAGAGATGGTTCCGGCCAAGCTGGAGGCATATAAGGCGCTGACCTGCAGCGCATCCACGCCAATGTCGATGCCGAACGGTATCCTTGTGGTCAGCGACTGCGAGACTGAGTTTCTGTCTGACATTATCTACCTCAATGATGAGCTGGATGGCGAGCCGGTTATGGAGGAGCGCAAGCAGGTCATGGTTCAACTTGACGAGTCCGATGGATATGGGTTGATGCTGCCATCCTTGGCGAAGCGGTGGAGCGAGGAGCTTGGGCTTGACTACATGGTGTCTGGTGTGAACACGCGGTTTTCTTGGGAGAAGGGTATGCTGTTTACCTTCGACTTCTTTGACTTCGCTGAGAACGTTGCGCATGAGTATATCGTGAAGGACGCCTGGGGGTACGATGTGGATATCAGGAATGTTGAGATGATTTTGACCACATCCATGTTGAAACTCTGGGACTCCTATGGTAGCTGCGAGGATTACGTTCGTAACTGTCTGGAGAACCACTATACTTTCGGCGTGACCAAAACCTGCCCCCGCGAACTGGAGCGTGAACGCACGTTGAACTACCAGTTCATCCAGAGCTATGACCTGGACACCGATGACATCGAACGTCTAATTGCACCCACCATGGATGAGATTAAGGACGTACTGTATGCCGACCCAGTAAAGACTATTCTGTTCTTGAAGGGTATTGGTCTAAACGAAGAGAACGTTCAACGGATAGACAATGATTTTGCAAAGGCAATCATGGTCGAGCCAGAGATGCTGAATGACCCATACGTCCAGAGCAGTATCTACCAGATGATAAAGAACCGTATCAATGAGGCCAAGGTTGGTGTACTGAAGGTGCATGGCAACTATTCTATCGTCTGCGGTGACCCATTCTCCCTCTGCCAGCACATTTTTGGACTGGAGGTCACTGGGCTGTTGAAGGCTGGCGAGATTTACAATGAGTATTGGTGTCGGCAGGGTGCAGAGAAGCTGGCTTGTTTTCGGGCGCCGATGACCTGCCACAACAATATCCGGCTTGTTCGTCCACATCGGAGTGATGAGGCTTATCACTGGTATCAGTACATGAAGACCTGTACCCTATTCAACTCATGGGACACGGCGGCACACGCACTCAACGGTATGGATAAGGATGGAGATTTGGTTATGCTGACAGACAACGATGTTCTGGTCAGCAAGCTGAAGGAACTCCCGGCGCTGATGTGTGTCCAGCGGAAGGCACAGAAGAAAATCGTGAGTGAGTCAGACTCCATCCAGGCAAACATCGACAGCTTTGGTGACGACATCGGAAAGACGACAAACTGGATTACTTCCATGTTTGACATCCAGGCTAAGTATGAGAAGGGCTCCAGAGAGTACGAGGAGCTTGACTACCGCATCAAGTGTGGGCAGCTCTTCCAACAGAACTCTATTGACAAGGCCAAAGGTATCATTGCTAAGCCCATGCCCCGTGAATGGCATGACCGCCACAGTGTGAACATGATTGAGGATGCGGATACCAAGCGATACTACCTCAGTTTGGTTGCGGATAAGAAGCCGTACTTCATGCGCATTATCTACCCGACGCTGATGAAGCAGTACAACACATACATAAAGAACACGAACAAGAGCGCCATGCGTGAGTTTAGCTTGACTGTTGGCGAACTGATGGATATTCCAACGGACAAGCAGACCGACCGGCAGCATGACTTTCTTAGGTACTATCGCTCCAGAATGCCGGTAAGCGATAACGACTGCGTGATGAACAAGATTTGCAGACGGTTTGAGGCTGAGTTTGATGGCTACATAGGAAGGCATAACGCCGAAACTGAGTTTGACTACACCATCATGAAGAGCGGGGCAGAGTACAGCAGGTCACAGTACAATGCGATTGCAAAGCTGTATGAGGGATACAACAAACGGCTTAGCAACTATGTTGTGTTTGCGACCTGTGAACGTGTTGACGAGTACGATACCTTCTCCAGATTGATGGAGATGCGGGCGGAGTTTGAACAGGAGTGTACAAGGGTATGCCCGAACCGCTTTACCCTCTGCGACATTGTGCTTGATATCTGCTATAAGAAGAGTTCGACGAAACGATTTGCATGGGAGATGTGCGGCGATGAGATTATTCAGAACTTGCTGTCCAGAAACGGCGGGGTTATCTCGTATCCGGTCTTGGAGCCAGATGGAGATATCCACTTCGGCGGGAACTGGTTCTCAGTCAAACAGACAAAGATTGGAGGAGAGATATGAGCATAGTTCTCAATGAGTATGAGTGGGCAGAGCGCATGATTGAGAACCACGACCTTGGCAAGAAGCCGATTGAAACGCTGACACGGGTGGCGAAATACTACCTTAAAAATGGGTACAGCAAGCCGGAAATCCGAAGGATGCTTGATGACTTTATGCTCCAGTGTGACCCGCAGGCGTCACTGGTTCACTGGTCTGAAATGCTGGACAAAGTGGCAAAGAGCGCAGGCAAGTTTCCGCTGATTCAGATTGACGGCGTTGATATCACAGATAAGGAGCTGGCACGCATTGAGTCTCTTGGCGGAAAGCAGATACGGCGCCTTGCGTTTACGCTTCTGTGTGTGGCGAAGTATTGGGATGCGGTTTCCGAGCAGAACAACCACTGGGCAAACAGCTCGGATAAAGAGGTCATGCAGATGTCAAACATCAATACATCAATCAGGCGGCAAAGCGCCATGTTTGCAGAGCTGAGGAATGCAGGGCTCATCCGTTTTTCCAAGAAGATTGATAATCTGAACGTTCAGGTTCTGTTTATTGAGCCCGGAGAGACAGCTATACATATTCAGGACTTCCGCAATCTCGGATATCAGTATTTGAAGCACTACGGAGGAGCATATTTCGAGTGCGTGAACTGCGGGATTACGGTGAAGATTCAAGAGCCTGCCAGAGGACGGCGGCAAAAGTATTGCCCAAGCTGTGCGGTAGAGTTGCACACAAAGCAGAAAGTTGAATCCGTTATGCGGCGAAGGCGTGCTTTGAGAACAGATTTGCACCAAACTTGTTGACAAAAATGGCCATGCTCAACCCCTTGTGCGACAATGTGTTGAGTGCCATTTGATGAGGTGCTTTATTGATAGAAAAATATATCAACATAATTTGGTCGCAGACCAAAAATTTTTGAAATAAAGGATGATTTACAAGTGATTGCAATTACAGCGGCAGAGAAGAAGGCCATCCGTGCGAAGTACCCGAACGTACATATCGTTCGCACAATGCGGCAGGATTCAAAGAGACATCATTACTACATGGAGGAAGCTGGCGGAGCTATGCGTATGCTGCGGAGTATGCGCGGCCAGGACGTTCCGAAGGGTAAACGAAAGGGAGTGTGAGCCATTACCAGTACAGCAAGCTACGAAGAGATGCGTGACATTGTGATTGGTAAGCTGGTTGACCGCACCATTGACGATGACTACGCAGAGCTTAGCGAGCGTCTGTTTGGTGAGGGAAACTGCTTTAATTCCAGTGAAGTCCGCAAGAGAATGTATGGCATGAAGGCCATCATTGACGCCATCGAGCGAGAGGGCGAGGAGGCTATACGCTCCACAGATAAGCTGTCAGAATACGACCGCAAGAAAATTGAGTTCCAGGTAGAGCGGCAGAAGTTCTTTGACCAACGCAACGCTTTCAATAAGCTGGTTCGTGAGCGCTCGCGGCAGGAGGAATTGAACGAAATTTTGGTTGCGGCAATACAGTCCGGTAACCTGCTGCAACTGAACTATGAGTATCATGAGGTCATTCCGTCAGACAACGACCTACTGGTCAGCCTGAACGATATCCACTATGGAGCCACAGTAAACAATTACTGGAATACATACAACTCCGATATTTGCAGAGAGATGATGCGTAGGTATCTCGACAATGTTATCCAGATTGCGCATACACACGGAAGTGAGAATTGCGTTGTCTGGGCAAACGGAGACGAGATTTCCGGCAACATCCATAAGTCCATCACCGTGACCAACAAAGAGAATGTCATTGAACAAATCAAGGGCGTTTCTGAGTTAATTGCGGAGTTCATCGCCGAACTGAGCAAGCATTTCGCAACGGTCACATTTGTGAGTGTCGCAGGTAACCACAGCAGGCTCGACCCCAATAAAGACAATGCGTTGGTAAGCGAGAGGCTGGACGACCTCATTGAGTGGTATCTGGCCGCACGCCTGCAGAGCTTTGAGAATGTTATCATCGGCGGTGGCGAGAAGGTGGATGAGACGATGTACCTCATTGATGTGCGCGGCAAGACCTACTGCGGCGTGCATGGTGATTTCGATGGTTCGCCAAGCAAAATCCAAGCGCTGCAGACGATGGCACGCAAGCCGTTGTATGCCGTTTTGTCCGGTCACCTGCATCACTGCAAGATGGATGATGTTCAGGGAATCAGGACTATCATGGCAGGTAGTTTCTTGGGTATGGACGACTACTGTGTGCAGAAACGTATCTATGGCAGGCCAGAGCAAATGGTCTGCGTATGTGATGAAACCGGCGTGCGGTGTTCATACAATGTAGGTCTGAATTAAGCAACCCTTCAAGGGCTGTCCCGCAAAGGACAGCCCTTTCTATATTACTCTTTAGCTCAGTTGGCAGAGCACTCGACTGTTAATCGAGAGTGCGCAGGTTCGAGCCCTGCAGGAGGAGCCATTATGGTGCCATCGACGAACTGGATAAGTCGCCACCCTCTCAAGGTGGAGGTTGTGGGTTCGAGCCCCACTGGCATCACCACATGGGAGAGTGGTAGAGCGGTCAATTACACCTGATTGTAAATCAGGCGCTTTCGAGCTTCGGTGGTTCAAATCCATCCTCTCCCACCAATACTGCGTGGTAGAGCAGCGGTTAGCTCAGCGGCCTCATAAGCCGTTGGTCATGGGTTCAAATCCCATCCCCGCAACCATTTGGCTATATAGTTCAGTTGGTCAGAACGCCAGCCTGTCACGTTGGAGGTCGCCGGTTCGAGCCCGGCTATAGTCGCCATTTATGCCTTGGTAGCTCAGTTGGTAGAGCGGTAGGTTGAAGCCCTACGCCTGCGGAGGTTCGACTCCGTCCCGAGGCACCACAATTTAAGAGAAAGCGAGGTGACTTTGATGCCAAGAAAGACCAAACAGAATGATATCACAAGCCCTGAGCTTTTGAGCCAAGTCAATCCAGACAATATGCGGCTGAAGCAGGACTTCCTGGATTATCTCAGGTCTGTTCAGCGCAGCCCCAAAACGATTGCTGGGTATGACAATGATATCGACATTTTCTGGGTGTGGAACTTGACCCACAACAACAACAAGTTCTTTCCAAAGATTACAAAGAGGGATTATGCGTCCTATCAGAGTTGGCTCATCAATGAGAACGGGAACTCTCCTGCCCGTGTGAGACGACTGAAATCCGCTATCTCGTCCATGAGTAACTTTGTGGCAAATATGCTGGACGACGAGGACGAGTTCAAAGACTTCCGCTCCGTTGTTCGTAAGGTTGAGAATCCAGCCATGCAGCAGGTCAGAAAGAAGACCGTATGGAGCGACGAAGCCATGGACGAGCTGCTCAATAAGTTGAGTGAAAGCGGTCAGCATAAGAAGGCGTGCGCTCTTGCCCTTGCGATGTGCAGCGGCAGACGTAAAGCAGAGTTATGCAGGTTCCGTGTGGATGATTTCAAGGAAGAGAATCTTGTGTGTGGCGGTGCACTCTATAAAACGAGTGAGCCAATCCAGACCAAAGGATTTGGCCTTGGTAAGTTCATTCACTGTTACACGCTGGCAAAGAAGTTCCAGCCGTTTTTTGACGCATGGATGAATCAGCGCAAAGAACTTGGTATTGAGAGCGAGTGGCTATTCCCTGCCGCTGGAAACCCAAATGAGCAAATGGGCGACACCACGCTGAATAGCTGGGCGAACACTTTCAGTCGTATGACAGGTGAAGACTTTTACTGGCACAGTCTTAGACACTACTTTACTACGCACCTCGCAAAGCTCGGACTGCCGGACAATGTCATTCAGGAGATTGTCGGGTGGGAATCGGCCGATATGGTGCGTGTCTACAAAGACATGAGCGCAGAGGAGCAGATTTCTCAATACTTCGATGAGAATGGAGAAATCAAAGCAGATGCGCAGAAGTCTCTTGCAGACCTGTAAGTGAAGGGCGGTGTAAAAGGATGGACATTAAAAGGAGTGACCTAATTCAGCAGCTTGTTGAGAAAGGCTATACAAAGAAAGCAGCAACAAGTATTGTTGATGACTTCGTCTGCACCATACTGGAGAACCTCGAAAATGGTAACACGGTTTCAATTCGTAACTTTGGCTGTTTCGACATCCTCGAACGCAAAGCCAGAAGCTGCCCAAACCCGCAGACAAAAGAGCGTGTGGATATTCCCGCACATTGGGTTCCACGGTTTTATCCTGGCAATGGGATGCGTCGTGCGGTGAAGGTATGGGAGGACAACATGAAAAGGGGGTTGGTGTAATTGGCTGATACCCCTAAGAGACGTAAATTAGAAAAGACGGCGGACACCGTTCAGGCCGCAACAACAGGTCAGAAGTATTACTGTTGCAGGTGTGGTACAGCATATAGCAGACGAAAGGGGTACTTTCCCGTCAGCCATAGCCCAATGTATCGTAAGTCCGGGTATCTTCCTTGGTGTAATGATTGCGTTGAGGAGATGTACGACACATATCGAAGTGAACTTGGCGACAAAGATGCCATGCGCAGAATGTGCATGAAGTTTGACCTGTATTGGGATGATGCAATTTATGACATGGTGGATAAGACCGTCGGCGTTCAATCACGC
This sequence comes from uncultured Oscillospiraceae bacterium, assembly GCA_910587255.1. GTDB lineage: Bacteria > Bacillota > Clostridia > Oscillospirales > Oscillospiraceae > Enterenecus. The sequence goes on from CAJUKT010000039.1 coordinate 11,650, forward strand.
ATCAAGTCCTACATAGGAAAGACAAACCTCACACGTTATATCGACAAGACTTTCGACGACACGATTGCCAAAGAGGAAGCAGAAGCGGCAAAACGTCCACAGTATCTTGATGACGAGGATATGGTCGAAGAGCCGATTGTTGATATTCCAGAGGACGTTGAGATTCCAGAGGAGATTCGCCTGTTCTGGGGTTCTGGGTATAGTCCAAAAATGTACGAGGAACTTGAGGAACGGCGCCACTATTGGCTTGGCAAGTATCCGAAAGACTTTGTACCTGACATTGGCACAGAGACTCTTATCCGCCAGATTTGCGGCTTAGAGGTCGATATTGCCCACGACCGTGCGGCTGGCCGCAGTGTTGAGAAAAACGTGAAGGCACTCAACGATTTGCTCGGAAGTGCCAATCTGAAACCTGTCCAGCAGAAGGACATGATGGTTGATACCGACCTGGAGAATATGCCGCTTGGTGTTGGCATCCAAAAGTGGGAAAATGCCCGCCCACTGCCGACTACACCAGATGAATTGAAAGACCAGAGTGGCATCATCCGAAACGTGACCACTTGGTTCCTGGGCCACGCCTGCAAAATGGTTGGGTTGAAAAACAGCTATTGCCAAATGTACGAGGACGCTATCAATAAATACAGGGTTGAGTTCCCAGAGTACGCGGAAGAAGACAATGATAGCTTCCTGACTGATATCTTTGGTGACGCTGGCCAGAGTGAGGTCAGCAGTAATGAATGAGAAGCAGGCAAGGCGTGAACGTGTATTAGAGGGCATGGCAATCTGGGGGAGCTATTACAGAGAGAACATCGACGTATTTGTAAAGGAGTACCTCGGTATCACATACCTCAAATGGTATCAGTACGCTGTGTTGTGCCTGATGAACGCCAATGTCATCTTCCTATGGATTGCATCCCGTGGTATGGGCAAAACATTCATCACAGCAATATTCTCTTGCGTTAGATGCATCCTCTATCCTGGCAGCAAGGTCGTTCTCACATCCGGCACAAGAGGTCAGGCGCTTCAGATATTGGAGAAGATTCAAACGGAACTCATTCCACGCTCTCCAAATCTGAAGAATGAAATAGACTTCAAAGAAACAAAGTTCTCAGGCCAGGATGCAAAGATAATGTTCAAGAATGGCAGCTATATCAAGGTTGTTACAGCGGCGGATACTGCCCGTGGTAACAGAGCGAACCTCCTTGTTGTGGACGAGTTCCGGCTCGTGAAGCAGGATACTATCAGCACGGTTCTGAAGAAGTTCCTGACAGAACGGCGTGAGCCTCCATATTCAGAACTCACAAAGGAAGAAGTACAACTGGAACGTGCCAAAGAGCCAAATATGCAGTTCTACCTTTCTTCTGCGTTTTTCAAAGACCATTGGTCTTATTTGCAAATGTTGTCAAACTTCCGCACCATGCTCAATGGAGGGCGTGGTGCATTTGTATGTGGGTTCCCATATGAGCTTGCTATTCAAGAGGGGCGTATGTTCCGTGAGGACGTTGAGAGCGATATGCTTGAGGCGGACTTTAATGAGCTGAAGTTCAAGATGGAGATGGAGGCTATGTGGCTTGGAGGCGAGGTTGGAGCGTTCTTCAACTTTGACAGTATCTCAAAGTCGCGCCACATCAAATACCCGATGCTCCCAGATGAGCTGTCACTGAAAGTTGGCAACAGCCAGAAGGTCAAGATACCTCCAAAGCAGCTTGGAGAGAAACGTATCTTGTCTGCGGATATCGCTTTGATGTCGAGCAAAAAGCACAACAACGACGCAACGGCCGTCTTTGTGAATCAGATGCTACCAACAAAGGCTGGGCGATACACGAGCAATATTGTGTACTGTGACACGTTTGAAGGTTTGCATACTGGAGACCAAGCGCTCGTGATACGAAAGCTGTATGATGAGTTTGCCTGCGATTATATCGTGCTTGACTGTAATGGTCTTGGCCTTGGTGTTTACGACGCACTTGTCCGTGATATGGTTGACCCAGATAGCGGAGAGATATACCCTGCGCTGTCATGCTATAACAACCCAGAGATGGCAGAGCGATGCACTGTAAAGGGTGCAGATAAGGTGATTTGGGCAATCAAGGCTACGCCAGCACTCAACTCTGAGTGCGCCGTTCTTCTTCGTGAAGGATTCAGGAGTGGAAAGATACGGCTGCTTGTCACAGAGTACGATGGAGAAACGTTGCTATCTGATATTAAAGGGTACAGTTCCCTTACTCCATCAGAAAAGATAAAGCTGCAAATGCCATATGTGCATACAACACTGCTGATTGATGAGCTCGTCAATCTGCAGCACGAGGAGTCCGGCGGTCGTGTCAGGATGTTTGAAAAAACGGGTAGACGAAAAGACCGTTACTCCAGTTTGAGCTATAACTACTATGTCGCAACGCAGCTCGAAAGCAAGCTGGGGCGGCATAGGGTGGCAAATTATGACGACAACATCTTCATATTCAAGCCTCCAAAAATCAAGTGAGAAAGGTGGTGATACCGAATGGGCAATAGGAATAGCAGAGGGGCAAATGCTGATATTCCACGAAGAAGTGTAAGTAAACTGACTGGCGATTCTGTTGGAATGATTGGGATTTCACATCGGTTTGCTGTGTTGAACAAATTGATTACCAGAGACCTGAACAATAATACAAGCACGCCAACATTTACTCTGTATAGCAAAGACAACATCACAGAGTATTTGAAGAACCCATATACCTATCAACAGCAACTTCGTAATGCAGTTACATACATCTATGGTGCAAGCCCACATTTCAGACGGCTCATCCAGTATTTCACCGGCCTCTCTGATTTGGCCTACGTTGTGTCACCTTACAAGATTGACCCAAAGACCGTAAATCCGAAATCCATTAGCAGAAATTATCGGAAGACGCTGAATGCGTTGTCATCTATGAATGTGCGTACACAGTTTCCTAAGATTCTGACTGTGTGTTTGCGTGAGGATACGTTCTACGGGACAATGTGGGTGACGAATGACAGCATCACAATCCAACAGCTCCCGCCTGACTATTGTGGCATTTCCACGATTGAGGGTAATGTGCTGAACGTTACATTTGACTTCTCCTACTTTGACGGTCATTCACAGTATCTCGAATACTATCCGTCTGAGTTCCAGACGAAGTACAGCGCATACCAGAGCGACAGACGAGGTATGCGGTGGCAGGAGCTTGATTGCCCAACATCGTTTGCTATCAAGTGTAACGACGACATTTTGGACTACTCACTTCCTCCGTTTGCAGGAATACTGCGAGAGGTTTATGACCTTGAGGATTATAAGCAGTTGAAGCTCACAAAGACAACGCTTGAGAATTACGCCATGTTGGTTATGACCATCGGTATGAATGAGGATGGTGAGTGGCAGATTGACTTGGACAAAGCGAAAGAGTTCTGGCGCAATCTGGACAGTGTACTGCCAGAGGAGATTGGTTCCGTTTTGACGCCAATGCCTATCAATAAAATCAGTTTTGAAAAGTCAAACACAGGTGATACAGACACGATTGCAGAAGCAGAGAGAAATCTGTTTAGTGCGGCCGGCGTTTCTTCCCTGCTTTTCAACAACGATAAGGCATCCGCGAATGCGTTGGTTCTGTCCATCAAGGCAGACCAAGCAATGACGTTTGGTATAGTCAAGAGTATCGAGGATGCGGTAAACCGTTTCCTTCAGGCGCAGAGCTACGGGAAGAATTTCAAGGTGACATTCCTTGATTGTAGCCCGTTTAACCGGAAAGAGCTTGCTGAGTCTTATCTGAAAGCCTGCCAATATGGCATCCCAATGATAAGTTACTATGCGGCGACACAGGGCCTCAATCAATCCGAGTTGGATTGTATGAGCTTCTTGGAGAACGATGTTTTGGGTCTGAATGAGATGTTTAAGCCATTACAGAGTTCTTCTACCATTGGCACATCTTCAAGCGATAATGGTGACGGTGCAACGGATGAAGGCGGTGCTCCACCAAAAGATACGGATGAGTTGAGTGAGAGCGGAGAACAGAACAGAGAGGACGCATAAAATGGGTAACTTTATTTATGTGTTCAGCGTCGAGAGCAGGGACAAGCTCATTGCGATGCAGTATGCGTTGCTAAAGAGCGACGAGGCGAGGCACGTTTTTGTGTTTCTGAACAAAGAGCGACAGGACTTTTCGTGTGACGATGTCACATATGCGATGTCTGATACGCTCACATTTTAGCCCGCATGAGTCACATCGTGCGGGTCTTACTATGTCCAGAAGGTGGTGAACTGTGATTTGGGCGAGCGGAATATGAGCATTGTTTTCTCATCTGGGATTACATCCCTGACCGAGCGCAATACATCCTTTGATAGCGGCATTCTTCGTGTCTGCTATACGGGAAAGAACAGAAATAACAGCTTCATCAGCAAGGAGACCTTTGAGCGTTGTATGCCGAGTATCTACAACTGTCCCATTGTTTGCAGATATGACAGGGATACAGATACGATTGGTTCACACGACATGGAACTTGTCGGCACAGACGATGGTGGTATGCGCATTGTAAACATCACGCAGCCAGTTGGTGTCGTGCCAGAAAGCGCTAAGTATTGGTGGGAGGAAATCGAAGACGACTCCGGCCTGCACGAATATCTTTGCGTTGATGTCCTTATTTGGAAACGCCAAGAAGCGTACAAGAAGATTAAAGAAGACGGAATCACAGATGAGTCAATGGAGATTTCTGTGAAAGAAGGCAGTATGGTTGACGGTGTGTATGTTATCAAACGATTTGAGTTTACGGCCTTCTGTCTTCTGGGCTCAGCAGAACCATGTTATGAATCGGCGTCATTGGAGATGTTCTCTTGCAACGACTTCAAGGCGCAGCTTGCTGAAATGATGCAAGAATTTAAGGAGACGTTTTCATTGGCACAATCCCCAGAGGGGGTTGATATATCACAAAACTATTCGGAAGGAGGAGAAGAGGTATTGGACGAGAAGAATAAGCTGATGGCCGAATTTGGCCTGACCGCCGATATGCTCGACTTCAGCATTGAGGACTTTTCTGTGGAAGAGCTTCGGGCAAAGTTTGAAGCAATGAAGAACAGCGGCGGCGCAGAGCCCACTGGCGGCAGTCAGGAGAACTTTGAACTGGAAGGCCAGTTCCGGCAGGAACTCTATGCCGCCCTCGAAGCGGAGACCGTTGAATACGAATGGGGCTCCATGCCTCGTTACTGGTATGTTGACTATGACCGGGAAGCCTCCGAGGTCTACGCTCAGGATTCCAGTAATGATTGGAATTTGTATGGGTTCTCGTACTCCATGAACGGCGACCATGTGGTCATTGATTTTGAGAACGGGAAACGCAAAAAGTATTCTATCGTGGACTTCGATGATGGTGAACAGGTTACACCTGCGGGTAGACTGTTCGAGCTGGTAAGCAAGAAATTCAGCGAAGCCAGTGCAGAATGGACAGAGAAGTACCAGAAAGCAACGGAGGCTGTTTCCGCCAACGATGCTGAGCTTGCTGCTCTGCGTCAGTTCAAGGCAGATACGGAGGGTGCTGTCGAGCAGGGCAAGCGGGATGAAGTGTTCGCTCAGTTTGAAGACTTGAACGGCATGGAGGCTTTTGAGACCCTGCGTGAGCACTGCCTTGAGTTCGACTTGGAAACTCTTGAGGAGAAATGCTTTGCCATTCGTGGCAGGGTCGGTAACCCCGTAAAGTTCTCTCATGAGCCCAAGGCACCAAAGCTGCCTATTGAGAAAAATGGCTTTACGTCAGAGCCATATGGCGGCGTTTTTGCTGAGTATGGGATTATTCCTAAGCACTCGACATAATTAAATAATCAACAAGGAGGAAGCTAACTATGGCATATACGGTTATTCGTACCGACCTGATGAGCGGTACTAAGCAGCCTGCCGACCTTGTGTCCCTGCGTTTCTATGACGCCAGTGGCGAGGTCGCAGAGGTGGAAAACGGCGTCATCGTCAAGCTGGAAGGTTATGAGGATGGCGAGCGTGAGGTTATGAAGGCCGTCGCCGCTACTGCTGGCGCTGACCTGAACGAGTGCGCTATCGTGGCCGGTGTTGAGGTCATGTACGACGAGCGCAAGAAGAACCTGGATGAGTTTATCAATGAGGCGGGCAAGGCGACTCGTGGTTACATCCCCCGCAGCCGCAACATCTTCTCTGTGACCGCAGAGGGCTTTGTTGGCGGCACTGTGCCCAAGAAGGGCGATAAGGTTGGCATTGGCGCTGGCGGCAAGATTGACGCAGCGGGCACTGGCCTGGGTGAGTGCGTTGATGTCGAGGTGGCTGGTCGCTACACCTACTACGCCATCAAGATTGATAAGACCGAAGGCTAAGAGAGGAGGCATCAGTAATGGCTGAGATGAAAGACATTGTCAAGGTTGCTGTTGACGCATATCACGGCAACGTTGAGCAGTATTCCGTGGGTCAGTCCATGGAACTTCTGCATAAGGCGCTGCTGGACGCCAATGGCGGCAGTACGGCGCTGAACTATAAGAACATCCGTGACGGCAAGTGCACCGGGCTTTTTACCCTGATTGAGGAAGTCCTGAGCCGCACTGTCGTGGAGGGCCTGCAGGGTGATGAGTATTTCAACGCTCTGGTGGACTTCCGCAATGTTGCCGAGGGCGACAAGAACATTTTTGAGGTTGAGGACAGCAACCTCTTCATCGTGTCTGAGGCCGCAGACGGTACTCAGGGCATTCGTCGGCAGCGCCTGAGCGGTATCAGCGAAGTGTCTATTCCGACTTCTCTGAAGGTCGTGAAGATTTACGAGGAGCTGAACCGCGTCCTGTCTGGTCGTGTTGACTTCAACCACTTCATCAACAAGGTGGCCGAGTCCTTCCGCCAGAAGCTGCTGAATGATGTCTACACTCTGTGGAGCGGCGCTACTGCACAGGATTTCGGTGGTGTGACCTACTTCCCCACTGCCGGCGCATATGACGAGGACGAGCTGCTTGAGCTGATTGCTCACGTTGAGGCCGCTGCTGGTGGAAAGCCCGCCACCATTATCGGCACCAAGAAGGCCGTTCGCAATCTGGCCCCTGCTATCCAGGGCACCGATTCCAAGAGCGACCTGTACAACATGGGCTACTATGGCAAGTTCTACGGCACTCCTGTCGTTGTGACTCCTCAGCGCCACAAGGTCGGCTCTACTGACTTTGTTATGAGCGACGATGTGCTGACCATCATCGCTGGCGATGACAAGCCCATCAAGTGCGTGTACGAGGGTAACCCCATTGTGATTATGGGTGACCCCATGAGCAATGGCGACCTCACCCAGGAGTATCTGTATGGTGAGAAGTACGGCATGGGAATCGTGCTGGCTGGCGGCAACGCTGGCATTGGCCGGTACGAGATTGCCCCCTAACCAATAACAAACACACGAAGCGGGGCCCCAATGCGGGCCCCGCACTATGTATGAAAGGGAGATACTATGGCAAACGAAACGAATACAAGAAGCAGGACACCAAAGGCTACTGTTGAGCAGAATGCTCCGCAGGAACAGGCCGCACAGGCTACTGAGGAGAAGTGCATGATTCCGAAGGACGTTGACCCGTCCCAAATCATTACTGTCAAGAATGGTTTCCAGGGCAGGCTTGTCTACAAGAGCAAGCGTACTGGTGAGCGGTTTGTCTGGGATGGCTTTGGCGCAGAGCAGGATATGGAGCTCGGTGAGCTGAGAAATGCACGCAACTCAAACAAGAAGTATTTCATCAACAACTGGTTTATGTTCGATGAGCCGTGGGTTGTTGACTACCTTGGTATGGGAAAGTTCTATAAGCTCTCTATCTCAATCGAGGGGTTTGACGAGCTGTTTGAGAAACCCGCTGCTGAGATTGAGGCAACAATCGCAAAGCTGTCTGATGGCCAGAAGAAATCCATTGCGTATCGGGCGAAGCAGCTCATCGCAGATGGCGGCATCGACTCGAACAAGACCATTACAACGCTTGAGAGGTGCCTTGGTACAGAGCTGATTGAGCGATAAAGGGGCGTGAGTACATGAACGTTCCATATGACAAATTCACAGAGGCTTTCCTTTCAAAAATCACTGAGTACGACTTTGTCAATATGACCGACTTTGAGAGGAACAGCACGATTGATGGGTTCATGAAACGTGCAATCGCAGCCTTCAAGCATATCTGTAACTACGATTTCACCACAACAGGAGATGACAATGTCAGGGAGTTCTCTATCAAAGTCACAGTGGATGACCCAGAGGGCGAACGACAGAAAGCGCTCGATGAAGAGCTTGCCAAAGACCTGGATGAGATTGTGGATATTGTTTCGGAAGGAATGCTTGTGCAGTGGATGAAACCATATACCTACAAGCAGGAAAGTCTCGAAAGCGTTATGAACACCAGAGACTTCTCCACCTATTCTCCGGCAGAGTTGCTCTTGCGCATTGGTAATGCCCATACTGCAGCTCGGAAGACGTTTACGAATATGATGAGGGAATATTCGTACACTCACGGGGATTTGACGGATTTGCACCTATGATGCTGCAAACTAAAGCCGGTGTTCCTATGGACGCAAAGATATTGAGCAACTATTTCAGAACCCTCATCAATCACTTCTTCAAGATACTCCCAATTTGGGAGAGCGGAGAAGGTTCGCTCAGTATCTACATGAAAAGTCTGCAAGCAGAGTTGCTTGGGTGTAAGGAACTGATTGAGGCTATCCACAAAGACCCATTGTTTTTGTCGCTTATCGCCATTCTGCAATACTTTATTGATAACCCATCCTGCGAAATTGCAATCGTGAAACGTGAAGTCTTCAGAGCAATCTCGATTTGCAACAAGCTAAAGACAAAGTATGCCGTTCCTTCTGAGGAGGTGACGCAGTGAGCCTTTGGGATACATATCGTTCGCGTATAAATGCGCAGGGTGGCAGTCGGCGAAACGCCGCTTTACAACGTGAGAGCCGTCTCTTGAGCGCAAAGATGTCTTCAAGCCTGTCATACCATCAGGTTGTTATCAACGGGGAACAGCGCAGCCTGTCGGTGATTAACTCTGATAATCTGAACCAAAAAACACTCTGTACGCTTCCTGGCGAAGACTTGCCACATGGCGGATTGGTTGAGTGGATGAAGAATCGTTGGCTCATTACGGAGGTTGATGTGAATAACGAATTGTACACCAAAGGAATCATGCGGCAGTGTAACTATCTGCTTCGTTGGATTGCTGACGATGGCAATATCATAGAGCGATGGTGCATCGTTGAAGATGGAACAAAGTATCTGACTGGTGAGTACGGAGATAATGACTTCATTATCACAAGAGGTGACTCAAGAATATCCGTTACATTATCAAGAGACAAGTACACGCTTCGTTTGAACCGTGATGACAGGTTCCTTATCGACGATTATGACTCTCCAAATGTACTTGCGTACAGGCTGACAAAGCCGTTTAAGCTCGGCGAAAGTTTCGGCGAGAATGGTGTTTTGTACTTTGTGATGCAGGAGTGCAACACGGAAGATACGGACAATTTTGAGCTCCATATCGCAAATTATTACGACCATTTTCCTCGTGAGAATGAAACAAAGCAAAGTGTCCAACGGGTGCCAGATGACGAGCAAAACGTGCGGCCAGACGATGATATGTCAGGAAAGAAGGTGTGGCTGTAATGCAGCTTGACGAGTTTTTCGATTATAAGAATCGGCTGATGGATGATTTGCTTACATCAAAGCGAATCATAACATTGTTAAGTGATGACTGCAAGACCATCAGGAGCCCTGAAAGCCTTGTGTACTCGCAGGTTTTCCCATACGAATACATACCAGAAACAGTCACACATGGGCACACGTTTATTTGCTGCGAGGTAGAAATACAAAGGGTCTCAAGCAAGACATATCTGACACCGGCATTGTACGTTTGGGTGTTTACACACAAGAGCAAGATTCGTCTGCCGGAAGGTGGTGTCCGAACAGACAAGCTGTGTTCTGAGATTGCAAAGGCAATCAATGGGAGCAGGTTCTACGGACTCGGTGAACTTGATTTGTATTCTGTAAAGAGGTTTGCCCCAATCACGGACTATCAGGGCAAGGTGATGATGTTCCAAGCGACTGATTTCAATAGGTTCTCGCCATCCGGCAAGCCAATACCATCGAACAGGAAAACTGGATAGTGGCAACACAAAACCTGTTGTATAAGACAGAATACAAAATCAACGAGTTTATTCAAGTGCGCATACCAACCGTTGGCGATGTGTTAGACCATGAAGACGATTATTACAGCATGGTGTCTATGTTGACCGCTATGCCAATCGACATGATGGTACAGCTTGATGATATTGGTATTGACTTCACCAAAATCAACGAGTATGAGCTTTTCATCTTAATGTTCAATGCATTGAGAGGAAAGGACACATCTCTGATTTTTGGAGAGCTCGACCTCAAGGCGTTCAAGCCGGTGGTTAATCCGCAGAACGATATGCTTGTTTTGCGAGATAAAGATACTGGCGCAACGATAGATAGGGCGATTCAATGGCAGATTGCAGCGGCTTTGCGCAAAATACACCACCTTAAACGGGATAACCGTAAGCCAATAAACAGCGAAACAAAAGACTACTTGATTGAACGTGCACGAACAAAGATGCGGAGAAACAGGAATAAAACGACAGACTCCCAGTTGGAGGAACTGATTGTTGCTCTTGTGAACACCGAACAGTTTCACTATGGGTTTGAGGGGACACGAGAACTCTCTATCTACCAGTTCAACGAAAGCGTGCACCAAGTAATCAAGAAGATTGACTATGACAATCGGATGCATGGCATCTACTCTGGCACAGTCAGTGCGAAAGACCTAAGCCAAAACGATTTGAATTGGCTAACTCACAAATAGGAGGAGGAACAACTATGAACGTTAGTGACATCACTATCACCAGCCTGGAGACGATTGATGCCTTTGACATCGTGACCGGCGGCTATCTGTTCACTCTCGACGAGCTGCAGAACGCCACCATTGCCCAGAGCCAGGAGAAGACTGATATCACCGGTAAGCAGGGCCGCAAGCTGTCTTCTCTGAAGAAGAATAAGGCTGTTACCATCAGCGGCAACAACGGCATTGTGTCCGGTGGCCTGCTGGAGCTGCAGACCGGTGGCAAGTTTGAGAACAAGACCACCGAGGTCATGTGGAACGACTATCTCATCGTTGCCGAGAATCAGGCTGTTACGACTTACAAGGCAGTTGGCACGACCGGTAATGAGGTCGAGGCCGTCCACATCAAGAACACCGACGGCACTCTGGGCAAGACTCTGACCCAGGATGCCACCGCTGGCGACGACACGTTTACCTATGACCCTGCCACCAAGACCCTGACCTTTGGCGATGGTGTTATCGCCGATGGCACCGAGGTGGTTGTGTACTACAAGCGGCAGATTCAGGCGAGTGTGCTGAACAACATGAGTGACACTTACTCTGGTAAATGCGCCCTGTACATCAACGCTCTGGCCGAGGACAAGTGCGCCAATATCTATCGCATCCAGTTCTACATCCCCAAGGCCGACTTCAACGGCGAGTTCTCCATCGAAATGGGCGACAACCAGACCGTTCACGCCTTCGAGGCCGAGTCCCTGGCTGGCGCTGGCTGCGGCTACCACAACCAGAGCGGTCAGCTCTTCACCTACACTGTGTTCGGTGCTAACGCCGAGGACGTTGTTGATGAGGGCGGCGAGGTAACTCCGTAAGAAAGCAGGTGACCGATATGGCTTCTGAGAAGAAGACTTGCCGTGTGTGTGGCAAGGAGTATGAGCCATGCCGCACCGCATCCCGTAACCCGAAGGTATTCCACTGGCAGGAGGTGGCCTGCTCCCCTGAGTGCGGAGCCACCTACCTACAGCGCATCGTCGAGTCACGGAAACCCGCTACACCGAGTAAGCGGAATAAACCAAAGAGAGCTGCTCAGCAGGCAGAGACAGCTAATGTGGTTAGTGAACCCTTCATGGCAACAGCCGAGGAGGAGACCGCAGGCGCTGCTCAGAATGCTCCTGCTGATTGCGAGTGAAACAGGGAGGGCAGAATACTCTGCCCTCCCTCTCTTTTTAGGAGATGGATATGGAGCGTTCAAAATTTAATGTAGACAAAGACAGAGAAAAGCGGACACACAATGGGATTGTATTCGACAGCCAGCTTGAGATGCGATATTACCGTGATGTGCTCTGTCCTAAAGTGGAAAGCGGCGAGGTAACGAATTATGAGTTACAGAAAAAGTTTGAGCTGCAATCTGGGTTTTCACGGGATGGCAAGAAGGTGTTGCCAATCACATATGTCGCAGATTTTTATATCGAATATTCTGATGGACATATTGAGGTAATTGATACAAAGGGTATGCCGGATAGTGTGGCAAAATTGAAACGCAAGATGTTTTGGTTCAAATACCCAGATGTGAACTATCAATGGATTACATATGTGAAGAAGTTCGGCGGCTGGCTTGATTATGAGACTGTCAAAGCATTGCGCAAAGAAGAGAAGCGCAGCAAGAATAAGAAGGAGGAAACTACACATGGCGAAGGGTGAGAAGAAAGTATCTATCAGCGCTGTTGATAATATCATCGGCGAGTGCTTTTTGAACGTCGTGACAGAGCAGTGGTATGACGTTGAGGTGAAGATGAGGCGCAGCATTCCGTTCACTGAGGTGCTTGCGTTTGTGGATGACGTGGTACAGAGCTGTTTCCAGAGAAATGGCGCATATGTGCCAGAGGTTTTGGACTTCGCAATCAAGAGCAACATTATCAGTAAGTACACAAACGTGTCTATGCCGGACAACCTGGAGCATAGGTACGCTATCCTTTACAATTCTGACCTTGTTGACTTTGTGTGCCAGCACATCAATATGCAGCAGCTCCAGGAGATGGTGAACTCAATCAATCGAAAGCTCGCCTATATGTGCGACACGAACACGGTTTCTGTACAGAATAGGCTGAATGACCTTATCTCTGCGTTTGAGACGATGCAGGAAAAGACTGAGGCAATGTTCGGTGACGTAATGCCTGACGACATGACCCGTTTGGTCGGTGCAATTGGTGACGGTGCGCTGACAGAGGAAAAGATTGTTGAGGCGTATATGAAACACAAGAATACACCCAACGATAAGGCGGACGAATAATGCCAGCCATCAACATGAGCTCCATCATGTCTAAGGTTGGAGCGTACAGCCGCTCTGTCAGCGGTAAGCTTCGTATGAAGGAGTGTATACAGAAATACGCAGCAGACGGAAAGAGCAAGACAGCGGGTGGAAGCAAAGTCATGACAGAAGACGAAATGTGGAAGGCCGCTGCAAAGTTGATTTGGGTGTTGCAGGAAACGGCTCGTAGCTTCGACTTGCCTCAATCTGTCATGCAGCATTTCAATAGTCTCGAATGCTCTAAACCATACCGAATGCCAGATGGGAGCACGGTTATGTATGTGTATTTTGAGGACGACCTTCGCCGTGACTCTCTTGAAAATGGAGAGAATGGTTATACAGGGGAGGGCATTGATAACATTGTTGCCTTGCTTAACAACGGAACACACGCAAAAGACTACGTCTATGGTTGGTGGAATGGGCACCACCCAACTGGAGAAGCATTGACAGGCTTGCGTTCTTTGCACACAGATGACTATGCGTGGGTTCGCAGCAAAAAAGATAGAGATGCCCTACATTTCATCCAGCAGGCAGTAAACGATTTCAACGGGAATTATGGTTCCGAGTATAACGTGGTTGCGGAGGCTGGAGAGGCGTATCAATAATAACTGATTAAGGCTTGGCTTTGTGCCAAGCCTTTTCTTCGTAAAGGACGGTGAGAAAACGATGGCGAATGCAGATATTTCCTTGCTATTTGGAGTGCTTGGTGAGGGGTCTCTTGGCGGTGAAAGCGGCAGTTTGATTCAAAGTCAACTGACGCAAATCATGGCCGCTCTTAATAAGAATCCGCTGAAGGTAAAGGTCGCTCTTGATACGGCGTCCGGCGGTCAAAAGTCATGGAGCAGCCAACTCCAGTCAAAGCTGAATACAGTCAGCTCAAGCGGAAAATTTTCGGTGCAGGTATCTAAGCTCACACTCGGCACTGGCGCCATCAGTGATTTCAGGAACCAGTTGAATGCCGTCGTCAACACGCTGCATCTGGACAAGGGAACGTCAATCACATTGACGGCCGAGGGCATTGGAGAAATCAAATCCAAGATGAAACAGGCCGGAGATGCCGCGTCTGATGCAGCAAGAAAGACTGCCGAGTTTAAGGTTCAGATGGAGGCGCTTAACAGGCAGAAGGTTTCTGTTCAGCGTGCGCTTTCATCTCTGAGTGCAAATGCAACTACAGATGAGGAGCGTGCAAAGGTCGCTGAGCTTACTACTCAATATGAGCAGTGGGCAGTTAAGATTGAGCAAATTCGTGCTACAAAAACTGCCGCAACTGGCAGTTATCGAGCTGAAATTGAGGCAGAGGGTGCTGCAATTACTGCCAACATTGCAAGGCTTAACGAGGAGCGTGTTGCCGCTGAGTCTGCATCAGCGTCTGCGGCAGCAGCGGCTGGTGAACGTGCTGCTGCTGAGGATGCGGCTGCAAGTGCAACGGAGCGTGGAGCTAAGGCGACAAAGGACGCTGCGGCTGAGCAAAAAGACCTCGATGTCGCACGCAGACAGGGGCTTAGCCTTCTGACGCAAATGCAGAAGGCAGAGCGTGACTGGACTGCGGCAAAGACTGGTAAAACAAGCACGGAGTTCAACCAGATTCAGAGCTCAATTGATGCCCTGCAAGTGTATCTTGGCCAGCTTAGAAGCGGAGAGATGGATGTCACGACATTCAAGCAGCACCTTGCTGAGCTGAATGGAACTTTTGCAGCATCTTCAAACGCTATCAAGCTCGCTGGCGAGAACACACGGACGTTTGGTGAGCGAATGGGCGGTCTTGCCAAGAAATTTGGTGCGTGGCTCAGTGTTACAAGGGTGATTATGACAGTCATCCAGACTATCCGAAAGATGGTCGCAAACACAAGAGATATCGACACATCTCTTACGCAGCTTAGAATCGTGACAGGCGCGACGGACGCCGAGATGGAGACATTCCTTGTCAAGTCTACACAGTTGGCAAAAGAGCTTGGGCAGAGTATTACAAATGTTCTGAGTTCAATCGAGACGTTTAGCCGATTGGGCTACAATCTTGGTGATGCATCGCAGCTCGCAGAGTTTGCTAACGTACTGGCAAACGTGGCCGCCGTAGGAACAGATGAGGCAACAACGGGCCTTACATCTATCATCAAGGGATTTAACATGGATGTTTCCGAGGCGGAACACGTTGCGGACGTTCTGGTAGAGGTAGGTCAAAAATACGCTGTGTCTGCGAGCGAAATGATTGAGGCTTATGAGAAGTCTGGTGCCGCTCTTAATGCTGCAAACACCAGCTTTGAGAAATCCGCTGGTCTTATTGCGGCGGCGAACGCATCTGTTCAAAATGCGTCCACTGTCGGCACTGCTCTGAAGACTATTTCTGCCCGTATTCGTGGTGCAACAGCAGACCTTGAGGCGCTTGGCGAGGACACCAGTGACCTTGCACAAGGTTTCTCTAAGTACGCAGAAGAGATTAAGGCTCTGACCGGCTTTGACATCATGGTTGATGGGTCAACAGACACATATAAGGACATCTACGACATCTTTGAGGGAATTTCAAAGGTGTGGGACGACCTTTCTGATACACAACAGGCTCGTATCTCCGAGATTCTTGGTGGTACAAGGCAACTCCAAGTGATTTCTTCAATCCTCGGTAACTGGCAGGATGCTGCTGGTGCCTACGCAGACGCTATGAACTCTGCTGGTACTGCTACCGAGGCAAACACTGTCTACATGGACTCCATCAATGGACGAATTGGCGTACTGAACGCAACGTTCCAAGAGTTCAGCAACAACCTTATCAACTCTGGACTGATTAAGTTCTTTGTTGAGATGGGGACGGCGATTATCAGCGCACTCAATGCGCTTGAAAAACTGCACCTCTTACTCCCAATGGTGGCGTCTGTCGTTGTGACCATTAAGGCACTCAGGGCAGGCATGGCCGCGATGCATGGTGTTGTTGCGTCTGCCGAAACTGCATCGGCAATCAACACCATAGTCGCTAAATTGGTCGCAGAGAAGGCGGCAACAGATGCGCTTACTGTCGCTGTTGCAAATCTGACCATTGCAGAAAAGGCAGAGCTCGCTACAAAGATTCAGGCTGCTGTTGCAAGTGGTTCTCTTACTGCTGCAGAGGGAGAGCAAATTTTGACAACGCTTGGTCTTGCTACTGCTGAGGGTACTTTGACAGTTGCAAACCATACTCTCGGTGCGAGTTTTAAGGCGCTGATGGCGTCTATCCCTGTCTGGGGATGGGTTGCTCTTGGCATCTCTGCCGTGATTACTGCGGTGACCGCACTATCCGGTGCATTCAAGAGCAATGAGGAAAAACTCGCGGAGTTGAACGAGGAATATGATTCACTCAACTCTACCATCAAAAATATCAGCAGCGAGTTCAAGTCATTAAAGACATCCGCTGATGAGGTTATTCCCCGTTTTGCCGAGCTTGCTAAAGGCGTCAACAAGTTTGGCGACAATGTGAGCTTGACGGATGAAGAGTATGCCGAGTTCCTTGAGCTGAACAACAAAGTTGCCGAGATGTTCCCAGAACTCAACCTGGGCATGGATGAGAATGGCAACTATATGCTCGCTCTGTCATATGGTGCAGATACGCTCACGGACTCTCTGTATGGGTTACTTGAAGCTCAACGGCTTGTGGCCGCACAGGAGCTTGCCGATACCTTGCCAGACCTTGTGGATAATGTCAAAGACCAGGAGAAGATATACAACAGGGAAAGGCAAGCTCTGCAAAATAGACTTGACTATTACCAAGAGGCGTATGACGCATATGCGGAGATGTACTCTGACGAGACGATTGACAGTTATAAAGAGGCTTTTGGCGATAACTGGGAGTCTGAGTTTGAGAATGCCGCAAATATGATGAGCACAAGTTGGGTTTCTTATATGCAAGAAGCCTTTGATGCCTATAATAACACGGATTCTTGGCAGAGAATGCTGGACAAGTTCTCAGATACAGATACTGGTTTGATTGACTGGTGGGGCGTTTTGAACAGTGACGAGTTCGAGAACGTTCTTGCAGGAATCGAGCGAGAGCTTGATAATGTCGCAGACAAGGTAGAGGCAAAGTGGAATACAATTAACCCGGCAGTGAATGCGTGGTTACAGACTGACTTTATCTACAACGATATGAATGAGCAGATGCAGACCATTGCGAGGGCGATGGTTAGCGGGCTCGATTTCTCGGAGCTTGGTCTTACAACTGCAGAGAGTATTGAGAACTACATCACTGACTACATCATCAATCCTCTTTACAATTCCGGCGCAGATATCAGAACTGCGTTTGCAGACATCACGAATTGGCAAGACGAGCTCAAAAACGGAGAAATTACGTTTGATGAGTTCTCTGAACGTGTGAAGGGTGCGTTTGATAATCTTCTCGGTTCTATGTCAGATGAAGATGCTGCGAAATTTGCGGACAATTTTGTTGCTGGTTTTCATGCTGTTGGTATTGCTGGCGATGATTTTGATGACGTAGTTGAAAATATCATCAACAACTGGGGTGCCGTTACTGGTGCTATGAGCGGAGATGATAGCCCTGCTGTAGCTGTTGGAGACCTTGCGCAAGAGATAACGAATCTGAAAAAGGCATACGACCTCCTTGAAACAGCGCAAAAGGAGATGTCAGGTGGAGGCGGGCTTTCTGCCGATACCATTGAGTCACTTGCTGCTGCTGAAGAGAATTATCTGGACTATCTCTATGAGGAGAATGGCGTTGTAAAGCTCAATACTGAGGCGTGGAAAGAAAATGCCAACGCCAAAATGCAGAGTGATATAGCGAACATTCAAGAAGAGATTGATTCTCTGGAAGAGAGAAACAGTGCTCTCGCTGATACCTTGGAAATCTACCGGACAAATCAGCACATGAGTGCTGGTAATACATCAATGACAGATGCGTGGAACGAGCGTATTCAGGAGGTCACTGATGAAATCAATGCGAATACGGCTGCTATTAGTGCAAACCAAAGCAAGCTGGATTTGTATAGTGCCCTGTATAGCAATATTACAGGAGACCTTGATGCTTACTCGGCTGCACTGGCAAATTTCTCAAACGTAGCAAATACTGTTGATACCATCTCTGACTCTTTCCAAACACTTGCCGACTTACAGGCGCAGGTTGCCAATGGGTTTTCCATGTCGCTGGATAAAGCGCTTGAGTTTGCTTCTGTTTATCCTGAGATTCTCAACAACGCACAGGTTTCTGCGGACGGCCAAATCATTCTTAATGAGGGTGTTGTCAATACTTTCTTGCAAGGCAAGAAGGCTGAGTTGGATGCTCAGATAGACTCTGAAATCGCCAAACTTGAGGCCGATAAAGCTGTTTTAGAGGCTAAGATTGAAACAGCTCAAGCACAACTCGATGTTGCAAAAAGCGTTGGTGAAGGCGAAGGCCAAATTTCAAAGGAGGTCGCCGAGTATCGCATCAGGGCGTCTAATGAGATGGTTAAGGCGCTCATTGATAATGGTATCGACGAAGCGGAGGCGTTCAAGCTGGCCGCCGCTGCAATGTCACTCAATGCAGAAGAGTTCGACCGTGTTGCCAAGGAAGTCTGTGTTGATGTAGACGGCAATTTTAATAATGCTGCATATAATGCCGCAATGGGCATCTATGAAAATATGGAGCGAGCTAAAACAGACATTAACTCTGTTACTGAGCAAGCTCATGAAGCGGCAAAGGCCATTAAGGGTATTGCGACTGGTGCAGTTTTGGGTGCAGCGGGAAAGAAAAAGGGTTCTGGCGGCGGCAGAAATCGCAAGGGCATCGAAACAGATGTCACAAGTGGCGAGTTCAATGGGTTCGATTTTGATTTTGAGTTCAAGGGTGCCTCTTTAGATGATTTTGTTTCACAAGTCGAACTGGATATTTCTTCATACAAAAACGCGATTGCACAGATTGATGGTCAGATTGCGGTTTTGCAGGCACTCAAGAATACCCCTCTCAAAAACTTCAAAAGCAATACATCCAAGGATAAAGCAGAAGAAATCGAGGAGTATATTGCCGCTATTGATGACTACCGCGAGGCAATCGAGCGGCTGAATCGGATTCGGATTAAGAAAGCAGAGCTTGAGCTGGATTTGTCAAACACTGATGACTTGAGAGAGCAAATCAGGCTGCAAGAGTCACTGGTAAATATCTACCGTGATGAGCAGGATGCTATGCACAATCTGAATGACCTCCGAGACAAGACTATCTCTGATGGTGCGGATGCGCTCCGTCAGCTTGGTTTCAATGTCGAGTACAACCCTGATACCAATAAGTTCTTCATTCAGAATTTGGAGCACCTCAACAAACTTGTTGCGGATAACAAGGGCGAGTATGACACTTTGCAGGAGGCCACCAATGCACTCCGTGAGGATACAGAGAAACTGATTGACACTCTGGAGTCCTTGAACGAAGAGAATCAAGAGAACTCCGAAACCTGGATGGAGTTAAGGAACTCAATTCGTGAAGCAAAGATTGCTATCATTGATGCTTTGAAAGAAATTGTTTCAAACGCATCTGATGCAGTTGACGAAATCCAGAACGTTTACGACACACTGAAAGATGCTGCTGACGAGTATGCAGAAAATGGTGGTTTTATCTCTGTTGATGCCTTCCAGAAGATTATCGAGCTCGGCCCACAGTATATGCAGTATCTGCGGGATGAGAATGGTCTGCTGGTCATCAACGAGGAGAACATCAACAAGGTTATTGCCGCACGGACAAGACAGCTTGCCGCAGAGCAGGCTGTGACCTACGTTGAACGGCTCCGCCTAGCGCTGCAAAAAGACTCTATTGAAGACCTGAACACTCTGCTGTACGCCACCACAGAGGCCACAGACGCCACGTTTGGGCTTGCATATGCAGAGCTCGCCTTGATGCACTCGCTCGGCGACCTCGACGACCAGCAGTATGCCGCAGCCCTTCATAACATCCAATCAATCGAGAATCTGGCCAATACGGCCATTGCCAGCATCGGAAAGACCGCTGGCAGTTCAAAGGAAGAGTTGGAGAATATGAAGACCGGCATCGACGACATCCTCAAGTACGTCATGGATATGCTGAAACACCGTATTCAGCAACAGATTGACGCACTCGAAGACCTCAAAGACGCATATGGCGATATCATCAGTCTCCGAAAGGAGGCGCTTGAGGCCGCCAAGGAAGAGGCAGAGTATGAGGATAAGGTTGCCGCCAAGGTGAAAGAGATTGCCAAGCTACAAGAGCGTATCAACGCACTTTCTCTGGATGACAGCCGTGACGCAAAGGCGCAGAAGATTAAGCTGGAGGAAGAGATGGCAGAGCTCCAGAAAGAGCTTGCCGATGACCAGTCTGATTATGCTGTCGATGCCCAGAAGGATGCGCTTGATGATATGCAGGAAGCATACGAGCGTGAGAAGGATGCCGAGATTGCGGCTCTTGAAGAGACAATCAGTAGCTATCAGAAGCTGTACGATATGGCAATCGCTTATATTGAGAGCCATTGGAACACTTTGTATGATGAGCTTATTGCTTGGAACACAGAGTATGGCAGTGTTCTGAACTCCGAAATCACCACAGCGTGGGAGAACTGCTTGGCGGCAGCACAACGGTATGGTAGCTATGTTGCAGCGCTCAATAGTATTGACAATGATATTTCTGCGTCAACGTCTGGTTCTTCAGGCTCAAACAATACTATTGTTGGCACGACTGGCAACAATACAACAAGCACCAAGGAGGAGAGCATCCACTCCATCATAAAGGAAATGTACCGTAATAGTCAAGCGTGGGGCACGGCGAGCAAAGACCAGCAGGCTGCGCTCGATAAGCGGAATCTGCAACTTGGCTCTATGCTGGCACAATACGGCGTCAATGCTCATCGTGAAGGCGATGGTGCATGGTATATGGATGGTTCAAGGCAGCTTCTGTATGATAAGTACAAGAAGTATATTTACCATAAAGGCGGTATTGCTGGCGACAACCCAACGCTCAAGCAGAATGAAATCATGGCAATCCTTGAAAAGGGAGAAGCTGTTCTGGATAAGCGAAAAGAGAAGGGTCTGTACCGTCTTGTCGAATTTGCAACTACTCTTGCAGACAAATTCGGCGACCTGATTAAGTCCGCTGATATGGCAAGCGTATTTGCTGGTGCCGGTGGCAGTCTGACCGACGCAAAGGCCAATATCCCATCCGGTGTTCTGAGCGGCGGCGCGGTCAAGATTGAGTTCGGGCCCACCTATATCTACGGTGCGAATGATGAGACCGTTGAGAAGCATCGTGCCGTTACCCGTGAGCAGGCAAATGAACTGTTCGCAAAACTCAATATCAAGCGATAAGCGAATGGAGGGAGATTCTTGCAGTCTCCCTCCTTCGCTATCTAAAAACGAAAGGAAGTGAGGAAGCTGTTCAATAGTTATGAGTTCTCTTTTGCCGGAGAATCTTCTTTGATGTATGGCCTTATGCTGTACGACTTCAGTGGTACGGGCCAGAGCAATGTTGCGTTCGGCAACAAGGCATCCATTGTTGAGACACGAACCAACAACCGCATTCGTCCAATTCACTTTGGCGTCAACTATCACAGCTCCCCGCTGCAGTTTAAGCTGGTGTTCGGGTCAATGGTGCCTCTGGACAGATATGAGATGGAGAACATTGCATTTTGGTTGACCGGTCACCAAGACTATCAGTGGCTTTCTATCGACCAGCCTGATTTGGAGCGGGTTCAGTTCAAGTGCCTTATTACGCAGTTGACACCACTTACACATGGGTGGCTGCCATATGCTTTTGAGGCAACAGTCGTATGCGACTGCCCATACGCTTATGGGTTTCCGTTTGAGTACAGGTACGATATCAACGGGTCAACGGATATCTTGTTCAGGAACGAGAGTTCAGTGCGTGAATACATTAAGCCGGTGCTTACCTATGCGCCAACAGCGGGCGGCACATTGAGTATCGTGAATCATAATGACAATGACAGGGAGTTTAAGCTGGATGGAATCCCTGCGTCTATTACCGCTGTGATAGACAATGACAATGGCATCATTCAAGACGCTACAACAGGGGTGAACCTTTACGATGGTTTTAACCTCAATTTCTTCCGGTTTGTTCATGGAGATAACAACCTGACTATAACTGGAAACGGGCCACTGATTATATCTGGCCGAATGCTTTACAACGTCGCAGGATAAGGGGGGAATGTAATGTATCTTGACTACTCCAAGTGGGAGTTTGACGCCAATGGTCTGCCTGAGACACCACAGCTTGTGCTAAAGACACTTGGCGATAAGATGCTTGGTATCATTCCCGGTGTCCATAACCTCAAGCTGAACATCAAGTTTTCAGAGCCAAGCGAAATGACGTTCGATATTCCTGCGGTACTCGATGGGGAACCAACTCCATTCTATGATGATGTGACTGGGTATAAGCAAATATACACCAAGTGCTACGGTGTGTATGTAATAATGAACCCAGAAACGGAAGCGGACGGTATCATGGAGGTCAAGCACGTTACAGGCTACTCTTATGAGAAAACCCTGGAGAGCAAGAAACTGTTTTTGGAAGAGGGCACATTCAACTTTTGGAGCCCTGCCTCACCGACCGATACCGTGCTTGGTCGCATCCTCGAAGTGGCCCCTGGGTGGAGCCCTGGATATGTGTCACCATCTCTGATTGGCAAGTACCGAACATTCGACCAATACGACGACTACCTGCTGTCATTCATGTATAGCAGCGCACCAGAGAAGTATAGATGCGTGTTTGTGTTCGATACCTACAAAAAGACAATCAATGTGTACGATGCAGATGAGGAGCGCCCAACGCTGCCAATCTATCTTGACTTCGACAATCTGATTGAGTCTATTGGCATCGAGGAAAAGAGTGATGAGCTGGTTACCGCAATCAGGCCATACGGCGCTGATGAGTTGAGTATCCGAAACGTGAATCCAATCGGAACCAACTGGATTTATGACCTCTCATACTTTATTGCTAACGGTGACATCAGAGAGCCACTGGCATCTAAATGGGTGTCATGGCGGCGCAGTATTTTGAATCGGCAAGAATATTACCGTGGTTTGTCTGGCCTTCGCGCGTCGGCTACGGCAAGGTTGATAGCAGCACGGGCGACGCTCACAGATTTGAAGGGTGAACTTGATACACTGACCGCACAGCAGAGTGTCACGATTCAAGCTCAAGCTATGGAGATTACGGCAGAGGGCAGGGCGTACCAGCAGTCCTTGCTGGATGACATCAATAGAAAGATTGCGGCAAAGAAAAGCGAAGTAGCCGCACAGGAAAATACGGTGTCATCTATCGAGACAGAGCTTGACCCTTCAAATCCGTCATCTTATGCTGGACAGATTCAGAGTATTGCAAGGGAGTTGTCTGTCACAAATTATTTCACAGAGGAAGAGTACCTTGAGCTGTCTCACTTCTTTATTGAGCAGGACATAACAGAGGATACGTTTGTAGCAACGGATGTGGACACCACAATCTCCGGCCAATCCTATCCGCTGTCTAACAACGGGCTGTCCGTATCTGGCTCTGCTATCTCTGGCATTGACCTGACATCTGAGTTTGGCAAGAGAATGTACACAATGTCTGGCGGCATTTTCTCGCTGTCTGGTGCGAACGCAATCTCCGGCGATATTATCCGTGGCACACTTGAGGTCAGCGGAAGCAGTTATGTACTCAGCTTTTATGCTGGCACTCTCTGTGTAAACGATAAGACCGCTGCGAGCGGTATGGTCACAATGTCTGGAACGTTGTCAGGGTTTTCAACCAATGTTGGGCCGACTACAACAAGATATCCAACAGACCTTGGGGAAGACATCTACATCACAACGGACGAAGGAACATCACTCAGTTTCAACGCATCAGGTTCCATGTATCTGACAGCAAACGTCAGCGACTATCAGCGATACTCCGTTGAGATGGAACTGTACGAATGGGCCGTTGATACGCTTGACGATGTTGCGACCCCGACCTATGAGTTCTCTGTTGATTCTGCGAATTTCATTTTTGCACAAGAGTTTGCACCATTCCGCAATCAACTTGAGCTTGGCAAGGGTGTGTATTTGAATATCGGTGGCAAACACACCATTACGCCATATATCATCGAGTTTGAACTGAACTTTGAGGAGCGGAATCAGTTCTCTATTGTGTTCTCCAACAGGTTCAAACGTCACGACAACGTGAACACCCTGAAGGATATGATTGAGTCCAGCTACTCTGCAAGCCGAAGTTTCGATGCAAGCAAGTACATCTACAACCAAACAGTCGGACAGGCATCTATGGTGTCAAAGTTTATGGCCGATTCGCTGGATGCGGCCAAAAACACAATTCTTGGAGCATCCAACCAAAGCGTTATCATCAATGGTGCCGGTATTCATGTCGGCGGCAATTCCAACTACCAGCTCCGCATCGTAGACAGCATGATTGCCATGTCAGATGACAACTGGGCGACCTGCAAGATGGCGATTGGGCACTTTGCGTCACCAGAAGTCGGTGAATATTTCGGTGTGAACGCAGAGGTCATTGGCGGCAAGTTGATTGTTGGTAATAACCTTATCATTGAGAACACCAATGACAGAGGTGTTATGCAGTTTAAGGTTGATGCAACAGGCGCATGGCTATATAACGCCACATTCATCCTTCAAAGCTGGGACGCCTCTGTGTTCTCAGCACGGGCCGCAGTACAGGGCGGGAAGATTATTCTTGACTCAGACTATGGTATTGTTGCTGGCAACGGCAATCTGTTCACGACAAGCGGTACAACAGTAACGCCATCCTTCATCGACAGTAGCGGAAACATTACGTTCGACTCAGATGGTATGCCGCAAAACGCAAACTTCTATCTGGATATTCGTGATGGTAGCGCATACTTCCGTGGGAATGTGAAAGCTACCTCCGGCAAGATTGGCGGATTTACGATTGCGGATGATTACTTGTATGCTGGTAGTGGTAGCAACTATGTTGCCATGAACGGCTCTGGAACGAATGCGAACTCCATGTATGCTTTTTGGGCTGGGGCAACAAACCCGGCGAGCGCACCGTTTTGGGTGAAGAAAAATGGTGATATCTATGTCAACAACGGTACATTCAAGGGCACCGTGTCCGGCGCATCGTTCAATGATAGATATGGCAACCCCATGATGAATGGCAACTACGAGTTTACGGCTGACTACCTGAACCTGAATGGTTTGAATGTCGGCAACGGGAACTTTGTCGTGGATAGAAATGGGAACGTGTCTGTCAATGGTAGTATCACCATGGCGTGGGGTTCCTCCATCAACTGGGGCAATGTCAAAGAGACCAATGTGTGGCAGAACTCTGCGTACAATTATGCAGACAGCGCTTATGGGCGTGCAAACTCCGCATACAACCATGCAGATGATGCCTATGACCTTGCGTGGGACGCATGGAACGAAGCATACAATATGTCCATTTCCGACAGAGAAATCTTTAATATTCTCACGGGCAATGGAACTCTGTTCGGAATTTTCAGTGATTCTACGAACAATCGTCTCTATATCAACGCGAACTACATCAGGACTGGTACTATCGACGCTGACTTTGTTACACTTGGATGTTACTATGGCGGGTTCTGCAAGGGTTATGGCTCCACTGGTGTCAGCTATACATACGGCTCTATGATGTATGGAAGCGCTGGCGCAGGTAAAGAGCCATATTTCATTGTGACCAATGCTGGGTGTCGGATGTCGGCAACAGCAGCAGACTTTTATATCTCAGGCGGCGGAATCGTTGCGAGCACAGAAATATCTGTTCGTTCAGACCGACGTGTAAAGAAGTCGATTCAATACGACATGAGTAAGTATGAAGACTTCTTTATGGCACTCAAGCCGACACAGTATCAGATGAACAATGGTACATCTGGCAGATTCCACACCGGTTTTATTGCACAGGATGTAGAGCGTGCACTTTTAGATACAGGGCTGAGCACCCAGGATTTTGCCGGCCTCACGATTGAGAAGCTGGATGCTGGGTTCACTAAAGAAGGAATCACTGATGATTTCTATCAGTTGAGGTATGGCGAGTTCATCTCGCTCAACACATACATGATTCAAAAGCTCTATAACACCGTTGACAGGCTCAACAGCCGTATTGAAGAGCTTGAATCAAAGATAAATTCTATGAGTTAAAGGAGAATGACCATGAAAGACGAAATCATGCAGCGGCTGATTGCCGTAGGTAACGCATTGAACACCATTCCCGTGAGCGGGAAACAGAACCTCGCCAACCTGAGCGGTAGCATCAGTATCATTGAGGAAGTTCTCAATATGCTGGACGGTGCCGACGTTATTCAGAAGGAAGTGGACAATGCGAAGGGTAAATAACGTAAAGAAAGGCGGGTGATGTATATGTCATGTGTGACAGCACTTAGCCCATATACATTGCCTACCATTGACTTTGTTGGCGGCGAGACGCAAGACCTGACGTTCAACGTCTACTTTTACAAGAACAGACGCCCATTCAGTTTGACTGGATGTGCAGCAAATTTTGCCATCGTCAGTTTCACGAACAAGACGGGTGCGCCAATCCTGACAAAGACAATGGAGGGCACTTTCAATGCCGAGGGAACAATCAACAATGTGCTGACTGTTACGCTGAAGCCGAAGGAAACAGTGGGTCTGTGTGGAAAGTACATTTACCAAATCCAGATTCAGGACATTGATGGCGATGTTGAAATCCCCAAGCAGGGAATCCTGTATATCACAAACAACATCAATAGGGGCTTTATAACCTGACCAGTTGCATCGCAACTGGCTTTTATTTTGCCCATTTCTATTTGAGGAGGAAAAGATTGTATGAACACTAACTACTTTCTGAACTGTGTGGCGGGTAATCTGTTCCACACTAAGGAGGCTCCGGCGATTCCTGCGCAGTATTACATCGGTCTGAGCTCTTCTACGCCCGCCATTGATGGCTCTGGCGTGACCGAGCCTTCCACCGATGCGGGCTATCGCCGTCTGCTGCTGAACAGCCTGAGTGAGCCGGTCGATGGCCTGGTTTCCAACGAGAACGACATCAACTTCGATGAGTCCACTGCGAACTGGGGCACTATCACCCATTATGTGATTTATGACTCCCCCACCGCCGACGACGGCAACCTGCTGATGTACGGCGAACTGTCTACGCCGAGAAGCGTTGAGACGGCAACCATCATGACAATCAAGTCTGGGTATCTGAAGCTGCTGGCACAGAATCCGGCGTAAGTAGGAGGCACGGTCGCATATGGCAAAAGAGTTTGATATCTACCTAAACAACCGTTTGACCCAGTGCGACATTATCGTCTATTCCATTCCATATCGCGACGGCCTCACCGTTATGAACCGCTTGATTCTGGAAACGTGCCTTGAGAGCTATACGCTGCAAAAGTTCATTGCTGTTCAGTCCGGCTCCATGCTTGTGTCTCATATCGACAAGATGATTAAGACCTGCTTGGAGCGGCTGAACCATGGCATTGTTCTCGGAACGAGCGCAGAGTTTCAGGTTCATTACTCATTGAGGCCGCACGAGTCTGCGCTGGTCTTGTCGGCAGAACATCTAAAGACAACGGCAAATATGTATGCGTCTGCAGAGAGCGCATTGCAGCTTAGTACGTCCTCTGTGAGCGCCTATGTCAAGAGGCCATTTGGACGTGGACAGTTTGGAATAGAAATCAAGTCAACTGTTGAATCAACATTCAAGCGGGACTTAGAGAGGGCGTCATCTCAGCTTGAGCTGTGTGCAGAAGCGCTCAAAATGAAGAAGCGTGCGTCCGAGAAGGTGGAAGCGCCAATCGTTATCGGCACAGAAATGACCGACTTGCTGCATCGCCTATACGACACAAGCACTATGGCAATCGAGATTGCAGCTCGGGCGGTCGAAACTGAAATCCATTTTTCGCTGGGCAGGTGCAGCTTCCCACTTGTTCTGGATAACAAGGTGCTTGGCGAACAAATGACAATGTTTATGGCGATGCAAAGTGCCGTTGAGGTTTTGTCATCGGTAACGGCGTCCCTGATACAGTTCATGAGCCCCAAACCGGCTGCGCTTGAGATTGTGTCTGAGGCCGATGCCATAATCAAGCGTCACAGACTGCTGCGGGAAATGGATTTTGACACGCTTTCTACCTATGACGATATGTCGCTCGACGACGTTGACTACGTCATCATATAAGAAACGGAGGTGAAACAGGTGATTTACATTAAACTCGATGAGGATATGAACCTTGTCATCACAAAGAACGAACCAATCTATCGTGGCGACCATTTGAATCGAAAAATCACCTACCTCATTCCCATCACGGTAGGCGATATTGATATGCTGCGAGCCACTGTGTACCTGAGCTATATCCGTGCTGACGGCACAGCAGACATTGCGCTGTTGGTGCGTGAGGACGAGCCGTATAACGAGCGGTACTATCAGTACCATCTCCCCATCACGAGTACGTTGTCTCGCTATGCAGGTGAAATCTGCACATTCATGCAGATTTTCAGTGGCCCACCCCGTCATCCAGTTGTCGCAAAGAGCGGCGAGTGTATGCTGCAAATCATTGATTCCAAGAACATGGATGAGTACATCTCAGACCGCAACCTGCGGCTGATTTATGAGATGCAACGGCACATGGAGGATAAGGTCGAGAAGGCTGAGGCAGCGTTGAATGAGCGTATCGACAAAACTGATGAGGTTGTTGCTGCCAAGGCGGACAATATCGTGTTCGACCCAGAAGACAGCACGATTCAGTTGGTATCTACCGTTGAAGTCAAGGATGAGGAAGGCAATCCGACTGGCGAATACGAGAAGATTCCGCTGGGCGACCGCATCTTTGTTCGTGCAGATACGGCTCGCGGCATTCTGGATATGGAAATCAACGAGCTTGGCGAACTCATTGTCACATTTGAGGATGAAACAACGCAGAACCTTGGTGTTGTTATCGGCAAGGACGGCGTTGTTTATGTGCCACACGTTGATGAGCACAAGGTACTCACGTTCACTATTGAGAGTGAGCCAAGCGAAGTTCCTGACCCTGTCGATTTGAACCCCAACGATGAGTGGAGCGACATGGGCGACGGTGATATGGAATCACCCGGTGGCGTGTCCACCTATGTGTGGGATGATATGTAACCAAGATATGGACGCTTAGAGAGCGTTTGTATATCAAAAAAATTATAAGGAGGTTTATGTCATGGCAAATGTGATTTTCAAGCAGGGGACTCGTGCCCAGTATGATGCCATTGCTGTCAAGGACGCCAGCACCCTGTATTGGCTGACTGACACTCGGGAGCTCTTCAAGGGCGAAATCCTGTATGCAAAGGGAACCGAGGCAACCACCCTGGCGTCTGGTCTGATGTCCGCTGCTGACAAGGCGAAGCTGGACAACCTTGCAGCCGGTGGCGCAATTGGCCTGACCGCTGTTGATGCGAGCGTTATTCTCGGTTCAGATGAGAATGGCACCACCATTGGCGTGCAAGTTTCCAAGGAAAAAGGCAACGCTCTGGAGCTGAAAGAGGACGGTCTGTTCGTGTCTCCTGCTGCGACATCTGGTGCTGTTGAGTTTGCCATTGAGAAGCAGGACACGCCCGAGGACGGTTTCTCTGCCACCTACAAACTGAAGCGGACTGCTGATGGCGCTGACACCTATATTGGTGACGCAATCAACATTCCCAAGGATGCTGTGCTGAGTGGCGGCACCTACGAGATTGTCGATACCGCTGACACACCCTACGTTGGTGCCGAGGTGGGCGACCCATACGTTGACCTTGTTGTTGCCAATGCCGAGGAGAGCCACATCTACATCCCGCTGAAGGGTCTGGTTGACACTGTTAAAGCCGGTGACGGTATCGCAGTGACCAACAACACCGTATCTATCAAGCTGGACGAGGCTAATGCGAATGGTCTGGCAGTTAGCACTGACGGACTGAGCATGGCTGTCGCAACTACTACTTCCGCTGGTGCGATGAGTGCCGAGGACAAGGCCAATCTGGACGCTGTGATGTCCAGTATCGTCTGGGGAGACCTGGGCGATGAGGCCACAGCCTAATCTTAGGCAAAACAAAAAAATCCCGTGGCGGATACTACCGCCACGGGAAAAATTAAATAAGGAGGAACACAATATGGCACAAGTTTCTTTCAAGAAGGGCTTGCTGGCCAATCTGCCTGCTGTCATCACAGAGGGTGCTTTTTATGTGACCACTGATGAGCGTGCCATGTATCTGGATATCGACGCCACTACCCGTGTGCGCATCGGTGATTTCCAGGAGTTTGCCACACTTGCCGCCCTGCAGGCCAATGTGAATCCCAGCACCAGTGCCCTGTACTATGTGACTGAGCTGAACTGCTTGGCTAAGTGGGATGGCACCAAGTATGTCCAGATTAACCTGGACACCGGCGCTACCAGCACCGAGGTGACCGGCACTGGCAACGCTATTGACGGTGTGACCTACGACCCTGCCACACGCAAGCTGACCTTCACCAAGACCAGCACTTTCACTACCGCTGACGACGTTGACGCCCAGATTGGCGCCAAGGTTGGCGAGCTGAAGATTGGTGACGAGACATTCGCCACCGTCAAGGCGTATGTGGACAAGAAAACCGATGGTATTGCCACTGACGCTGCTCTGGAGACCCTGACTAACCGTGTGACCACTGCCGAGGGCAAGTTGGATAAGCTGAACGGTGATAAGGAGACTGAGGGCTCTGTAGCCAAGACAGTGGAAGACGCTATCACCGCCCTCGACCTGGAGAACACATATGACCCCAAGGGTGCCGCTGACGCTAAGGACGAGGCCATTGCCGCAGCCAAGAAAGCTGGCGACGATGCACAGGCTGCTGTGGATACTCTGATTGGCGATGACACTGGCAAGTCTGCCCGCACCATTGCTAACGAGGAGCTGGCAAAGCAGCTCATCCCTGAGAACGCCAAGGAGTCTCTTGACACTCTGGCTGAGATTGCCGCTTGGATTCAGGCTCATCCAGATGACGCCACCGCAATGAACAGGGCTATCACAGACCTGGCCACTCTGGTTGGCACTCTGCCCGAGGATGCAGAGTCTGCGACTGTTGTGGCGTACATCAAGGAGGCCATTGACAACGCTATTGCCGCTCTGGCAATCGGTGATTACGCCAAAGCCGCTGACCTGACTGCCGCCGTCACCCGTATCGCCGCCCTGGAGGCCGACTCTCACACCCATGACAACAAGGATGTCCTTGATGGCGTGACGGATGAGAAAGTGGCTGCCTGGGACGCTGCCGAGCAGAACGCCAAGGACTACACCGACTCCGCTATAGAGTGGGGTACGTTCTAAGCCCGTACACAACTAAACACAGATAGAGCGGGTGGGCTTATGCCCACCCCTCTTTTTATACTCGGACTCAAGATGAGGAGGGTTTCAATCAATGCTTTTCAAAATTTTGCAGGGAGACAGTTCCCGCATTTCTGTTGATATTACGCCGCTCCATCCGGGCTGGTGCTATTTCACACAGGACGATGGGCGGCTGTATATCGACTCCGCAGACGAAGATGGCAGCAATCCCAAGCGTACCTGTATCAATCCGACCTTGGGTGGGGCGAGTAAGGCGGTCAATGGGGTGCTGACAAAGAACGGCTGGGTCAGTGGTCAGCAGACGTTGCAGGTTGCTGGCCTGAAGGCAGAACAGAACGGCATCATCGGCGTGGCCCAAAGTATTACTGACACACAAATGGAGGCAGCAAAAGGTGCTGAGATGTATGCGTGCAGGCAAGTCGATGGTGCCCTGACGGTCGCTTGTTTCGGTGACGCTCCGCAAATTGACATCCCTGTTGTCACTATCCTGATGGATTAACCGGGGGTGAACAAAATGAGTGAAACGAAGAATTGCAAACTGCATCTGACCGACGACAGCACAGAACGGTTTCAGGATTGGCGCAACGCCATGAATGGGCCTGACAATTCAAACATGATTAAAATCGACACCGCTATTGGAGAAAAAGCCAATAGTAGTGTGGCTGTTTCCGCTGTACTTGTGTCCACAGCATGGGCCGGAGTCAACCCGCCATTCACACAGACGCTTGCTGTGGATGGGCTGACGGCCGCTCAGAACGGTACTATCTCCGTAGCCCATAATGCGACTGCGGAGCAAAGAGAGATTGCACGGGAGGCCATGCTCTCTGTCATTGGGCAAGAGGAGGGCAGTCTGTTGATTGCCGCAGACGGTGAAATGCCCGAACGTGACATCCCTGTGTACATCATTCTATTAGGTTAAAAGGAGGCCACATTATGCCTATTATTTCTAATTTCCCTGGCGGGAGCGGCTCTGGCAGTGGTGGGCTCGCCCTGGCTGGCGCAACCAACATCAAGACACTGACGGCCCATGAGAAGGTCTATATCCAGTGGACAGACCCCGAAGACTTGGTTGTTGCCGGTTCCACGCTGGCGTCCTGGGGAGGCACTTTGCTTGTCCGTAAGGCGGGCTCTATGCCTACCAGCCGTCGTGATGGCGTTATCGTGCTTGATAGCAAGACCCGTGACGCATATAAGAGCACCTACTTTTGCGACAGCGGTCTGACCGACGGCACGGTCTACTACTACAAACTGTTCCCCTACACCACCACCAACTCCTATACGGATGTGGAAGACGGCGGTTTCTCTGCAACACCTAACGCTGTTGCGCTCGGCAACGTGTCTGGTATCACTCTGGCCGCTGCCGGTAACGGAAAGCTGTCTATCAAGTGGACTGACCCTGCCGCTACGGTTGTCAGCGACGGCGTGACTTTGGCAACCTGGGCGTCAACCGTCGTGGTTGTAAAGGCTGGCAGCTATGCCACATCCCCTAACGACCCAGATGCAGCATTCACATACACCAGCACAACCCGTAATGGTCATGCGACCAATGCGCTGATTGCGACTGGGCTGACAAATGGCACTACTTACTATGTGTCCATGTTCCCCATGTCTACCGACGGCAAGGCGAACACAAACACCGCAAACCGCAAGACTGGCGTTGCGAATAGAATTACAGTTTCAAACACGCCAAGTCAGAGCGGTAGCCTCACCTACAATGGGAACTCCCAGTCTCCCACATGGAGCAATTACGACAGTGCTCAGCTCACTCTGGGCGGCACGACCTCCGGCACCAATGCCACCAGCTACAACGCTGCCTTCACTCCGAAGGCTGACTATATGTGGTCTGATGGTTCTACCTCCGCCAAAACCGTGTCCTGGAGCATTGGCAAGGCCGCTGGTAGCATGACGCTGAGCGCAAGCTCTGTGACACTGAACGCCTCAAATCTGACGAAGACGGTGACTGTCTCACGCCCTGGCGACGGCACTGTTACTGCTACTTCCAGCAACATCAGTGTGGCAACCGTGTCCGTCTCTGGCACAACCGTGACCATCAAGCACGTCAACCAGACTACTGGCACCGCTACTATCACCATCAAGGTGGCGGCTGGAACCAACCATACAGCTCCTGCGAATAAGACTGTGGCTGTGACTGCACAGTTCATGCCCACTAAGAAAACACTGAACGACCAAACCTGGGCTGAAATCCGGCAAGTCTCCGACGCTGGCAAGGGTGCTGAGTATTGGAAAGTTGGCGACTGCAAGGGAATCACCATCAACGGTACAGTAGGTACGCTTGCCGTTAATACAACCCTATATTCCTATATTCTTGGCTTTAACCACAACAGTGCCAAGGAGGGTGCTGGTATCCAGTTTGGTACGTTCAAGAGCGCTCTGAACAATGGTGTTGATGTGTGCCTGATTGACGGTAGCTACAACGGCTATAAGACGGATGGCACCAAGCTGTTCAATATGAACCACTGGGGCAACTATAACTATGGCGGCTGGATTGCGTCAGACCTGCGGTACGATATCCTCGGCTCTACCAACAAGGCACCAAGCGGATATGGGGCGGCAAAGACCACATCCGCTGTTGGATATGATGCACCGGCTAACACAGCTACCAGCCCGGTCGCAAACACGCTGATGGCTGCTCTGCCTGCTGACCTGCGGGCGGTGATGAAGCCAATCACAAAGTACACGGATGCAGTTGGTAACGCCTCCAATGTTGCCGCAAACGTCAAGACCTCGGTTGACTATCTCCCGCTTTTGGCCGAGTTTGAGATTTTTGGCACCCGTAGCTATGCAAACCAGTATGAGCAGAACTCCCAGTTGCAGTACGACTATTACAAGGCTGGCAACAGCAAGGTAAAGTATCGCCACAGCGCAACGGGTTCCACTGCAGTTTGGTGGGAGCGTTCTCCTTATTACTACAACAGCTCCTCCTTCTGCAGTGTGGGCACCTACGGCTCCGCGTACTCCAACTACGCCAGGTATTCCTTTGGGCTCGCCCCGGCTTTCATGGTCTAATCCTACATCGGCGTAATCAAGCCCACGACAGTGGGCGATTTCAAACAACATTAGGGGATGGGTGACACCCCTTTGCGATTCTGAGTGGGCCCCATCCCCCCACCCCACACGCATATCGGAATTGCTGCGCCTTTTACGGGGCCGCAGATTAAATGACCCCCCTTTGTGATTAGGGGTGCCATGGTAAATCCAAAAACAGAATGAAAGGAGCGTTCATGTCAGTTCTACTTTCACATCGGTCTGAAAGCAAGGCCGAGTATGTAAACACAGCAAACAAGATTTACATACACACCATCAACTTTTTATCTCGTCTATCATCAAGGTACTCAAGGCTTGTCGCGGACTCTGTGTCAGGGCTCGCCGCAGAGGTATTAGACAATGCCGAAAAAGCGAACAGCATTTATCCATCTGATGAAACGAGAAAAGAGTTGCGCAAACAGCATTTGCTTGAATCCAGAGCAGCGCTTATGGCACTCGATGTCCACCTTTCTCACTGTTATGACCTTATGATGTTAAATCCAGAAGGATGCTTTACGAAGTCAAACGGCGATAAGGTCAGCTCAACGGACGCAAAGAAGAAGTTAGACCGTATGTCTCAGGCACTTGGTGAGCTTATTGACGCCGAAAACGGTCTGCTCACGAACGTTTTGAAAAGCGATAAGGGGAGGTAAGTTTTGATTCTTATGGGTGTATTTCTGTAAAACCTGTCGGTTGGGATTTCTTTTTCTCCCGTGTGTTCCACTGCAGTTTGGTGGGAGCGTTCTCCTAATTACAACAACAGCAACAACTTCTGCAATGTGAACACCAACGGCAACGCGAACAACAACAACGCCAGGAATTCCAATGGGCTCGCCCCGGATTTCGTAAGCCAGAGATGGTTTTGGGTCAATAATAGTAGCTCAAGAAAAGAGTGAACCATGACCTTTACGAAAGGAGAAATACTTCCCGTGATAAAAATCCAAAACTGCCCTTTGATGCTCTTGCACGAACGCCGCCCAGAAATGGAGTGTGCATGGCGAGTGATGTGCCTTACCTCGTTTCATGTGTAATGAGCCAAGCAGATTAGACGGCACCCTACAAGACATCTGTACGAAGGGCGAATAACAATCTATGAGTAGAAGAGAAGGAAGATATCAAAGGCGTAAAGCAAAACGAGAGGCGAACAGAGTACAGCGGTGTATTGATATTGGTGAACTAAAGGATGTATTCACCTATCGCGACTTATACAGGGCTGGAAAGGAATGCTGTAACGGTGTCAGATGGAAGAACAGCGCACAGCGGTTTGAGATGCATCTGTTCTCCGGCACAGCACGCCGTAGAAAACTTCTCTTGGACAAAATATGGAAACCAACTTCATATGTCCATTTTACAATCTCAGAACGAGGAAAAACAAGACCCATTGATGCGCCTCGTATTCAAGACAGGCAGATACATAAGGTGTACACGCAGAAAGTGCTGCTACCACTGTATCTACCAAGTATGATTTATAACAATGGAGCCAGTCTGCCCGGAAAGGGATTTGAGTTTTCTAAGCGAGAGCTACGCAAAGACCTTCGCTGGCATTTTCGCAGATACGGTCGAGAGGGCAGCATCATTCTCATTGACTTCAAACAGTTCTTTCCATCTGTGTCCCACACAGAGATTTTCAAGCGGCACGAAAAGCTCATTTTGAACAGGGACATTCGCAAGATTGGTGACGATGTAGTGAACACCGTTCCTGGAGACCGTGGGCTACCTCTTGGAGTTGAGCCGAGTCAGGCTGAGATGATTGCGTTTCCGTCTGCATTGGACAATTACATCAAGTGCCAGCTTGGAATCAAGTGTGCCGGACACTACATGGATGACTACTACATCATCGTTCCGCCCGGCGTAGACCCAAAGGAGGTCATGCGCCTTATCATCGAGAAGGCGGAGAGTTTGAAGCTGTCCATCAGCAAATCAAAGTCCCGCATTGTTCCTCTGACAAAACCTTTCCGTTACTGCAAGGCGAAATATACGCTAACCGAAACCGGGAAGGTTGTTGTTAATGGAAATCGTGATGGAGTTAAAAGAGCGCGGAGAAAAATAAAAGCCTTTCACAAAAGGATTGCAGAAGGCAAAATGTCATATGAAGATTTGTGGACTTCGGTAAACGGTATGCTTGCGTACTTTGAAAGTTACGATGACCACAAGCGTGTCCTGCGGCTACGCAGGCTTTTTTATGCAATCTTCGGGTTTTCACCAGAGAGGATTGAGAATTTTAGAATGAGAGGGAAAGAGAATGAAGTATATTGCGCATAGACGTTTGAAGAAGGATGTCATCTGCGGCCCTGTTAATATCCCTGCTATGACTGAAGTTGAGTGTGAAGATGGCATTATCATCTACAACAATGGCATTGTGTGTTACGAGGACAGTGAAACGGCCAATCAATTCTTTGCGAGGAATGACGATGGACATGGGATGGAGCGTGGCAGGCTGACGCAGGCCATTATGATGACCCTCTCACAACGTAACGGCAGGGATGACCAGGCATATCAGGAGCGTTGGGACAGGGTCTGGGAAGACCAGATTTGCCAGCCTTATAAGCGAGTCGAGTACGCAGATTACTGGCTTTGGAACCAGGAATTTTTCAATGCTGATATTGATGTGCTGAAGCATATCGCAAAACTTGTTGGCGCAAAGGAGGTCAAGTAATGTATCGAATCACCAACATTAACAACGGTGCAAATTTGGGCGCTGTTGACAAGGTGACCTACATCACGATTGGCGAAAGCGGTGCATTTGCACCCGTGCCAGAGGATGAGGCCATCGGCGTCGCTCTGAATGGAGTGGCTTACAACCTGATGGGTTATGAGGAAATTGAGGGAGCGGACACGGTTGTTGTGTCTGAGTTCGACGGTGGAGTGCTGGTCGCCGAACAGCAGAGAATCATCGACAGCTTGCTCATCAGCGCACTGGAGGGTTAAGGATATGAAAGAGAGACTGAAAAATCTGTATCAGAACAGGGAGCTTGCCCCACAGCGTCTCCTGTCCGCCGTGGCAAAGGGCTGGCTGACCGTTGCCGACGTGGTGGAGATTGTGGGCGAGGACAACGCAACTGCGGTTATCCTCAACGCCAAGGTTGCGGAAATCTCCGCCGCCTGCAACGCCGCTATCGAGGCGGGGGTTGACATTGAGCTGAATGGTGAGACGGAGCATTTCAACCTGGACATCAAAGACCAGAGCAATATCGCCAACTTGTTCCGTGTGGTGGAGCTGGGCGGCACCGAGTTTCCCTATCAGGCGGACGGCGGCAAGTGCCGCATCTACACCGCTCTGGAAATCGCGCAAATCTACATTGCGGCACAGACCGCTATCACCTCCCAAACCACATACCACAACGCCCTCAAGGCGTATGTGCAGTCTCTGACCGACGTGGAGAAGATTTCTGCTGTCACCTATGGCATGAATCTCCCGAAGAAGTATGCCGATGAGATGAATGAGAAGCTGGTGGTCGCACAAGCGCAGATGAAGGCCATTGTGGCCCGTCTGAACGGCTAAGAGGGGAACGGTATGGGGAACAGAGAACGTGTCGGGAAATGGCTTCTGAGCGTGCTCCTGTGGGTCTGGACTGGCACGCTCTACTTCTTCATCGAGGTCGTATGGAAGACCTCTCACGGTAGGCCGGAGATGATTAGCTGGACAATGCTATTGCTGGCTATCATCCTGGCTGTACCGCTGGAACGATTCGGAGCCGAGCTGCCATGGGAGATGCCGCTGATGGCGCAGTCTGCTGTGTGCGGAGTGGCTATTACGGTGGTTGAGTTTGTGGCCGGACTCATTATCAATGTGTGGCTTGGCATGGGTGTGTGGGACTACTCCGCCATGACTGGGAACATCATGGGGCAGGTGTGCCCGCAGTTCCTGGTCATGTGGGTGTTTCTCGCAGCGGTCGGCATTGTGATGCTGGACTGGATGCGGTATGGGGTGGAAGGCGGAGAGAGACCGCACTACACACTCTTTAGAGGCCGTTCCTAAATTGAGCTGAATATGGGCAGAAAAAATGGGAGCTCGCCATGCGGCGGCTCCCATTCTGCATATACGGCTATAAAACATCAATTTGATAGGAGGTGGTTTCGTGAACGAAGCTGCTATCTGGAGGTTCCTGAAGTCCCAAGGCATGACCGACGCTGGTGCCGCTGGTCTGATGGGCAATCTGTTCGCCGAGAGTGGGCTCAATCCGAAGAACCTCCAGAACACATACGAAAAGAGTCTCGGCTATACGGACGAGGCATACACCGCTGCCGTGGACAATGGGAAGTACACAAACTTTGTCCATGATAAGGCTGGCTACGGTCTGGCACAGTGGACATATTGGTCACGGAAACAGGCTCTCCTGGCCTTCTGTAAGGCCGCAGGAGCGTCCATTGGTGACCTTGACACCCAGCTCAAGTTCCTCATGAAAGAGCTGTCAGAGAGCTTCCCAGGCGTTCTGGCGGTGCTTATGAGTGCCACATCCGTGCGTGAGTCGTCAAATGCCGTGCTGCTCCAATTCGAGCGCCCAGCAAGCAAAGATACCGAGGCAACACAGACAAAGCGTGCTGGGTATGGTCAGACCTATTTCAACCAATTTTCCACTGTATCGGCAGAGAAAGGAGATGGTGCAACGATGAAGTACACCTCTGCAAACCCTCCCATGAAGTGTTTCATGCGGCAGAGCTCTTGGTATAAGAGCACTGGCAAAGTTCCTGTACGTGGTGTTCTGTGGCATTCTACTGGGGCAAATAACGCAACCCTGAAGCGCTATGTCCAGCCCGATGACAACGCCGCCGACCGGGCAAAAATGCTTGAGCTGATTGGCGTGAACAAAAACAAAAACGACTGGAATCGTGAAGGCCAGTGGGTAAAGGGTGAATGGATTCCGCTCAAGGCTGGCGTTCACGCTTTTATTGGCAAACTCGCCAACGGAGATGTGGCGGCTGTCCAGACCGGTGATTGGGACAAGAAAGCATGGGGCTGTGCCTCTGGCGCGAAAGGCTCCTGCAACAATGGTTGGATTCAGTTTGAAATCTGCGAGGACAATCTGAAAGACCCTGTTTATTTCGAGAAGGTTTATCGTGAGGCGGTCGAGCTGACAGCCTACCTGTGCAAGCTCTACAATCTCGACCCACAGGGTACTGTTACATATAACGGGGTCAAGGTTCCGGTCATCCTGTGCCATCAGGATAGCTACCAGCTTGGCCTTGGCTCAAACCATGGTGATGTTCTGCACTGGCTTCCGAAGTACGGAAAGAGTATGCAGACTGTGCGTGACGATGTCTCCGCTCTTTTGGCGGGGACGAATACCAGTAAAGAGGAGGATGATGACATGGACGTGGCACGTTTCAAGGAACTCTGGGGCGAGATGCGCAGAGAGCTCCAGGACAACGACAGCAGCAAGTACAGCGAGGAGGCTCGTGCATGGGCTACCTCCACCGGCCTGATTGCAGGCAATGGTGAGGTAATCAACGGCGAGCCTAATTATATGTGGGCGGACATTCTCACCCGTGAACAGTTCGTCACTGTGCTGTATCGCTTTGCGAAGAAGATGGGGATGGTTTAATCCATGACCATCAAGATTGAACGAGGCCGGAAGAAACCCAGGCGGCGCAGGAAAAAGCGCCAGGGTATTGGGTTTACCAACCGGCTCGCTCTGTATCTGATGCTGTTTTTGGCAGCAGGTCTTGCGGGTGGGTTCATTCTTGCCTGGAAAAGCATCGAGTTTCAGTATATGGGCGCTCTGGCGTGTTTCACCGTGGTATTTACCCCGGTTGGCACGGCAATCGGTATTGTTCTGAACAGTATCGTACATAAGAGCGAGCGTGAGAACACGAGCGCTGAGGGCGAGGGAATCAAGTATGCTGCTGCAAAGGCGGCTGGATTTTCACAAGAGGATGCAGGGGTTGAGGAAAGCCCCGCAATCTGAGAGGAGGAATGAATTATGGAGTGGCTTCAACTCATTGCGTCTATTGTCGCCGGTCTGATTACCGCTATTCCTCTGGCGATTAAGCTGGTGGAGTATGTCAAGAGGGCCGTGAAGGAGAAGAACTGGGGCAAGGTGCTTGACATGGTTATGAAGTACATGGCAACCGCCGAGGACAAGTTCGACAACGGCGCTGACCGTAAGGAGTGGGTTCTCGCCATGGTCAAGGCGTCTTCTGAGACGGTCAACTACGACATTGATATGGAGGTTATCAGCAAGCTCATTGATGACCTGTGCAACATGAGCAAGAAGGTCAATGCGCCGACAGAAACCGGAGAGGCAGGTGAGTAACCTATGAGCCTTCAAGAAATTTTGGCAAGCTCAGGCGGCGCTCTGGTTATCCTGATGACCTTGATACAGCTTGCACCTATTAAGGTAAACCCATGGTCTAAGATTGCGAAAGCGATTGGAAAGGCACTGAACGGCGACGTAATGACCAAGTTGAATGAAGTGCAGGGCCGTCTGAATGAGCATATCCGCATTGACGATGAGCGCAATGCGGATGCGCACAGGGTTCAAATCCTGCGCTTTAACCGGGAACTCTTGCAGGATAACATCCCACATACACAGGAGGATTTCATCGAAGCTCTTTCGGAGATTGACTTCTACGAGCGTTATTGTAGAGAGCACCCAGAATATGAGAACAACCGGGCTGTGCTGGCAATCCAGAACATTGAGCGAGTGTACAGCGAGAGACTGGAGAAGCACGATTTTGGCAATGCCTAAAAAAATAGGAGAGTTACTTGCGATTGCAGGTAGCTCTCCTTCTTTTTACGTTTTCTTTATATTTTCTAATGCAAACGGATTTGCAACAATTTCCTCCTCAGCCGAGAAGTAGGCCAACACACCGTCCTTTGGTAGCTCTGCCTGGAATACCTCTTGAACCTTGTCATCAAACCTCGCCGCAAACCATTTTGCTCTTTCCAGCGATAGAGTCCAAGAAAATACCTTTAGGTCTTTCGAGTTTACGGATGTAACGCCACGATAAACCGTAATTCGCTCTGGGAGTTCTTTGAGTGTCCGCAACTCTTCTTCGTCCATAAGTTTTTCTTTTGAGCTTTTCTTAAACAGAGAAAGAAGCTGCTTCTTTGTAAATACAGAGCCACTGTTTGTGTACTCGCTATCTTCCCAGATGTATCGGAGGCACACTCCCAAGTCATCATTACTAAGGTATCCTTTAATATGGTCAAGGAATGTGAATCGGTATGACTTGTTCAGAAGGAGAAGAAAACCAGTCAGTGTGTTGGTATTTTTTAGGCGGTCAACAATGGATTCTATGAACCTCTTTTCACCATCTTCCTCAAGTACATTTATCATTTCTTGTCCGTCTTTTGTTGAAATAACTGTAATTGACGTGTCAATGAATGGGTGCGATACAAAGAAAGGTATCTTTTCATTTGGCTCCATTGGTAGGTATGCAAACGCTATGGCTACGCTTCTGACTTTGTCGATGTCTGTATTTTTCATGTTGTACCCCATCTTTTTGATATGTACACTTACAACATCATTGATATAGATTATAGCGTATATCAATGCTCTTGTAAATGAACATTATTATGTATTCGCCTCGGGTTGTATCAGTTTCCCAAGGCTGAAAAGACGCTGTATGATGATTGCATTGTTAAAGTATATTTATATTGACGATCCAATTTCATCCCTTGACGATAATAACGTTGTAGCGTTAGCATGTCAGCTTTCCGAGCTGCTGAAAGATTGTAGAATCAAAACTGTTATTTCCACGCATCACACACTGTTTTTTAATGTGATGTATAATGAATTACGAAAAGAAAAAACGGCGTGCCGGTTTTTGAGCGTTGATAAAGAAACAAAGAAGCACATAATCAAAAACACGGGAGACACCCCGTTCTTTCATCATGTTGCGCTGTTGAAGGAACTAAAAAAAGTGGCGGACAGCAGGACAATCTATACTTATCATTTTAATGTTTTGAGAAATATTCTTGAGAAAACGGCGGCATTTCATGGGTTCAAAGATTTTTCAGCCTGCATAAGACAGAAAGATGATGATTTAGATGATGTGATCTTTGCACGAATGACAAACTTACTAAGTCATGGAAATCATTCGATATTTAATCCTGTCGAAATGGTTGAGGATAACAAGGAAATTTTCATCAGCATTCTAAACAGATTTTTAGAGAATTACAAGTTTAATGATGATCTGTTTACAGAAGGATAGGGGCAGCAAATTATGAATGATACACAACAAAAACAGTTGGGCTCAACATTATGGGCGATTGCTGATAAACTGCGCGGCGCAATGAACGCCGATGATTTTAGAGATTATATGCTATCTTTTCTCTTTTTACGCTACCTGTCTGATAATTATGAGGAAGCAGTAAAAAAGGAATTGGGCCGTGACTATCAAAGCAGCGAGCTTGAAATCAAAAATAACGAAAAGAACTTTTCGGCTTATATTGACGAGCTCAAAGCCGTCATCATCAAATACAGCAGCGATCTTTCTCCCCAAAAATTAGGCTTGAAGGAAGATGAAAAAGACGAGGAGAAAATTAACAAAGCAAGACAAGATTTTGTGGACAAGAATAATAAGATGCTCTACAGCGACAATGTAATCCCTCTTGCAGTTTGGTATATCCGAAATTTGGATCAAGTTGATACGCTTGAAAAACAAATGCGCCGTAAAATTCATTATGTGATAAAACCGGCATATTTGTGGAGTAATATATATGAATTAGCACGGACACAGAATGATCAATTATTAAAAACTTTACAGGATGGGTTTAAATACATTGAGAATGAGTCGTTTGAAAGCAGATTTCGGGGGTTATTTTCAGAGGTAAACCTTGATTCCGATAAGCTTGGAAAAAATTATAGTGATCGAAATGACTTGCTGTGTTTGGTGATAACCGAAATCGCAAACGGACTTTCGGAATTCCCAAATGAAACAGATCTTCTGGGGGATGCCTATGAGTATTTGATCGGTCAGTTTGCTGCTGGCTCCGGTAAAAAAGCGGGCGAATTCTATACGCCGCAGCAGGTTTCAACCATCCTGTCCCGGATTGTTTCTCTTGACGGTCAAGATCCCAGCACTGGAAAAAAGAGCAAGCTGAGAAATGTACTTGATTTTGCCTGCGGCTCAGGTTCTCTGTTAATCAATGTGCGAAAACAATTTGGCGCAAAGGATACGGTTCGGATCTATGGGCAGGAAAAAAACATTACCACCTACAATCTTGCTCGTATGAATATGCTGCTTCATGGCTTGAAAGATACTGAATTTCAGATTTATCATGGTGATTCTCTGCTGAACGATTGGAATATTTTGAATGAAATGAATCCGGCAAAAAAATGCAGTTTGAAGCAGTGGTGGCCAATCCGCCCTTCAGCTACAGATGGCAGCCCAAAGAAGAAATGGCCAAGGATTTTCGATTCAAAAACTATGGACTTGCGCCAAAGGCGGCGGCAGATTTCGCTTTTCTACTGCATGGATTCCACTTTTTAAGTGATGATGGAACAATGGCGATTATTTTGCCGCATGGAGTTCTGTTCCGTGGCGGCGCTGAGGAAAAGATCAGAAAAAAACTGCTTGAAGATGGAAATATTGACGCCATCATTGGTTTGCCGGCGAATTTATT
The DNA here is from genome assembly GCA_910587255.1 of uncultured Oscillospiraceae bacterium. Taxonomy (GTDB): domain Bacteria; phylum Bacillota; class Clostridia; order Oscillospirales; family Oscillospiraceae; genus Enterenecus. The sequence goes on from CAJUKT010000039.1 coordinate 55,636, forward strand.
TTTCTCCACAGGCATTCCAGTATGTATCTTAGTCCTAAAAAAATGCAAGAAGTACGATGATGTGCTGATTATCAATGCAAGTGAGTGCTTTGAAAAAGGAAAACGCCAAAATACACTGCTGCCAAAGCATATTGACAGGATCATTGAAACATACCAATACCGAAAAGAAGATGACAAAAAGTACTCCCGCCGAGTTTCTATGGAGGAAATCGAGAAAAATGGATATAATCTGAATATTTCTCGATATGTCAGTACTGCATTTGAAGAAGAAGCCGTTGATATTGATTCTGTGCGGCAGGAGCTTGAAAAAATTGAAGGAAGCATCCAAAAGGCAAAGGCACGCCACAATCAATTTTTGCAAGAACTTGGATTAGAGCCAATTCCATAATTTGAAATTTAATGTCTTTTTCCGAAACAAAGGGTGCTGTAAGGCTATTTTACAGCACCCTTTGTTTTTTGTGTATAATTGATCTAGCGCAGGCCCAGCAAAGCGTATGCCTTGCGCAGGCGGGGGAGGGCATAGGAGAAGAACCCGGCGTAGGCGTCACAGTAATAATTGCGGCCCAGTCCGTCCTCCCCGGCCAGCCGGTCCCGGCGGCAGCCGTTGCGGCACAGGGGATACCACCGGCAGCGCCCGCACTGCTCCGGGACGCGCTGGGAATCCCTTATAAACCCCAGCTCCTCCCTGGCCCGGTCCAGCTCCGCCCAGCTGTTTTGAAGGACATTCCCCAGCAAAAATTCGTCCAGGCCGTAGAAGTCGCAGGGATATACGCTTCCGTCCGCCTCCACCAGGTACTGCGGCCCGCAGCACCCCCGCATCGAGCACTGCTCCGGGGCGCGGCCGCCCAGCATCCACAGCAGGTTATCAAAATATCGGATGGAGTAATACCGCCCCTGCTCCAGCTCCCTGTACCACAGGTCAAACAGGGTGTTTAAAAATTCCCCATACTGGGCTGGGGAGAGGGAATACCCCTGCCCGCCCCGTTCCTCCCCCAGGGGGTCCAGGCACGGGATATACTGCTGGAAGCGAAAGCCGTCCCGGCACAGGGCCGCGAAAACGCTCCTGATATGCCTGGCCAGATAGCCCGTCACCACGGTGAGGACGTTATATTCCACACCGGCCCGCTCCAGCAGCCGCGCCGCCCGCACCACCCGGTCATAGGTGCCCTTGCCCGCGCCGTCCCGGCGGAAACGGTCATGGCACTCCCGGCTGCCGTCCAGGGACAGGCCCACCAGGAAACGGTGCTCCCGGAAAAAGCGGCACCATTCCTCGTCCAGCAGCGTTCCGTTGGTCTGGATGGCGTATTGGACCGCCAGCCCCGGCGGGGCCGCCTTGTGCACGCGGGAAACAAAGTCCCGGAAAAATTCCAGTCCCGCCAAGGTGGGCTCCCCGCCCTGGAATAAAAAGGAGACGGCGCCCTCCGCCGCGCCCATCGCCCCCTCGATCAGAGCGCTGCTCACCTGGGCGGGCATCATCCCGTAATTCGGAACGGACCGGATGCTGGCCTCGTCGGCGTAAAAGCAGTAGGAGCAGCGCAGATTGCAGGCGCTGGAGGCGGGCTTTACCAAAATGCTCAGCGGCGGCATGACCGTCACCTCCCTCAGTCAGAATTTGGTTTCCCGGGCAGGGCCCACTGTTTTACCCAGATAGATCTCCGGGGACAGGACATAGGTATAGCCCAAATCGTCGCAGTCCCGGTTTCGGATCATCCGCATCAGGCGGGAGGCCACCTCCTGCCCGATGCGGTAGCCCTGATGGACGGAGCAGGTGACGCCCTGCTCCTCCCAGTCGTCGTTGGAGTAGTCAAAGCACACCAGGGAGCAGTCCTGGGGCACCCGCCGCCCCTGCTTCTCCAGCACCTGCCGCACCAGCTGGCAAATCATATAATTACAGCACACCACCGCCGTGCAGTGGGGCAGGCGCTTTAAGAAGTGGTCGATGGAACGGGCAAACCGGGCGTCGTGGGCTTCGTCGGATACGCACCATTTGATATAGTCGTCCTGGTACTCCACCCCGTTTTTTTGCAGGGCGGCCGCCATCCCCTGGAATTTCTCAATGCTCTGATAATTGTCGGAGACAAATACCCCGGCGATGTTCCGATGGCCCTCCCGAATGAGCAGGCTGATCAGCTCCTCGGCGCAGCGCAGGTCGTTGACCACCACCCGGGGGCATTTCAGGTTTTTGTAGTAGTTGTTGTAAAAAATAACGGGGATGCGCTTTTGGTAGATCCGCCGGTAGCAGTCCAGGTTGGGATTCAGCAGGCTGGCCTTTACCCCGTCCACGATAAAGCCCTGAAAGCCCTGGTCCATCACCGCGTTGAGGCACCGGCGCTCATTGGCGAACTTGTTGTCCGTGAGGAAGGTGCGCAGGTCCACTTGGTCGGGGGGAAGAATGCTGCGGATGCCGTCCATGAGACTGGAGTTGGCGTTGCTGTCCTGTCCCTGGAGGATGAGACCGATCTTGGTTCTGCCGCCGCTGCCCCCCAGCTCCCAGGACAGGGCCGCCTCTTTTTCGATATAGGTGCCGCTCCCCCGCACCCGGCGGAGGAGGCCCTCCTGCTCCAACCGGGCCAGGGCCCGGCGCACCGTCTCCCGGCTGATGGACAGCTTCCGGCTCAGGGCGTTTTCGGAAGGGATTTTTGAACTGCTGGAAAATTTGTTTTCCTCAATATAGGCCCGCACCCAAAGATATGCCATCTCGGATTTTCGGTCCATGCCGCCCATTGCCGTCCCTCCCCCGGTATAAGCGCAAGGGCGGCAAAGCGCCGCCCTCGTGCCGTCAGGTCTAGGCCCGTTTGCAAATTGCCAACATGCCCAAACGACAGGTCTTTTTCCGCCATATGTGGCTGCTTTGACTTGAAATACACAAAGCATTTCCGCGTCAAACCGCCTTGTCTGGCGAAAAAATCCCTCGCCGCCGGGCACATCGTCAATGTTCAAACGGCGCCTAATCCGTAATGACGGGCCGCGTCCCCTCCGCCTGCTGGATCCAGTCCAGCAGACGCTCCCGCAGCTCTGCCTTCACTTGGGCATAGGCGGGGTCGGCCACCACATTGTTCAGCTGGTGGGGATCTCGCCCCATGTCGTACAGGAAGTCGTCGGCGTACACATCCGCCGATGCCGCCTCGCCGCCGTTGACCCCCGGCGCGTAGACGGAATACAGGTAGTCCGCCGTGCGCAGGCAGCGCCCCACCCGGCTCTCCGAGATCTGGGCAAAGGCCTCGTTGGGTCTATTATCGTCCTTTTTCTCCACCACGTCAAGGAGATTTTCCCCGATCATGGCGCCGCCCACGTCCACCCCGGCCAGGGCCAGGATGGTTTTAGGCAGGCTGGCGGTGCTGACCACATCCTCCACCGCCACGCCGCCCCGGAACGGACCGCCCGCGATCACCAGGGGCACATGGAGGGCCGCGTCATGGCAGGAGCGCTTATAGTCGTCGTAGCCGTTGAGGTGGCCGTCCCGGTTGCGGGTCATGAAGTGGGAGCCGTGGTCGGACGCGAAGATGATGACCGTATTGTCATACAGCCCCTCGTCCTTCAGCCGCTGTACCAGCCGGCCCAGGTTCTCGTCCAGGCTGGCGCACTGGCCCAGATAGTCAGGGTACTCCTCCGCCGCGTTGCCGCCCAGGGCCTTCAGATCCTCCGGCAGCACGAAATTTTTAAACCGCTCCTTGGAGCCGTCGGGGCCCTCGTAATGCTTTCGGTCGTTCTGGTGGTGGGGCTCAATCTGGGAGATGGTCATGAAGAAGGGCTTCTTTTTGTCGTAGGTGTCGAAGAATCCCAGGGCCAGGTCGTTGATGCAGTCCGCCCGGTAGCCTTGGAAGTCCACCCGGTTGTTATTCTCGTCAAACACGAAGCCGTCGTAGCCGTGGGAGGTGAACTCCAGCACGTCCGCCGCCCGCCAATAGCCGGTGTAGCCACCCCGCAGCTCCTTGGGGATGGCGGTGACGGTGTGGTCGATGACGGGCGGTTTTTCCAGCTCGCCGTCGCTGGCCAGGTGCCACTTGCCGATATAAGCGGTCTCATAGCCCGCCTCCTCGATATAGCTGCCCAGGGTCTTGATATGGGCGGGGAGCATGAGGTTATTGCGGAAGCAGCCCGTCTCGGTGGGCCATTTGCCGGTCTGGAACAGGGCGCGGCAGGGGCCGCACACCGGCTGGGAGGAGAAGGCGTTGTCAAATTTGACGCCCTCCCGGGCCAGCTGGTCCAGATTGGGGGTGATATCCAGGGGCTGGCCGAAGCAGCCGCAGGTATCCCAGCGCTGCTGGTCGGTAAAGTAAAAGATGATGTTATTGGGCATAAATCAGTGTTCCTTTCCGGCGGTCTGGGCCGCCTGGCGCTCTTTTAGCTTGCCGCGTACGATGGCGCCCACCGCCACGACGATCAGGACCAGGAAAATGATGCAGTAAATGCTGCTGAAGAAGATGGAGGGGCTGCCGTCGGAGATGAGCAGGGCCCGGCGGAAATTGGTCTCCGTCATGTTGCCCAGCACCATGCCCAGCAGGATGGGGACGGCAGGCATGTCCAGCTTGCGCAGCACCCAGGCGATGACGGCAAATACCAGCGCCACCGACACGTCGAAATAGTTCTTGTTCACGGAATAGGCCCCGGCAAAGCAGAAAATCACGATGATGGGGGTGAGGATTTCCTGGGGGATGGACACCACCTTGGCAAACAGCTTGGTGAGGAACTTGCCCTGGAGCAGCATGAACAGGTTCACCAGGATCAGCCCCAGCATGATGGCGTACATGATGTCCCCATCGCTGGTGAACAGGCTCAGCCCGGGGTTCAGGCCGTTGATCATCAGGGCGGACAGCATGATGGCCACCGTGCCGTCCCCCGGAATGCCCAGGGTGAGCAGGGGAATGAGGGTGGCCCCCGTAACGGCGTTGTTGGCGGATTCGGCGGCGGCGATGCCCTCCACGGAGCCGTGGCCGAACTCCTCCGGGTGCTTGGACATGTTCTTGGCCGTGTTATAGCTGAACCAGGATGCCTCGGAGGCCCCGGTGCCGGGGATAATGCCCACCAGGGAGCCGATCAGGGAGGACAGCAGCACCGGGCGCGCCATGCGCTTATACTCCTCTTTGGTGATCACGCCGTTGTCCTCCATCTTCTTTGCGTCCAGATGGAGGGCGTCCGGCTTCAGCTCCGCCTTGGCCAGGATCTCCACCAGGGCGAACAGGCCGATGAGGCACACCGCCAGATCCAGCCCCATATACAGCCGGCCAACCCCGAAGGTGAGCCGGTCGTAGCCGGTCATGGGGTCGGTGCCCACGCAGGAGAGCAAAAGGCCGATACAGGCGGAGATAATCCCCTTGATCATGCTCTTGCCGGACACGCCGGCGATGATGGTAAGCCCGAACAGGCACACCATGAAATACTCCGCAGTGCCCAGCTGGGCGGCCACCCTTGCCACCTGGGGGCCCAGGAACAGCAGCATCAGGGCGGAGAAGATCCCGCCGAAGGTGGAGGCGTACAGGGCGATCTTCAGCGCGGCCTTAGTGCGCCCCTGCTTGCTCAGGGGGTGACCGTCCATCATGGTGGCGGCGGCATGGGGCGTGCCGGGGGTGTTGATGAGAATGGCGGAAACGCTGCCGCCGTAGCCTCCGGCGCAGTAGATGCCCAGCAGGAACATCATGCCGGGGATGGCGGTCATCTGATAGGTGAAGGGCAGGAACAGGATGACGCACAGGATCACCGTCAGTCCGGGGATGGCGGCGAACACCGAGCCGATAAACACGCCGATATTGATCCAGAAAATATTTTCCAGCGTAAACAGCAGTCCGCTGGCCGGGCCGATAAACTCCAGCATCGTATGTCCCCTCCTCTCAGAAGCTCACACCCAGGCCGAAGCGGAAGGCGCACCAGATGCCCACCGCCAGCGCCAGGGTGATGATGTAATAACTCCGCTTTCTGCACCGAAAGAATGCCAGGAACCCCAGGGCACAGAACACCGCCCCGATGACGAAAAGCCCGGTATACTTGCTCAGCAGATAGGTCACCAGCAGGATGCCCAGAATCACCAGGGCCTTGACCTCCACAAGGAGGTTGACGGTTTTCCACGTAATAGGCTGCTTCCGGGCCAGTTTGAACAGCTCCTTGCCGATAAGGGCGGCGCAGCAGGCCAGCATGACCGTCATCAGCAGGGTGGGGAAAGCCCGTCCGTCCACCACGTCTCCCCCGGTGGCGGTGACCTGGCTGGGCATAGCCAGCAGCATGGCGATTCCCACCAGGGCGAACACGATCCCCGCGGTCAAATCAGACGGGAAGCGGAATTCCCGCCTCTTCAGCGCCTCGCCCCAGGCGTCCAGGCGGGCGTCCACACGGTCTATCATCTGCTTCAACAGGATCTCCCTCCGTTTCATTCATTATGAAAAATCTGGGGGAATGGGAGACAGCCCCCATTCCCCCAGGCAGTTTGAAAGGGATCAGCCGGCAACGATATCTTTGTACTCGTTGACGATGTTTTTCACGTTCTCGATGTGGTCCTCCACGTCCGCCTGGCTCATGATGTCCACTTCCAGCAGCATGGTGTCCTGGAGCCACTCGGCCACTTCCTTGTCGGCCAGAATCTTACCATACAGATCCTTCAGTGCGGAGACCTTGTCCGCGTCGGTGCCGGCGCGGGCCATGATGAAGCAGCGGTTGCGGAAGAAGGGATAGCCATGCTTGCCCACGCCCTCAACCCCGGCGAAGGGACCGGCGGCGATGTCGTCCTGATCAAAGGCGCACACGATGGTCACGCCGTCCTGCTGGAAGGTCTCCAGGATCTGGGACTGGTGGGAGACGGCAAAGCTGGTCTCGCCCTTGGCGACGGCCTGGGCGGCCTCGGCGGCGGACTGGTAGGGAGTGAGCTTCAGCTTATCGCCTGCGCCCATGGAGCCAAACAGAGCGGCGGCCAGGAACGCCTCGGAGCCCATGGCGCCGTTGACGGCCACGCTGATCTCATTGCCGCCTTCCACGTAGGCCTTCAGGTCGTCCACGCTCTTGATGCCCAGCTTGGCGTCGGCGGACAGGACGAACACGGAGGAGTACAGGTTCTCCACAAATACAAAGTCCTCATAACCGAATTGCAGCTTGTCGGGGTCCAGGGTGGCGGTAATGGACAGCAGGCCCTCGCCCGCAAAGACCAGCTCGGTGTCGTTGGCCTTGGTGTCCATGATCCAGGTGTTGACGGTGGCGGCGTCGCCCTTGATGGCCTCGGCCACCAGGGTGATCTCCTTGGAATACTCGGTGGACTTGGCGGCGGCCTTCTGGCTGACCATGGCGGCCACGCCGGAGGGGGCCCAGGGACAAGTGACCTTCCAGGTGGCGCTCTTGCTGCCGCAGCCGGCCAGCAGGGCCGTCATCATGGCGAGAGCCAGGCCGATACTGAGAATCCTCTTTTTCATTGCAATAACTCCTTTTTTGTGTTTTGTCAGGCGCAGCCTGTGGCGGTGCGCCGCGCCTGGAATAATTTTAATGTAACACAAAAAATGGCAGCGCTTCAACATCTTGAGAGGTAAATTGCATAAAGTTGTCTGGTTTTTGTCTTTCTCGTAAAAACTTGTCTGCGCATCCCGGCATTTCCCTGCGTTTTACACAAATCAGGGGGTGTGGAGAGGCGCTGACTGCCCGCCAAACGAGACCGATATGGTTGTGCCCCTGCCCGGCTCGCTTTCAACGGCGATCTCCGCGCCATGATACTGCGCGATGTGCTTGACGATGGACAGCCCCAGGCCGGTCCCGCCCGATGCCTTGGAACGGCTCTTGTCCACCCGGAAAAACCGCTCAAAAATCCTGTCCCGGTATTCCGGCGGTATGCCGATGCCGGTGTCCGAGACAGACACCGACGGCCCCTGGCCGTCCCCCGCCACCAAGACCTCCACGCTGCCGCCCTCCACATTGTATTTGATGGCATTGTCGCAGAGGTTATAGATCATCTCGCAGATCAGCCCCCAGGCGCCGTTGACCAGGGCGCGCTCCCCTGTGACCGCCAGGCGAACCTGCTTTGCCGCCGCGCTGCGCTGCAAAGCGGAGGCGGCCTCCTGCGCCGCCTCGTACAGGTCTACCTCCTGCCGGGCCGGCACGGCCCCCTCGTCCAGCTGGGACAGGTGGATGATGTCCTCCACCAGCCGGGTCATGCGCCGGGCCTCGGCGTGGATCCTGCCCGCAAAGGGCCGGATATCCTCCGCCCTCACCATGCCGTTCTCCAAGAGCTCCGCGCAGCCGGAGATGGATTGCAGCGGGGTTTTCAGCTCATGGGACACGTTGGCGGTGAATTCCCGGCGCAGCGCCTCCGTCTTTTCCTTTTCCGTAATGTCGAAAAAGAGCAGCGCCGCCCCGGCGGGCTTGTCCCCGGAGATGATGGGGGCGGCCTCCAGCCTGTGCCGTCCATGCCGAAGCGCAATGGTCTGCTCCGCCCGCTCCCCGCCCAGGGCCTTTTTCACCGCGTCCTTCAGGCAGACGTTTCCGTCAAGCGCCAGGATGTCCGCGCCAACACTGAATCCGCCGTCCCCCAAAATCTCCGCGGCGGCGGGGTTGATGCTGACGATTTTGCGCTCCCGGTCCAGCAGGACCATGCCCTCGCTCATGCTGCTCACAATGGTATTCAGCGTATCCTGCTTTCGCTGAAGCGCCGTCTCCTGCCATTTGAGCTGCTTTTGCTGGGCCTGCGCCCGCCGCAGGAGGGGCATGAGCTCCTCGTATCCGCCATCGAGCGTTGCCGCGTCCAGATCCAGCTCGGCCAGCGGCCGCACGATTCGCCTGGAAATATTCACCGCCAAAAGCGCGGACAGGATGACCGCCACAAGGAACACGGTGCAGATGGGCTGCGCCATGCCAAGCGCCAGCGTCAGGATAGAGTTTTGCGCAATGGACAGCCGCAGCACCGTGCCGTCCGCCAGGCGCTGGGCGGCATACAGGGAGCGGAGCATCAGGGTGGCGGAATCGCGCAGGCTCTCGCCGTAGCCGGAGGAGAGGGCCTGCACCACCTCCTCCCGCGCCAGATGGTTTTCACCGGTGACGGATTGGCTGTCGTAGAGCACCGCGCCGTCCGCGCCGATCCAAGTGATGCGGTAATGCTGAATGTCCAAGCCCTGAAAATACCCGGCTCCCTCGTTGGAGACGCCCTGGGCCGCCAGCATGGTCTGCATCTTCAGCTGTGCCTGCTGTACCTTGGTAAAATAGCCGTACAGGATGCCCATAATCAGGGCCAGTGAGGCGAGAAAGACCCCAAACGCCACAAAAAAGATGGAGCAGAAGATCCGTTTTGTCATCTGTCGCCCTCCATACGGTATCCCAGGCCCCGGACAGTCTCAATCTGCCTCCCGTATTCGCCCAGCTTGGTGCGCAGGGTGGCGATGTGCACGTCCACCGTCCTGGTCTCCCCCATGTGGTCCGTGCCCCACACCGCCTCCAGGAGCTGGCCCCGGGTGAACACCCGCCCGGGCCGCTCCATCAAGGTGCGCAGCAGCAGGTATTCCTTTCGCGTAAGCGCCGAGCGCGCCCCGTTCACATAGGCGGCGCAGCCCTCCAGATCCAGCTCCAGGCCGCCTGTGCGCAGGGCCTGGGGCGGCGCCTTCGGCCCCGCGCGGCGCAGGACCGCCCGCACCCGGGACACCATCTCCATCATGCCGAACGGCTTGGAGAGGTAGTCGTCGGCGCCCAGATCCAGCCCCGTCACCCGGTCGAATTCCGTGCCCTTGGCCGTGGCCATGATGATGGGGATATCCGCCGTGTCCGTCCGGGCGCGCAGCTTTTTCAGGATGGAGAGGCCGTCCTGTCCAGGCAGCATGATATCAAGCAGGATCAGCGACGGACGCCGCTCCCGCAAAGCGTCCTCCAGGGAAGCGCCGCTGTCAAACCCGGCAGCCTCCAGACCCGCGGCGTTCAGCGCGTAGACCATCAGGTCACGGATGCCGCTGTCGTCCTCCACGCAGAAGATCATGGCAGTCTCACCTCGCATTCATCATATCACATCCGGCCCAGCCCATCAATGGGGCATTGGTTTCAGAGCGTATTTCTCGCCATACCGGCGAAACCTTGCGGAGAACTCCGCGCCATCGCTTCGCAGCTCCCGCAGGGACCGATGCAGGTCCATGCCGCCGCCGGCCGCGTCGATGACGCTCCCGGCGATGTTGGAGCAGTGGTCGGCGGTGCGCTCCAGGTCGGTCAGCAGGTCGGACCAGGCAAAGCCAGTGCCGATGGTGCACACGCCCTGCTGCAAGCGCAGGATGTGGCGGGTGCGCAGCTGCTCCTTGAGCTGGTCGATGACCTGCTCCAGGGGCTCCACCAGGGCGGCGGCCTCCAGGTCATTCTCCAGGAACGCCGTGAGGGACAGCTCCAGGATCTCGGTGACGGCGGCGCACAGCACGTCCAGCTCGGCCAGGGCGGCGCCTGTAAGGCGCAGCCCTTTTTCCCCCAGCTCCTCCGCCGACTCCAAAAGGTTGACCGCGTGATCGGCAATGCGCTCGAAGTCGCCGATGATTTTCAGCAGCTTGGCGGCCTCCATGCTGTCCCTCTCGCCGATCTGCCGGGCGCTCAGCTTGACCAGATAGCTGCCTAAAATATCCTCGTAGCGGTCGGTTTTTTCCTCCCGCGTCCGAATGGACGCGGCCAGCTCCGGCGTGCACCCCCGCAGGGCGGCAAGGGATTCGCCCAGGGCGGACACGGCGGTTTTTCCCATATCGGAGGCCACCTCGAGGCACCGCTCCAAGGCGATGTGGGGCGCGGCCAATAGCCGCTCGTCCAGCTCCGGACGCGCCTCGGGCTGCTGCGCGTCGGGGATCAGCCCATTGACCAGCCGCTCCAGAAACCCGGACAGGGGCAGCATGAGCAGCGTGCACAGGATATTGAATACCGTGTGGGCGGCGGCGATGCCCACGCGCGTGGCCGGGACCTCCAAAAAGGCGGGGGGGAATATTGCCCGAAGCCCACAGAACACAGCCAGCCACACCGCGCTTCCGATGACGTTGAAGGAGAGGTGGACCAGGGCGGCGCGCTTCGCGTTTTTATTCGCCCCCACGGAGGAGAGCATGGCGGTGGCGCAGGTTCCGATGTTCTGACCCATAATGATGGGGATGGCCGCGCCGTAGGAGACCTGCCCGGTTACGGCCAGCGCCTGCAAAATACCCACGGAGGCGGAGCTGGACTGGATGAGCGCCGTGAGCGCCGCCCCGGCCAGGACGCCCAGAATCGGGTTTTTAAACAGGATGAAGAGCTGCTGGAAGGATGGGACATCCCGCAGGCCCGAGACCGCGCCGGACATGCTCTCCATGCCGAACATCAGCGTGGTGAAGCCCAGCAGGATGGTGCCGGTGTCCTTCTTTTTTGCGGACCGGCAGAACAGGTAGAGGATGATGCCGGCCATGCCCAGCACTGGCGTAAAGGAGCTGGGCTTCAAAAGCTGGATCAATACGCTGCCGCTGTCAATCCCCGTCAGGCTCAAAATCCAGGCCGTGACCGTGGTGCCGATGTTGGCCCCCATGATGACGTTGATGGCCTGACGCAAGCTCATCAGACCCGAGTTGACAAAGCCCACCACCATGACGGTGGCGGCCGAGGAGCTTTGGATCACGGCGGTGACCCCCAGGCCCGTCAACAGCCCGGAGACCCTGCCGGAGGTGAATCTTCCCAGAATGGAGCGCAGCTGATCCCCGGCCCGGCGTTCCAGGGCCTGCCCCATAATGCTCATGCCGAACAGGAACAGGCTCAGGCCGCCGGCCAGCGTCAGTATGTCAAATAAATCCATAGCGCAGGCTTCCCCCAGTTTTGGAACCTTGAAAATGAGGTTCTTAATATGCTGTGGTTATATTTTGACATTTGAATGTAAATTCTACTACCAAAGCAAGGTAAAATCTATGTAAAATCCGCGCCGGGAAATGTGCCTGCGCCTCTCTGCCGGCCCGCTTTGGCAAAAGGGCGCCCCATCCGGCGGCATCCGCTTCCGCGGGCGGGCGCCTGGGGGAATGGCTTAGGGCTCGTTTGAAAATTGCCAACATGCCCAAACGACAGGTCTTTTTCCGCCATATGTCGTTGATTTGACTTGAAATACACAAAGTATTTTGGCGCCAAATCGCCTTGTCTGGCGAAAAAATCCCTTGCCGCCGGGCACATCGTCAATGTTCAAACAGCGCCAAGCGCGCGCAGCACCCCCTCCCCGCGTACACGGGGAGGGGGTGCCGCATGGATGGGGGAACGGACAGGCCCCGTCATTTGGAGGCGGATTCCCTGCGCTTTTTCATCCAGCGCAGGACCACCAGCGCCTCGATTCCCAGCGCCAGCACAACGGCGGCGGCGTCCGCCATAATGAACAGGCGGGTCATGCCGCTCATGCCGCCCTGGGCGGCGGCCTCGTCGGCGTAATAGCCGCTGTTGGCCACGGTGTACAGGATGTTCTTGCAGGCCTGGCGCATGGCCAGCACGCAGGTGGCGGAATCGGTGTCCTCCAGCTTATTGCTCTCCGCCATGCCGTAGCCCAGCATCAAATCATTGCCCGCCCGGATGGCCGCATCGGTAATCTCAAAGCCATAGGAGCCGTTGTAGTCGGAGATGACCATGCCCTGGAAGCCCCACTCGCCCCGCAGAACGTCGTTGAGCAGCTCGGAGCTGCTGATGGCGGGCACGGTGCCCAGCCAGTTGTAGGCGGTCATCATGCCCATAACATAGCGCTCGAAATCGAAGTTTTTCACCACCATCTCGAAGGGCTTCAGGCAGGTCTCCCGGAAGGTCTGCTCGGTCATGTAGGTGAGCAGGAAGGCGGTGCGGTTGGTCTCCTGGTCGTTGGCGGCGAAGTGCTTGATGTAGGAGTACACGCCGTACCTGGCCGCGCCGTTCACCTCCTGGGAGGCGAACAGGCCGGACAGCACCGGGTCCTCGGAGTAATACTCAAAGTTGCGCCCGGAGAAGGCGGTGCGGTGCAGGTTCATGGCCGGGCCGTACCAGCCGTAGTTGTTGGCGTTGGCAAACTCCTGGCCCAGGGCGTCGCCGATCTTCTCCGCCATCTCCTTGCTCCAGGTCTGGGCCATGAGCACCTCGGTGGGGAACTGGGTGCCGTTGGAGCCGGTGACGTAGTTGGACAGGCCGGAGGGTCCGTCGCAGTCGGAGGTGGCCATCTTGCCCACCGATTCGATGGCCGCGGTCTGCCAGCCGCCGGTGTTGATGAGGGTGGTCATGTCCTCGATGCTCATCTGATCCAGCAGCTTCTCCCAGCTGGCGTCGCCGTAGTCCTTGCCCGCCAGGTCGGCCAGCGTCAGGCTCCCCTTGGCCCCGGTGGTGGGCATAACGTCGTTGGGGTCGTCATAGTCGGCGGGGTCATACTTCACCACCGAGATCTCACGAATGACGTTCTGCTGCTCCTTGGTCAGCTCAAACTCCTCCGCGCCGGGGGCGGCAGCGGCCGCGTCGTAGTTGGCGAAGCCGTCCTTCCGGGACAGGGTGGGATGGCTGCTGTTCATATAGTCGAACCGGTTCACCGGGGCGGTGTGGTCGCTGGAGCGGCCCGAGCTGCTGTAGTCCTTGTCCGCGCCAAGGGTGAAGGTGCGCTCGTCAATCACGGTATGGGAGTCGGAGCGGATGGATACGGCGTACTCCCCGGCCTCCAGCACGTAGCCGCCGGCGGCGGTCTTGATGCAGGAGGAGTCGTAGGAGGCCATGTCCTCCAGGGGGATGCGGAAGGACACCGTCTCCGACGCGCCGGGCTCCAGCAGCCCCGTTTTGGCGAAGTCGATGAGGTTGACGCTGGCCTTCTCAATGCCGCCGTTGGTATAGGGCGGGGTATAGTAGAGCTCCACCACGTCCTTGCCCGCAGCGCTGCCGGTGTTGGTCACCGTCACATCCACCTTTACCTCGTCCCCGGACTGGTCGAAGGAGGCGATCTCCTGGGTGAAGCTGGTGTAGCTCAGGCCGTAGCCAAAGGGATACTGCACGGTCTGCTCAAAGTCGATGAGGCCCTCCTCCGCCGCCGTCTCGTAGAATTTATAGCCCATGTAGATGCCCTCCACATAGTCGGTGAAGGAGATCACGCCGTTGAAGGTGTTGTCGATGCGGGCCAGCTGCTTGGTCAGGTCGCCCACGTTGGTATAGAGGTGGTTGCCCGAGTTTCCGGCGTGGTTCCAGGTGGGGGCGGACTTCAAATCGTACAGATAGGTGTCCACCGTTTTGCCGGAGGGGTTCACCGTGCCGTTCAGAATTCTGCCCAGGGCCTTCATGCCGGACGCGCCGGTGCCGGGGGCCAGGATCACCGCGCCGATCTGCGGGTAGTCCTCCACCCAGCCCAGCTCCATGACGTTGTTGGCGTTGATGACCACGATGACCTTGTCAAAGCTGGAGCAAACGGTGTCCACCAGATTTTTCTCGCTCTGGGACAGCTGGAGGTAGTGATCCCCCTCGCCGAACTCATCGTACTCCCGGGTGTTGTTATAGAAGGTGGCCCGGGTGCTGTTGTAGTTGTGGGCCACGGACTGCTGCACCGCATCGGTGGCCGCCACGTCGAAGGTGCCGTCGATGACCGCCTTCATGTCGGAGGGCAGGTCGGCGTTTTCGCCGCCGCTGCGGCCGATGACGATCACCGCCGTGTCGGAGAACGCCTCGGCGGAGCTCATGACGCCGGCGGTGTAGTATTCCGCCGTGGGCTCGGGCAGGGACCAGTCCTGGGCGGTCATGCTGATGACCGGGCGGTTCCCGCCCCAATAGTCCTTGCCGTAGTCGGCGTACATCTTGGTCAGCTCCTCGTTGGTGGCAAAGCCCGCCTCGTTCAGCGAGGTGATGATGTCGGTCTGCGGGATGCTGGCGTCGCCGCTGGCGGCGGAGCCGGTGCCGCTGAATACCGGGTGGGCGGAGGCCCAGCCGAACACGTTCAGCGCGGATACGTCGGAGCTGAGGGGCAGCAGGCCGTCGTTTTTCAGCAGCACCATGCCCTCCTCGCCGGTCTCCTGCACCACGGCCAGGGAGTTGGCCACCACGTCGTCGGAAATCTCCGCCTTGGAGGCGTTGAGCACGCCGGAGACCATGGCGTACATGGGGCCGAAGCAGACCAGGTTGACCACCAGGACCACGGCCAGCAGGCCGGCCAGGGCGGCGCTCCAGCGCACCACATGGCGGGTTCCCTTTTTCACCGCGAACTGGGCGGCTATCATGACCGCGGCCACCGCCGCGAGTATGCCCAGGATGGCGTACACATAGCCGCCCGCGGCCCGGACATAGTTTGCCACGTCCGCTGCGCTGGCGCCCATGGACACAAATACCGGCGTCAACAGGTCGATCAGGATGTCGAGCATAAAGATCCCTCCAAATTATTTCAGGTAAAAGGGGCGCGGGGAGCGGAGAAGTTCTCCGCTCCCCGCAAAGTGTTGGGCTGTAAGCATTTCTGCGTCAAACTGCGTTGGCCGGCGAAAAGCCCTGACTGCCGGGCGAATCGCCAAGGGTCAAGCGGCGTTTAATTTGCGTAGTAGAAATCGAGGTTGGCGCACTCGGTCAGCGCCGGGACATTGTAGGTCTGCACGCGCTCGTCGTTGATGACGCCGGACCAGTTCAGGCCGAAGGTAAAGTCGTAGGTATTGCCGTCGGCGTCCACGTAGCACTCCATATCCCGGGGCACGTCCTCGTACTGGGCCTCCACGGTCTCCATATTGGCGGGCATCTGCATATTCAGCAGGCCGCTGGGCTCGGTTTCGCCGGCCACAATGCTCATGAGCACCTCGGTCTTGAACCAGCCGCTGCTCATGCCCTGGCCCCAGTAGAGGAGGATGGCGTCGGACAGGGGCTCCACCTCAGAGAAGATCATGGGGTTCTTGCCCTGCACCAGCAGAACGACCTTGCAGCTGCCGGGCACGGCGTCCGCCACATATTGCAGCAGCTCATACTGGCTGTAATTGCTGGCCTGGCCCACGCTGTTGTTGTAGTAGGAGCGGTTTTCCTTCACGTCCTGGCTCACGGTGCCGTAGCCGTCGTTCATGGTTTCGGTGGTGATGAAGCCGCCGATGGACTCCTGGCGGGCGGTCTTGGCGGTGTAGGCCTCAAACTGGAGGGAGGCGGGCAGCCAGGTGCCGTCGTCCGCCTGGGAGCTCTCGGTGAGGGGGCTGCTGATGCCCACCAGCGCCATGTCGCAGGCGGCCAGCTCGCTGGCGGAGGCGCGGATAATGTCGTTCTCGGTGTAGACCGCGTTCCCTTCCTCATCCGTGCCGGAGGGCTCGCCCACGGTATCGGTGACCACGTTGAAGTACTCGCCCACCGCGATCAGGTCAAAGAGGGGCTCCCAGCTCGGGGGGGTCGCGTCGCCGGAGGAGCTGGCCTCAGAGCCCTTGTCGAAGGCGTAGGGGACGTAGACGGTCTTTTTGGTCCCGTCGGACTGGGCGATGGTATTACCGCTGTTCTTCAGCAGGATCGGGCTCTTCTTCTGCAGCTCGGTGGCGTAGGCGTCGGTCTGGGTGTTCCACACCGTCTCCTGGGCGTGGGCCAGGGAGACATAGCCGTTCTCATACAGGCCCACCTGCATCTGGGACAGAATGAAGTGATAGGCCGCGTTGCGCAGGACGGACAGCGCCTCTTCCTCGCCCAGGTCGTCCGCCAGGATGTCGTAACCGTCGGCCGCGCCGTCGATATCGGTGGTGCCGCCCACCTGATGGATGCCGTTCTTCATCAGCTTGGCAAAACGCTCGCCCACGGTCAAGTCTTCCACAAAGTAGCTGCCCGCGCCGCCGTCGGAGGTGATCTGCCAGTCGGTGAGGATGAAGCCCTGATAGCCGGTGTTCAGCAGCATCTGGATTTTATACTCGCTGTAAGCGCCGCCGTTGACCTCGCCCAGGGAGCCGTCGTTGGAGTAGGAGGCGGCATAGTTGGGCATGACGCCGGAGGCCTTGGTCACGCTGCGGGTCAGGTTGAAGGCCGCGTCATAGTAGCTGATCAGGTGGGCCTCGTAGTTATTGCCGGGGAATACGTCGAACGCGCCGCCGGAGAAGTGGTCGTTTCCGCCGCCCTCAGCGGCGCCGGCATAGTGCTTTACGATGGAGTAGACGGAATCGTCGCCCCAGCCCAGATCCTCGCCGCTGTCGGACCAGGTGGACTGCAAGCCGGAGATGTACGCGTCGGTCAGATCCCGGTTCAGGGCCGGGTCCTCAGTGTAGTCGCCGCTGGCGCGGGCCAGGATGGGGGTGGTGGCCAGGTCGGTCTGGGGGCCCAGCAGCATGGTCACGCCTACGGCGCGCCACATCTTGGAGACCTCCTGGCCCAGCTCAAACGCCAGGTCGGGGTCGAAGGTGGAGCCGAGGGACATCTGGTCAATGGTATGGGACATGTTGTTGGGGTCGATGGAGATGGTGGCGGGGATGCCCCAGTTGCCGGTGCCCTCGCACAGGGCCTGCAGGGCGTTCACCCAGCTGATGGCCATGGAGGTATTGCCCTGGCTGCCCGCGCTGCGGGTGACGCCGCCGCGGCCGCCGGCCTGGATATAGGCATAGTCGTCGCCGCTGGGATCAATGGAGCTGCCAAAGGAGCTCCAGCCGCCGTGGGTGTACAGGCCGATCATCTCCTCGGCGGTCATCTGGGCCGCCAGGTCCTTGGCACGGGTCTCGGCGTCGTTGCGCCAGTCCTCATAGCCGTCCAGCACGCCGTCCCGGTCCAGATCCTTGAAGGCGTAGCCGTCCACCTGGATGAGGGCGACGCCGGAATCCTTGGAGTAGCCCAGGGTCTTGCCGCCCTCGTTGGTCACCTTGTACCAGCCGTCGGCGGTCTTTTCCTCGGTCCACTTCACGCTGCCGCTGCCCAGCTCCTCAGGGGTGATGGGGGCGACGATGCCGTCCCCGGAGGGCTCCACCGGGGTGCTCTGCCCCGGCTCGTCGGAGCCGGCTGGGGTCTGGCTGGGGCCGGCGTCCTCCCCCGTGTTGCAGGCGGCCAGGCTTAGAACCATGACCAGCGCCAGCGCCAGTGCAAGCAGCTTCTTCTATGGATGCGGATGAAGCTGTGGGCCTGGGTGGCCGCCTCCAGCTTTTCCATGGTCATCTTCACCTCGGTGGGCTCCTTCTGCCCCTCCAGGTAGAGAAGCTGGTAATTCCGGCTGCCCTCGATATACCGGATCTGCCTGCTCTTCAGGGTGAGCAGCCCCGAGCGGGTCTGGAACTCGATATAGTCCCCCCGCTCATCCTGGGAGCAGCTTTTGACATAGAGCTCCACCACGGCGGCGATATCGTTGAGGAAATTGGTCTTTCGGACAAAGCCCAGCGGCTGGACCAGGAAGGATTCAAACACCCGGCTCTCCGCCTCGGAGACGTAGACGATCTGTATGTCGTGCTCCTGCTCCCGAATCCGCTTGCCCACGGCGATCCCATCCATCCCGGGCATCTCGATATCCAGCAGGACAATCTGAAACCGGGTCTGCTCCATGGCCTGCAGCAGCGCCTTGCCGGAGGTGAAGCGCTGTATGTCCGTGTGAATCCCCTTTTCCTGAAACGCCGACTCCGCTGCCCCGGCAATGACCGGCAGGGCCTTCGTATCGTCGTCGCACAGGGCAATCTTGATCTTCATAATCTCTCCTCCACCGTCATATCAAGCAGCAGCTTGGCCACAAACGTGCCGCCGGACAGGGTGAATTCCGCGCAGCCGTTGTATTTTTCCGCGATTTTTGAGATGATGCGGGTGCCGTAGCCGTGCAGGCGGTCGTCCCCCTTGGTGGTGCGCAGGCCGCGGCCGAACCGGGCCAGCTCCGTCCGGCTGGTGGTGTTGCGGCACAGCACAAACAGATAGCTTTTCTGCGGATAGATCTCCAGCCGGAAGGAGGCGTTCCCCTGCCCCGCCCGGAGCAGGCGGGCGCACTCCTCGATGGCGTTGTCCAGCAGGTTGGTGAGCGCCGCGCACAGGTCGTCCTCGCTGAAGGGCAGCACAGGGGGCACCACCAGCTGGTGGGTGAACGCCACCCCGCCCTTCCTGGCCTTTGTGAACTCCATATTCAGGATGGTGCTCACCGCCCGGTTCCCGCAGTCGATGAACTGGCCCAGCTGGGGGAGCAGGTGCTCCGAGGACTGGCTGAAATATTCCTCCAGCTCCCCGTACCGCTGCTGGGACAGGAGAATCTGCATATAGGCGTACTGGTTTTTCAGATCGTGCCGGATGCCCCGCAGGTCCTCCAGGTTGTCCTGGGTCAGCCGGGCCAGCTCCCGCTCGCTGTGCAGCCGCTGGCGCTCCGTCTGGAGCTCCACAATCTTGTTCTGCTCCGCGCACATGTCGTATACGCCCTGCATGGCGGCCACCACCATGAGGAGGATGAACACATAGGCCACCAGGAAGGTGATGGTGATGCGGTAGTCCACGTTGGCCCACAGCACCTCCAGCACGTTCATGGCGATGATGCTGACATCGCCGATCAGTATGGTCGCCAGCCCGCTGGCAGGCACCCGCTCATATTCCTGGACACTGAAGGAGTGGAGGTACGCCGCCAGCGGCAGCATCAGCAGGGACACCGCAGAGCGTACCGCGCCCTCGGCAAAGCCGGTGAAGAGGAACTCCCCCACCAGAAAGCTGCACTGGCCGCCGATGGAATTGATGGCGCAGCTCCCCGCCAGCATGGAGCACCACATCACCAGATTGGCCTTTCCGTGGCAGTCGGAGCAGAAGCGCAGCAGCAGCGCCCCCACCACGCCGAGCAAAAGAATCTGGAAAAGCAGATAGGGCCCCTGGCCCACCAGCAGGATAATCAGCAGCTGTCCCCCCGCGATGACCGACGCCGTCAGGAGAAACTCCAACGCCGTCCGGCCGGGGCGCCTCCACACCGGCCCGCGGCACAGCGCCACCCAAGAGAAGGCGCTGATGGCAATGTCCAAAAACCATGCCAGGTCTATGATATTCTGGGCAAATTGTATATTTCGCTCCATCAAAGCCCCTCTTTTCGCGTAATCATAGGAGCATTGTAACAGAAGACCGAAATAAAAACAATCATACCCCATACCGCTGTTCGTCATATTGGAAAACGCACAGATCCGCCGTTCGTCCCCGAATCGCCGCCGTTCGTCCGCGGGGGTTCGCTATTCATCCAGGATAGCCGCTGTTTGTTGTGTATATCTTGCCTGCTGCCCGATTTTTTGCTAAATTTTTTGTGAAAAACATACAAGGAGCGGATGCTTATGAACGCGGTCATCCACACACTTTGCTGGTATCTCCACAGTCTGGCGATGGAACAGCCCTGCCTGCCCCTGCTGGGGGACGAGGGGGGCTGGCTCACTGCGGAGCAGACGGAGGGATTTGTAGAAGCCGGGGCTGATTTGCTGTACGCCAGCGGGCTGAGACCTGGAATGCCGGTGCTGCTGTCCGCCGGGCGGACGGTAAATAGCGTACTGGCCCTGCTGTGCATTCAGCGGGTGGGGGCGGCGGCCGTGCTGGCCGACCCCAGGCAGACGCCGGAGCAGGTGCTGAACAGCTGCGCGCCGCCGCTGGAGGTCCCGTTTTATGTGAAAGCGGGGGGCAGCCTCCGGCGCCCGGCCCTGCTGCTCACCCGGACGCAGGACGGCGCCTGCCTGAATCTGCCGCTGGCGTCGTCCGGCTGCACCCCTGCCCCGGCCGTTGACGATCCCAGCGCCCCCGCCTTTTACATCTTCACCTCCGGCTCCTCCGGGCGGAAAAAGGCGGTGATCCTCAGCCAGGGCAATCTGGTGAGCAATCTGCTGGATTCCGCCCCCCTGGGCGGCTATGCGGAGGACGACATCGCCCTGGGGGCGCTGCCCCTGGACCATGTGTTCGGCCTGGCCCTGCTCACCGGGGCCATTGTGCTGCGCCACCGGCTGTACCTCACCGCCGCCACCGCGGCGGAGGAGCTGCTGCAAATCATCGCCAGGGAGAAGATCACCCGGATGAACGGCGTGCCCTCCCTCTATCTTGCCCTGGCGAAAAAGGCCCGCGCGGGGGAGGCGCGCACCCTGCGCACGGGATATATTGGCGGCGCGCCCTGGACGGCGGAGCAGTTCCGGCACATCGAGTCCGCCCTGGGCATGACGCTGGTGCCGGTGTACGGCATGAGCGAGTGCATCGGTATCTCCTGCGCCTCCAGCCGCGCCCCCCAGGCGGAGCGCATGGCGGGGGTGGGACCGTTCTATCCCGCCAACTGCGGCAGGATCATCCGGGAGGACGGCGCGCAGGCCGCCCCCGGGGAGGAGGGGGAGGTATGCGTGCGCGGCCCCATGCGGATGCTGGGCTACCATGACCCGGCCCAGACCGCCCAGGCCGTGGACGGGGACGGTTTTCTCCACACCGGCGATTTGGGCTATGTGGACGGGGGCGGCGTCCTCCACCTCACCGGGCGGAAAAAGGACGTGATTATCTGCAACGGCGTGAACCTGTCCCCCCGGCGCATTGAGGAGGCCCTGCTCTCCCTGCCCGGGGTGCGGGGCGCGGTGGTGGTGGGGCTGCCCGATGAGCTCCAGGGCGAACGGCCCTGGGCGGCGGTGTGCGCCGGGGGGACACCGGCCCGCATCCTGGACGGCCTGCGGGCCCTGCTGCCCAAAAACGAGCTGCCCGCGGGCATTATATGGGTGGACGCCCTGCCCATGACCGGGTCGGGCAAGCCGGACAAGCAGGCGGTGAAGGAGCTGATCCGGCAATGGCGCAATGCGTGACCCTCCAGCTGCCGCTGGCGCTGCTGCTGTACGCGGCCGCCCTGTTCCTGTGCCTGTTTGAACGGCGCTACCGGGCCACCCGGGGGGTGTTCTTCCTGCTGTCCACGGCGCTGGCCCTGGGGGCCGGCGCCTATGCCCTGTTCTGGGGCGCGGGCTTGTGGGAGACGGCGGCGGCGCTGCTTCCCTTCCTGCTGCTCAGCCTGGGGGTGGGGGTATGAACTTCAACTCCGGGGCGTTTCTCCTCTTCCTCCCGGCGGTGACGGCGGTGTACTGGCTGATCCCCCACCGGGGGAGGAAATACTGGCTGCTGGCGGCGTCCTACTTTTTTTACATGTACGCCAACCCCGCCTTAATCCTCCTGCTGCTGGCCTCCACGGCGGTGGACTACTGCTGCGGCCGGGGCATTGAGCGCTTCCGGGGGCGGCGCAGCGCCATGGGGCTGCTGCTCCTGGTCAGCGTGTGCGTCAACCTGGGGCTGCTGTTCACCTTCAAATACTTCGACTTTTTCGCCGGGACGGTGAACAGCCTGTGCGCGGCCGCCGGCCTGCCCTATCAAGTGCCGCAGCTGGGGCTGATCCTGCCGGTGGGCATCTCCTTTTACACCTTCCAGACCATGAGCTACACCATCGACGTGTACCGGGGGGATTTTTGCGCGGAGCGGGATCTTGTCACCTTCGCCCTGTACGTCACCTACTTCCCCCAGCTGGTGGCCGGGCCCATCGAGAGCCCCGGGAGCCTGCTGCCCCAGCTCAGGGCGGAGCACCGGCCAAGCTGGGCGGACTTCGCCGCCGGGGTGCGTCTGCTGCTGTGCGGGTTTTTCCGAAAATGCGTGGTGGCGGACTTCTGCGGCATCTTTGTCAACGCCGTGTTTTCCTCGGTAGAGCAGGCCAATTCCCTGGCTGTTTTCTGCGCCGGGGGGCTGTTCTGCATCCAGATGTACTGCGATTTCGCCGGCTATTCGGAGATCGCCGCCGGTTCCGCCCGGCTGATGGGGGTGCGGCTCATGCGAAACTTCGACCGGCCCTATCTGGCCCAGAGCTACACCGAGTTCTTCCGCCGCTGGCACATCAGCCTGAACCGCTGGTTCACCAGCTATGTCTATATCCCCCGGGGGGGCGGGCGGCGGGGGAAGCCCCGCAAGCTGCTCAATATTCTGGCCGTCTTTACCCTGTGCGGGCTGTGGCACGGGGCGCGGTGGACCTACGTGCTGTGGGGGCTGTACGCCGCCTTCTGGCTGTGCCTGGAGAGCCTGCTGGACGTGAAGAGCAGGTTCGGGCCCGCCTGGGACTGTCCCATGGGCCGCCTGGCGCGGCGGTGCGTGATGTTTCTGATTTTCGTCCCGGCGGCGCTGCTGTTCCGGGCGGAGTCGGTGGGGCAGCTGGGGGTGATTTTCCAGCGGCTGTTCACCGGCTGGGGCTTTGGCGGGGCGTACCTCCAGGCGGCGCTGGACCAGCTGGGGCTGAGCGTCCTTTCCCTGGTTCAGCTGGTTTTGTGCATTGTGGCCATGGCCAAGCTGTACGACTGGGGGCGGTACGACCTGCCCGCCGCAAAAACGGAAAGCCAGTCCGCCGCGCGGCTGTGCTCCTGCGTTTATCTTGCGGCGGTCATCGGGCTGTGCTGGCTGGCCCTGCTTCAAAGCCAGGACGCGGCGATCTTTGCCTATTTTCAGTTTTAGAAGCTGTACCAATTAGCCGAAGTATTCAGAATCGCGAGTCAAAATTGCCGGTGGAAAGGCGAAAAATCGCGGGAATACTTGGTGTATTTTAAGATTTTTCAACGCGGCCGGCAGCAATTTTGGCCGCAAAGCTGGGTGCTGAGGTTATTGGCACAGCTTCTTAGGAGGGCTGCGGCGTGAAAAAAGTATTTTGGGCGGCACTGTGCCTTGCCGGGCTGCTGCTGTCCGCCTGCCGGGAGCGGCCCGCCCCGGACACGGTGCTGGTCTTTCTGGAGGAGACCCGCGGCTGCACGGTGGAGGAGAACGGCCGGCGGGTGCCTGTGGGAGAGGACGCGGTGTTCACCCTCCGCCTGGACCGGGGCTGGTCCCTGACAGATACGGACTACGCCGGGGCGTTTGACATCAGCGTGTCGGAGCGGACGGCCACCCTCACCCTGCGGGAGGTCCGCTACCCCACCCGGGTGGGCCTGTGCCTGGCCAGCCGGTACTGCACCGTCACCTATGAGGCCAACGGCGGTCTGCCCGTCCGCGGCGGGGCCCTCCGGGAGAGCAGGACCTATGACCTGGCCCTCCACGCCCGGCCCAACACAGCGCAGGGCGCCGACCTGTTTGTCCGGGAGGGCTATACCCTCACCGGCTGGAACACCTGCGCGGACGGCTCCGGCGACGCCGTGGGCCTGGGCAGCCGGGTGAGCGTCCCCGCCGGCGGCGTCACCCTGTACGCCCAGTGGGCCCGGTGGAGCGCGGCGGAGGATTTCACCTGGCGGCAGACCCAGGAGGGGGCGGCGGTCACCGGCTATCACGGGACGGACCGTGTGGCGGTCATCCCGGAGCGGCTGGACGGCAGGCCGGTGACCTCGGTGGAGGCGGGCGCGTTTGACGGCTGCGCGGCGGCGCAGGTGGTCTTGCCGCCCACCCTGCTGGACGTGACCCCGGGGGCCTTCCAAAACTGCGCGCTGGAAACCGTCACCCTGTTTGACGGCATCCGCAGCGTGGCCGACGGCAGCTTCCAAAACTGCCCGGCGCTCAGGACCCTGCGCATCAACGCCATGGAAGCCCCCTTCGGCTATGCGTGGCGCAAGGAGAGCTGCTATGCGGACAAGGTGGACCTGCTGATCCTCACCCAGGGGCAGAGGCGGGCGGTGTTCTACGGCGGCTGCTCCATGTGGTATAACCTGGACGGCCTTCAGGCCCAGCAGGCGCTGGGGGACGGCTACAGGGTGGTGAACCTGGGGCTGAACGGCACGGTGAATTCCCCGGTGCAGATGCAGATCCTGGGGGCGTTTCTGGGGGATGGGGACATTGTGATCCACACTCCCGAGCTGTCCAGCCGGCAGCAGATGCTCCTGCGCACCGCCATGGGGGAGCAGGACGATAAGCTGTGGTGCGGCATTGAGAATAATTATGACCTGTTCGCCCTGGTGGACCTGTCCACTGTGGAGGGGGTGTTCGACAGCCTGTGCCGCTATCTGTCCCAGAAAAACGCCCGGGCGTCCTATGCCCAGATTTACCGGGACGAGTACGACCAGCCCTATATGGACCGCCTGGGCTGCATCCCCTTCTTTCGGTCTGGCACGCAGGACGGCCTGCCCGACCGGGTGTTCCTGGACCCCGCCCTGATCGACAGGGAGGCCATGGAACGGCTGGGGGCGTATTACGCCTGGTTTCAGTCCCGGGGGGCCCGGGTGTACGTGTCCTGCGCCTGCGTCAACCTGGATGCGGTGCCCGAGGGACAGCGGGGAAACGCCGCGCTGCTGGACGGCCTGCTTCAGGAGGCGGTGGGGCGGATGGAGGGGGTGGCCCTCATCTCCGCCCTGGAGGATTACCTGTATCAAAATGAGGACTTTTTCGACACAAATTATCACCTGGTCACCCAGGCGGCGCAGAAAAACACCGCCCTTTGGCTCCGGGACCTGCGGGCCCAGATGGAGCGGGACGGCGTGTGGGAGGGCGTATGAAACGGCATGTGATCCAAATCGCGGCGGCCCTGCTGCTGCTGGCCATTCTGCCCGCCGGGCTGCTGGGGGCGGGGCTGTCCCTGCCCGCCTGCTACCAGGACAGCTACTACGCGCAGCTGCCCGAGCTGTACCGCCGCCTGACGCACAGCCCGGGGAAGCGGCTGATCCTGGTGGGGGGCAGCAATGTGGCCTTTGGGGTGGACACGGGCCTTTTGGAGCGCACGCTGGCCCAATACGGGTATGAGTACACCGTATGCCCCTTCGGCCTGTATGCCGCCGTGGGCGCCGGCGCCATGCTGGAGCTGTCCCAGGGCCAACTGCGGGAGGGGGACGTGGTGGTGCTGGCGGTGGAGCCGACGGATGAAACGCTGTCCGATTACTTTGGCGCGTCCGCGTTCTGGAAGTGCGCGGAGGAGGCCCCGGAGCTGCTGCTGGGGGTGAGCCCGGCCCATCAGGCGGCGCTGGCGGGCAATTACGTGGGCTTTCTTCAGGAGCGCGCGTCCATCTGCCGCAGCGGGGAGTTCCCCGCCGCCGGTGGGGTGTACGCGAAATCCTCCTTTGACGGGGACGGCAACCTGAGCTTTTACCGGGCGGGGAACGTGATGGCCCTGGGGTGGGACACCGGCGCGCCGGTGGACCTGGGAGCGGTGTCCATCTCGCCGGAATTTGCCGGGCAGGTGAACGGATACTGCCGGGCGGCCGAGGCCCGGGGCGCGGAGGTATATCTCAGCTTCAGCCCTGTGAACCGCTCCGCCCTGGAGGGGGATGAGCAGGAGGGGGCGTCGGCCTATTTCCGCGCCTGCCTGGACGCCTTCCGCTGCCCCGTGATCAGCGACCCCAACCGCTATATTCTGGACAGCGGCTGGTTTTACGACTCCAATTTCCATCTGAACTCCGCCGGGGCGGCGGTGCGCACCCGCCTGCTGGCGGAGGATCTGCTGGCCCAGTGGGGCTGCTACCAGGCTCTGGACCTCCCCCAGCCCGACATGCCGGAGCCCGTTCCCCAGGAGGCGGCGGAGGCGGAGGACAGCGGCTGCTTCCTGTTCTCGCCCATAGACGAAGCGGGCTCGGGATATCTGGTGTCCGGCCTGACGCAGGCGGGGATGGAGCAGGCCAGCCTCACCGTGCCCGCCAGCTTTGCGGGCAGGCCGGTGGTGGGGGTGGAGCCCCGGGCGCTGGAGGGCGGATCAGCGCTGGAGGAGCTGCGCCTGCCGGAAAGCATTGAAAGCCTGCCGGACGGGGTGTTCTCCGGCTGCCCGAGGCTGACCCGGCTGGTGCTGGAGCACACGGGGCGGCTGTGCCGCATCACCGAGCGCACCTTCGACGGCGCGCCCCAGGTGAAATGCTATGTTCCAACTGCGGCCTACCCCCTCTACCGGGATGGGGACGGCTGCGAGACAAACCCGTGGGCGGCGCTGCTGGAGCGCATATTTCGCTATTGAGAAGCAGTACCAATCGCCGAAGTATTCAGATTGGCCGTAAAGCTGGGTGCTGAGGCTATTGGTACTGCTTCTGAGGGGCGCGCGGCCCACGCTATGCGCTTTTTCAGCCTGCCTCCGCGTGACTGCAAAAAAGCCCCGGGCCAATGGGAACTGCCATCGGCCCGGGGCTTTCTGATTGTTTGTGACATATGCGGCACGCGCAGCGCCCGCGGGAGGAAGGACGGCGGATAGGGTCCGGCCTCGGTTTCAGCCCTGCCCGTAGTACGCCCCCGGCCCGTGCTTGCGCAGGTAGTGCTTGTTCAGCAGCTCCTGCTGCATGGGGCCCTTGCGCGGCTCCAGGGCCAGCGCGTGCCAGTCCATGAACGCCGCCTCCTCCAGCACTACCGCGTTGTGTACGGCGTCGAGCGGGCCGGTCCCCCAGGCAAAGGGGCCGTGGCTGTGCACCAGCGCCCCGGGCACCTGGGCGGGATCAATGCGGCGCTCCCGGAAGGTGCCGATGATGACGTTTCCAGTCTCCCGCTCATAGCTTCCGCCAATCTCCGCCGGGGTCATCGGACGGGTGCAGGGGATCTCGCCGTAGAAATAATCCGCCTGGGTGGTGCCCATGGCGGGGATGCCCCGGCCCGCCTGGGCGAACGCCGTGGCCCAGCGGGAATGGGTGTGGACAATGCCGCCCAGGGTGGGAAAGGCGTTATACAGCGCCGCGTGGGTGTCCGTGTCGCTGGAGGGCTTCCACTTGCCCTCCACCCGCGCCCCGGTTTCCAGGGAGACCACCACCATGTCGTCCGCCGTCATGCCGTCGTACTCCACCCCGGAGGGCTTGATGACCATGAGGCCCCGCTCCCGGTCCACCCCGGACACATTCCCCCAGGTGAAGGTGACCAGGCCGTGCTTTGGCAGCAAAAGATTGGCTTCCAGCACTTTTTGCTTCAATTCCGCCAGCATTTACAGCACCTCCGCCGCCTTGCGCTCCACGTCCAGCAGGGCGCGGTAACGCGCCATGTAGGCGTTAAAGCCCGCCGCCGTCTCCCTGTCCGGCTGGACGGTGGAGCCGGACACCCCGGCGAACACTGGGTTATTCAGGTATGCTTCCAAGGTTTCGCCTTCGGCTCTCCAAACCCGGTAGGCCGCCAGCAGGGCCATGCCGTAGGGGCCGCCCTCCCCGGCGGTGTCCAGGCAGGAGACGGGGGCGCTGCAGGCCGCGGCGAGGAACGCCTGCCCCACCAGCGGGGTCTTGAACAGCCCGCCGTGGCCGGTGAGGGAGTCGATGGCCACCCCCTCGGAGGCCAGAATGTCCATGCCGATTTTCAGCGTCGCCATGGTGGCATAGAGCTGGGCCCGGAAGAAATTCGCCAGGGTGAACCGGGCCTCCGGCGTACGCACCACCAGAGGACGGCCCGTGTCCATATGGGTGACGCCCTCCCCGGACAGGTAGTTGCAGACGGTGACGCCGCCGCAGTCCGCCTCGCCCTCCAGGCTTTTTTCGTAGAGCCTGGTGTAAAGCTCGCCGGGCTCGGGGGACGCGCCGAACAGCTCCGCCGCCTCCTTCAGCACCCCGGCCCAGGCGTTGGTGTCGTTGGTGCAGTTATTGCAGTGGACCATAGCCACCGGCGCGCCGGTGGGGGTGGTGACCAGGTCGATCTCCGGGTAAACCCGGGACAGCGGCTTTTCCAGCACCACCATGGAGAAAATGGAGGTGCCCGCCGACACATTGCCGGTGCGGGGGGCCACGGCGTTGGTGGCGGTCATGCCGGTGCCCGCGTCGCCCTCGGCGGGGGCGAAGGGGATGCCGGGGGAGAGCAGGCCGTCCAGCAGGGCCGCGCCGGATTCCGTGAGGCAGCCCGCATCCGCACCGGCGGGGAGCACCCGGGGCAGCACGTCCCGGATGCTCCAGGGCTGGGATTCCGTCAGCGCCCCGAATTTGCGCAGCATCTCCCCGTCGTAGTCCAGCGTCCGGCTGTCAATGGGGAACATCCCGGACGCCTCGCCCACGCCCACGGCGTTCACGCCGGTGAGCATATAGTGGACGTACCCGGCCAGGGTGGTGATGTGGGCGACGCGGGGGACGTGCTCCTCCCCGTTGAGCACCGCCTGATAGAGGTGGGCGATGGACCACCGCTGGGGGATGTTGAAGCCGAACAGGGCGGTCAGTTCTGCGGCGGCGGGCCCGGTGATGGTGTTCTGCCAGGTGCGGAAGGGGGTGAGCAGGTTCCAGTCCGCGTCAAAGGCCAGATAGCCGTGCATCATGCCGGATATGCCCATGGCGCGGACGTTCTCCCGTTTATCCACCCTGGACAGGGCCGTTTTCAGCCCCGTCCACACCTCGTCCAGGGGGTACGTCCACACGCCGTTTTCGTAGGCGCTGGCCCAGGTATAGTTCCCGGAGGACGTGGGCTTAAACCGTTCGTCGATGGCGACGGCCTTGATCCGGGTGGAGCCCAATTCAATGCCCAAGATCACATTGTTGTCCTTCATAGTCCAGACCTCATTTTAATTTCCAGGCCAGATCGTTCCAGAACAGCTCCTGCTCCAGTCCCTCCACCGTGGTGTCCCTGGTGATGTGGACAAACTCAATCTCCATCATCCTGGCCCAGTCCCGCAGCATCTCCGCGTCCACGTCGTAGCTGAGCACCGTATGGTGCGCGCCGCCCGCTGTGATCCAGCACTCCACCCCGGCGGTGAGGGACGGCTCCGCCCGCCACATCACCCGGGCCACCGGCAGGTTTGGCATGGGCAGGATGGGCTTGACGCAGTGGATATCCTGGCAGATGAGGCGCAGGCGGCCGCCCATGTCGATCAGGCTGGCCACAATGGCGTCCCCCTCCTTGCCCTCGAACACCAGCCGGGCGGGGTCCTTCTCGTTCATGCCGATGCCCAGGGGATGGGTTTCAATGCGGGGGCGCTGCGCCGCGCAGCAGGGGCAGACCTCCAGCATGTGGGCCCCCAGGCTGTACTCCCGGCCCTCCACAAGATGGTAGGTATAGTCCTCCATGAACAAAGAGCACCCGTTGCCGTCCTCCCCCATGGCCTTCATAATGGCGGTCATGGCGGCCACCTTCCAATCCCCCTCGCCGCCGTAGCCGTAGCCCTGGGCCATCAGATGCTGGCTGGCCAGGCCGGGGAGCTGCTCCATGCCGTACAGGTCCTGAAAGGTGTTGGTGAAGGCCCCGCAGCCCTCCCGGTCCAGCATCCGCCGGATGGCGAGTTCCTCCCGGGCCTGGTAACGGATGGCGTCCATGTTGCCGGTGGCGATATCGTATTGCGCTATGTAGAGCTCCATGAGCGCGTCGATGTCCGCTTCGGTGACGGCGTCCATCTCCTTCACCAGGTCGCCAACAGCCCAGGTGTTCACCTGCCAGCCCAGTTTGACCTGGGCCTCCACCTTGTCGCCCTCGGTGACGGCCACCTCCCGCATGTTGTCGCCAAAGCGCATCACCTTCAGGGATCTGGACACCGCCGCGCCTGCGGCGGCGCGCATCCAGCGGCCCAGCCGCACATGCACGCTCTCATCCTGCCAGTGGCCGGCGATGACCTTGCGGGGCAGGCGCAGCCGGGCGGCGAGAAAGCCGTGCTCCCGGTCGCCGTGGGCGGCCTGATTGAGGTTCATGAAGTCCATGTCGATCTCGTCGCCGGGGATCTCCCGGTTATACTGGGTGGCCAGGTGGCAATAGGGCTTTTGCAGCCCCGCCAGGCCGTTAATCCACATTTTGCTGGGGGAAAAGGTGTGGCACCAGGCCACCACCCCGGCGCAGGACGGGCTGTAGTTGGCCTCCCTCACTACGCCGGCAATCTCCCCGGCGGTTTTGGCGGTCACCTTATAGACCAGGGGGAAGGGCAGGAGCCTGGACAGCTGCTCCGCCATCTCCCTGGCCCGGGCGTCCACCGTCTCCAGCACCTCGGGGCCGTACAGGAACTGGCTGCCCACCACAAACCAGAATTCATAATTTTTCATGATACCCGCTCCTAATTTTTTAACCTGCGTCCATCTGTATCCTGCGCTGTTCGCCGCAGGTCAGATCTCCGCGTCTGGGTTGAAATACCAAATGAGCGGGCCGCCCCCCAAATCCGTTAAGGAGCGGCCCGCAGCAGCAGTTTATGTCAGGCCGGCAGGGTATACACCGCCGTGTTAATGATGGCGTTCAGTGTGCCGAAGATCACCGGCCCCAAGTAAAGGTTGCTGGTGGCGTTGTAGATCTTCCGATTGATGATTGTGCCGGCTGTTGCGGACAGGATCATATAGGACAGCATCATATAGGCCTTCCAGTTGGAGAAACTGCCAAAGCCGACCCCGGTTCGGGCCAGATTGGTGTAATATACGATAACCACGATGATGGTACCCAGCACATTACACAGCACACAGATCAAAAGATTCACGCGCTCCGGCATATCTTTGAAGCGGTTGCAGCCGTTCATAATCAGCGAGTTGATGCACCAATACAAGATAAAAAACGGCGCATAGCACAGGGAGACTTTCAGATGAGACCACTTCATCATCGCCATGGACAGGTCCACCAGGCGGAAGTCTACCTTGAAGAAATAGTCTGCAAACCACACCACGCTGCGGCAGAGGAGCACAACACACATTGCCAGAAGCACCGTCCGCCCGACATTCGCCAAGCTGATCTTCAGGTTATAGTCCGAGAGCTTTGCTCCGTTCTTCTTGTGGATCAGGTTGTAGAACAGGAAGAACATCGTAAGCAGGAACAGTCCGCTGAACAGCATCCAAACTACTACATTGTTAGCCACACCGTACACAAAAATCTTGCCGGTATTGCCCTGCCCGGTGAGTGAGAATATCTTGCTGGTCTGCTGAATAATGATTGGCGCCATAATGGGCGGAACAAAGCCTCCGATCAGGGACGCGATGAGGAAGATTGCCCAATCCTTGCGCGTTTTCAGGCCGGATGTCGGCTCCTGCGCAGGCTGATTCAGGGCGGAGAACACGGGTACGTCCAACAGCAGCACGGCCAGAGGCACAGTGAGGCCCAAAATCGCCAGCAGCCCAAGGGCTGAGAGCAGCATCAAAGACAGATAGGTCTGATTAGACGGATCAATGGCGTTCGGTGCGCCCAAGGTCTGGGAAAAGAAGCTCACGGTGTCCCGGATAAACGCGCTGCTGACCATGCCGGAGCCGTGGGTAGAATCAGCGGGATTGTAGATCACCCGGCCGTTATTTTCCGCAAAGCTCCCGTAAACGTGGCCGATCTCAACTTTGACGCTGGGATCGTCCAAATCCGCCTCCGAGAAGGTTCCGGGTACTCCCAGATTGACAACCTCTTTCATCTCCCGCTTCACGCTCAGATCGCCCGGCCAATATCCCTCCACAGGCTTGAAGCCCAGGCGGGAATAGGGATCATACAGGCCAGCGCCAAAGCCCAGGTTGATGTCCGTAGCCAGAGCATCCAGCGGGGAATAGGGGGGGGCCAGAATCAACGCGGCCGCCACCTTTTTCTCGTAGGTATCCGGGTGCTCACGCTGCTGTTCGCCATATTGGGTCATCACTCGAACCACATTGCCGCCGCCCTTGGAATAGCCGGCAATCCCGATGCGGCTGCTGTCAATATAGGGCAGGTTGTAATAAACATAGTCAATCAGCTCATAGAAGCCGAAGGTAGGCGACGCGCCGGTGGATTCAGAGGAATGACCGCCCGAGAGAAGGTCCAGCACATACACCGCAAACCCTCTGCGTACAAGCTCCGCAGAGCACAGTCTTACACTCTCCGCTGTGCTGTCATTTCCTGGGCTGTAGATGACCGCCGGTACGGGGTTGTCGGCAGAAGCGTTTACAGGGCGGTATTCCAAAAAGCGCACAATATCGCCGCTGGCAATGGATATCTTCAAATCGTTGAGCTCATACTTTCCGTGGTCCGTCAGCATGACTTGTGTGCCAATCATACTGAGTAGGCACATCGCCACGCACACGAGCAGCGCGATAAAACTCCGTTTCTTGCTTTTGGACATAACAAACCTTCCTTTCTCTATTTCACAGCCGGACCGTCTGCTTTAGGTGGGACACAATCGCATCAAACACGTTTTACCAGCGGTGTTCATGTGACCCCCTCCCTCTGAAACTTGATATGGTCGCGCGCGCGCCGGCCGGATGTTGTTTGTTGTGCACAACGAGACCGGCCCTTATGACTTATTTTTATCACACTTTGCCCTATGCGTAAAGAATTGTCATGTTCTTACATAGACATTTATTGATATTTAGTGTATTATGACCATATGTTTTGGAAGGAGGAGCCCTTATGTTGGCAAAATTTGAGCGCCGGGCGTTCACGGAAGGCTGTAAGGTCTGGCTGGGGAAATACCGAAGCCTGCACAATATTCCCCACTGGCATTACGAGCACGAGCTGGTCTCCTGCCTTGAGGGCTCCGCCGCCGTTCTGCTGGATGGCCAGCAGTACCGCCTGGAAGCCGGTATGTGTATCCTCTGTCCGGCGGAAAGCCCCCACTCTATCGCCAGCAGCCTTGACGGCGGTGTGATTGTGGCCCAATTCGACCAGTCCCTGTGTGCCGGTGTGGCCCCATTCTGGCTGGAATCCCCCCTGTTTGAGGACCGTTATGGCTCATATTCCTGCATGGACGGCATGTACCGGGAACAGGAGTCCCGGCTGGCGTTTTGCAGCGAAAAAATCAACGCCTCCATGTCCCTGCTCCTCATTGAAATTTTTCGGAATGAGCCGCTTGTGCGCCGGGCCGCCCAAAACCAAAAGTCAATTGCGCGCTACAAGGACTTGCTGACCGTCATCGACCAGTCCTTTGACCACCTGTCCTTCCGCGATGCCGCCGCGTTTATGAATATGTCGGATGCCTACTTTTCCCGGTTTTTTAAAAAAGTATCCGGCATGACCTTTTCCCAGTATCTGAACATTGTGCGCGTCGGAAGGGCAATTGATATTCTTGCGGTCTCGCCGGATATTACAATGGCGTCCCTGATGACGGAGTGCGGCTTTAACACCCTGCGCAATTTTAACCGGGTGTTCAAGAGCGTCACCGGGTATTCTCCCAGCACCCTGCCCCGGGAATATTCATTGGACTACCGCTCCCTTTCCACCTACGAAGACGCATTTGACCCGACAATGGACAGCTCCATCCTGCTGACCAATCCGGGACCTGACCCAGAACCCGGCTCAGACTGATGGAGCTGGGTGCGCATAGCGGCGGAAGAATTGGCAGGTGCAAAGCTCAACAAAAGGACAAGGCCCATTTGGGCCTTGTCCTTTCTGCTTTTGCGGAGGGCATCTTTTGCGGCCGCAAACTGCCCTCCGGCGGGGCGGAGTCCCGCCTCTGAGGCGCTGATCCCGGCGGAGTCTGCCGGCCGCTGTTTTGGAGCAAAAAGTTATATTTCTGTTCTGAGGCCATTGGAGAGCGAAGTGGGCAATTTGCGCGCAGAGAATTGAGCATTTCATACGAAGGTGTTGGGCGAGATTCCGGATTATCTGTAAAACTTCACGTGGTTTTGCTCGAATTTTTGCTGTCGGAAAATGGCTGAACCCGTTGCGGCGCAACGTCTCTGTGATATTATGAGTAAATTTTGAGCGAATTTATAAGATTATTGTTGACATATGGGGTGGCGGATGGTAAGATATTGAACATCAGGAGAGGGAAAACGCCTCTCAATACTCGGTGATCAAGGATGGTGCTGCGCATGAAAAAACTTGACTTTTCATTTTGGAACCCTGTCAAAATTCACTTTGGGAAAAGCGCCATGGAGAAGCTGCCTGAGCTGGTGGAGGGAGACCGCGTTCAGGTGGTGATGGATCAGTTCCTGATGGAGACGGCGTTTGTGAAGGGGCTGCGGGAGGCGCTGGCGGGGAAGGAGCTCTGCTTTTTCTCGGACATCGTACCCAATCCCACAACGGACAATGTGGATGCGGGGGCCGGGATGGCCCGGGAAAACCGTGTCACAACGGTGATCGGCATCGGCGGAGGCAGCAGCCTGGACGTGGCGAAGGCCGTGGCATATCTGGCCGGGAACGAGGGGAGCATTCTGGATTATGCCGGTGGGGGCAGGGCCTTTGGCCGGCGGAGCACGCGGCTGATCCTTGTGCCCACCACTGCGGGCACTGGGAGCGAGGTCACGAACGTTGCGGTGTTCAACAACCCGACCACCGGCGACAAGAGCCCCATTGTGAATGACGCGCTGTATGCCGACGCTGCGGTTGTGGACCCGGCGCTGAGCTATACCATGCCGAAAAACGTCACGGCGAATACGGGGATGGACGCGTTTTGCCACGCAATTGAGGCGTACTGGAATCAGAACAGCAATCCCGCCAGCGACGAGCTGGGGATCGGGGCCATGCGGCTGATCCTGGAGAACCTGGAAAGGGCGTTTCAGGACCCTGCCGATGAGGAGGCCCGGCAGAATATGAGCCTGGCCAGCCTTCTGGCGGGCCTGGCCTTCAGCCAGACCCGGACCACCGGCGCCCATGTGCTCAGCTATCCCTTGGGCGCGCTGTACCACATCCCCCACGGAATCGGCTGCGCCATCTCCATCGGCCAGTTTATCCGGCTGAGCCCGGAGCGGGAGAATGAGAAGATGACGCGCCTGGCCAAAACCCTGGGCTTTTCCGGCGTGGCGGCCTTTGCGGACCATGTGGACGGGCTGATGCGTTCCCTGGAGATGCCCGTGAGGCTTCGTGAGATTGGAGCCGCGCAAGCGGACATTGACGGGATTGCCGAGACGGCGGTAACCCGGTATGCCGGGCAGCTGAATTTGTCGCCGGCCTGTATGACCAAGGAGGCAGTGGTGCGGCTTTTGAACAATATCTACTGATTGGGGGAAGAGATCATGGCCGACTATGGGATGCTTCGAAGGAAAGCCCATGAGATCAGAACACTGACGCTGGAGACCATTGGCCATGTGGGGAAGGGCCACTTGGGCGGCTGCATGTCCCTGTGCGAGGTGATGAGCGTGCTGTACTTCAGCCAGATGAACGTCAGGCCCGAGGATCCCCAGTGGAAGCACCGGGACCGGTTCATCCTCTCCAAGGGGCACGCGGGGCCGGTGGTCTATTCCGCGCTGGCGCTGAGGGGGTATTTTGACCGGGAGGCGCTGAAGAGCCTGAACGAGCTGGGCACCAGCATCCCCAGCCACTGCGACGCGACCAGGACGGCCGGGGTGGATGTGACCACGGGGAGCCTGGGCCAGGGGTTCAGCGTGGCCGTTGGGATCGCCCTGGCGGCCAAGCTGGACCGGGAGGCGCTCTATGTCTACCCCATTATCGGCGACGGCGAGAGCCAGGAGGGCCTGGTCTGGGAGGCCGCCATGCTGGCGGGCAATAAGGGCTTGGACAATATCATCGGGTTTACCGACTATAACAATCTTCAGATTGACGGCCATGTCTCCGAGGTAAACGGGCTGGAGCCCCTGGCGGACAAGTGGGCGGCCTTTGGCTGGGATGTGCACAGCGTGGACGGCCATGACGTGGAGGAGATTGACCAGGCGGTTTCCAGGGCCAAGCAGGGCGGGGGAAAGCCCCACATGATTATTTTGCGCACGGTGAAGGGAAAGGGGATCTCGTTTGCGGAAAACGTGGTCACAAATCACAGTATGACCATCTCAAAGGATGTGCTTGAACGGGAACTGAAGCTTTTGCGCGGCGAGGGTGAGTGAGATGAGGTTTGAAAAAGACAGCAAGGAGCTTAAGCAGACATACGTGGAGCTGCTGATCGAGTACGGCAAAAAGGACGAGCGGATCTGCATTGTGGAGGCGGATCTGATGCGCAGCGCCGGTACGATGCCCTTCAGTCAGGTTTTCCCGGAGCGGACGTTTGACGTGGGCATCGCCGAGGCCAATATGATGTGCGTGGCGGCCGGACTGTCCTACATGGGGAAGATCCCGTTCACCCAGACCTTCTGCGTGTTCGCGTCGAGGCGGTGCCTGGACCAGATTGAGCAGAGCGTGGCCTATGCCAAACAGAATGTGAAGATGTGCGGCACTGACCCCGGCATCACAACGGAGCTGAACGGAGGCACCCATCAAGCGATGGATGACCTGGGCATCATGCGGGGAATTCCGGGAATGACTATTTTCGAGCCGGTGGACGGGGCCCAGATGAGGAAGGTGTTCCCCCAGATTGTGGAGCGGTATGGCCCCTGCTATATCCGGCTGTTCCGGCAGGCCCCGGACAGGATTTTCTCCGATGAGACGGAGTTTGAGCTGGGCAAGGGCGTCGTGCTCCGGGAGGGGAAGGACGTATCCATCTTTGCCAGCGGGGTGGAGGTCAGCGAGGCCTTGCGCGCGTGGGAGGTGCTGAAGGCGGAGGGGATTGATGCGGAGGTCATCAACATCCACACCCTCAAGCCGCTGGATGAGGAGCTGGTCATCAAGAGCGTATCCAAAACGGGCTGCGCGGTGACGGCGGAAAACGGCTCCATCCTCAACGGGCTGGGCAGCGCTGTCAGCGAGTGCCTGGCGGAGAACGCCCCGGCCCCTGTGCGGCGGATCGGCGTCAGGGACCGCCTGGGTGAGATCGGCCATCTGGACGAGCTGAAAAAAGTCATGCGGATGAGCGGCGGCGATATCGCGGCTGCGGCAAAGCAGGTGATGGAAAGGAGAATCAGGGCATGAAGATCGCATTGATCAACGAGAGCAGCTGCCTGAGCAAAAACGCCGCAATCCTGAGGGAGCTGGAGCGGGTGGTGAAGCCGCTGGGGCATCAGGTGTTCAACTACGGCATGAGCGAGGAGGACAAGGACTACAACATCAGCTATGTGGAGCTGGGCTACCTGACCGCCATTTTGCTGAACGCCGGGGCGGTGGACTTTGTGGTGACCGGCTGCGCCTCCGGCGAGGGCGCCTGCATGGTGTCAAACAGCTATCCCAACGTGTACTGCGGCTATATCAAGGACCCCGTGGACGCCTATATGTTTGGGCAGATCAATGACGGGAACGCGATTTCCATGCCGTTTGGAAAGGACTTCGGCGTGGGCGGCGAGCTGAATCTGCGCTATGTGTTCCAGGCATACTTTCAGTCGGAGCACGGGATGGGCTACCCGGAGAGCCGCGCCCAGCTCCAGCGGGAGTTTAAAACGTTCTTTGAGGATATGAAGTCCTGCATCGCGGATGACATGGGCCGGATTATTCTGCGCAGCAGGCCGGACGTGACCAAACGGATCATTCAGGGCAAGGTGTTCCAGCGGGAGTTCCTGAAGAACGCGGCGGACAACCCCACCACCGATGCGATCCGCAGGTTTATGAGTGGTGCGCTATGACCAGGATACTGATTGCCTCCCATGGCCGGACGGCCAGCGGGCTGGCGTCGACGCTCAGGATGTTTGTGGGGGATATGGACATTCAGACCATCGACGCCTATGTGGACGGCCCGGACGACACCTACGACGAGGACATTGCGTCGTTTATTGCGGGGGTGGGCCCCGGGGACGCCGCCTATATTTTCACAGATTTTTACGGGGGCAGCGTGAATCAGCGCGTCACAACCCAGCTGATCGGTGCGGGCAAGCGCAACATCCGGCTGATTGCCAACACCAATGTCCCCATCATGATTGATATTTTGACCAGCGGCGGCCTGCTCAGCTACGAGGAGATCGACGAGATGATTGAGGAGGGCAAAACCCGGGCGGTCAGGATTGAGGAGCTGCTTTGTGTCAACTCGGATGCCGGGGAAGATGACAGCGGTTTTCTGGACGGCGTCTGAAATATGGGAGGAAAGGAGATGAAAAATGATGATTCCATCGCTGCGCGTTGACGACAGGCTGATCCATGGGCAGATCGCCATGGTATGGTCGAAGGAGTTCGGCACAAACAGAATTGTTGTGGCAAACGACAGGGCGGTGACCGATGAGGTGTCCAATCTGACACTGCGGATGGCGACCCCGGGCGGGATTAAGCTGCTGATTAAAACGGTTGACGACGCCATTAAGCTGTTTAACAACCCCAAGGCCCAGGGCGTTGACATGTTTGTGCTGACCAACAATGTGGCGGACGCCGTTCGCATCGTAAAGGGCTGCCCCGGGTACGTCCAGTCGGTGAATGTGGCCAATGTAGGCCGGTTTGACTTGACGCCGCCGTCGGAAAAGATCGTAATCAACGGTGCGATCACCTTGAATAAGGACGAGCTGGCCGCACTGAAAGAGCTGGCGACGCTGGATGTCAAGGCGTTCCAGCAGATCCTTCCCAGCGACCGCAAAACGCCGGTCTCAGAATTGCTCAAGGGCCAATGATGTTTCAAATCAAAGAGGAGGGAAACCATGCTGACAAACGCGATTTTATGTGCCCTTGCGTACTTTATCTGTTACGCGGGCAACTACTTCTGGGCGCAGAATATGTGCGACCGTCCCATCGTGGCAGGGCTTGTGGCCGGTATTCTGCTGGGCGATATCCAGACGGGCCTGATTATGGGCGCCACGCTGGAGGCCATCTTCATGGGCGCCGTCAACATTGGCGGCAATATCTCCGCCGAGCCCTGCGCCGCCACTGTGTTCGCGGTGTATATGGCCACCCAGTCCTCGGTGGACGCGGACACCGCCCTGGCCCTGGCCGTGCCCATCTCCATGCTGAGCGCCTTCCTGTTTACGCTGATGAACAACGTCCTTTGCAACTTCCAGGCCCCCTGGGTGGACCGCCTGTGCGAGAAGAACGACACCAAGGGGCTGTACCGGCTGTTTTGGGGCACATGGTTCTTCCGCTTCTTCGTCCCTGTGCTGGTGTTCTTTGTGGGCATCCTGGCCGGCAGCGACGCCATTGAGGCCTTTGTCAACGGCATTCCCGTGGTGATTTTGAACGGCATCAGCACGGCCGGCAAGCTGCTGCCTGCGGTGGGCATCTCCATCCTGATGAAAATGGTCTGGCAGAAGGAGCTGGCCGGATATTTCTTCCTGGGCTTTGTGCTCTTCAAGTACCTCGGCCTGCCCCACGTGGCCATCGTCGTGATCGCGCTGGTGATCCTTGTCCCCATCTGCCTGCGGGACAAGCAGCTACTGGACCTGGAAAAAAGGACCATGAACATGGCTGCCGCGTCCCCCAGTACCAATGAAGAGGAGGATTTCTTGTCATGACAACTGCGAATTCTGCGGTGAAGGCCGCGATGACAGCGGAAGATAAGAAGATGCTTGAGCGCATCTACTGGCGCTCCTTCTTCCAGATGGCGGGCCGCGTGGGCGGGCAGGTCAGAATGCACGCCGTCGGCATTATTTTCACGCTGGCCCCCGCGCTGGAGCGGTACTGCAAGACCCCTGAGAAGCACCGGGAGGCCCTGATGCGCCACTCCACCTTTTTCAACATCACCCAGACCGTCTCCACCTTCTGCCTGGGGCTTGTTACCGCCATGGAGCGGGAGGCGTCCGAGGACCCCAGCTTTGATGTCAGCGCCATCACCGCGGTAAAGACCTCCCTGATGGGCCCCATGTCCGCCATCGGCGACTCCCTGTTTTGGGGCGTGCTGCGGCTGCTGGCCGCGTCCATCTGCATCCCGCTGGCGCAAAACGGGCTGATCGTCGCGCCGCTGCTGTTCCTGGCCATCTATAATATCCCGGGCATGGTGCTGAGACGGTATCTGCTCTTCACCGGGTATACCATGGGCACCACGTTCCTGAAGGAGATCGCGGGCTCAGGCGCGATGAAGATTTTGACGAAGGGCGCGTCCATTCTGGGCCTGATCATGGTGGGCGCCATGATCGCCTCCAACGTGAACTTCACCACGCCGCTGGCCTTTGAGTTTACCGACGGCAGCGTGGCCACCATCCAGAGCTATTTGGACACGGTGTTCCTGGGCCTGGTGCCCCTGCTGCTGTCCCTTGGCTGCCTGTGGGCGCAGCGGAAGAACATCAATACAAACTACCTGACCCTGGGTGTGTTTGTGCTGTCCATCCTGCTGGCGCTGATCGGCGTGGTGTAAGATTTACAGACCGTGCCCAGACGAAAAGAGCCTAGGCCCGCCGGCGCCATCCGGCGCCGGCGGGCCTAGGGGAAGAGCGCCCATAGAATGGAGGAATGTTCCGAAAAGCCGCCAAGTATGCACCTTGACAGTCTGAAACCGCTGGTATATAATGTGTGCCGGTCAGCTACAATCTGCCAGCACCAAGACGGATGATGCTCTTCACGCTGCCAAACCGGGGGCTCTGCGACGGCGGCCCTCCGGCCCGGCTAATGAAACTCTATACCTGCCGCTTGCGGTTGCATTAAGCGTTCTTCTTGTGCTGGGCGTTAGGCAAAAGCCCTGCTTTTGTCTGGCGCTTTTTCATTTGAGTGGGAGAAATAACGCATTTTTATAAAACGGGTAGGGGAGTCAACATGAAAGAACAAAGACAGAGTGCAATGGAAGAGTTCATCAACGTCAGCGGATCGGCCAGCATTGAGCAGCTTTGCAGCGAGTTCAACGTCTCGGTCAACACCGTGAGAAGGGATCTGGCCGAGCTGTCCAAGCTGGGCCGGATCAAAAAGGTGTACGGCGGCGTCATCTCTAACGACGTTGACTCCCAGCACAGCGCGGCCAGCCCCTTTCTGTCCTATAACGAGAGGAGTAAAATGAACGTATCCGCGAAAAAGTCCATCGCGAGGGTGGCGGCCGGCTTCATTGAAAACAACGACATTGTGTTTATTGACGCGGGCACCACAACCATCAACATCGTACCATACTTTAAAAATACATATAACGTCACGGTGGTGACGTGCTGCATTCCGATCATTGCGGAGCTGTCCAAGTTCCACAATGTACAAGTCCTGATCCCGCCGGGGAAGCTGCTGCACAACGGCCTGTCCATTGTGGGGTCCCAGACGGAGGAGTACCTGGCGGACATTGAATTTGACAAGGCGTTTATGGCCTGTACGAGCATCACGCCGGATTTTGACCTGACCACCTCCTACCTGGAGGAATCGGTGATCAAGGGGCGTGTCCTGGCCATCAGCAGGGAGAATATCCTGCTGGCGGACGGCTCCAAGTTCCGAAAGAAGAGCCGGGTCAATTATGGAAAGCTGAATGTGTTCCAGCAGGTGATTTCGGATCAGATGCCCACGGAGTCCTGCGCCCAATACATGCAGGAAAATGGGATTGAATTTATCTCGGCAAAATGATACAAGGAGGTTCAAAGCGGATTATGGCTTTGATTTCAAACAAAGAAATGCTGCGCAGGGCGCACGACGGGCACTATGCCGTCGGCGCGTTCAATTTGAATAACCTGGAGTGGACGGAGTATATCCTGCGGGCGGCGCAGCATATGAATTCCCCCGTCATTGTGGAGGTCTCTGAGGCGCAGATCGAGTATATGTGCGGCTATCAGACGGTCCGGGGCATGGTGGAGTCCATGATGGACTACCTGGGGATCACGGTCCCCGTGGCCCTGCATTTGGACCACGGCTCCTTTGAGGGGGCGAAGCGGGCCATCGAGGAGGGCTATACCTCCGTTATGTTTGACGGCTCCCACTACAGCTTTGAGGAGAATATCGAAAAGTCGAAGCAGATCATCGAGCTGGCCCATGCCAAGGGCATCTCGGTGGAATGCGAGGTGGGCGGCATCGGCGGCACCGAGGACGGGAAGACCTCCGCCGGCGAGCTGGCCGACCCGAAGGAATGCGCCGCCATTGTGGCGCTGGGCGTGGATGCGCTGGCGGCCGGCATCGGCAATATCCACGGAAAGTATCCGGCGGATTGGAAGGGGCTGAACTTTGAGCGGCTGGCGGAGATTCAAAGCAGCACCAACGCGATCCCCCTGGTGCTGCATGGGGGCTCCGGCATTCCCGAGGATCAGATTAAAAAGGCGGTCTCGCTGGGCGTGAGCAAAATCAACGTCAATACGGAGTGCGGCATCGCTTTTTCCGACGCGCTGAAGGAGTATTACGCCCAAAGGAAGGAGGAGGAGCCCAAGGGCTACGATCCGCGGGTCATCATGAACTACGGCATGGACGCGGTGTACCGCATGGTATGCGGGAAAATCCAGCTGTTTGGGAGCCAGAACAAAGCGTGAGCAGGGCGGGGGCTCAAATGGTATGATCAAAATTGTGGCAATCCTGCTGTTTTGCGTGATATTGCTGGAATTCCTCTTCTCCATCGTCAGGAAGCGGTGCCAAGGCCGCCTGGTCGGCCTGCTGGAGGAGGGGGATTATGGGGCCTATGACGGATACTGCGGGAAGTGGGTGATCAAGGCGGCCATACCGGCGTATACCGCAAAGGTCATGAAGCTCAACGCGGCGATGCAGAAAAACGACCATGCCCGGATCAAGGAGACGTTTCAAGAGATTGAGGGCCTGAACTTGACCAGCCAGGAGAAAGCCGACATCTCGCTGCGGGGATTTTACTATTTCCTGCCCAAGCGGGATGGGAAGATGTGTAAGAAGTATGCCGCCGGGGTGCGGGAGTCCTCCAGCGACGAGGCGATGAAAGAGACCGTGGCCAGATTTTACGATGTGCTGATTGAGAAAAAGGACGGTATGCTGGACGCCCTGCTGGCGGAGATGGAGGGGCAGACGGAGTTTGAGCGGTATACCAACGAGTATCTTGTCTCCGAGATCTATCGAAACCAGGGGGACATGCAGCAGGCGCAGCTGTATTCCGGGCTGTCAAAACAGCACAAGGAAGCGTATCTGAAGGCCATGAGCTCCATGGAATTTGGGAAGAAAGCCCGTCCAAAGCAGTGAACAAGGCGCCCTGTCCGGGTTGGGACCGGGCGCCCTTTTTCTGTCACAAATCCGGCGTCTGGGATTCCCCGCCGGGGGGGGCGCCGGTTCCATATGCGCCCTTTGTGATGGCGATATGCTGCTTCACGCTGTCGGAGTAGCTGGAAAAATTCTGCTTGTAGAGGTTCAGGATTATGCAGTCTATGAGAAAAAACATGGGCAGGGTTTCTGTGTAGTGCAGGAACCGGGTGCGGACGGGCGAGTGCTTGGTTTTGAGCCATACGTCCAGATTGGGGGCCATGGGGTTGGGGGCCATGCTGGTGACGCCGATGATTTTAAGCCCCAGCTCTTTGGCATGGCGGACCACCCGGTTAGTCATATCGGTGGCCCCGGATTTGGAGAACACGATCAAAAGCCCCCCGCCGCTGTGGCTGCGCATGGCCGAAAGGGTGCCGAAGGCGTCCAGGCAGAAGGAGTTGATGCCGAACAGCTGGAGCAGCTCGTTCATGTGGTGGGCGGCGGAGTGGGTTGAAAGAAAGCCGAAGCAGAAGATGGTGTCCGCGCCCTGGATCAGCTCCACCGCCCGGGCGAGCTGGCCGGGCGGGTTGACCTCCGCCGTCAGGTCCAGGAGCAGCTTGGCATGGTTGAGGATCTTCGTGTTGGTGGCCAGGGTGGAGTCTGTCAGCTGGATTTCCTCCAGGCGTTCGCCGGGCTCGCCGGACCGCTCCAGATCCAGCAGAAGGTTTTGATAGCTCTTATACCCCAGCTTCTGGGAAAAGCGGATGACGGTGGATTGGCTGATTCCCAGGTTCCCGGCCAGCTTTTGAGAGGTGAGCCCCGAGATGCGCGCACGGTTGGCCAGGATGTATTCGGCGATCCTGGCCTCCTTGCCGGTGAGGCCGGGATAAACGGCTTCCAATTTTTCATAGAACAATGCTGTCGCCTCCTTAACCGGTATGACGGCGCGCGTCACTGAAGATTTGCGTGGAGAATCTGGATAAACGGGTCGATTTCCTCAATCTCCCGGATACAGCCCAGGCGGAACATCAGCTCCACGCCGATGCTGTCGCAGAGCACGAACAGGC
This sequence comes from uncultured Oscillospiraceae bacterium, assembly GCA_910587255.1. Taxonomy (GTDB): domain Bacteria; phylum Bacillota; class Clostridia; order Oscillospirales; family Oscillospiraceae; genus Enterenecus. Next base: position 99,948 of record CAJUKT010000039.1, read on the forward strand.
TGTGCTCAAATTCGCTGCCCTTCGTCTGGAGCTTCCGGGTGCGGCGGCCGGTGGGGATCTGCAAAACCGCGTCGGCCAGCTGCGCCAGGGGGGAGCCGGCGCTTTTGCTGATCAAGACGATGCGGGCGCCCTTCTCCCTGGCCTGCCGGGCGACCACCGCGACGGTTTCCGTAGTCCCGGAGCCGGAGCCCGCGATCAAAAGGTCGCCCGCCTGGACGGCCGGGGTGTTGGTGTCGGATACCACATAGGAGGTCAGCCCGATCTGCATCAGCCGCATGGCGAAGGTGCGCATGACCAGGTTGGCCCGCCCGGCCGCGGTGATATAGACCTTTCTGCCCTCCTGCCTGACCCGGATCAGCTCCTGTAAAACCGCTTCCAGCTCCTGGGGGGAAACGCCGCTGAGAATCTCCTTCAGGCAGTCCGCAGTGGCCAGCGCTCGCTCAACAATGGGATGTTCCATGATCTGATACCTCCTGGCAGACACGGCGGATGCCGCGGTGGATTTTTCCGGCGGCGCTAATGTAATCCGTCCGCTTGTGGATGGCTCCGCCGACGATCACCACATCGGGGCCCAGGCGGCAGATATCCTCAATGGTGTCTTCGCTGATCCCGCCGGCCACGGCGATTTTGCAGTTTTTCACCATGGACGCGGCCTGAAGCAGCTGTGCATAGGGATTTCCGCCGGCGGACTGCATATCCACGCCGCAGTGGACGCAGACGTAATCCGCGCCGGTGCGTTCGCACAAGCCGATGGTGTGTTCCATATCGCTGACGCAGAGGAGGTCAACCATGATCTCCTTCCCGTTGTCATGGGCGGCCTGCGTGGCGCTGCGGATGGTTTCGGGGGCCGCGGCGCCGAGTACCGTGATGATATCGCCGCCGGCGCGGCAGCCCATAGCGGTATGGTGATAGCCGCCGTCCATGATCTTCATGTCCGCCAGGATCTTTTTTTCGGGGAAGGCCGCTTTGAAGCGGGTTACGGATTCCATTCCGTAGCGCAGCACGAAGGAGGTGCCCGCTTCGATGATATCCAGGCAGCCGGCGATATCGCCGATCATCCCAAGCGCGTCCTCGATGCTTCTGGAGGCGGCCCCGTCCATGGCGAATTGGAGCTGGATTTTTTTCATGTTGTGTTCCCTCCACGGTTTGATTGCGGTGCGGCTGGGGCGGGCGGCAGGCCCCCCGGCGTCCGGCGGAGACGATCCACCGCCTGCGGCAGCTCGGCAAGCTGCCGGATCCATATGTCCGCCGTATCCTGCCGGAAGGGAAAGCGCTGGTCCACCAGACAGAATACCGTGCATCCGGCGTCGGTGGCGGCGCGCAGGCCCGCGTCGGAATCCTCCACAGCGGCGCAGAGCTGGCAGGGGAGCCCCAGCCGGCGGGCGGTTTCCAGGTACACGTCGGGCGCGGGCTTCGGGCGGCCCACCTGCGCGCCGCTGCAGGCGGCGTCCACATAGCGCTCTAGGCCGCACGCCCGGATCAGGCAGGCGATCTTATCCGGCATACTGTTGGAGGCGATGCCGATTTTCATACCTGCCCCCTTCAGCTGCTCCATCACCTGGCAGACCTCCGGGCGCAGAAGGGAGGGGTAGTCCAGATCCCAGGGGACGAAATCCTCCAAAATCCGTTGATAGATATCCTCGGGGATGCCGCTGCGCAGCGCCTCCATGGTGGCTGTGAAGCGGAAACCGGCAAAGTGCGCCATCTGCTCCCAGCTCACCGCCACGCCATAGGAGGCCAGATATTCCTGCCGAAGCGACGCGTAGCGGGGTTCGCTGTCCACCAGGACGCCGTCCACATCAAAAATGATCGCCTTTATCATGCTTTGACCACCTTCCAAGCCGATCATATCACAACGCGCGCAGAGATGCAATCAAATTATTCAGAAATTTTCAAATATTTTTGGTTTATTATTCTTCTTCTCCCCTGCGGATCAACAAACAGCCCTGCGCGCCGGCCCGAAGGCCAGCGCGCAGGGCCAGTCTGCTGGGGAATGATTGTTCAACTGCCCCGCTCCCGCCAGGAGCGCACCGCCACGAGGACGCCCATGGCTGCGACGCCCAGGCCGGTGAGCACATCCGCTGCGGCCAGCCATACCATCCAGGGGGCGGGGGAGTAGTGGATGCGGGAGCCGGGGAGGGCGCCCTGCATCAAGCTGGAGTTGACCAGCATATAGCAGGCGTTTTTAATGGATGTGCGCAGCAGGTGCCGCGCTGTGGGCGATTCGGTGTCGGTGGGGGAGAGCTTCACGCCGTAGCTGGTGTTGAGCAGGGCGTCGCACCCCGCCCGGAGGAGCTTGTCCAATTGGGCCCCGTTGCCGTTGAGGTGGATATCGGACAAAATGAAGCCCTGAAAGCCCCACTCGCCCCGCACTACCTGGGTCAGCAGGGGATAGCTGGCGGCGGTCCACTCGCTGCCGACGGCGCAGTCACCCACCATGATGAAATCCCCCGCCCCCATGACGCGCCGGGTGAGCCTGCCCCCCTCGTCCACGAAGGCCACCGTTTTTTCCGCGTTTTTCAGCGCCAGCTCAAAGGGCCGCAGGTAGATTTCCCGCAGGGTCTGCTCGGTGAGCCAGACGGTGGTGTGGGGGTTGCGGTGGGCCTCGGTGTCCATGGGGCCCAGGTGCTTCACCGCGCAGGACAGCCCCGCGTCCCCCGCGCCGGACACCACCCGCGCCCCGAACAGACCGGCCAGCAGGGGGTCCTCGCTGAAATACTCGGAGCACCGTCCGTTGAAGGGGGAGCGGTGCAGGTTGAGCCCCGGGGCGTACCAGCCGTTGATGCCGCGCAGCAGGGCCTCCTGCCCCACCATCTCCCCGAACGCGTAGGCCAGCTCCAGATTCCAGGAGGCGGCCAGCACCGGGGGGGCGGGGTAGCCGCACACCCCGCTGATCCAGTTTTTCCCCGACTGGTCGGGGAAGGTGAGGCCCTGGGGTCCGTCCCGCTCCAGGGAGACGGGCTTGCCGATGGCGTCCACCGCGCCGGTTTTATAGGCGCATTCGAACAGGGCCAAGCGCAGCTCCTCGCCGCTGGAAAAGGTGAGCTGGTCCAAAAGGTCGCTCCACAGGGGGTCCCGGTAGCTCCGGCCCCGCAGGTCGGCCAGCACCAGGCCGTTATCCGCCCCGGCGGCGGGGGCGGTTTCCCGGTAGACGGCGCTGCCCGGGACATTGCCCAGCAGCGGGTCGGTCTGGCAGTCGAACTTGGTGGAGTCGGCCTGGGCGATCCACGCCGCCACGGTGTCCGACGTGCGCCGGTCCCGGCCGGTGGGGGCGGTGGGCTGGGTACCCTGCCAGTCGCTCCGGGACAGGATCACCGCGCCGCTCACCGCCGGGTCGGACATATACGCGTCCAGCTGCGCAAAGCGGTTGACCGCTGCCGCCTCCTCCCCCTGCCGGGGATTTTTGCCGTCATACCACACCGAGGCGGGGATGGACACCTCCCGCGTGTCCAGCACCGTGTGAGCATCAGCGCGCAGGGAAACGGTATACGTCCCATCTTCCAGCAGGTAGCAGCCGGAGGTGCCGTCCCCGTTATCCCGGGCGGAGCAGTAGGAGGCCATGTCCTCCAGGGCAAAGCGCACCGGCACGTCCTCATGCTCCCCCGGCGCCAGCAGCCCGGTCTTGCCAAAGCCGGCCAGCGCGGCGGCGGGCTTTTCCACGCCCAGCTGCCGGTCAAGCTCCGTATAGGGGGCGGAAAAGTAGACCTGCACCACGTCCTGCCCGGCGTACCGGGTGCCGGTATTGGTCACCCGGACGGTGAGCCGGATTTCGTCCGCCGCCGCCGCAAAGGAGCACAGCTCCTGGCGGAAGCTGGTATAGGACAGGCCGTAGCCAAAGGGGTAGAGCACGCCGTTGGTGCGGTTGTAAAAATCCGAAAGCGCCCCCTCCTCACAGGCGGTCTCGTAGTAGCGGTAGCCCAGGTAGACCCCCTCCTCATATTCCCGGAAGGGGGTGCGGGCCATATCCTGCCAGCCGCCGGAGGACACCAGGGTGGTGAAGGCGTTTTCATAGAGGAAACGGTCGCTGCCGTCGTCCTGGTTGGGGAAGGTGGGGTCGCTTTTAAAGCTGGCCGCCCAGGTGTCGGGAAGACGGCCGGAGGGGTTCACCCGCCCGGTCAGGATATCCCCCAGGGAGAGGTATCCCGTGCTCCCCGCGCCGCCCAGCCACAGGATGGCGGACACGCCGGGGTCGTCCTCCAGGACGGCGGCCTCCATGGGGGAGGGGCTGGCCAGCACCACCACCACCCCGTCGCAGACCCGCTTGGCGTAGTCCAGGGTGCTGAGCTCGGCGGCGGTGGGGGCCAGCATGTGGGGGGTGCCATCGTCGTAGACGGCGGTGGACGCATCCTGGTTTTCCCCGGTCTGCCGGCCGAGGAACACAATCCCCACCGTCCCGGCGCAGGCATCCTGCGTCCCCTGGTACACCGATGGGGCGAACTCGTACAGGGTCTGGCCCTCCGCGGCGGCACCGGCGGGGCGGCAGGGAACGGCCTGCCCGTTCTCCGCCAGCGAGGCCCCGGCTCCCAGAGCCTGGGCGTACCGCTCCTCCAAAACGGCGTTCACCCGGGGGAAGGCGGCGGCCAGGCCGTCGGCGGGGGTGGCCGCCTTCCCCTCGCCGCTGCCGATGGCGGACGAGCCGGTGCCGCCGTAGAAGGGCAGGGCATAGCGCAGGCCGAAGGGGGAGACGGCGGTGTCCTCCCCCAGCGGGAGCAGGCCGTCGTTTTTCAGCAGGACGATCCCCTCCCCGCCGATCTGGCGGGAGAGGGCGGTGGCGGCGGACAGCGCCTGCTGCTTGCTGCCGTAGCGCTGCTCATAATAAGCGGCGTCCGGCTGCTGGGCGTCGCTGACGGCGGTGATGGTCCGGGCGCCCCGGCCAAACAGCTTGTCCAGCGTGTCGGCGTTGGCGTACATGCCCATGGTGAGGGTGACGGCAAGGGCCGTCAGCAGCGCCATCAGCGGCAGCAAAACCTGCCGCAGCCGCCGGGCGCCGGGCGGTGCTCGATGTTTCATTGCAAGGCCTCCTCAGCCGCGCAGGTATTTATCGGGGTCCAGGGGGAAGAGGATGTTCACGTTGAACACCTGGCTTTTGGCGTGGAAGCTGATGGTGCCGCCGTATTTCTCCACAATGAGCGCCATGCTCTTCACGCCGAAGCCGTGGTAGCCCGTCTCCGCCTGGTTGGAGACGGGAAGGCCCCGCTCCATGCGCACCTCCCCGCCGTAGTAGTTGTGGGAATTGATGGACAAAAAAGCCCGTTCGGCCCGGACGCTGAAGCTGATCACCCGCTTGTCCGGCTCCAGGGCCGTCACGCTGCGGATGGCGTTGTCCAGCAGGTTGCCGAACAGGGAGTAGATGTCGCTGTCGGTCATGAAGTCCAGCTTTGCCCCGTCGGCAATACAGCTGATGGTGACGCCGTTTTTCTGGCAGTAGAGGTTTTTTTCCGCCAGAATGATGTCCAGGGCCTGACTGCCCGTTTTGACGATGGTGCCGTAGATGGAGATGACGCTCTCCATCTCCTCCAGTGCGGCGGGGTCGATGGCCGCCTGACGGCTGATGGCCCGGATCTGGTGCTTCATGTCGTGGCACTTGACGTTGATCAGGTCGATGGTCTGCTTGGAGATCTCGTACTGCTTCTGCTCCTGCCGCCACATCTGATAGACCACCTCCAGCTCCGCCTCCAGGGACTTTTGGAACAGCAGGGAGAACAGCACCACCAGCACCGACAGGCTGCACACCACGTTGGCCAGCGAGGCGGCCAGGTAGTATACCAGATCCAGGTTTTCATACTTGTGGTAGATGACTACGGCGTTGAGCACAATCTCCACCAGCACCGTCAGCGCCACCAGCACCAGCAGGGAGGGGCGCTGGATGTCCATATCCTCACCCTTTTTCATCCTGCGGGCAAAAAGCTGGTAGAGGGCCCAGTATACCAGGGCGTAAACCTCCAGAAAGATGGCGGCGGGGATGGGGTCGAACCGGGCGGGGGCGTTGGAGTACACCTGGGTGGAGCCGGAAAAGCCGGCGATGGTGAGGGCCATGTCGTAGCACACCGAGGCCAGGTGCTGCACGCTGTACCCCGCCACGGTGCAGAACACGCACCCCCGCCAGCCCGCGCCGAAGCAAAACCTGGCCGCCGGGATGGTGAGGGCAAAGAAGGCCAGGAACATCACCGAGATGTACAGCGCGTCATAGCTTAAAATGGGGAAGGCCAGCGCCGCCAGGAAGCAGCCGGCAGCTGCCGCCGCCGCGCGCAGGGGAAAGCGGCTGCGCACAGGCAGGCGGAGCAGGAACAGCCCCTGGGCGATGAGCAGGGCGGCCATGAACTGCATCTTGTAGACGGACAGGCTGGTGAGCGGCATCAGGTGATCCCCCCTCCCAAGTAGTCGTTGAGGGCTTGGGCGAAGGCCCTGCGCCGGGGGCGGCTGATTTGCAGGGATTCCCCGCCCACCAGGACGGTATAGCCCTGGATGGCCTGGACGTAGTTCAGGTTGACCAGGTAACAGCTGTTGCACCGGGCGAACATGGCCGGGTCCAGGGCCGCCTCCACCTCCTTCAGGTTTCCGTAGGCGCTCACCTCGCCGCCGGTGGTGTGGTAGACCATCCGGTGGCCTGAAATCTCAATATACTTGATCTGGGACGCGGACAGGCGGATCATGTGGTCGGACTGGGTGACCAGCACCTCCTCCTCCCGGCGGGCGGCCAGCTTGCTGAGCAGGCGGTGGATTTTCAGCACAAAGTTGGCGTAGGACACCGGCTTCACCACGAAATCAAAGGCGTCCACCTCGTAGCCCTTCACGGCGAACTGGGCCATGTTGGTCACGAAGATGAGGGACACCGACTGATCCACCCGGCGCAGCAGGGCGGCGGCGTCCATGCCGCTGGTCTTGGGAAGGCAGATATCCATGAGCACCAGGTCGTACACCGGGCGGTAGCGGTTTAAAAACGCCTCGGCGCTGAGAAAGTGGGTGACGGTGAAGGTGGTGCCGTATTCCTGTGTATAGCGGGCAAAATAGGAGCGCAGGGTCTCGGCCTCCTCCACCTCATCCTCCACGATGGCGATATTTCGGTTCAAGTCCCATCACGTCCTTCCCTGGGGGCTGTAACACCCCTATTTTAGTTACTTGGTATTATAAACGAAAAACCTGCCTATGTCACCAAAAACTATGTTCAATTTATGTACGCAAAATGACAGGATACGTGATATTGTGGAAATGGAAAGCGGGGAATGCTATCATGGGGCCAGAACCCCCGAAGGGGGGAAATCATGATGAGGAAGGAGCAAATACCATGAAGAAGTGGAAGAAATCCCTTGCGGCGCTGCTCAGCGCGGCGATGCTGCTGGGGCTGCTGGCCGCCTGCGACAGCGGCGAGAAGCCCTCCGGCGCGTCCGGCGCCCCCGATGCCACCCCCACCCCGGCTGCGGCGGACGGGGAGTATCCCATCACCCCCGAGGAGCTGGGCTCCGGCGAGGCGAAGTGGAGCGAGGAAAAGACCGCCGACGGCTGGATGAAGGTGACCAACCAGGGCGGCGCGACCCTGGGCTACTCCCCGGACAGCGGCGTGAAGCTGATCCAGGTGGACGGCCTGGCGTTCAAGGACCTGAACCGCAACGGCAAGCTGGACCTGTATGAGGACTGGCGGCAGGGAGACAACGAGCGGGCGGCGGATTTGGCGGGCATGATGAGCGCGGAGGAGATCGCACCCATGCTCACGCAAGGCGGGTGGAGCTCCTTCGGTTCGACCATTGAGGGCTCCGATCTGGAATATGTCCAAGGCGGCGGCCGCGCTGGGACAACCCGCTCTGCTGCGATGCCAGGCAACACCAGCACCGCCGCGGCCTGGGTGAATGCGCTTCAGGCTCTGTGCGAGGAGACCGGAGGCTATGGTGTGCCAGCTACCATCAGCACCGACCCCACCACGATTTCCGGCATTGTGGGGCAGAATGCCTTGGCGGCCACCTTTGACACCGACCTGGTGCATGAGATGGCCGTTCGTGCCTCACAGCAGTACCGTTCTGTGGGCGTGACCATGCTGCTGGGCCCCCAGATAGACCTGGCATCCAATACCATCTGGTTCCGCACCAGCGGTACCTACAGCGAGGATCCCGCGCTGAACCGGGATCTGGCTGCCGCTTATATTGATGGAATGCAGTCCACCTATGACGAGAGCGGCAATGACCTGGGCTGGGGCGATGACAGCGTTGTCACCATCGTGAAGCACTTTGTAGCCACCGGCGCCTCTGAGGGCGGCCGCGATGACCACTCCCAGCTCGGCAAATATATGATCTTCCCGGGGAACAATCTGGAAGCGCACATGATCCCCTTCTTTGACGGTGCGTTCAACCTGTCTGGCAAGACCAGGAGTGCCAGCGGCCTCATGCCCAGCTATGGCATTTTATATGATGAGGATGAAGCCTATGGCGAATTCGTGGGCAACGCTTTTAATGGCTTCACTCTGAATCTTTTGCGAAATAACAATTTTGACGGTTTCATTGTCACTGATTGGGGCATTACCGGCGACGGCCGTTCCTTTGGTGTGGATGACATGACTGTGGCGGAGCGGTTTGCCGCCCTGTTCAAGGTGGGCAATGACCAGATCGGCGGGACGACCGATCTCGCCAACGCTGTGGAGGGTGCCAAGCTGCTGCTCCAGGACATGGGCGAGGAGGAGGGCACGGCTCACCTGCGGGAAGCTGCCCGTCGCTTCTTCACCATCCAGATGCAGGTCAACCTGTTTGACAACCCCTATATCACTAAGGAACACGCGGTGGCCACTGCCTACACCGATGATTCCTATGCGTTTGGCTGCCAGACCCAGGAAGCGTCCATCGTCATGCTGAAGAACGTGGACAACACCATTAAGGCCGCTGAGGATGGCGAAAAGCCCACGGTCTATATTCCCTATGTCTACCAGAAGAGCGGCAGCAAGCGGTTGGGCTATACGTTCAGCTGTAAACCCTCTTTGGATTTAGAGCTGGCGGCTCAATACTACAACGTGGTGACCGACACCCTTGGCGACCCCACCGGGACGGACAAGGACGGCAACCCGGTTCATGTGGCGGCGGACATCATTCGCGCCGACGCAGCCGATATTGCCGCCTGCGACTATGCTATCGTGAGTATGCGCGCACCCTTCGTCCAGTCCACCTTTGACGAGGAGAGCGGAAAGTGGCTTCCTGCCTCCCTGCAATATGAACAGTACACCGCCGATAATGCCTCCGTCAAGCGAGAAACCGTGGCGGGCGATAAGGTGCAGCAGGAGATCGACACTGGGGATTACGGCAAGGTGATGCAGGAGGTCAAGGAAAACCGCTCCTATTATGGCAATACCGCCGCTGTGGCTGACTCCTACAGTGACTATGAGACGCTTCAGTATGTGGATAGCGTGGTCTCCGACGACTGCAAAGTGATTGTGGTTATGAATACCTTGATTCCCCTGGTCTGGTCCGAGGTGGAGCCTATGGCCGATGCCATCCTGCTGTGGTTCAACGGGTATGAGGGTGCCGTGTTTGATCCAGACTGGTTCCAGCCAGAGGCCCTGATGAACATAATCACAGGGCAGGTGGAGCCCAGTGCCCTGCTCCCTTATCAGATGCCCAAGGACATGGCCGCCGCCGAGGCCCAATTGGAGGACGTCCCCCGGGACATGGAGTGCCACGTCGACGCCGCCGGCAACACCTACGACTTTGGCTTCGGCATGAACTGGTCGGGGGTCATCCAGGACGAGCGCACCGCGAAATACTGCGTGCCCGCCCTTACCACCCCTGAGACCGTTTCCATCGACTAAACACCCCGGACAGCAGGGGGCGGCGCTCCCGCCCCCTGCTGCTTTTATTCCCATTTTAACCCAAGGAGGTAATGTTATGCCGGACAAGGGCCCGAAAAAGAAAATAAGCAACAAGAAATTCCTTGCCCTCTGGATTCCTGCGCTGTGTGTGGTGCTGGCGCTGGCGGTGGCGGTGAATGTGCTCACCCAGGTGTTCCGCCCCTATGTGGATCTGTACCTGGGGGGCGGCGAGATGGTCATCACCAAAACCGAGGGCAGCGAGGATTGGGAGAGCGAATACTACACCCTGGACTACAAGGACAAGAAGGAGACCGCGGCGGCGGCCGACGCCCTGGTGGAGGAGATCGAGGGCGAGGGCATTGTGCTGCTGAAAAACAACGGGGCGCTGCCCCTGGCCGCCCCGGCCAATGTGACGCTGCTGGGCCGGGACGCGGCTGACCCGGTGTACGGCGGCTCCGGCTCCGGCTCGGTGGACCCGGATAAGGCGGTGGACCTGCGCGCCGGGCTGGAGCGGGCCGGGTTTGAGGTCAACGCCGCGGCTTACGGCGTACTGGCGGACTACGCCTCATTCAAGGAGGAGCTGACCGCCCTGGGGTCCCAGCGGGTGTACGACCACCCCAGGGGGGTCATCACCATGGACAAGGGGAACTCCACCTATTACATCGGCGAGATGCCCGTGGAGGGCTATGACGGCGTAATCTCCAGCTTCTCCGCCTACGGGGACGCGGCCATTGTGGCCATCGGCCGGGTAGGGGGCGAGGGAGGCGACCTCACCCAGGACATGGAGGGCTGGGACGACAACTACGCCCCCGGCCAGCACCAGCTGGAGCTGAACCAGGATGAGAAGGACGCCATCGCCCTGGCCAAGGAGTACTTCGATACGGTGATCGTCCTCATCAACGCCTCCACCACCATGGAGCTGGGTGAGCTGGAGGAGGACGAGGGCGTGGACGCCATTGTGTGGATCGGCTCCCCGGGGCAGACCGGCTTTTACGCCGTGGGGGATGTGCTGTCCGGCGCGGTGAACCCGTCGGGGCGCACCGCCGGGCTGTGGGCCGCCGACTTCACCCGCGACCCCACCTTTGTGAACTTCGGGAACTTCCAGTACTCCAACATCAGCGCCGCCAACGCCATTGGCAGCGGCTATTTCGTGCAGTACGAGGAAGGGATTTATGTGGGCTACCGCTACTACGAGACGGCGGCGGCAGAGGGCTTTATCAACTACGATGAGGCGGTGGTGTACCCCTTCGGCTACGGGCTGAGCTACACCGGCTTCAGCTGGGCGGTGGCCGGACAGGAGCTGGGGGGGACGGACGGGATCATCTCGGTGGACGTGACGGTCACCAACACCGGCTCGGCGGCGGGCAAGGACGTGGTGGAGCTGTACTATTCCCCGCCTTACACCCCCGGCGGCATCGAGAAGCCCAGCGTGGTGCTGGGGGCCTTCGCCAAGACCGGGCTGCTCCAGCCCGGGCAGAGCGAGACTGTCACCCTTACCCTGGACGTGGAGGACATGGCCTCCTACGACTACAAAAACGAGCGGGCCTACGTGCTGGAGGCGGGGGAGTACACCCTCACCCTCCAGACCGACTCCCACCATGTAAAAGAGGGCTGCGGGCCCATCGCCTACAGCGTGGGCAGAACGGTGGTATACGCCGGGGAGGATCACCGAACCGGCGACGCGGCCCCCGTCACCAATCAATTTGACAGCCTCTCCGCCCGGTTTGCCGATTCCCCCGCCGAGGGCTTCGCCCTGAACATGAGCCGCGCGAACTTCGGGGGGACCTTCCCCACCGCCCCCACCGCCGCCGACATGACGGCGGGAGAGGATGTGATCGCGGGCTTCCAGGCCTACGACCCCAAGGCCCACGCGGACCCGGCGGCGGAAAAGCCTGTTGTGGGCGCGAAAAACGGGCTGAACCTCATCGACCTGCGGGGCCTGCCCTACGACGACCCCTCCTGGGAGCTGATGCTGGACCAGCTCAGCGCCAAGGACATGGAAAAGCTGGTGCTCAACGGAATGTACGCCACCGTGGCCCTGTCCAGCGTGGGCAAGCCCGCCACGGTGGACTTCGACGGCCCCGCCGGCATCAACTCCTACATGACCAGCCTGAGCTGCACCGCCTATCCCTCTGAGGTGGTCATCGCCTCCACCTTCAACGTGGAGCTGGTGCGCCGCATGGGGGAGATGGTGGGCAATGAGTCCATCGCCAACCAGGTCAACGGCTGGTACGCCCCGGCCATGAATCTCCACCGCTCCCCCTTCGGCGGGCGCAATTTCGAGTATTACTCGGAGGACCCCCTGCTGTCGGGGGCCATGGGGGCGGCCTGCGTGTCCGGCGCGGCCTCCAAGGGGCTGTACTGCACGGTGAAGCACTTCGCCGTCAACGACCAGGAGACCAACCGGGTCAACGGCGGGGGCATCAGCGTCTGGGTCAATGAGCAGGCCCTGCGGGAGCTGTACCTCAAGCCCTTTGAGTACACGGTGAAAAACGCCTCCGCCTGCGTCAAGTACATCGCCGACAGCGAGGGGACCATGTCCGAGAAGGAGATGCCCGCCTGCACCGCCATGATGAGCTCCTATAACCGCCTGGGCGCTGTCTGGGCGGGGGGCTCCGAGGCCCTGATGCGGAATGTCCTCCGGGACGAATGGGGCTTCCGGGGGATGGTCATCACCGACTTCGACCTGTACGAGTTCATGTATCCCGACCAGGCCGTGGCCGCGGGGTCCGACCTGATTTTGTCCACCGACGCCATGAAGAGCCTGGAGGATACCAAGAGCGCCGCGGCGATGCAAAACCTGCGCCAGGCGTGCCACAACATCCTCTACACCGTGGCCCACTCCCACGCCATGAACGGCATTGTACCCGGCACCATCATCTCCTACACCGCCGCCCCCTGGGAGGGCTGGCTGGCCGCAGCCAACGCCGCAGTGGGGGCGCTGCTGGCGGCAGGAGCCGTCTGGGTGGCCGTCCGGGTGGTGAAAAACAGGCCAAAGAAGGTTTAGGCGCTGTTTGAACATTAAGGGTGCGCCCGGCGGCGAGGGATTTTTCGCCGGACGAGGCGGTTTGACGCAGAAATAGGTTATGTATTTCAAGTCAACGACATATGGCGGAAAAAGACCCATCGTTTGGGCATGTTGGCAAATTTTAAATTAAGAAGCGTCCCCCGCCCGTTTCGGGCGGGGGACGCTTTTGTCCTTGTCCGGCGGCGCTCACCGCGCCAGCTGCCGCAGGCGCGAGTGCCAGATGGGAAGCTGCCGCCGGTACTGCTCCACATGGGAGGGGATGGGGTGGACGGACGCCCCCTCCCGTCCCGCCATATGGGAGGCCGCGTCCGAAATGTCCCGAAACAGGCCCGCGCCGATGCCGGCGATCATGGCCGCGCCCTTGGCCCCCGCCATATCCGGGTCCACATCTGAGCGAACGATATCCATCTGGTATAGATCGGCCAGCATCTGCATGAACACATCCGCCTTTGTGACGCCGCCCGCCACGAACAGCCGCTGAATGGCGGTGCCGGTGGAGGTCTCCACCTCCCGCAGCGCGCCCAGCATCTCAAAGGCCATCCCTTCCAGCACGGCGCGCACCATGTCGGGCATGGCGGTGTGGGTGCCGATTCCCAGGAAGGCCGCCTGTCCGCCGATGATGTCGGGATAGTAATACAGCCCGTTGGCGCCGATGGGGGAGGAGCCGGCGGCACGGTTCATGGCCGCGTAGAGCTCCGGGGAACCGCCGCGGCCGCCGTCCAGGCCGGCGCAGACGTTTCGGCTGAGCCAGGCGTAGGAGGCGCCGCACCCGTTGACGCTGGAGCTGATCTGCCAGTCGTCCCGAAAGCCGCCGCCGGTGGCGTGGAGGGAATATTTGGAATTTGGCAGGGGGCGGAACCGCGCCGCGTCGGTGATGCGCATGCCGGTGGAGCCGAAGGTGCCGTAATTGGCGATGGCGCAGCCCTCGCCGATGGCGCCATGGGCCAGCACATGGGGGATCATGTCGTTGGTGCCCAGGAAGAGGGGCGTCCCGGCGGGGACGCCGGTGGCATCCGCCGCCTGCGCGGATACCCGCCCGCAGCACTCGTCCGCGTAGCGGAGGGGGAGGAAGTCGTCCTGCCGGAGGTCCACGGCATCGCAGATTCGCTCCACATATTTTCGGGCGATTGGGTCATAGTTAAAATGCATGCTTCCCCGGCACTCTGTCTCCCACATGCTGCCGGAGCCCAGCACGCGCAGGAACAGGGCGTGCTCGCTCACCGCCCAGCGGGTGATTTTGCCGCATATGCCGGGGAAGCGGTCGCGCAGATACAGGATATTGCTGAGCATCCAGGGGACCGGCGTGGTCACGGCGGCGGTGTACTCCTCCACAGAGATGCCGGCCGCCTCCAGGGCTTTGGAGGCGTAGAAGAAATCCGCGCGGCGGCAGTCGCCGGGGAAAATGATGCCCAGGGGCATGGAGCCGTCCTGGGCATACCCGATCAGCGGCCCCCCCGCGATGCTGAAGCTGACGCCGGCGATGGCGCGGCGGGCGTCCGGGCCGGGCAGGCCGTCCACCGCGGTCTTGACGGCTTGAAGGATGCGGGCGGTGAGCTCCTCCGGGCGGCACACAGACTGGCCCGGCTGGGGCTCATGAATGGGTACGTCGATGTTTGCGCCGCTGACTAACCTTCCCTGGGTGTCGAAGCAGCCGGCGCGCACGCCGCTGTGCCCGCGGTCAATGCCGATTAAGTATTTGGTCATTTTCGCCACAAATCCTTTCGCATTTTAATAGAATGTGCACAATTGACACAGCTCGACAATTGCGCTATGATTAGTACAACGTTATAGTACAACGTTTTAGCAGAAAATGCAATGAAAATTTGCATAATAAAAGAAGGAGGATACAAAGATATGAAAAAAACTGGCCGTGTGAAGAGGAGCATGGCGCTGCTCCTGGCCCTGAGCCTGGTTCTATGCCTGCTGATGGCGGGCTGCGCAGGCAAGCCGCCGGAGGAATCTCCCGGTGCTCCCGATACTCCGAGCGCACCCGGCGCATCCCAGAATGTGGACACCCCGTCCGGCCCCAAGCAGGGCGGCGTGCTCCGCTACGCCAGCGGCAACGGCATCGTGTCCCCCGGCTATACGCCGGAGTGCACAAATAACGCGTCCCTGCTCTTCCTGACCACCGCCTATGAGTCCCTGGTGACCTACGCGGAGGACGGCTCCACCGTCGGGCTGCTGGCCACCGGCTGGGAGATCGACGCGGACGAGCCCAGCATCACCTGGACGCTGCGGGAAAACGTGAAATTTGCCGACGGCGAGCCCTTCAACGCCGAGGCGGTGAAGCGGAACATCGAGGAGTACCAGTCCAAGGAGCGCACGGAGACGGCGGTGATCACCTCCATGGAGGTGATCGACGACACCCACATCAAAATGGTGCTGGACAACTGGTCGTCCTCCGCGGTGGAATCCATCGGCTTCTTTGTGTATTACATGTCGCCCAAGGCGCTGGAGGACGTGGACGCGCTGCGCACCTCCTCGTGCGGCACGGGCCCCTTCCAGGTGTCCGAATTCAACCCGGGCGTCTCCATCAAGTACACCAAGAACACCGGCTATTGGCAGCAGGGCAAGCCCTATCTGGATGGCGTGGAGATCTATGTGGTGGAGCAGCAGACCACCCTGTCCTCCGCCTTCCAGGCCGGCGAGTACGACATGATCATGCTGGCGGACATGACCATTGCCTCCGACCTGATGGCCATGGGCTCCACCGCCAGCGGGACCATCGTCAACGAGACCAACACCAACGGCCAGGGCCTGACCATCTGCGGGCTCATCCCCAACAGCGCCGATCCCAGCTCCCCCTTTGCCGACGCCAGGGTTCGCCGGGCCATGGCGCTGGCGGTGGACGCCGGGGCCATCTGCGACGCCTTCGGCTACGGCGTGTACACCCCCACCGACCAATGGGCCACGCCGGAGGCCATCACCTATAACACTGGCATCACTCCCCTGGGCTATGACCCCGACAAGGCCCGCGCGCTGCTGGCCGAGGCGGGCTACCCCGATGGGTTCAATACCACACTCACCGTCTCCCCCTATGTCTCCGACTACTTCACCGCGGCGGCGGCCATGCTGGACGAGGTGGGCATCCACTGCGAGCTGAACATGGTGGATAACGCCACCGAGGTGTCCATGTATTCCACCGGCAGCTGGGAGGGCATCATGGGCCATTACGCCACCATTTCCCCGGATCTCGGCCTGTACATGGGCCGCCATCTGGACTATAACGGGACCTTCTACGCCGCGGGCATCCAGCATCCCGAGGATCACATGGAGCTGCTGGAGAAGATCCGCGCGTCGTCGGATGAAAAGGAGAAGCTGGACTACGAGTGGCAGCTCCAGGCCCTGATCTACGACAAAGAGACGGGTAGCGCCCTGTTCGGAAAGCCGCTGCTGGTCATCAAAAACATGTACTACAAGTACGACTACCTGAAGGACGACGGCCGCGCGGTGTGCGAGGCGAATATCTGGAGCATCGCCGACGCCTGGATGGACAAGTAACAGGCGGCGCGTCAGAGCAGGCATGGACATGGAAGCAGGCATGGACATGGAAGCAGGCATGGACATGGAAGCAGGCATGGACATGGAAGGGGCCGTGTCCCACGCGGCCCCTTCCTCAAAGATGGGGGGAGTGATTTGTGAGCAGCAAGCTGCTTAAAATGATTGGACGAAGGATTGTACAGTCGGTCATCGTGATACTCATAGTGACGCTGATGGTGTTTCTGCTGATGCAGCTGGTGCCGGGGGACGCCGTCACCAATTTCCTGGGAGCCAGCGCCACCGACAGCCAGATTGAATACTACACAAAGCTCTTCGGCTATGACCAACCCGTGCTGGTGCAGTACTTCAAATGGCTGGGCGGCCTGTTCCACGGGGAGATGGGCCGGTCGATCTCCCTGCAGATGGAGATTGCCGACGTTCTGGTACAGCGCCTCCAGGTGACCCTGTCCATTGTGCTCCCGGCGTTTGTCATCGCGGTGGTGGTGGGGGTGTCCCTGGGCATTGTGGCGGCGAAGAACCGGGGCACCGTCCTGGACTCGCTGATCTCCGTGGTGGCCAACATCGGCATGTCCATGCCCATGTTCTGGTTTGGGCTGATGCTGATCCTGGTCTTTGCCAACATCCTGCATATCCTGCCCACCTCCGGGTACGTCTATCCCCAGGACGACCTGGGCGCGGCCATCCGCCACTCGGTTCTGCCCGTCACGGTGCTGGCGCTCAACTACATGTCCCAGTTCTGCCGGCAGACCCGCTCCTCCATGCTGGAGGTCATCCGCCAGGACTATGTGACCACGGCCAAGGCCAAGGGCGTCAGCGCCAAGGCCATTACATTCCGCCACCAGCTGCGCAATGCCCTCATCCCCATTGTGACGGTGATGGGCGCATCCCTGGGGGCCATGGTGGGCGGCACCGTGCTGGTGGAGAGCGTGTTCGTAATCCCCGGGCTGGGCAACCTGATGATCTCGGCCATCAAGGCCCGGGACTTTATGGTGGTGGAAAACGGCGTGCTGGTGATATCCGTGGTGGTGGCGGTGTGTAATCTGGCGGTGGACGTGCTGTACGGCGTGATCGACCCCAGAATCAGAAACGACTGATCCCGGCGGGAAGTGGAGGTCAACGTGAACAAAAAATCATTATGGAAGAAAATAACCGGGTCCAGAGTGTTCAAGGTGCTCACCGGGAATAGCGGATATGTTCTTGATGGGCTTCGTATTCAGTCATGGAAAATCCCCCTTTCTTCGATTATGGGAAAGGGCGGCAGCACTTTTTGCTGTCGCCCCTTGATTACCCACCAGCAAGGACAGTCGGGGCTGTCAACGGTGGGCGCAGCCCATTTACCTGCCGTTGACTGGCTCGGCTGGATTTGCTATACAAATTAGAGATATGCTTAACTATTCATTTGTGTCATTAGTTCTCTAAACTCCGTACAATCACGCATAAATGCAAATTCATCTTTACTGTTCAATTCCTCGCAAAGAGAATCTGCCACTTTACTTGAAAGAGCTGTTACCTCTGTTCCGTCCAAATTGCGGTACAACTTACAATTCTGCGATTTCCATTCTTTTCTCATAGCAGGCAACATTTTTGAAAGAATAGATAAACTTTCGTCTTTATCTTTCTTATCTAATGCAAGCTGCAAATGAGCATTGTAACGCATCCATTCCGGGAAAGAAAACGTACAAGTAATTGTTTCGTACATATCCGCAAAAAAATCTGCATCCATATTGCGGTTTTCGCATAACGCTATTTCAAGCATATTTATTAAAGCGGTTTGTATCTCCGTAACACCGTTCAATATTCTGTGTTCCCAGAATTTTTCTGCGTCTGTGTATTTTTTCTGTTGCTGGTAAAGAATTGCAAGCTGTTCTTCTTTGTCTATTGTGGAGAATGGTAGCGTATTGATTAGTTCCTCTGCCTTTGAATATTCGCCCCTATTTCTTGCATAGGAAATTAGCATACTAATTGCTATATCTCTGATTTCTGGAATTTCATTTACGGACAGCCTTTTATAAAAAGTTTCAAATGTTTCCTCATATTGTTCTGGCTCTGGTACACTATAAAGCCATCTTGCGCCATCTAAATAAAGAATAGCTGAATATACCAGTCTATCACAAGTGGGATATTCATGTATTTTGTCGATTGCCATCTGAAAAGCGGTTTGATAGCCCTGCTCTTGAACAACTTTATCAAGTTCATTGACAAAGTTTTCAATCTCTACATCAGTTAAATCCTCATTAAATGACAACAGGGTATTCAAATCCATTTTTAGTAGACGGGCAAGAGCCGGTAAAAGGGTTATATCTGGATATGTGCTACCTTTTTCCCACTTATTTACAGCCGAGGTGGATACACCTAAAAGCTCGGCAACTTGTTCTTGTGTTAATGACAATTCTTTCCGTTTTTCTCGGATAATTTGATTGATTTTCATAAGCAAACCTCCTTGTGTTTATGCTTTTATGATAGCAGCGTAGGCTTTAAGGAACAATAGAGCCGTTGTTAAAATGATGATTTAGAAAATTAACTAAAAGTTAAAAACGGAATAGTCAGCGGCTGTCTATCAAATTCTTGGTTGCTACTTTACCACACATGAGCATTTTCCGGCGGGATGAAGCAGCGCATTGTGATTGCCATCGCCCTGGCCTGCGAGCCTAAGCTGATTTTGGCGGACGAGCCCACCACCGCCCTGGATGTGACCATCCAGGCCCAGATGCTGGGGCTGATCCACGACTTGCAGCAGCGGCTGAACACAGCCATGATCCTGGTCACCCACGATTTGGGGGTGGTGGCCCAGACCTGCGAGAAGGTGGCGGTGATGTACGCCGGGCAGTGTGTGGAATACGGCCGTGTGGAGGCTGTTTTCGACAGCCAGACCCTCCACCCGTACACAAGGGGACTGTTCAACGCCATTCCCAAGCTGGACGGGGACGCCCAGCGCCTGGAGACCATCGAGGGGATGATCCCCGACCCGTCGGTGAAGATTGAGGGCTGCCGGTTTGCCCAGCGCTGCAAATTCGCCACCCAGCGGTGCAAGGCGGACCCCGGCATGATCCAGGTGGCCCCCGATCACATGATTCGGTGCCACTTGTTTGACAAGCGGACGGAGGGGTGAGCCGTGGAAGAGAAAACGTTGGTTCAGGTCAAGGACCTGAAAAAGTACTTCAAGACCTCAAAGGGGATGCTCCATGCGGTGGACGGCGTCAGCTTTTCCATCCCCAAGGGGCGCACCCTGGGGGTGGTGGGCGAGTCCGGCTGCGGGAAGTCCACGCTGGGGAAGGTGCTGCTGCACCTGCACGAGTCCACCGCGGGGCAGATCTTCTTCGACGGGGCGGACATCACCCACTTCAACGAGCGGCGGCTGCGGGACTACCGGAAGCGGATGCAGATGATTTTCCAAGACCCTCAGGCGTCGCTGGACCCGCGCAAAAACGTGTCCAGCCTGATCGGGGAGCCGCTGAAAAACTACAAGCTCACCCAGAGCCGGGCGGAGTATGAGGAGCGGGTAGACGAGATCATGCGCACGGTGGGGCTGGCCTCCATCTACAAGGAGAGCTATTCCCACGAGCTGGACGGCGGGCGGCGCCAGCGCATCGGCATCGGGCGCGCCCTGGCGGTGGACCCGGAGTTCATTGTGTGCGACGAGCCGGTGTCCGCCCTGGACGTGTCCATCCAGGCCCAGATTCTGAACCTGCTGATGGACCTCCAGGATTCCCGGGGGCTTACGTATATCTTTATCACCCATGACCTGAGCGTGGTCAAGCACATCAGCCATAACATCATCGTCATGTATCTGGGCCAGTGCGTGGAGTACGCCGACGCCCAAACCCTGTTCAAGCGCCCGCTGCACCCCTACACCAACGGGCTTTTGGACGCGGTGCCCATCCCCAGCCTGCGCCAGCGCAGGCTCAGCACTCAAGTCATGCGGGGCGAGCTCACCAGCCCCATCGAGCCCAAGCCGGGCTGCCGCTTTGCCTCCCGCTGTCCCCACGCCACCGGCGAATGCCGGGGGCAGGATATCCCCCTCAAAGAGGTAGAGCCGGGGCATTGGGTGGCGTGCCGGCTGGCGTGCCCATAGACAGGGGGGATGGCAGTGCCTTATACACAGGAGGAAAAGGAGCGGGAGCTGGCCCGCATCCGGGAGCAGTTCGAGAAATGCTCCGTAAAGCCCTTTGTGCGGGATATCCAAATGGAGGAGCTGATGCTGCCCGCCCGGGACGGGGTGCGGCTGCGCACGGTGGTATGCCGGCCCCGCAGCGGCGGGCGCTTTCCCACGGTGTTGTGCCGCTCATGCTACCCCGACGCGGACGCGGCCTACCGCCTGACGGCGAGGGAGTACGCCCGCCGGGGCTTTGGCTACATCTACCAGTACTGCCGGGGGACCGGGGACTCGGAGGGGGTCTGGGAGCCCAATGTGAACGAGCGGGACGACGGAAAGGATATGCTGGACTGGGCGGACGGTCTGGACTGGGTGGAGAGCCTGGGGTACGCGGGCTGCTCCTATCTGGCGCTGACAGGGTGGGTGGTGGCCGACATTCTGCCCCCCAAGGTCAAGACCATGTACCTCACCCATTACGGCGTGTTCCGCCACACCTCGGCCTATCAGGACGGGCTGTTCCGCCACGATATTCTCACCAGCTGGGCCATGTGGAACGCCGGACGCCCCATCCGTGCCGGCTACCTGGACTCCTGCCGGTTCCGCCCCCACGAGGACGTGGACGAGGCGCTGTGGGGCGGGAGACTGGACTGGTACCGGGCGTGGGTCACGTCGCCGGACCGGGAGGACGCCTATTGGAACACTGGGTTCTGGGGAGAGCTGAAGGCCATCCCCCCCAAGGTGCGGGTGCCGCTCTACCTGGGGGAGGGGTGGTACGACCACCACCTGGGCTCGGCCATTGAGACCTATCGGGCCCTTTCCGGCGAGGCCAGGGCCCATACCACCTTCCGCATCGGCCCGTGGGACCACAACTTTAACTTTGCGCTGGAGGGCCGGACGGGTAAAAACGCGGACGCGGACGAGGCCCTGCGCTGCTTCAACTGGTTTTACGGCATCTTGGTGAAGGGGGAGGCGCCGGAGGGCAGAATCCTGAGCTATGTGTGCGGGGATGACAGCTGGCACTGCCGCCCGGCCTGGCACATCCCGGAGCAGGGGGGCTTTACGCTGCACCTGGCGGCCGGGGACGGCGCCGGAGCGGCGCTGCGCCTGTCGGAGCGGCCGCCGGGGACGGCGGGGATGGCGCGCTTCACCTATGACCCGGACGACCCGGCGCCCACCCACGGCGCGGAATCGCTGATGGCGTCCTCCGAGCACCAGGGCAGCCTGCGCCAGCCGGAGCCGGGGTGGAGGGAGGATGTGATCTCCTTTGTGTCCGATGCGCTGGACCGGGATCTGACCGTGATGGGGAGCATATCGGTCCGCTTCCAGGCGGCCTCTTCCGCGCAGGACACCGCCTTTGCCGCCAAGGTGATGGAGGTTCTGCCCTCGGGGGAGGCGTACCACATCCGAACGGGGATCACCACCCTGGGCTACCGGGGGCATTCCGGGCGCAGGCAGGCGTACGAGCCGGGCACGGCGGTGGGGGCGGCCATCGACATGTGGGATATCGCGTGGAAGCTGCACAAGGGTTCCCGGGTCAGGCTGGATATCACCTCCTCCGACTTCCCCCAGTACGCCGCCCACAGCAATTACCCCGGGGTATGGGCCCGGCAGGGGAGGGCGCAGCGGGCGGAGCAGACGATTTTCTTTGGGGATGGGGCGCAGGCGTTTGTGTCCTTCCCGGTCATAAAGGAGGACGGTCAAAGTGATTAGCACATTTTCAACCACAAAATATGTGGTGGGCAGCGGCGCGCTGAAAAAGCTGGCGGATTACAAGGGCAGGAAGATGGCCCTGGTGGTGGACGCGGGCATCGCCGGCCCGCTGGGGCTGGAGCAGGCGCTCTACCGGGATATCCTGGAGGGGGCGGGCGTGGACTACCGGGTGGTCTGCCAGGTCCCGTCGGAGCCCGACATGGAGCTGCTGGAGGAGCCCATCCGGGCCGTGCGGGACTATGACCCTGACGTGGTGGTGGGCATCGGCGGCGGCGCGTCCATGGATGCGGCCAAGGCCCTGCTGGTATTTCTGGAGCACCCGGACATGACCTGGGAACGGGCCGTCTCCCAGGACGGGGTGGGCCCCTTCTCCGGCAGGCGCACCCTCGTCGCGGTGCCCACCACCAGCGGCACCGGCTCTGAGACCACAATCTGCGCGGTCATCAAGGACGCCGCCCACCGGAAGGCCATGATCCTCAGCCCCCACATCCGGCCGGACCTTGCCATCCTGGACTTTGACCTGGTGAAAAGCATCCCCCAAAAGAACGTGGCCTACTCCGGCGCGGACGCCCTGGCCCACGCCCTGGAGGCGGCGGTGTCGGCGGCGGCCAGCCCCATGGTGGCCGCCCAGGGTACGGCGGCGGCCACCGTTATCCTGCGCAGCCTGAAGCCGTCCTGGGACGGTGACATGGAGGCCCGGGTGGACATGCACGTGGCGGCCACCATGGCGGGCAGCGCCATCGACAACGCCATCACCGGCATGGCCCACGGCATGGACGGCGCGGGGGGCGACTTCGGCAAGCCCCACGGGCTCATGACCGGCCTGATCCTGCCCTACACCATGCTGTATCTCGGCCCCCGCCCGGTGTACAGCGGCGTGGCCCGCAGCATCGGGCTTGCCGGGGACGGCGAGGCGCTGTGCCGGGGGCTGGTGGAGTACATCTGGAAGCTGTACGACGAGATTGAGATGCCCAAAACCCTCCGGGAGGCGGGCATACCCGAGCAGGAATACCTGGCCAGAATTCCCGCCTACGTTGAGCGGTCCATGGGGGATTATAACATTATTCTCGCGCCAAAGGACCCCACGCGGGAGGAGCTGGAGGAGCTGTACCGGCAGATATACTACGGTATTTGAGCCGGAATCAATTCAAACGGATGCGGAGGTAACTATGTCTGAGAAAATGAAGGTGGTGGCCATCACCGGCGACCACGAGGTAAGCGTTAAAGAAGTGCGCAGGCCGGTCCCTGAGAAAAACCAGGTGCTGGTCCATGTGCGGGCCTGCGCGCTGTGCACCTGGGAGCAGCGCATGTTCACCCGGGACAGCAAGGTCCCTCTGCCCTTTGTGGGCGGCCACGAGCTGGTGGGCGAGATCTGCGCCCTGGGCGAAGGGGTGGACGAAAAGGCGTACCCCCTGGGCAGCCGGGTGGCGGTGCGGCTGGTCCACGAGTGCGGCGAGTGCTATTTCTGCCGGGTGGGCCACCCGGAGCTGTGCGCCCACCTCAACGACGTGGACATGTCCCAGATGGACATACCGGGCACCGGCGGCATGAGCGAGTATCTGAACGTGGGCGTCAGCCAGGTCTATTTCCTCAACCAGGACATGCCCGACCAGACGGCGGTTTTCGCCGAGCCCCTGGCCTGCGTGCTCAACTCCATTGAGAAGGGGCGGATCGAGATCTCCGACGACGTGGTGGTCATCGGCGGCGGGATCATGGGGCTGCTCCACGTCATGGCGGCGAAGCTGTGCGGGGCGCGGGTCATCCTGAGCGAGCCCGACCAGTCCCGGCGGGAGCTGGCCCTGGAGCTGGGCGCGGATATGGCCATCGACCCCCTGGCCGCCGACCCGGTGGACGAGATCAAGCGCATCACCGGGGGCCGGGGCGCGGAGGTGGTGTTCAACACCACGCCGGTGTCCGCGGTGGCGGGGCAGGCGCTGAAGATGGCCGCCCCCATGGGCCGGGTGGTCATGTACAGCTCCCAGCACCCGGACAAGCCCGTGGAGGTCAGCCCCGGCTGGCTGCACAGCGCCAACCCGGTGATCACCGGCGCGGTGAATCCGTCGGTGCGGTCCTTCCTCCATGCGGTGCAGCTGCTGAACAAGGGCCTCATCGACCCCGCCAAGCTGTTTTCCGGGGAATTTGGGCTGGACGACGCGCAAAAGGCGTTTGAGGCTGCCATCCGCCCGGACACCTTCCGCATCGCCATCCGCATGGTCTGAGGCGGGCCGGACAAAACGCAAAGGAGAGAATAATTATGCTGGTTTCCATGGTAAAAACAATGAATGAGGCCAAAAAAGCAGGATACTGCGTGCCCGCCTTCGGGGTGGGCAACGAGGTGAACGTCCGGGCTGTGCTGGACGCCGCCGAGGCCAAGCGCTCCCCTGTCATCCTGCTGGTGATGGCCATGAACACCCCCGACATGCAGTACCTCGGGCGCATCTGCCAGGATCTGGGGGTGCGCGCCGGTGTGCCGGTGTCCGTCATCCTGGACCACGGCGCCACCTATGAGGAGGCCATCCGGGCCATCCAGGCCGGGTTTACCGACATCATGATCGACCGCTCCACCCTCCCCTATGAGGAGAACGTGGCCCAGGTCAAGGAGCTGGTGAAGGCGGCCCACGCCATCGGCGTGGGGGTGGAGGGCGAGCTGGGCCACGTGGGCTTCGGCGACAACGACGCCCACAACGCCTTCACCGTGCCCAGCGAGGCGGTGGACTTTGTGGAGCGGACGGGCATCGACGCGCTGGCCGTCTCCATCGGCACCATCCACGGCGCCTACAAGGGAGAGCCCAACCTCCAGTTCGGGCTGCTGGAGGAGCTGGCGGCCAAGGTGAGCGTCCCCCTGGCCCTCCATGGCGGCTCCGGCACCGGGGACGACAACCTGGCCCAGGCGTGCCGCATGGGCATCAACAAGCTGAACATCGCCTACGACCTCTACCGCGGGGCGATTGACGCCATCCAGGCGGTGGACTGCAGCGGCAACGGGGCCTACGGGCTGTTCGCCTACATCCACGACGGGATCAAAAAGACGGCGGAGCACTTCATGGACGTGGCCGGCTCCACGGGCAGGGCGTAACGGGCCGCAGCGGAAGGTGCCGGAACATGAAAAAGGTTGCGATAGGGGGCGGGCAGGGCTTCTGGGGGGATTCCCCGGACGCCGCCGTCCACATGATAAACACCGCCGACATCCAGTACATGGCCTGCGACTACCTGGCGGAGCTCACCCTGTCCATCATGGCCAAGCAGCAGCTCAAGGACCCGAAGAGGGGGTACGCGCCCGACTTTGTGACCCGGATTTTGAAGGACGCGGGGCGCACGGCCAAGCAGCGGAATATCCGGCTGATCACCAACGCCGGGGGGATGAATATCCAGGGCTGCGTGGACGCCATCCGGGGCTGGGCCCAGGGCGAGGGGCTGAAGGGGTATAAAATCGGGTACGTCACCGGCGATGATATCAAGGACCAGATCCCCCAGCTTCTGCGGGACGGCTGGACGTTCCCCAATCTGGACGGCGAGGGGGACTTCACGGAAATCGTTGAAAAAATTTATAACTGCAACGCCTATATCGGCCACGAGGGGATTGAGGCGTGCATCGACCAGGGCGCGGACACGGTGATCACCGGCCGCGCGGCGGACAGCGCGCTGTTCCTGGCGCCGCTTAAGCACGAGCTGGGCTGGGCGGCGGACGACTGGGACAGCCTGGCCCGGGGCATCATGGCGGGCCATCTGCTGGAGTGCGGCGGACAGGGGGCGGGCGGCAATTACATGTACGACTGGCGCCACGTGCCCCGGATGGACGAGCTGGGCTTCCCCATCGCGGAGCTGACCGCCGGCACCCTGGAGCTGACCAAGGCCCCGGACTGCGGCGGCGTGATCTGTGAGCAGAGCACCAAGGAGCAGTTCCTGTACGAGGTGCTGGACCCAGCCAACTACATCACGCCCGACGTGGTGGTGGACGTGACCGGGGCGGCCATCCGGCAGCAGGGGGAAAACCGGGTGCGGGTGGAGGGCATCCGGGGCAGGCGCAGGCCGGATACGCTCAAGCTGTGCGTGGGCTATCACAAGGGCTGGAAAACGGTGAGCATGCTCAGCTTTGCCTGGCCGGACGCCTATGAGAAGGCCCGGTACTGCGCGGAAGTGATTATGAAGAAGATGGCGCGCATCGGTATGCGGGCGGACGACGTGCACATCAGCTACATCGGGCTCAACAGCCTCCACCTCAACGTGGCGGACACCAGCGAGCGGGCCGTCAAGGACCTGAACGAGTGCGTGCTGCGCATCGCGGTGTTCAGCCGGGACAAGGCCGAGTGCGCCAAGATCATCCCGGAGATCAGCCCCCTCCAGCTCAACGGCCCGCCCGGCGCGTCCTTCTTCGGCGGACGGGCCCGGGTACAGGAGGTGATGGCCCTGTGGCCCACCACCGTGCCCAGGGACGCGGTGAAGGCTGCCGGCCGCGTGATCGAAGCTTAATTTCAGGAGGAATGGGAAATGCCTGAGATATACTTACATGAGATTGCCCACGGCAGGAGCGGGGACAAGGGCGACACCAGCAACGTGTGCGTGTTCGCCCGAAAGCCGGAGTATTATCCCGTCATCGAGCGCGAGGTCACCCCGGAGCGGCTGAAAGCCTTTTTCGGGGATATGGTGAAGGGCCCCATCACGCGCTACAGCGTCCCCAGCCTGGGCGGCTTCAACTTTGTGATGGAGCACGCGCTGGGCGGCGGGGCCACCATGAGCCTGCGGCTGGACAGCCTGGGCAAATCCATGGGCAGCGCCGTGATGCGGCTGAAAATCCACGTGGACGAGGGCGAAATTTCCTGAAAGCAGGTTTTCCGCGGCACAGCTCCCCAATAGACTTGCAAGCCCATACTAGATATGATATCATACGTATTTAGCGTGGAAAAGTTTAGAGAGAGGAGCTTGTGCTGCGGGATGCCGGCCTGACGGCACGCCGCGGCTTTCACAGTGGGTTGCGGATGATTACGATAAAAGAAATTGCGAAAATTGTGGGGCTGTCCCCCAGCACGGTTTCCATTGTCCTGAGCGGGAAGGCGGAGAAAAGAGGCATTTCGCCGCAGACGGTGGAAAAAATCAAGCGGACGGCGGCGGAATACGGCTATGTGCCCAACACGCCCGCCATCCGCCTGCGGCTTGCGTCCAACGTCACCACGTACCGGGTTGTGATTTTCTGGACAGCCGATTTCCGGGAAAGCGTGATGCTCCGGTTTATCAAAGAGATCGAGCGCAGGATCCTCAATGAGAAGGATATGGACTTTGAGGTGCTGCTGAAGGTCTACAAAAACGACCACCTCAGGGAAGCGATGACGGAGGAGCTGATCCGCTCCTGTCACGGCGCCATTATCTGCAACGCCTCGGCGGAGGATATGGCGTTTGTGGAGGACAGCCATTTTTCCCGGCCTGTGGTCCTCTATAACCGCTATTCCAAGAAGTACCCCGGCGTCACCCTGGACGACAGGCGCATCGGCGCGCTCCCCGCCCGGGCCTTTGGCGCCCACGGGTGCAGAAGGCCGTCTATCATCACCTCCCCGTCCACCTTCAGCGGGATGAACCTGCGCTGGAGCGCCTATGAGCAGACCTGCGCGGCCTGCGGTATGGAGCCGCCGGTCAAGATCGTATGCGGGGCGGGGATACACGATGGATATCTGGCCACCAGGAAGCTGATGGAGGACCACCCGGATATCGACGGGGTGTTTTACTCCAGCGACGAGCTGGCCATGGGCGGGCTTCGGTACTTTTACGAGGCCGGGGTGCCCATTCCCGGGCAGGTGAAGCTCATCGCGCTGGGCTACAACAGCCTGAAGAACACCGAGCTGAGCATACCCGCCCTCTCGGTGATCGACATCCCCATTGAGCGGGCGGCGGAGCGGTGCCTGACCATCCTGACCAGGCTGATGCGGTATGAAAAGGCAGACCCGTCTGAGAGCGAATCCATCATTTCGGAGTACATCCCGAGGGAGAGTTGCCCAGGGGTTTAAGCTATGTCAAACAAGTTCAAACAAAATCTTTTTGCCGCCGCCGCAGTGACCCTGTGGGGGTCGGCTATCCCGGTAACCAAGATGATCGGCGCCAGCGTTTCCCCCTTCGGCATGTCGGCGGTGAAGTGCCTGATCGCCGCGGTGCTGCTGGGGGCGGCGGCCATGGCCGGGAAGGCCCGGCGGCCCAGCGGGCGCAGGGAGCTTCTGCTGCTGCTGGCCGCCAGCCTGAGCGGGTTTTCGCTGTATATGGTGAGCTCCACCATCGGCATGATGACCACGCCCGCCTCCACCGCCAGCATCATCGCCTCCCTCAGCCCGATTATGACGGCGGTGGGCGCGGTGGCGTTTTACCGCCAGCGGATCAGCGCGGTGGGCTGGGCGGCCATCGCTGCGGCCTTTGCGGGGGTGCTGGTCATCGTGCTGTGGAACGGGGAGCTGGTGATCCGGCCGGGCATCCTGTGGCTGCTGCTGTCCGTGGCTTTGTTCAGCGCGTACAGCCTGCTGGTGCCTCTGCTGGGCGGGACGTTCACCGCAAACGAGATTGTGACCTATGCCATGATTGGCGCTGCGGTGGTGCTGGCCCCGTTCCTGCCCCAGGCGGCAGGGGAGCTGTGGGCCGCCCCGGCGTACGTCCGCTGGCTGATGCTTTATATGGGGGTGTTCCCCGGGTGCGCGGCCTACCTGCTCTGGTCCGGGGCCTTCGCTCTGGCGGAGAACAGCGGCGATGTGGCCAACTACATGTATCTGACCCCGGTGACCTCCACCGCGGCGGCATTTTTCTTGCTGGGCGAGGTGCCCGACGCAGGGATCTACATTGGCGGGGCCGTCATCATCCTGTCCGTTGTGGTGTTCAGCCTGAAGGGGGAGCGCAGGCGGGAGGACGCCGCCTGACGCCCCGGCCGCACACGGGGGGGAGGGAGCGCCCTGTACCAGGGACAGCCGCGCGCGGTACAACGTTATAGCGCGCCCGGGCCGGACCGTTTTCCCAGCAGCGGGCGCGCTGGGAAGGAGAGTGGATCATGTCAAACCCAAAAGCATTGGAAGGCATTACGGTGCTGGATCTGACCAAGGTGCTGGCCGGGCCGTACTGTGGAAGCATTTTGGCGGATTTTGGCGCGGAGATCATTAAGATCGAGCCCCCCGGCAGGGGGGACGACAGCCGCAGCTACGGCCCCCACCTGAACGGCGGGAGCCTCTACTATGAAAACCTGAACCGGGGGAAGCGGGGCCTGACCCTGAACCTGAAAACCGAGGAGGGGAAGCAGGTGTTCCGGCGCCTGGCAAAACAGGCGGACGTGGTGATTGAGAACTACCGGCCGGGGGTGATGGAGCGGTTCGGGCTGGGATATGAGGCGCTCAGGCAGATCAACCCCCGGCTCATCTACGGGGCCATCACCGGGTTTGGCTCCACGGGGCCCTTTTCCCAGCGCCCGGGCTACGACATCATCTCCCAGGCCATGGGGGGCATGATGAGCGTGACGGGCCAGGAGGGGGACCCCCCTACCCGCTCCGGCAATGCCCTGGGCGACATCCTGGGGGGGATGAACCTGGCTATCGGCGTGCTGGTGGCGCTTCAGGCCCGGAATGTCACCGGGGAGGGGCAGTATGTGGACGTGGCCCTGGTGGACTCGGTGGCCGCCTCGCTGGAGCAGGCGTGGCAGCGGTATTTTGTCTCCGGCGAGCTGCCCACCCGGCACGGCAATTCCTACGACGCCATCGCGCCGTACGACTCCTACGCGGCCAAGGATGGGTTTATTGTCATCGGCTGCGGCAATCAGAAGCTGTTTGAAATTCTGTGCCGGGAGCTGATGAAAAAGCCGGAGCTGGTTGAGGACGAACGGTTCCTCAGCGTTTCCCGGCGGGTGAAGAACAACAAGGCGCTGAAACGGTATATTGAGGACTGGCTCAAGGATTACACCGTGGATGAGGCCATTGAGCTGGTGCTGGCCCACAAGATCCCCGCCGGGCCCATCTGGAGCCTGAAGGAGCTGGCGGAGAGCGAGCACGCCAGGGCCAGGAATATGTTTACCGAGATCGACCATCCCCGGTTTGGGCCCATCAAGCTCAACTCCTCGCCCATCAAGCTCAGCCGGACGCCGGCGGAAATCCGCGCGGGAAGCCCTGCCCTGGGGGAGAACAACGAGGAGATCCTGGGCTGTTTGGGCTATACGCAGGCCGATATCATGCGATTGAGAGAAATGGGCGTCATCTGACGGCGGACGGGGCGGCACCCTCCCGCGCCTGTCCGGCTGCCGTGCCTGCGCCCAGAGAACAGCTCCCCCGGCCGGAAGGCCGGGGGAGCTTCCTGATTTTGGACGGGATGGCAGGGTTGCTATTTTACAGGGGCCCGGCTATAATTAGACCAGAATACGACGATTTTCAGGCCACACAGGAAGGGAGCTGAACAGCATGGCAAAGAGGACGCCGGCGCAGCTGATGGGGCCGGGCGGCGGCACAGGAGGGCCGGATTTTTCCCAAAAGACCCTGGAGACGGTATTTGAGGCCTCCTACGACGGCATTTATATCACGGATGGGGATGCCGTCACCATCATGATCAACAAAAGCTACGAATCCATCACGGGGCTGAAGCGGGAAAACATGCTGGGCAAGCGGATGCACGAGCTGGTGGAGGGCCAGATCATCTCCCAGTCAGGGACGCTGGCCGCGCTGGAAAGACGGGAGCCGGTGACGCTGGAGCAGGTGTTCAAGACGGGGAAGCACGCTATCATCACCAGCACGCCTATTTTCGACGAGGACGGCCAGGTGGCCATGGTGGTCACCAACGTGCGGGATATCACCGAGCTCAACTCCCTGCAAAAGGAGCTGGAGGAGAGCTGGGCGCGCAACCTGCAATATTACAGCGAGCTGGAGATCCTGCGCCGCAAGGTGGGGCGGGCGCCCAAGCTGGTGGCCCAGGACCCGGCCATGCAGGCGGTGCTGCGGGTGGCGGACAAGGCGGCGGAGCTGGACATACCCATTCTGCTGGAGGGGGAGACCGGCACGGGCAAGCAGGATTTCGCCCGCTATATCGCCTCCAAGGGCCGCCGGAAGAAGGGGAAATTTATTGAGGTGAACTGCTCGGCCTACTCCGAGGAGGAGCTGGAATTCGAGCTGTTCGGCAGCGCCCCCAGCCCGCAGGCCAAGTCCGGCACCATGGGCCTGCTGGAGCTGGCCAGCGGGGGCACCATCCTGCTCCAGGAGGTGGGGGAGCTTCCGCCCAAGCTCCAGATCCGGCTGGTACGGCTGCTGCGCTCGGGCATTGTGACCCGGGTGGGGGACGGCAAGCCCTATCCTGTGGATATCCGGGTGATCGCCAGCACCACCCAGGATCTGAAGGCGCTGGTGGACGGGAAGAAGTTCCGGGAGGAGCTGTACTATGGGCTTAATGTGCTCCCCATCCAGATGCTCCCCCTGCGGCAGCGGCGGGAGGATATCCTTCCGCTGATTGAGGAGATCTGTATTGGGCTGAACAAAAAGCACCGCCAGAGGAAGCGCTTCAGCCACATGGCGCTGCTGACCTTGAAGAGCTATGCCTGGCCCGGGAACCTGCGGGAGCTGCGCAACGTGGTGGAGTCCGCCATGATCCTGTGCTCCGGCGACATCATTGAGCCCCAGGACCTGCCCATCTGCACCGAGGGCAAGCTGAGGCACGGGGAGGGGGAGCTTCCCGGGCCGGTGGACCTGCGCCGCGTTGTGGAGGATTTGGAGCTGAAATACATCCGAAACGCCTACCGGCAGCATGGAAACGTGCGGGACGCGGCCAGGAGCCTGAGCATGGACCCGTCCACCTATGTGCGCAAGCGGAAAAAGCTGGAGGAGCGGGAAAATTAGTCGTGTTGCAAAAATGAATCTAGATGCAAAATAGCAACAATCCAAACTTTTTTTGGCGAACTCAGGAATATCCTGAAAATAACTGGAAAACAGGGTGAACGTGCCCGGCCCCTTTGCTGCGAATTTGCAACAAGGGGGCCGGGCACTTCTCTGTTTGAATATTCTGTTGAAAAAATACGGAGAAAACCGGCGGTAATTGCATAAAAATTGTGCACAAAAAGGGGCGGAATGTTTTGTTCAAGGCCATGAAAATGGGTAAAACGTATTTACTTTGGCGTTTTCTGCCCATATAATGGCCTTGTTGAAGGGCTGAACGGCCAAAGGTGGCGCACAGAAAAAGCTGCATATACTTTTTCTGCACCGGCGGCTGCGGCAGTCCGGCGGGCCCGCATTTTATCAAAGAAGAGAGGAGAAAAGCATTATAGCTAAATAAATGCCGCCGCACGAGTCACTCCCCACAAGAGAAAATTTTTGTTGAAGAAATGGAGGAAATTGTTTTGGAAATCATCGGTGTCATCGGCCTGCTTTTGGCCATCGCCAGCCTGATTTTTCTGAGCTATCGAGGCGTCAATGCTTTTATCGCCTCGCTCATTGCCTCACTGGTGGTCATCGTCACTAACATGCTCCCCTTTTGGGAGACATTCGCCGGCGGGTACGCTACCGGCTTTAAAAACTTCGCGGGCAGCTACTTTATGCTGTTTGGTCTGGCGGCCGCTTACGGCGAGTTCCTAAAGGTCACCGGCTCCGCCGAGAGCGTAGCCAAGGTGCTCTTTAAGATTTTCGGCACCAAGTGGGCCCCCCTGGGAGCCTTGCTTATCACCCTGCTGATGGCCATGGGCGGCGTGTCCGCTTTTGTTATCGTGTTCGCCGTTTATCCCGTAGCCGCCCCCCTGTTCCGGAAGGCCAATATCACCAAGAACCTGCTGCCTGGCATTGTGCTGTGCGCCTCTGTGACGCTGTGCCTGTGCCTGCCAGGCAACCCCACGTCTACGAATGCTCTGCTGGCCCGCCCTGAATACGGCCTGGGCGTGACAGCCTTTTCCGCTCCTGTCATGGGCATTATCGCCTGTATTGTGGGCATTGCCATCGCCGGTGTGTACGTTACCTGGCAGGCCAAGCGGCAGACCGCCCTGGGCATAGGCTACGTGGTGTCCGGCTCCGACGCTGAGATTGAGGAGGATGAAAAAGACCTGCCTCCCTTCTGGTCATCCATCATCCCCCTGCTCATTGTGGTTGTGGTCATGATTCTGCTGAAGAACATCATGAGCGCCACCGACAGTATCCTCACCTCCCTGTGTGTGGCCATTCTGGCCTCTGTTGCCCTCAATCCCAAGGCGTTCTTTGGCGCTGAGAAAAGGCATAGCGTGCTCAAGACCTTCACCAACGGTATGTGGTCTTCCTGCACCTCTGCCCTGCTGCTTACCGGCGGTGTGATGGGCTTTGCCGGCGTGGTACAGGCTGCTCCCGGCTTCCAGTATTTCGTGGACTTCGCCATGGGTCTGTCCGATATGTTCAACCCCTATGTATCCGC
This sequence comes from uncultured Oscillospiraceae bacterium, assembly GCA_910587255.1. Taxonomy (GTDB): domain Bacteria; phylum Bacillota; class Clostridia; order Oscillospirales; family Oscillospiraceae; genus Enterenecus. The sequence continues at coordinate 133,422 of CAJUKT010000039.1, forward strand.
TTCTGTGGCCGTCAACGTGGTGGCCGGAATCACTGGCACCGCCCTAGGCGGGCTGCAAATCTTCGCCGATTCCATGCTGCCCTCCTATCTGGCCCAGGGAGTCAACCCCGAGGCATTCCATCGCCTGATGACTATCGCCTGCTGCGGCTTGGATACCCTGCCCCACTGCTCTACCTTCATCCTGATGTGCTCCGTATGTGGAGTAACTGCAAAAGACTCCTATAAGCACGTGTTCCCTCTGACCGTCATTATGCCCATTTTCCTTACCATCTTGTGCATTATCATGACCATGGCGGGCATTATCTGAATTTGGACAAATGTAAAGAAAGGAGTGCGTTCCCATGAGCCTGAAAAGTGTCAAGCAGGCCTTTGAGATCCCCCAGTTCACTTTTACCTGTGGGCGAACCCTCCCAGTGCGCCTGGGCTATGAGACTTACGGTACGCTGAACGAGGCGGGCAACAACGCTATCCTAATAGCCCACTATTTCTCCGCCAGCAGCCACTGCTGCGGCCGGTATAATGATACCGACCCCCTGCCCGGATTCTGGGATGCCCTGATTGGCCCGGGTAAGGCGGTGGACACCGACAAATATTTTGTGGTGTGTGCTGACAACCTTTGCAACGTAGGGGCCAAGAATCCCGCTGTCATTACCACAGGCCCCATGACGGCGAACCCCGAGACAGGCAAGCCCTATGCCCTGGACTTCCCGGTACCCGAGGTGCTGGATGTGGTGAATACCCAGAAGTACCTGCTGGATCAGTTGGGTATAAAGCACCTGAAGGCCGTCATGGGACCCTCTTTTGGGGCCATGACCTCGTGGCAGTGGGCGGTTGCCTATCCTGACATGATGGACGCAATTATCCCCGTTATAGGTACGCCCAAGCTGCCGGTCTGGGGCGGGTTCAACCCGTTGCAGTTTGCCATAAAAGCCGCCAAGATTGATCCTAAGTTCAACGGCGGCAACTATTACGACCAGCCCAAACAGCCTAACGACACACTCCGGCTATGTCTGGAAATGATGAATGTGGCCGCCTTCCAGGCTGGCTACTACGAGCGGACCTACAAGCGGGATACAACCGCCGACACCGCCTGCTATGAGAGCGTGCTGGGCCAGGCCACCTTTGAGGACAAACTGGATACCGTGGTAGAGGCCTCCGTGCCCGTGGTGGATCTGAACCACTGGCTGTATACCTGCCGGATGTGTCTGAATTTTGATGTGTCCCGGCCCTACGGCGGCGATCTGGACGCGGCGCTGGGACGCATCAAGGCCAAGGTGCTGGCCATCCCCTCCCGGCTGGACGTGCTGCATCCCTGGCAATTTGTGCAGTGGGTGGCAGACCGTATCGTCTGGCTGGGTGGTCAGGCGGAGTGCTACCCCATTGACAGCGACCTAGGCCATATGGCCGGCATCCTGGAGACCTTCCGCTTTGACAGTAAGGTGCGGGACTTCCTCTCCCGCCTGTAAGCGGGGCCGGCCCGAACTGTTTGCGCGCTCCCGGCGGCAACCGGGGGCAGAAAGGAGAGAATCATGCAGCAGACTTTATTGAAAAAGGGCGGGATCCGCATCTCGGCCATCGTCCTGATCGCGGCGCTGCTGGTAATGGTCGTCACCTCGGTCGTGGGCCGCAGCATCGCCACCAGCGCAGGCTCGGTGAAGACCCAGGATATCACCTTCACCACCGATGTGGGGGCGGAGAGCCACGCCAAGCTTTACATCCCTGAGACCGCCACGGCCTCCGCCCCTGCTCCGGCCATCGTCCTCTGCCACGGTTACACCGCGTCCCTGGACGCAATGGAGCCTAACGCCATTGAGCTTTCACGCCGGGGCTATGTTGTCCTGGCCCTGGATATGTACGGCCACGGTGATTCCAGCCTGCCGCCGGAGGGATACTCCCAGGTGGAGATGGGCGGCGTGGTGGATTACGCCCCCGACCTGGGCAGCTACTCCGCCCTCCAGGAGCTGGCCAAGTATGACTTTGTGGATCTGACGAAGGTGGGTATGCTGGGCCACTCCATGGGCACCGCCGCAATCCAGGAAGGAGCCTATCTGGCCTACGCCAAATGGCAGAATGTGTATAACGTCGCCCTCGCCGAGGCCCAGGCCGCCGGACAGGACGACGCTGCCGCCGCCGGCACCGCATACATGGCCGCCATGGGCTCAGGGATTGTTCTTCCTGGTTCCCTGGTGCTCACTGGCTATAACTACAATACCCGGAACATCAACGACCTGACCTACAATGGGGTCACCCCCGAAAATGCCTTGTTTCCCCTTTTTGCCGCTCCGGTGAACATCTGCACCATCCAAGGCTATTATGACGAGTTCTCCGGCCTGCTTTGGGGCGTGCAGGATTCCCGTGAGTACACCACCAGCTTCAAGTTTGCGGCCGGCACCGGCGGGGCAACCAACGTGCCCTCCGGCACCTACTTCATGTACGGCGACACTGCCGCTGCTCCCTTGAGCCGCGACGAGGCCGTGGCTGCTGCTGCCAGCGCCGCGCTGACCATGAAGCCCATCCGGGCGGCCTACAGCTTTGACGGCACCCACTCCGACACCTATTATGACGAGACCGCCATCAGCTATGGCATCGACTTCTTTGACATCACCCTCCGGGGTGGTCAGGCTTCCATTGATCCTGCCGAGCAGGTCTGGCACGGACGGGCAGCCTGCGGCCTCCTGGGCCTTGCCGCAACCCTGGTGGCCTTCGTGGCCCTGGCCCTGACCCTGCTCCACCTGCCTTTCTTCGCCACCATCGTTCGGCCGGAGGCCGAGTCCATGACCACCGTAGGGGACGGGAAAGGCGTTCTCAAGTATGTCGTTTTGTACATTATCTTCCTGCTGCCCGCGCCCCTGCTCTATTACTGGCTGATCGGATACCCCTACTATATGCAGCCCCAGTGGTTCAAGTTTTTGACCAAGTTTATGCCCAACAGCTTCTTCAATATGGCCCCCATGAACTCGCTTATGCTGTTCAACTGCGTGATGGGTGTGATCTTCCTGGCCCTCTACCTGCTGGTGTTCTTCTTCATCGCAAAGAAGAGCGGCTTCGGCTTTGAGAATACCGGGCTGAAGCTGCCGGTGGTCCAGATCCTCAAGAGTTTTCTGCTGGCAGCGGTTTCCTTCCTGGGTGTGTACGCGGTGGTCTACCTCTGCCACGCCGTCACAGGCACCTGCTTCTCCTTCTTCAAGTTCAACATCATGCCCATGAACGCGGAGCACTGGGTGGCCTTCTTCAAGTACCTGCCGGTGTGGCTGCTGTTCTTCCTGCTGGTGGGGGTCATCTACAACTCCCTGACCCGCATCAACAACGCCCCCGCCTGGGTCAACTACCTCTTGATCGCCCTGGTATCCTGCGGCGGCCTGGCGGTGATGTTCGCCTACGACTATGGCACGCTGTTCGCCACCGGCGTGCGGGGCATCCAGTATATCCCCGGCACTACCTCCGCACAGTGGGTCTCCGCCGTCGGGATGTCCTTTCCCACGGCCCTGGCCGGCATCATGCTCTTTAGTCTGCTGTTCATCCTGCCCATCACGGCTGTGATGAGCCGGATCTGCGCCAAAAAGACCGGCTCGGTTTGGCTGGGCGGTTTCCTGACGGCGTTCATCGTCCTGACCTTTACCATCTCCCACATGGTCATTAGTATTTGACCGTACATATTTCACGCTTGAAAGGAAGTTATCTATTATGGCACTCATGACCGGCGAGCAGTACATTGAAAGCATCCGCAAAATTCCGATGGAGATCTATATGTTCGGCGAGAAGGTGGAAAACCCGGTGGACGACCCCATCCTCCGCCCCTCCCTCAACTCCGTGCGCATGACCTACGACCTGGCCCAGATGCCCGAGTACCAGGAGCTGATGACCGCCGTCTCCCCCGAGACCGGCGGGCGCATCAACCGCTTCACCCACATCCACCGCTCCACCGAGGATCTGCGCAATAAGGTGAAGATGCAGCGCCTGCTGGGCCAGAAGACGGCCGCCTGCTTCCAGCGCTGCGTGGGGATGGATGCGTTCAACGCCGAGTATTCCACCACCTATGAGATCGATCAGAAGTACGGCACCCACTACCACGAGAACTTCAAAAAGTTTATGCTGTACTGTCAGGAGAACGACCTGACGGTGGACGGGGCCATGACCGACACCAAGGGGGACCGCTCCAAGCCCCCCCACGCCCAGGCTGACCCCGACCTGTTCCTGCGGGTGGTGGAGCGCCGGGAGGACGGCGTGGTGGTGTGCGGCGCCAAGGCGCACCAGACCGGCATCATCAACAGCCACGAGGTCATCGTCATGCCCACCCAGTCCATGGGCCCCGACGACAGGGATTACGCCATCTCCTTTGCCGTGCCGCTGGACGCCAAGGGGCTGTTCATGATCATCGGGCGGCAGAGCTGCGACACCCGCAAGCGGGAGGGCGGCGAGATGGACGTGGGCAACAGCGAGTTCGGCGGCGTGGAGGCCCTCACCGTGTTCGACCACGTGTTTGTCCCCAACGAGCGCATCTTCCTCAACGGGGAGACGGAGTTTGCCGGCATGCTGGTGGAGCGCTTTGCCGGCTACCACCGCCAGAGCTACGGCGGGTGCAAGGTGGGCGTGGGCGACGTGCTCATCGGCGCGGCGGCGGTGGCCGCCGACTACAACGGCGCGGCCAAGGCCAGCCACATCAAGGACAAGCTCATTGAGATGACCCATCTCAACGAGACGCTGTATTGCTGCGGCATCGCCTGCTCCTCGGAGGGGCATCCCACCCAGAGCGGCAACTACATGATCGACCTGCTGCTGGCCAACGTCTGCAAGCAGAACGTCACCCGCTTCCCCTATGAGATCGTCCGGCTGGCGGAGGACATTGCCGGCGGCCTGATGGTCACCGCCCCCTCCGAGCGGGACTTCCGGGACGCCAAGCTGGGCCCCGTCATCGACAAGTACCTGCGGGGCGTGAACGAGGCGTCCACCGAGAACCGCCTGCGCATTCTGCGGCTCATTGAAAACCTGTCCCTGGGCGCCGCTGCGGTGGGCTACCGCACCGAGTCCATGCACGGCGCGGGCTCGCCCCAGGCCCAGCGCATCATGATCTCCCGGCAGGGAAATCTGGCCCATAAGAAGAAGCTGGCCCGGGCCATCGCCCACATCCAGGAGTGAGCCTGACCGGGTGCGGCTGAACCGTGGGGGCGGCGCACCGCCGTCCCCACGCTTTTTGAAAAGGAGGCCCTGAGATGTACGAGGAAATCGAGCGGGTGCTGGACCAACATGTACGCCCCCTTCTGCGCGGCCACGGCGGGGATATGGAGGTGCTTGGGCTGGAGGACGGTGTGCTGCGCTTCCGCCTGCTGGGGAAATGCTCCGGCTGCCCCGCCGCCGGCCTGACCACCGAGGAGCTGATCCGCGCCGAGGTGGTGGAACGGGTGCCGGAGGTGCGTGAGGTGGCGCTGGTGCAGGAGACCAGCCGGGAGCTGCTGGACCAGGCCCGGGAGATTTTGAGGCGGCGGCATGGGGGATAAACAGCGGATCGGCGTGCGCTACTGCGGGGGCTGCAATCCCCGGTACGACCGGGTGGCGGTGGTGAACAAGCTGGCCTCCCTGCTGCCCCAGGCGGAGCTGGTGCCGGCCCAGGCGGGGGCGGCGTACGCCGGGGCGCTGGTGGTGTGCGGCTGTCCCAGCCGGTGCGCCGGGGGGGACGGCTTGGCCGTCCCGCCGGGCAGGCAGGTGCGGCTGGGCGGCTGGGAGGACCTGCCCCCCGCAAAACAGCGGCTGGAGGCGCTGCTGTCCGCCGGGGGGCGGGAGGCGGCGCGGCTGACCGGGGAGCAGGTGCAGGCGCTGCTGCCCCACCGCCCCCCCATGCTGTTTATCGACGAGGTGAGCCGCCTGATTGCCGGGGAAGAGGCGGAGGCGGTCTTTTTCGCCGCCCCCGGGCTGCCCGCGTTTCAGGGACATTTCCCCGGGGGGCCGGTGCTGCCCGGGGTGTACCTGGCGGAGGCGGCGGCCCAGGCGGCGGCCGTGGCGCTGATGGCCGGAGGGCGCTATGGGGGGAAGCTGCCCCTGCTGGCCGGCATCCGAAGGGCCGTCTTCCGCCGCAGGGTGCTGCCGGGGGAGACGCTGGAGATATACGCCGCCGTGACGGAGGAGCGGCCCGAGCTGGGCTGGGCCGCGTGCCGGGGGCGGGTGTCGGTCCAAGGGGAACTGGCGGCGGAGCTGGAGCTGTGCCTGGCCTTTCGATAAGGGGCGGGAATTTGTGAGAAAGCGAGTGAACACGATGGATTGGAAAGAATATTATCACAGCCATATGGCGACGGCGGCGGAGGCGGTGGGCAGGATCAGGTCCGGCGACCGGGTGGTGCTGGAGCACGCCTGCGGCGAGCCGGTATACCTAGTGGACAAGCTGGTGGAGAACGCCGCGGCCTACCGGGACGTGGAGATCGTCCATATGGTGGCCATGGGCAAGGGGGCCTACTGCCTGCCCGAAAACGCCGGGCATTTCCGCCATAACTCCCTGTTTGTGGGCAGCTCCACCCGCAGGGCGGTGGAGAGCGGGCAGGGCGATTTCACCCCCTGCTTTTTCTTCGAGATCCCCCGCCTGTTCCACACCACCCTGCCGGTGGATGTGGCGATGGTCAGCGTGACCCCGCCCGACGGGGAGGGCAGGGTGTCGCTGGGGGTGTCCTGCGACTACACCCTGGCGGCGGTGAAGGCGGCCAAAACGGTCATTGCCCAGGTAAACCCCGCCATGCCCTATACCTACGGGGGCACCCGGCTGCCGGTGGAGGACATCGACGTGTTCGTGGAGCACGAGCAGCCCATCCTTGAGCTGCCCCAGGGCAGGATCGGCGATGTGGAGCGGGCCATCGGCCAAAACTGCGCCGCGCTGATCCCCGACGGGGCCACCCTCCAGCTGGGCATCGGCGCCATCCCCGACGCGGTGCTGCTCTTCCTCAAGGACAAAAAGGATTTGGGCATCCACTCCGAGATGTTCTCCGACGGGGTGGTGGAGCTGGCGGAGGCGGGGGTCATCACCAACGCGAAAAAGACCCTCAAGCCGGGCAAGTTCGTGGTCACCTTCCTGATGGGCACCAAGCGGCTGTACGACTTCGTCAACAACAACCCCGACGTGGAAATGCAGCCGGTGGACTATGTGAACGACCCCTTTGTCATCGCCCGGAACGACAAGCTGATCTCCATCAACTCCTGCGTGCAGATGGACCTGATGGGCCAGGCGGCCTCCGAGTCGGTGGGCCTGAAGCAGATCTCCGGCACCGGGGGCCAGGTGGACTTCGTGCGGGGGGCGTCGGCGTCCAAGGGGGGCGTGTCCATCATGGCCTTCCCGTCCACCGCGGCCAAGGGCGCGGTGTCCAAGATCGTCCCCTTCCTGGACCACGGCAGCGCCGTCACCACCTGCCGGTGCGACGTGGACTACGCGGTCACCGAGTACGGCACGGCCCACCTGAAGGGGGAGACCCTGCGCACCCGGGCCAGGAATCTCATCGCCATCGCCCACCCCGATTTCCGCGCGCCGCTGGTGGAGGAATTTGAAAAGCGCTTCCACTGCGCCTTTTGACGCGGGCGGGGCGCAGACAAGGCAGGAGGAGAGCACATGACCAATTTGGAAAAGTACGACAAGCTGTTTCTGGAGACGTTCCATCTCCAGCCGGACGGCCTGCCCGGCCTGAAATACCGGGGCATCCAGGCGTGGGACTCGGTGGGGCACATGGACTTGATGAGCGCCATGGAGGAGACCTTTGGAATCAGCGTCAGCACGCCGGACCTGCTGGATTTTTCCTCCTACGAGAAGGGGAAGGAGATCCTGGCCAAGTACGGCGTGGAGCTGTGACGGGCCGTGATGGAGCTGGCGGTGTGGACCGACCCCCTTTCAGGCAGTAACTGCTACCTGGTGGGGGAGGGGGGCGGCTGCCTGGTGGTGGACCCCAACGACCCGGAGGGGCCGCTGTCCGTGCTGGAGCAGCGGGGGTGGACGCCGGAGCTGGTGGCGCTGACCCATGAGCACTGCGACCACGTAGCGGGGCTGGAGGCGCTGCGGGCGCGCTGGCCGGAGGCAAAGACAATTGCCGCCGCGGCGTGCAGCGCCAACCTGGGCAATACCCGGCTCAACATGTCCGCCGTGATGGAGCTCTACCTGGCATTCCACGGGAAGCCGGGGGTGCGCTATCCGCCCTTTGCCTGCCGGGCGGCGGATACCGTCTATACCCGGCCCTATACCGCCCGCTGGAGGGGACACAGGATACGCTGTGTCCCCCTTCCCGGCCATACGCCGGGGAGCGCCGGTATTTTTTTGGACGGAGAAACGCTGTTCTCCGGGGACTACCTGCTTCCCGGCGGGGAGACCGTCCTGCGCCTGCCGGGGGGAAGCCCGGAGGATTACCGGCGGGTGACAAGACCGTTTTTGGAGGGACTGCCCCGGGGCCTCACCGTCCGGCCGGGCCACGGGGCGAGCTACATGCTTTGAGAAGGGGGGACGCGGGCGATGACCCGGGAGGAGCTGATGGGCCTGGGGCCCTACTCCCTGTCCAGGGAGGAAAAGCGGGCGCTGTACCGCAGGGAGCTGGCCGCCCTGACCAGCCGCCACCGGGAGCGGTGCCCGGAATACCGGCTGCTGCTGGACGCGCTGGGGACGGCGGCAGGAGGGGAGCTGGAGCCGGAGGACGCGCCCATGCTGCCCGTGTCCCTGTTCAAGGAGCTGGAGCTGCGCAGCGTTCCCCCGGAGGAGGTGTTCAAAACCCTCACCTCCTCGGGCACCACCGGCGGGCAGGTGTCCCGCATCTTCCTGGACGCGGAGACCTCCGCCATGCAGCAGCGGGCGCTGTACCGCATCGGGGCCAGTTTCCTGGGGGAGAAGCGCCTGCCCTTTTTGGTGCTGGACAGCAAAAAGGCGCTGCGGGACCGGGCCATGTTCTCCGCCCGGGGGGCGGGCATCCTGGGCTTTTCCATCTTCGGGGGGCGCACGTGCTACGCGCTGGACGGGGAGATGGGGCTGGATCTGGACGGGGTGCGCCGGTTCCTGGACGGGCGGCAGGGGGAGCGCCTGCTGCTGTTCGGCTTTACCTATATCATCTGGAAGCATGTGATCCGGGCGCTGGAGGCGCGGGGGGAGCGGCTGGAGCTGACGGGCTCCGTCCTGGTCCACGGCGGGGGCTGGAAGAAGCTGGCCGGGGAGGCGGTGTCCCGGGAGGAATTCAAGGAGCGGGCGCGCCGGGCCTTAGGGGTGGAGGCGGTGCTGGACTATTACGGCATGGCGGAGCAGACGGGGGGCGTGTACATGGAGTGCCCCTGGGGACACCTCCACGCCAGCGTCTGGTCCGATGTGATCGTCCGCCGCCCCAAGGACTACGGGGTGTGCGCCGTGGGCGAGCCGGGGGTGATCGAGAGCCTGTCCCTGCTGCCCCGGTCCTATCCGGGACACGCCGTTCTGACGGAGGATGTGGGCGTGCTGCTGGGGGAGGACGACTGCCCCTGTGGGCGGCTGGGGAAGTATTTCACCGTGACGGGCCGGGCGCCCAGGGCGGAGGTCAGGGGGTGCAGCGATACCTATGAGGGATGATATGGCGGTGCTGGCGGGGACGGCGCGGCCCTCGGCCCAGCCGTGGGAGCCCTTCCACCCGCTGGCTGTGGAGTTTTTAACGGCGCTGTCCGCCGCGGTGCGCCAGGGCTGCGCCCGGCGGGAGGAGCTGGCCGCCTTTGGGTTCTGGTGCCGCCGGGCCCGCCTGGAGCGGCTGCGGGAGCGCCACAAAGGCCCCCGGCCCCGACTGGGGCGGGGGCTTATTTTCCATGCGGCCCCCTCCAACGTGCCGGCCATGTTCGCCTACACCTACGCCATCGGCCTGCTGGCGGGCAACGCCAACATCGTGCGGCTGTCCACCCGGCGGGGGGAGGGGGAGGAGCTGCTGTGCCGGTGGGTGGGGGAGGTGCTGGACCGGCCGGAGTTCGCGGCGGTGAAGGCGCGCAGCTCCTTCGTGTCCTATCCCAGGGACGACGGGCGCACCGCCGCGCTGCTCTCCCGGTGCGCGGGCAGGGTGGTGTGGGGCGGGGACGCCACGGTGGCCGCCATGCGGCGCATCCCCATGCCCCCCTGGGCGGTGGATCTGGCCTTCCCGGACCGGTGGTCGCTGGCCCTGCTCAGCCAGGCGTACGTGGCGGGGCTGGGGGAAGAGGAGCTGGGGGATCTGGCCCGGCGCTTTTATAACGACGCGTATGTGATGGATCAGAACGCCTGCTCCAGCCCGCAGCTGGCGGTGTGGCTGGCGGACGGCGGGGAGGCCGGGGCGCGCCGCCGCTGGTGGGAGGCGGTGGCCCGGGAGGCAGAGGGGCGCTATTGCCTGGAGGCGTTCCAGGCCGCGCGCAAGATTGAACGCTTCTGCCGCAGGGCCATGGCGGGCTCAGGCGTGGAGGGGCTGGAGCGGTACGGCGGGAATCTGGTATGGACCGCCCGGCTGAGCGGCCCGCCGGGGGAAAACCTCCCGCCCAGGGGGGGCTTTGGGCTGTTCTGGGAGCGGGAGATCGGCACGCTGGACCAGCTTCCGGCCCTTTTGGACGACAGGGCGCAGACTGTGGTGTGCGTCGGGGTGGACCCGGCGGAGACCGCCGCCTTTTTGGCGGCGCGGGGGGCCCGGGGCGTCACCCGGGTGGTCCCGGCGGGGCAGGCGCTGGAGATGGACACCGTTTGGGACGGGCGGGATCTGATTGCCGAGCTGTCCCGCGTCATCGGATAGGAGGGGAAGGGATGGAGCTGTTCGGTCTCCGGGAGCGCGGCCCGGAGGAGCTGCTGGCCGTCGAGGATGGGGGCGGGCGGGTGCTGTGCGGCGAGCTGTTCGCAGTGGGGGAGGGGCTGGCGCGGGCGGGCTGCCGCCGGGAGCTGGTGTTTGTGCTGTGCGAAAACACCGCCGGGACCCTGCTGGGCTATCTGGGCTGCCTGCTGTGCGGGGCGGTGCCGCTGCTGCTGGACGCGCACACCTCGCCGCAGCTGCTGCGGGGGCTGGCGGAGGTATACCGCCCGGCGTTTTACCTGGTCCCCCGGGACCTTCCCGCCCAGAGCAGGGCGCAGCTGCCCCAGGCCGCCCCTGTGCTGGAGCTGAGGGACCGGGTGCTGCTGGCCGCCGGGGGGCGGGGCCCGGCGCTCCACCGGGAGCTGGCGCTGCTGCTGGCCACCTCGGGCAGCACCGGCAGCCCCAAGCTGGTGCGGCTGAGCGGGAAAAACCTCCAGTCCAACGCCCGGGCCATCGCGGAGTATCTGGAGCTCACCCCGGAGGAGCGGCCCATCACCACGCTGCCCATGAGCTACTCCTACGGCATGTCCATCGTCAACAGCCACGCCCAGGCGGGGGCGCCGCTGCTGCTCACCCGGCGGGGGATTTTGGAGCGCGGCTTCTGGGAGACGGCCGCCGGAGAGGGGGCCACCTCCCTGGCGGGGGTGCCCTACACCTATCAGATGCTCCAAAGGCTGGGGCCGGCGGCCATGGATCTGCCCCGGCTGCGGTATCTGACCCAGGCGGGGGGCGGGCTGCCGCCGGAGCTGCACCGGGAGTTCGCCGCCTGGGCGGCGGAGACGGGACGGCGCTTTTACGTCATGTACGGCCAGACGGAGGCGGGGCCCAGGATGGGCTACCTCCCGCCGGAGCGGGCGGTGGAAAAGTGCGGCGCCATGGGCATACCCATACCGGGGGGCCGTTTCTGGCTGGAGGACGGGGACGGACGGGCGCTGGACGGCCCGGAGGCGTCGGGAGAGCTGGTGTACCAGGGGGAGAACGTGGCCATGGGGTACGCACGGACGGCGCAGGACCTGGGCCGGGGCGACGAGTGGGGCGGCGTTTTGCGCACGGGGGATCTGGCCCGGCGGGACGCCGACGGGATCTATTACATCGTGGGGCGCAAAAAGCGGTTTGTCAAGCTCTATGGCAGCCGGGTGAGCCTGGATGGGGCGGAGCGGCTGCTGTGCAGCCGGTTCCCCGGGGCGCAGTTCGCCTGCGTGGGCCGGGACGGCCTGCTCAGCGTCTATGTAAGCCCTCCCTCGGGGGAGGCGGCGGAAGGGGCGGCGGACTACCTGGCGGCGCAGACCCGTCTCCCCCGGGGGGCGTTCCGGGTCTGCCCGGTGGAGGACATCCCCAGGACGGAGGCGGGAAAAACCTGTTACGCGCGGCTGAATGGGGACGGATAACGGGGCCGGGCGGGGAAAAGGCTGGAAGCCTGTGGAAATTTGTGGCCGGGCGCGGCTTCTATGCCGCGCCCGGCCGCCATTTTATTTCAAATCAAGGGTTGATAAGTTGGGAAAGGAATGGTAAAATCATTTTTGAAAATGGGAGGGGTCGGCCTGACGATTTCTCCCGATATGTAAGAGAGGTGAAGAACTATGTCTTTAGAGGCCATCCAAAAGGTCACCGAGGCGGAACAGGCCGCGAGGGAGCGGCGGGCCGAGGCGGCGGAGGAGGCCAAGCGCATCGTAGCCGGCGCGGAGCGGGCGGGCAGGCAGCTCGTCCAGGACCAGCGTGCCAAAGCGGAACAGGAGGCCAGGTCCATGCTGGCCGACGCCGAGGCCCAGGCGGAGAAAAAGGCAGAGCAGACTCTGGCGGACCATGCCGCCCGGTGTGAGGCGCTGAAGCAGGACGCCAGAAAGCGTCTGGACAAGGCAGCTGCTCTCATCGTCGGAAGGGTAGGGAACAGCTGATGGCCATTGTCAAAATGAAACGGCTGCAGCTGCTGGCCCTGCGCCCCGACCGGGAAGCGCTGCTGCGCCGGCTCCAAAGCCTGGGCTGCGTGGAGATCCGGGAGCCTGACATCGACCTGAGCGACCCGGAGTGGGCGGGCCTTGGCAAGCCGGGCCTGTCCGACCTGGAAACGGCCAGGGAGCAGAGCCTGCTGCTGGGGAATGCGCTGGACGTTCTGCGCCGGTACGCCCCGGCCAAGGACAGCCTGTTCGCGCCCCGGCCCGAGCTCACCGAGGGGGAGCTGTTCAGCGAGGCGGTCTATGCCCAGGGGCTGGACGCTGCCCGCCAGGTGATGGAGGGGGAGCAGAATCTGGCCGCCAAGGGGGCGGAGCGCATCAAGCTCCAGACCCAGAAGGCGTCGCTGGAGCCCTGGTCCTGCCTGGATGCGGCGCTGGATGAGGAGGGGACGGCCACGGTGCCCGTCCACTTCTGCTCTGTGCCCGTCAAGACCGACTTCGCCGCCCTGGAGGCGGCGGTGGACGGGAGCGCCGGGCTGGCCCAGCTGGTCCGGGCGGGTTGCGACCGGGAGCTGCAATACTTCCTGCTGATCAGCCACCAGTCCAGCCTCAGCGCGAGCTATGAGGCCATGCGCCCCTTCGGCGCCTCCCGGGTCACCCTGCGGGGCTGGACGGGGACGGCGGCGGAGAACATCGCCCTTCTGGACAACCGCATCGCCGCCCTGGAGCGGGAGGAGGCCGAATGTAAGGCCGCCCTGGCCGCCCTGGGTGAGAAGCGGGACGTGCTGCGCCGCTGTGTGGACCGGGCGTCCCAGGAGATCAGCCGGGGGGAGAACCGCGCCCGGCTCATCGACACCGACGCCGCCTTTGTGCTGGACGGCTGGTTCCCCGCGGCCAGCGAGGGGGAGCTCACCAAGCTGCTGGGCGGTTTTTCCTGCGCCTGGGAGACGGCCGACCCCACGCCGGAGGAGTACCCCCAGGTGCCCATCAAGCTGAAGAACAACCCGGTCACCGGGCCCTTCAACGTGATTACCGAAATGTACGCCATGCCCGCTTACGACACGGTGGACCCCAACCCGCTGATGGCCCCGTTCTTCATCATCTTCTTCGGCTTTATGATGAACGACATCGGCTATGGCCTGCTCATGGTGCTGGGCACCCTCTTCTTCCTGATGAAGGCCCGGCCCAAGGGGAGCATGCGGGACATGATGACCATGTTCTTCATGTGCGGCATCGCCTCCACATTCTGGGGCTGCCTCACCGGCGGCTTCTTCGGGGACTTTCTCCCCAAGCTCTTTGACCTCACCGGCATCGCCGCCGGAGTGCCCGGCTATCACGACGCGTCCGGCGCCTTCGTCTGGTTCTGGAAGCCCGTCTTTACCCCCATCAACGACATCATCCTGGTGATGGTGGGCGCCATGGCCATGGGTGTGGTCCAGGTATTCACCGGCATGGCCGTCAGCGTGGAGGAGAAGTTCCGCCACGGGAACGCCCTGGACGCCGTCACCCAGGAGATCGCCTGGTGGTGCATCCTCATCGGCGCGGCCATTGCCATCGGCGGCCCCATGATCCCGGGGGCTCCCGCCGTGCTGGGCAGCGTGGGCATGGGGCTTCTGATTCTGGGCGCGGTGCTGCTGCTGGCCGGCAACCTGATCCGGGCCAAGGGCCTGGGCGGCATTACGGGCTTTGTGGGCGATGTCTACAACGGCGTGTCCGGCTACTTCAGCGATATCCTGTCCTACCTGCGCCTCATGGCCCTGATGATGGCCGGTTCCATCATCGCCTCGGTGTTCAACACCCTGGGCTCGGTGTTCGGGCTGGTCCCCTTCATCGTCGTGGCCATCATCGGCAACGTGCTCAACCTGGTGCTCAACCTGCTGGGCTGCTACGTCCATACCATGCGTCTGCAATGCCTGGAGTTCTTCGGGCGCTTTTACCAGGACGGGGGCAAGCCCTTCCGTCCGCTGGCTGTGGAAACCAAATATGTAGATATTTTGAAGGAGGAAATTTAAAATGGTTGCTTTTTTTGAAATGGTAGGCGGTCAAGCTCTGGCCTTCATCGGCATTGCGCTGGCCATCGGTCTGTGCTGCATCGGCTCCGCCAAGGGCACCGGCATGGTGGGTGAGGCCGCCACCGGCGTGCTGTCCGAGACCCCCGAGCACTTCACCAAGTGCATGATCCTCCAGGCCCTTCCCGGCACCCAGGGCCTGTACGGCCTGGCCGCGGGCTTCTTCGGCCTGTTCGCCATGGGTTTCTTCTCCGGCGGCGTCAGCCCCTTCACCGGCGCGGCCGTGGAGTTCACCGTGGCCGGCGGCATGGCCATCCTGTTCGCCTGCGTGCCCATCATGCTGGGCGGCCTGCTCTCCGCCATCGCCCAGGGCCGCGTGGCCGCCGCCTCCATCAACATCGTGGCCAAGAAGCCCGACGACTACATGAAGGGCGTCATTATGTGCGGTATCGTGGAGTTCTACGCCATTCTGTCCCTGGTGGGCACCATCCTCCTGCTGATGAACGCGCTGTAAGCATCACTGAATTTCAGAAAGGCGGTAAGCCAAACACATGAACGGGATTGAAAAGATTACCGCGCGCATTGAGGAGGACGGCAAGGCCGAAAACGCGGCCCTGCTGGCCCAGGCCCGGGCGGAGGCGGCGGATATCGCGGCCAAGTACCAGGCCGAGGCCCAGGCTGCGGCGGCGGAGATCCTGGCCCAGGGCCGCCGCGCGGCGGAGGAGCGGGCCAAGCATCTGGACTCCATGACCCAGATGGAGTGCCGCAAGGCGGCGCTCACCGCCAAGCAGGACGTGATCGAGGAGGCCTTCCAGGCCGCCCATAAGCAGCTGCTGGGGCTGCCCCGGGAGCAGTACGTGGCCCTGCTGGCCAAGCTGGCGGCGCAGGCGTCCGCCACCGGGCGGGAGAAGCTCATCTTCTGTGCCAAAGATCACATTGAGGTGGGCAAGGCCGTGGTGGCGGCGGCCAACGAGCAGCTTGCCAAGGCCGCGGCCCCCAAGCTGCCCGGGGAGGCCGCCGAGTCCAAGGCGGGGGCCATCCTGGACAAGGTGGTGGCCGGCGCGGCCGCCCTGCTGAACGGCACGGCCATGCTCACCCTGGCCGAGGAGACCCGGCCCATGGACGGCGGCTTCATCCTCTCCGACGGCGCGGTGGAGGTCAACTGCACCTTTGACACCCTCATCCGGCTCCAGCGCGGCGCGCTGGCCGGCGAGGTGGCCAAAGTGCTGTTTGACTGATTGAACCCTTTCCATTACATTGTGAAAGGGGGAGAAAACTTGTCAAAAAAGGTAAAGAAGCTGAAGGAAAACGACTTTCTATCCATCTCCGCCCGGATTCGGGTGCTGGAAAACCGCCTGCTCACCGCAGAGCGGATGGAGCGGATGATCGACGCCAAGGACGCGGGCGACGCGGCCAAGGTGCTGGGCGAGTGCGGCTATCCCGAGCTGGGCGAGGTTACCAACTCCGCCTTGGACGCCATGCTGGCCCAGGCCCAGGCGGCACTGTTTGCCGACATGGGCAAGGCGGTGGGCAACGAGGCGCTGATGGACGTGTTCCGGGTCAAGTATGACTACCACAACGCCAAAACCCTGGTGAAGGCGGAGGCGCTGAAGCTGGACCAGGACCGGCTGCTGCTGGGCGGCGGGCGGTACGCCCCTGCCGCGCTGGCGGAGGACTACCGCCGGGAGGACCTGCGGGCCTATACCGAGACCTTCCGGGAGGCCATCGGCAGCGCCCGGGAGGTGCTGGGCTCCTCCGGCGACCCCCAGCAGGCCGATTTCATCCTGGATCGGGCTTATTTCCAGGAGCTGTCCCACCTGGCCGGCCAGTCCGGCAGCAAGTTCCTGGAGGGCTACGTGGCTATGCTCATCGACGCGGCCAACCTGCGCGCCGCCGTCCGGGCCGCGCGGCTTGCCAAGGCGGGGGAATTCCTGCGCGCCGTGCTGGTGCCGGGGGGGAGCGTCTCCCCGGAGGCCATCGCCAGGGCCAAGGGCGACGAGCTGGGAAAGGTGTTTAAAAACACCGGGCTCGCCTCCGCCGCCGAGGCGGGGGCCGCCGTGGCTGTCCCCAACGGGCGGCCCCTCACCGAGTTTGAGCGCATGTGCGACGACGCGGTGATGGCCTATCTGGCGAAGGCCCGGATGATCCCCTTTGGGGAGCAGCCCGTCATCGCCTACCTCTACGCCCGGGAGGCGGAGGCCACCGCCATCCGCATCATTCTCACCGGCCGCATGGCGGGCATCGACGGCAGCACCATCCGCCAGCGCCTGCGCCGGTCCTACTGTTAAGGGGGGAGACTTTATGGCAAACAGCTATCAGATCGCCGTGCTGGGCGATAAGGACAGCGTCATGGGCTTCAAGGCCCTGGGGCTGACGGTCTTCCCTGTGGACAACGTGGAGCAGGCCCGCCACACCCTCCACCGGCTGGCCCGCGAGGACTACGCGGTGGTCTATCTCACCGAGCAGTTCGCCGCCCAGATGGAGGCGGACATCGCCCGCTACAAGGACGAGCTCACCCCGGCGGTCATTTTGATCCCCGGCAAGGAGGGCAGCCTGGGCCTGGGCATGGCCAACATCAAGAAGTCCGTGGAACGGGCGGTGGGGGCCGATATTCTGTAAGGAGATACGTCATGTTTTATTTCATCGCCGGACTGGCGTTGATCGCCATCGGCGTCGTGATGCTGGTGAAGCCCCAGCTTGTGTTCGAGCTGACGGAAAGCTGGAAGCATGACAGCGGCGCGGCAGAGCCGTCAAAGCCGTGGCTCTTTTCCACGCGGTTTGGCGGCGTGATGTGCGTGCTGGCCGGCATCGGCGGCATGATTTTCGTATTTGTTGGTATCGTATAAGCATATGAGTTTTAACAATGACCTGAAATGAAAGAAGGTTATAGAGCCTATGGGAAAAGTAGTTAAGGTCTCCGGCCCCCTGGTGGTGGCCACCGGCATGGCGGACGCCAACATGTCCGACGTGGTCCGCGTGGGTCCTGAGCGCCTGATCGGTGAGATCCTCACCATGAACGGCGACTCCGCCTCCATCCAGGTCTACGAGGAGACCTCCGGCCTGGGCCCGGGCACCGAGGTGGTGACCACCGGCTCCCCCATGAGCGTGGAGCTGGGCCCCGGCATGATCGAGAACATCTATGACGGCATCCAGCGCCCGCTGGAGAAGATCATGGAAAAGGTCCACGGCAATAACCTCCCCCGCGGCGTGGAGGTGCCCCCCATCGACCCGGAAAAGCTGTGGGAGTTCACCCCCGTGGCCAAGGCCGGGGACAAGGTGGTGGGCGGCGATATCATCGGCACCGTCCCTGAGACGCCGGTGGTGCTCCACAAGATCATGGTTCCCCCCAGCCTGAAGGGCACGCTGAAGAGCGTCGTCCCCGCCGGTGGGTATAATGTCCACCAGACGGTGGCGGTGCTCACAAAGGAGGACGGCACCGATGTGGAGCTGTCCATGAGCCAGAAGTGGCCCGTCCGTGTGGGCCGCCCCTACAAGCACAAGTACCCCCCCGTCAGGCCCCTGTCCTCCGGGCAGCGGATCGTGGACACCTTCTTCCCCGTGGCCAAGGGCGGCACCGCCGCCATCCCCGGGCCCTTCGGCTCCGGCAAGACGGTGATGCAGCACGCCCTGGCCAAGTGGTCCGACGTGGATATCGTGGTCTACATCGGCTGCGGTGAGCGCGGCAACGAGATGACCGACGTGCTGCGGGAGTTCCCCGAGCTGGTGGACCCCCGCACCGGCGAGACGCTGATGAAGCGTACCGTTTTGATTGCCAACACCTCCGATATGCCCGTGGCCGCCCGTGAGGCGTCCATCTACACCGGCATCACCATCGCCGAGTACTTCCGGGATATGGGCTACGACGTGGCTGTTATCGCCGACTCCACCTCCCGCTGGGCCGAGGCCCTGCGTGAGATGTCCGGCCGTCTGGAGGAGATGCCCGGCGAGGAGGGCTACCCCGCCTACCTGGCCTCCCGCCTGGCGCAGTTCTACGAGCGTGCCGGTTCCGTCTCCTGCCTGGGCTCCGAGGAGGACCGCCGGGGCAGCCTGACCGCCGTGGGCGCCGTGTCCCCCCCGGGCGGCGACCTGGCCGAGCCCGTCTCCCAGGGCACCATGCGCATCGTGAAGGTGTTCTGGGCGCTGGACGCTTCCCTGGCCTACAAGCGCCACTTCCCCGCCATCAACTGGCTCACCTCCCACTCCCTGTACCTGGACTCCCTGAAGCCCTGGTTTGACGAGAACCTGGGCAAGGAGTTCCTTCAGAACCGGGAGCAGGCCATGGGTGTGCTCCAGCAGGAGTCCAGCCTGAACGAGATCGTGCAGCTGGTGGGTAAGGATTCCCTGTCCCCCGCCGACCAGCTCACCCTGGAGACCGCCCGTATGATCCGCGAGGACTTCCTCCAGCAAAACTCCTTCGTGGACATCGACTCCTTCTCCACCTACGACCGGCAGGAGAAGCTGCTGGCCATGATTCTGGACTACGACAAGCTGTGCCGGGGCGCCATCGCCAAGGGGGCCCCCGTGGCCGGGCTGTTCGTCATCCCCGCCCGTGAGCGCATCGGCCGCGCCAAGAGCGTGCCCGCCGAGGAGTACGCCCAGGTGTACGCCGATATCTCCGCCTCCATGGAGCGCGAGATCGACGAGGTCGTCAGAAAGGCAGGTGAGGAGCTGTGATCCGAGAGTATAAAACCATCCAGGAGATCGCATCCCCGCTGATGATGGTCAAAATGGTGGAGCACGTCACCTATGACGAGCTGGCCGAGGTGGAGCTGCCCGACGGCTCCATCCGGCGCGGCCAGGTGCTGGAGGTCAACGGCGACACCGCCGTGGTCCAGCTCTTTGAGTCCGCCGCCGGCATCAACCTGGCCCAGTCCAAGGTCCGCTTCCTGGGCCATCCCCTCCAGCTGGGTGTGTCCGGCGATATGCTGGGCCGGGTGTTCAACGGCATGGGCGTGCCCATCGACGGCGGCCCCGCCATCCTGGCCGAGGAGTACCGGGATATCAACGGCCTGCCCATGAACCCCGCCGCCCGGGACTACCCCAACGAGTTTATCCAGACGGGCATCTCCACCATCGACGGCCTGAACACCCTGGTGCGCGGCCAGAAGCTGCCCATCTTTTCCGGCTCCGGCCTGCCCCACGCCAACCTGGCCGCCCAGATCGCCCGCCAGGCCAAGGTGCTGGGGGACGAGAGCGCCAACTTCGCCGTGGTGTTCGCCGCCATCGGCATCACCTTCGAGGAGTCCGAGTTCTTCGTGCAGGAGTTCAAGCGCACAGGGGCCATCGACCGCACGGTGCTGTTCACCAACCTGGCCGACGACCCCGCCGTGGAGCGTATCGCCACCCCCCGCATGGCCCTCACCGCCGCCGAGTATCTGGCCTTTGAGAAGGATATGCACGTGCTGGTCATCCTCACCGATATCACCAACTACGCTGAGGCCCTGCGCGAGGTGTCCGCCGCCAAGAAGGAGGTCCCGGGCCGCCGCGGCTTCCCCGGCTACCTGTACACCAACCTGGCCACCATCTACGAGCGCGCCGGCCGCCAGCTGGGCAAGGCGGGATCTATCACCATGATCCCCATCCTGACCATGCCCGAGGACGACAAGACCCACCCCATCCCCGACCTGACCGGCTACATCACCGAGGGGCAGATCATCCTGTCCCGGTCGCTGTACCGCCAGGGCATCAATCCCCCCGTGGACGTGCTGCCCTCCCTGTCCCGTCTGAAGGACAAGGGCATCGGCGTGGGCAAGACCCGGGAGGATCACGCCAACACCATGAACCAGCTCTTCGCGGCCTACTCCACCGGCAAGGACAACAAGGAGCTGATGTCCATTCTGGGCGAGGCGGCGCTGACCCCCACGGACCTGCTGTACGCCAAGTTTGCCGACGAGTTCGAGCGGCGCTACGTCAACCAGGGCTATGAGGAGAACCGGTCCATCGAGGAGACGCTGAACCTGGGCTGGGAGCTGCTGTCCATCCTGCCCACTGCGGAGCTGAAGCGCATCAAGCAAGAGTATATTGATAAGTATTTGCCGAAAAAGGACCAGTAAGGAGGGGTAAACATGGCAAACACCGTGGTAAACCCCACCCGAATGGAGCTCACCCGGCTCAAGGGCAAGCTGAAAACCGCCCAGCGGGGCCACAAGCTGCTCAAGGACAAGCGCGATGAGCTGATGAAGCAGTTTTTGGACACTGTGCGGGAGCTGCGCGCCCTCCGCTCCCAGGTGGAGCAGGATCTGCTGCGGGTTCACGGCTCGTTTACCGTGGCCTCCGCGCTGATGAGCGCCCAGGCCATGGAGCAGGCGCTGATGTACCCCAAACAGAGCGTGGAGCTGACCATGACCTTTAAAAACGTCATGTCGGTGAACGTGCCCGAGTACCATTACCAGACCCGTACTGAGGACACCGGGGATATCTTCCCCTACGGCTTCGCCGCCACCAGCGGCGAGCTGGACGGGGCGGTGGCCGCCCTGGGCGAGGTGTTCCAGAACATGCTCAAGCTGGCCCAGACGGAGAAGGCCGCCCAGCTCATGGCGGAGGAGATCGAAAAGACCCGGCGGCGCGTCAACGCGCTGGAGTACGTGGTCATTCCCGAGACGCAGGAGAATATCCGATATATCACCATGAAGCTGGATGAGAACGACCGCTCCACCACCACCCGGCTGATGAAGGTGAAGGATATGCTGCTGGCGGAGGCTCTGGAAGGGAAGAGAGCCGAAACAGCTAGAGCGGTCAAGACCTTTGGAAAGTCCGGCGAGAATCCGAGGAAAGTTTAAAAAGCAGACTGCTGTCTTTGAAGCAGATGGAAAAACAAAACCGGCGCTGCCTGAGAGTGATCTCGGGCAGCGCCGGTTTTATTATTTAGGCAATGTTGAAAAATTGAAAATATGCCCAGCGGTGAGAGATTTTTTCGCTAGGCAAAGCCAATTTTTATACGAGCCCTGGACGCAAAACAAAAGAGACGCTTTCCATACTCCATGGAAAGCGTCTCTCCTGTTATAGACGGTCAAAGCACCATCATGAGGTTGTTGTAATTGAGTTCCTTGGTCTTCTTCTGGATAGAGAACCAGTCAATGATAGCAAGTATGCCGCATCCGCCGGCGGTGAGCAGTTTTAAAATGCCCATGCCCGTGTCACCGATCATGAAGCGGTCAATGCCCAGTCCTCCGAGGAAGATGGAGACCAGCAAAAGCGTAGTGGGGTCCTTGAATTCCACCGTGGAGGCAAGCTGAAATTTTGTTTCATCAGCCTGAAGCAATTTTTGCTTGACGAAAACAATCTTTTCTGCGGGGAGGTATTTTTGATTGGTCATTGCGTACATATCGACTTTTTCTTGTGTCATGTGTAATCTCTCCTTTCTACTGTGTACCCGGAAGACATATGCGTCCAAAATGGTAGAGTGCAAGCAAACATGCGAATCCGATCAGAAACGCATCCAAGAAACGGCTTTTTGGCAGAAAATCGGTACCTCTATGGGCAAAGAGAAATATGAACAGCGGCATGGGGAGAAAAAACAGGTGGAACGAAACCGCTTGGCTCCAATCCCCGTGCAGGAAACAGAGCCATGCCCGGGTTACGCCGCATGCGGGGCAGGAAATCCCCAGAATACGGTAGAATGGACAGCCGAAAAGACATTCCCACGTCAGCAGGCCAAGGACAGTCAGGTGCATACCTAATCGTTTTTGCTTGACAGATGCTTTGATGTGCATAGTGCCTCCTTAAAAGTACAAGATAAAAATACCATAGTATTTTTATATAGTCAAGTAAAAAGATACAATAGTATTTGAATATTTAGAGGTGACGTATGCTGAATCAGAGAATCCGCCAGCTTCGCCAGGCCCGGAGTATGAGCCAGGTCGATCTCGCAAAGCGCCTAAATGTAACAAAACAAAGCGTATCCAACTGGGAAAACGACAATATACAACCCTCTATTGAGATGCTGGTCAAATTGTCAGCAGTTTTTTCTGTATCCACAGACTATCTGCTGGGACTGGACTCCAGCGAGCATCTGGATGTGAGCGGGCTTCCAGAGGAAGTAGTGGTGCATCTGCGGCTGCTTGTGGAGGACCTGCATACACAATCGGGCGGGGTATAAAAGGAACGTCCCGGACGGCTAAACCGTCCGGGACGTTCCTTTTATACCTCCATGATAACAGGCAGTATCATAGGGTTCCGTTTTGTCTTTTTGTATAGATACCCGGACAGGGCGCCCTTCATCTCCGACTTGATGGACGACCAATCCCGCACCCGGCGCTGCTCGCAGGTGTCCAGCGCGTCCACCGCCACCTGGCGCAGCTCGTCCATCAGCTCCTCCGACTCCTTGACGTACACGAAGCCCCGGGTGATGATGTCCGGCCCGGAGATCACCGCGCCGTCCTCCCCGGACATGGACACCACGACCACCACCATGCCGTCCTGGGCCAGGTGCTGGCGGTCCCGCAGGACCACCGCGCCCACGTCGCCCACGCCGTAGCCGTCCACAAAGACCTTGCCCGCAGGCACCGCGCCGCCCAGCTTGACGCCGCTCTGGGTGAGCTCGATGATCCGGCCCACGTCGCTGATGACAATATTTCTGGGGTCCATACCCATCTCCCGGGCAAGCCGGGCGTGGGTTTTGAGGTGGCGCTGCTCCCCATGGACGGGGATAAAGAACTTGGGCCGCACCAGGGCGTGGATGATCTTCAGCTCCTCCTGGCAGGCATGGCCGGACACGTGAAGGGGCAGCTCCCGCTCATTGACCACCTCGGCCTCCCGGCGGTAGAGCTCGTTGATGACGTTGCCGATGGAGTCCTCGTTCCCAGGGATGGCGGAGGCGGAGATGATGACCCGGTCGCCGGGCTGTATGTCCACCTGCCGGTGGGTGTTGAAGGCCATCCGGGTGAGGGCGGACATGGTCTCCCCCTGGCTGCCGGTGGTGATGATGCACACCTTGGAGGGGGGCAGCGTTTTGATATGGGCCACGTCCACCACCGTGCCGGCGGGTATGTGCATATAGCCCAGCTCGGTGGACACCCGCATGGCGTTTTCCATACTCCGGCCGGTGACCGCCACCTTCCGGCCATACTTGGCCGCCACGTTGATGATCTGCTGGATTCGGTCAATGTTGGAGGCGAAGGTGGTGACGATGATGCGCTGCTCGCAGCCCCGGAACA
The DNA here is from genome assembly GCA_910587255.1 of uncultured Oscillospiraceae bacterium. Lineage (GTDB taxonomy): Bacteria > Bacillota > Clostridia > Oscillospirales > Oscillospiraceae > Enterenecus. The sequence goes on from CAJUKT010000039.1 coordinate 157,244, forward strand.
GCGCGTCAAAGGACGCCCCCACGCTGCGCTCGCTCTTGGTGAAGCCGGGGCGCTCCACGTTGGTGGAGTCGCACAGCATGGCCAGCACGCCCTCGTTGCCCAGCTCGCCCAGGCGGGTCAGGTCGGCCATGCCCCCCTGGATGGGGGTGGGGTCGATCTTGAAGTCGCCGGTGTGGAGGCACACCCCGATGGGGGTGCGGATGGCGAAGGCCACCGCGTCGGCGATGGAGTGGTTGATGTGGATGAACTCCACGCTGAACCGGCCCGCCTTGACCGTCTCTCCCGACTCGCAGGTGATGAGCTTCACCTTGTCGCTCAGCCGGTGCTCGTCCAGCTTCAGCTTAATGAGGCCGGCCGACATCCTGGTGGCGTAGATGGGGGCGTTCACGTCCCGCATGAGGTAGGGGATGGCCCCGATGTGGTCCTCATGGCCATGGGTGATGAAGATGGCCCGGATGCGGTCCCGGTTCTGGATCAGGTAGGTGAAATCGGGTATGACCACGTCGATGCCGTACATGTCGTTGTCCGGGAAGCCCATGCCCACGTCCACCAGGATGATGTCGTTGCCGTACTCGTAGACGGTGAGGTTTTTGCCGATCTCATTGAGACCGCCAAGGGAAATAATTTTCAGTTTTTCTGCCATAATAACTCCTTTTCTGTAAAAAATGTAAACAAATTAAAAGCGCCTTGCATGGCGCAGCAAGCCGGATCAAACGGTTCGCCTCAACCCGTGCCGCGCCTGCCTGCATACGGCGGGGCGCTGCCCTGACGGCGCTGATCCCAGCGGCCCAGCGCTTTTTCTGGGGAGGAACCGTGCCAAGTAGTATACCATACCAATTGAGAAAAGTACAGCCTTTTTTGTCATAATTCGGAGGCCGCCGGAGGGCTGTCAGGAGGAGAGAAAATTTTGTGACATAAGAATAACTAGAAATGAACTAAAAATAAGTTGGATGAGATATGGTAGCTCTACACAAAAGGAGGGCAGAGCCATGAATGATAAAGCGTACCTGAGCATTCGGATGAACCGGCAGCTTCATGACAAATTCCAGTCCGCAGCGGCCTACGAGGGCCGCTCCATGAGCGGGCAGATCCTGTATCTGGTGAACCAGTATGTCCGGCAGTTTGAAAAGGAGCACGGCCCCATTGACCTGCTGGAGCAGGAGCAATGAGGCCGCTGTCCCTTTTGCTGGAGCTCCTCTACCCGCCCAAGTGCCCCTTCTGCGGGCGGATTCTGGAGCGGGGCGAGGAGGGCTGGTGCGTCTGCTGCCAGGAGGACCTGCCCTGGACCGGGGCGGATGAGGGCAAAGAGGTGGAGGGGTGCGCCGCGTGCCTGTCGCCCCTCTGGTATCGGGACGGCGTGCGGGACGGGGTGCGCCGCTTCAAATTCAAAGGCGGACGGGGTTGCGCCCGGCTGTTCGGCCAGCTCATGGCCCAGTGCCTTCAGGACCGCTGGACGGGGCGGGTGGACCTGGTCACCTGGGCGCCCCTCCACCCGGAGCGCAAAAGGAGGCGGGGATACGATCAGGCGGAGCTGCTGGCCCGCCGGGTGGGGGAGCTGACAGGGACGCCGGTGGAGGGCGTCCTGGAAAAAGTGCGCGCCACCGCCGTCCAATCCCAGGCGGGGGAGGACGGGGCCAGACAAGCCAATGTCCGCGGGGCCTATGCCGCCGTGCCGGGGCTGGATCTGACGGGGAAGCGGGTGGCGCTTGTGGACGACGTGGCCACCAGCGGCGCGACCCTGTCGGAGTGCGCCGCCGCCCTGCGCCGGGCGGGGGCGGAGTGCGTGGTGGGGTTGACGTTGGCGCGGGCCCGGTAAAGAACTGAGAAGCTGTACCAATAGACCCCAGCACACATCCTTGCGGGCCAAACTGCCGCCAGGCTGCGTTAAAAAATCTTGAAATACACAAAGTATTCCTGCGATTTTTTGCCTTGCCGGCGGCAATTTTTCCTCGCAAGCCTGCATACTTCGGCTATTGGTACAGCTTCTGATTCCACCCAGGGGCGTCAAGGTATAAAAGCTGGAATAATTGCCCAAACTTGGCATAGAGTTCTGTAAGGCAGACTATGACGCGCCTGTGAAAGGAAGGTGAAGCCCATGGCAGAAGCAGTTCGCTCCAGCCGCAAACGGGCGGCGGAGCGGGAGGAGGAGCGCCGCCAGCTCATGGAGGGCATGAAGCAGACCCGGGACCAGCTCAACTATGCCTACGCCCAGTTCAACATCTACACCGACCCCGACCTGGTAGATGCCTGCGTCTACGAGATCAACGCCCTGCAAAGCCGGTATTCCTACTACGTGCGCCAGGTGAAGGCGCTGGAGGCCGCCCGGGAGGGGACGGCTTGAGCAGCTGGGCCTGGTGGGCGGCGGCGGGGGCGGCGGTGCTGGCGCTGGCGATGTGCCGCCGCCCCCTGGCCGCCCTGGGCGGCTTCGGGGTCCGTTCAGGGCTGGGGCTGGTGTTCCTCTGGCTGTTCCGGGGCGTGGGGACGCTGCTGGGGGTGAACCTGGGGGTGAACCTGCTTAACGGCCTGGTGCTGGGAGCCCTGGGGCTGCCCGGCTTCGCCTTGCTGCTCATGGCCCAGTGGGTTGGGAGATGAGGACCGTCCGGGTAAACCGGGCGGTCTCTTTTTGTCCGTTTTTTTTCGAAGGATTTTACAAAAACCAGCATTTTGCTGTTGGAATTTCCCGGGGTGTTGTGTTATAATATCCACCGCAGATATGTCATTTTTTTATCAAACCCCATCCCGCCCCGCCGGACGGCGGGACAGGGGCGGGCATAAGGGAAAAACCCGCGGGGCCCCGGGCCGCCGCCAGGAGGGAACCTTGATATGGGACGGAAAAACCAGTATGGCTATCAGGAATACCGGGGCCGGGGCGGAGGCCGCGGCCGCATGGTGCTGCTGTTTATCATCGCGCTGCTGGCGGTGCTGCTGGCGGCGGGCACGGCGTTCTATCTGCTGGTGGACATTGAGTATACGCCAAACGGTATGGTGATCCACTGGCCCTGGGTTCAGGAGAGCGAGGCCCCCCAGCCCACCCCTACCCCGCCGCCGCTGCCCAGCGTGTCGGTGGAGGTGGTGGACCCCAGCCCGTCGGTGGAGCCCACCCCCACGCCCACCCCGGAGCCTGTCTATGAGCCCATCGCCGCGGTGACGGTGACCACGGCCCAGCTCCGGGACGGCTCCGCCGCCCAGGCGGTGGCCGCCGCCGGGGGGAACGCCCTGGTGGTGGAGATGAAGGGGATCAAGGGCAGGCTGGCGTGGCAGTCCGAGACGGCGCTGGCCGCCGCGCTGTGGGCCAACGCCGCGGACAACCTCACCGCCCAGGCGGTGGGGGAGCTGGCTGAGAACAGCGATTTGTATCTGGTGGCCCGCATCCAGTGCTTCCGGGACCCGCTGATGGCCAGCGGCTGGGTGGGGTCGCTCATGACCCGGGGGGGCAACCTCTGGCACGACGCCCAGGGGGTGGGCTGGTCCAGCCCCGCCAGCCGGGAGGCGGTGGACTACCTGTCCGCGCTGTGCCTGGAGCTGGCGGAGATGGGCTTTGACGAGATTTTGCTGGACAGCGCGGGCTACCCCGACTTTGGGGAGGTAAACGTGCTGGCGGTGGGAGAGAACCGCCCGGAGGACCGCACCGTGCCCGTGTCCGCCTTTTGGGCGCGGCTGTCCGGGGAGCTGGAGGAGAAGGGTGTAGCTTTGTCCATCCAGACCACCGAGGACGCCCTGCGGGGCGATAACGCCTTCAGCGGGGCCACCGCCGCCGGGATGGCCCAGTATGCCGCCCGGGTGTGGCTGCCCGCCCCGGTGAAGGGGAGCGACTACGCCTCCATTCTGGCCAACGCGGGGATGGACAACACCGCCGCCCGGGTGGTGGTGAAGGACGCCGCCTCCGGCAGCTGGTACAAGTAGAGCGACAGGTTTACGGGAAGAAAGGAGCGGCCATGCCCCAGGAACTGCGCCCGCGCAAGGCGGTGCCCGCCTATGAGGGCACATTGCGCAACCATATGATTATGATCCCCACCTGCATCTCCGAGTGCTCGGGAATCCGGGTGTTCGGGCGGCGGATCAAATCGCTGGCCTTCACCACAGACGTGGCCATCATTCGCAACATCAACGCCGACGCCATCATCGCCGTCTACCCCTTCACCCCCCAGCCCGCCATCCACCGGGCGGTGATGCAGGCGGCGGATATGCCCGTTTTCACCGGCGTGGGGGGCGGGGTCACCCGGGGGATGCGGGTGGTCAACCTGGCCAACGACGCCGAGCACGAGGGGGCCTTCGGCGTGGTGGTCAACGCGCCCACCAGTAACGAGGTGGTGCGTATGCTCAAGCAGGTGTTGGATATCCCGGTGGTGGTCACGGTGGTGTCGGACAAGACCGACGTGCGCGCCCGGCTGGAGGCCGGGGCGGATATCCTCAACGTGTCCGGGGCGGGTAAGACCCCCGAAATTGTCCGCGCCATCCGGGAGCGGTTCCCCGAGGCGCCCATCATCGCCACCGGCGGGCCCACCGACGAGACCATTCTGGAGACCATCCACGCAGGGGCCAACGCCATTACATACACGCCGCCCTCCAACGGCGAGCTGTTCGCCCAGTCCATGGCCCGCTACCGCCGGGAGCTGGACGGGGAAGGGGAATAAAAAGAGCCCGGCCCCAGATTGGGGCCGGGCTCTTCCTGTGCTTTGTCACACGATGAGGAAGAACTTGACGAGGAACAGGGCGGAGATCACATAGGTGAGCACGGATACCTCCTTGGCCTTGCCGGAGAACACCTTGATGACGGTGTAGGAGATGAGGCCCAGGCCGATGGCGTGGCCGATGGAGCTGGAGATGGGCATGGCGATGAGCATCAGGGCCACGGGGACCATCTGGTCCATGTCGTCGAAGTTCACATTCTTCAGGCCCATGAGCATCAGCACGCCCACGTAAATGAGGGCGGCGGAGGTGGCCGCGGCGGGGATGATGGCCGCGATGGGGGCGATGAAGATGCAGGCCAGGAACAGCACGCCGCAGGTCAGGGCGGTGAGCCCGGTGCGGCCGCCGGCCTCCACGCCGGAGGCGGACTCCACGAAGGTGGTGACGGTGGAGGTGCCGGTGCAGGCGCCGGTCACGGTGCCGATGGCGTCGGCCAGCAGGGCCTCCTTCATGTTGGGCATACGGCCCTGCTTGTCTACCATGCCGGCCCGGGAGGCGGTGCCCACCAGGGTTCCAATGGTGTCAAACATGTCGATCATGCAGAAGGTGATGACCAGGGTGATAATGGTGAACCAGCTGATGCTCATAAAGCCCTGGAAGTTGAACTTGAACAGGGTGGTGTCCACCATATCGCCGAAGGGGGGCAGGAAGGAGGCGGAGGCCAGGGAGACGAAGGGGTTGGTCCCCAGGAAGGCGAAGGAGCCGATCCAATAGATGACGGAGGCGGCCAGCATCCCGATGAGCACCGCGCCCTTGACGGCCATTTTGGCCAGCAGCACGATGACAAACAGCCCCACGAACATGGTGACCACCTGGAGCACCATCTGGCTGTAGCCGGAGCCCATGGTGTCGCTGGCGGAGGCGGCGGTGAGCGCGCCGAAGAAGTCCCGCATGACGAAGAAGGGGCCGCCGTTCTCGGAGTACACGCCCGCGTTGGAGCCCAGGCCGATGTTCATCAGCATCAGGCCGATGGCGGGGGCGATGCCCAGGCGCACCCCCAGGGGGATGGCCTCCACGATTTTCTCGCGGATGTTGAGCACGGACAGCACGATGAATACAAGGCCCTCAATGAGGATGATGACCAGGGCGGCCTGGAAGCTCTCCACATAGCTCATGCCGGTGATGCCCGCGATGTTGGCCACCACGATGGCGAAGAAGCTGTTCAGGCCCATGCCGGGGGCCAGGCAGAAGGGCTTGTTGGCCAGGAAGGCCATGGCGAACATGGCGATGGCGGAGGCGATGCAGGTGGCCAGGAACACGCCGTTCCACAGGTTCTGCCCCTCCGCGCCGAAGCCGGTGAGCAGGTTGGGGTTCAGGGCGATGATGTAGGCCATCGTCATGAACGTGGTCAGGCCGGCCACGATCTCGGTGCGCACGGTGGTGCCGTTCTCCTTGAGCTTGAAAATTTTCTCCATAAAAAACTCCCTCTCCAGAATTTCCTTCGGGATCATCGGAGCGGGAAAAACAAAATCAGCCCGGAAAGCAAACTGAACTTTCGGACCTGTTCTGTTGATCGGTAGCCGCCTGAATCGGTCAGGCCGTAGAAACTCGGAACCCATCCTGTTCCGACTATACCGAAGGATATGAAGTTGACGCTGCCAGTATACCATATTCTTTGACAGTTTTCTACAATTTTTTTCTGCGCCTGAAAACTTCATTACATTTTGACAAGCCGGAACAGGGATAGTATAATATGGATGTTATAAATTACAACTGGAGATGAACGGATATGACCTATGAAATGCGTGTGGCCGGCCTTACGCGCCGGCTTCCCCTGTGTCCCATCGGCGGCGGGCTGATGATCGGGGCTTTCGTGATCTTCGGCGACGTGGAGCTCACCTGCGCCTGCGCCCGGGAGCTGCTGAAGATCGCCCCGGAGTTCGACTACATGGTGGCGCCCGAGGCCAAGGCCATCCCCCTGGTCCACGAGATGGCCCGGCAGAGCGGACGGAACGAATACTTCCTGGTGCGCAAGTCCCCCAAGCTGTATATGGACGGGGTATTTGAGGCGGTGGACCGCTCCATCACCACCGCCGGGGAGCAGAAGCTGTACATGGACGGGGCGGACGCCAGGAAAATCAAGGGCAGGCGCATCCTGATTCTGGACGATGTGATTTCCACCGGCGGGTCGCTTGCGGCGGTGGAGAGCCTAGTGGACCAGGCGGGGGGTCAGGTGGTGGGCCGCATGGCCATCCTGGCGGAGGGGGACGCCGCCAAGCGGGACGATATCCTCTACTTGGAGAAGCTGCCCCTGTTTGATTCCGAGGGGAAGCCCCTCGCATAAAGGAGAAAGCGCCGGGGGGAAGCCCCGGCGCTTCTGCCTGCCCGCCCGGCAAGCCGTCTGCCCCGCTGCGGGCTTTGGCGGCCTGTGTCCGGGTTGTAGTCGTGCTGCGAAGCCTCCGCGACGGGGACTAAGTCCTCCGACTGCGCCAAAACCTATCCGGTGCTTCGCGCCACCTTAGGATTTTGACTCCGCTCTGCCCTTAGCCCCCTGCTCCTGGCTTTTCTGCAACCTGGGGCCGTGCTGCTCACAACGGCTCCGCAACCTGCGGTTGATTCAAGTGGAAAAGCGGATCATTGCGCCAGGATAAGAATTCGGGTATGATAAGGGCACGCTCGAGTGAATTATCTGACCGGAGGAACAGAGTATGGAATTGGGAAATCAGATCAAGGCGCTGCGCCTTCAGCGGGGGGCCACCCAGGAGGCGCTGGCCCAGCATTTGAACGTCAGCCCCCAGGCGGTGAGCAAGTGGGAGCGGGAGGCGGCGCTACCCGATGTGCAGCTGCTGCCCGCCATCTCCGCCTATTTCGGCGTCACCATCGACGCGCTGTTCGCCCTCACCGACGACACCCGGATGGAGCGCATCCAGAACATGCTGTGGGACGAGCGGGTGCTGGACCCCGCCGTGGTGGAGCTGGACCGGGCGTTCCTGCTGGAAAAGGCCCGGCGGGAGCCGGACAACGGCCGCCCCCACGGGCTGCTGGCCGACCTGGAAAACCACCTGGCAGACGAGCACCGCGCCCGGGCGGCCCAGTACGCCCAAGAATCCCTGGCCCGGGACCCCATGTGCAAGGATGTCCACGACGAGCTGGTCCACGCCATGGGGGGCAGGCTGGCCGACTGGTGCTATACCAACCACCGGGAGCTCATCCGCTGGTACGAGGCGTTTTTGGAGAAAAACCCGGAGCACCGCGGCGGCTATCTGTACTTGCTGGACCAGCTTATCGACGACGGGCGGCTGGACGAGGCCCGCGTCTGGCTTGCGCGGATGGAGCCGGTGGACGGCACCTTCCGCACGCCGCTGTACCGGGGGCTCATTGCCCAGGCCGCGGGAGACCGGGAGGGGGCTATGGCCATCTGGGAGCAGATGTGCCGGGACTGGCCCGGCGAGTGGAGCGTCTGGTGGTCCATGGGGGACGTAATGGCCCGCGCCGGGCGGTACGGCGAGGCGAAGGAGAACTACCGCCGGGCCTTCGAGCTCCAGCCTGCGCCCAAGTATGTGGACAGCCTGGAGTCCATCGCCCAGGTGTGCCAGCTGGAGGGGGATATCCCCGGGGCGGTGGCCGCCCTGGAGGAGGAGGTCGCCGTGCTGGCGGAGCAGTGGGACACCCGCACCGGCGAGACGGTGGACAAGGTGCGCCGGGAGATCGCCCGGCTGAAGGCGCTGTGACAAAAAGGCCGCGCGGAACTTGCCCGCGCGGCCTTTTCCTTGCCTTTTGGGCGCTGGTATGGTAGAATACTTCCATCTTAAAACAGAAAGGAGAGCGTATTAAATCATGAAAAACAACACCGTGCGCGGCAGGAGGGCCTGCGCCCGATAAATCCGCCCTCCAAATTAAAATTGGAGGAAGATTTCAAGCATGGAACTCAAGTACCAAAACATCGTCCTACGGGACATGGAGGAGCGCGACATCGGCGACGAGATCCGCTGGAACACCGTCCAGACCCAGTGGGCCCTGTGGGACGCCCCCTGGGAGATGGAGGAGGAGCTCAAAACCTTCGACCCGGAGGCCCATCGAAAAAAGGAGCTGGAGTGGATTGCCAAGCCCAAGCCGGACCACCGCCGCTGCCTGGAGATCGACACCTGCGACGGCGTGCACTTGGGCGCGGTGAACTGCTACTGCATCGACGATGACTGCAGCTGGCTGGAGAAGGCCCCGGACACCGAGGAGGGGCGCAAAGCGGCCCGCTGGGCGGTGGGGCTGGATATCTGCGAACCGGCCTACTGGAACGGCGGCTGGGGCGCCCAGGCGCTGGCGGCTTTCATCCGCTACCACCTGGACGGAGGCTATACCGAGCTGTACACCCAGACCTGGTCGGGCAATGTGCGCATGACCGCCCTGGCGGAAAAGCTGGGCTTCCGGGAGTGCCGGCGCAAGGAGGGCATCCGCCAGGTGCGGGGGGAGACCTACGATGGGCTCACCTTCCGGCTGGACCGGGATGCCTTTGAGGAATACTGCGCCCGGCCGGGGGCGGCGGTGTGCGTGCGCCCGGTGGAGGACCCGGGGGAAAAGGAGGCCATCGCGGCGTCGGTGCTGTCCGGCCTGCCCGAGTGGTTCGGCCTGCCGGACAGCACGGCGGAGTACGTCCGGGTCAGCCGGGGGCTGCCCTTCTGGGCGGCGGTGGAGGACGGCAAGGCGGCGGGCTTCGCCGCGCTGAAGGAGACCGCCCCCAAAACCGTGGAAATTTACGTCATGGGCGTCCGGCCGGGGCTGCACCGCGCCGGGGTGGGACGGCGGCTGTTCGCCGCGCTGTACCGCTATGCCAAGGGGCGGGGATACGCCTTCCTCCAGGTCAAGACCGTCCAGGAGGGGCATTATCCTGCGTACGACCGCACCAACGCCTTTTACCGGGCGGTGGGCTTTACCGAGCTGGAGTGCTTCCCCTCCCTGTGGGACGCGTGGAACCCCTGCCAGGTGCTGGTGATGGCGGTGCGGTAAACCCGGCCCCCTCCCCCGTATTGACGGGGGAGGGGGCTGTGTAAAAGGGGTTTGTGGATTCTGCCAAAAAAATTGGGATAAACTTTGTGCGGTTCGTCAATTTTACGGGGAAACACGGAAAAACATTGATTGCCCACCCCAAATGTGGTAAATTAAGACCAGCAAAAAAGGGCTCCGGCAGCCCTTCCGCCGCTGCGGCAGGGGCGGGACAAACTGAATACCATGAACCTTTGGGGGGAGCGTGCAGCGTTGAGACAGTGGGAAGCCGCTGTTTTGCAGAAGTGCGCTTATTTCTTTTGAGTTCAGCAATGCCCGGAGCCTATAAAAGGAGGGACATGCTTATGGCAAAGTATGTGATGGCGCTGGACGCGGGCACCACCAGCAACCGCTGCATTCTGTTCAACGAGCGGGGCGAGATGTGCAGCGTGGCCCAGAAGGAGTTCACCCAGTTTTTCCCCAAGCCCGGCTGGGTGGAGCATGACGCGGAGGAGATCTGGTCCACCCAGCTGGAGGTGGCCCAGGAGGCCATGAAAAACCTGAACGCCACCGCCGCAGATATCGCCGCCATCGGCATCACCAACCAGCGGGAGACCACCATTGTGTGGGATAGGCACACCGGGGAGCCCATCCACCGGGCCATCGTCTGGCAGTGCCGCCGCACCGCGGAGTACTGCGATTCGCTGAAGGACAAGGGGCTGGTGGATACCGTCCGGGCAAAGACGGGGCTGGTCATCGACGCCTATTTCTCCGGCACCAAGCTGCGCTGGCTGCTGGAAAACGTCCCCGGCGCCCGGGAGCGGGCGGAAAAGGGCGAGCTGCTCTTCGGCACGGTGGAGACCTGGCTGATCTGGAAGCTGACCCATGGGCGGGTGCACATCACCGACTACTCCAACGCCGCGCGCACCATGCTCTTTAACATCAACACCCTGGAGTGGGACGAGGATATCTTGAAGGAGCTGGACATCCCCCGGGCCATGCTGCCCCAGGCAAAGCCCTCCAGCTGCCTGTACGGCGAGGCGGACCCCCAGTTCTTCGGCGGGCCCATCCCCATCGCCGGCGCGGCGGGGGACCAGCAGGCGGCCCTCTTCGGCCAGACCTGCTTCACCCCCGGCGAGGCCAAGAACACCTATGGCACGGGCTGCTTTTTGCTGATGAACACCGGGGAGAAGCCGGTGTTTTCCGGCAACGGCCTAGTCACCACCATCGCCTGGGGGCTGGACGGCAAGGTCACCTATGCCCTGGAGGGGTCCATTTTTGTGGCGGGGGCGTCCATCCAGTGGCTGCGGGACGAGATGCGCATGATCGACAGCTCCCCCGACTCCGAGTACATGGCCCGCAAGGTGAAGAACACCAACGGCTGTTATGTGGTGCCCGCCTTCACCGGCCTGGGCGCGCCCCACTGGGACCAGTACGCCCGGGGGGCCATCGTGGGCATCACCCGGGGGGTGAACAAGTACCACATCATCCGCGCCACCCTGGAATCCATGGCCTATCAGGTGAACGACGTGCTCCAGGCCATGCGGGCGGATTCCGGCATTGATCTGTCCGCCCTGAAGGTGGACGGCGGGGCCAGCGCCAACAACCTGCTGATGCAGATGCAGGCCGATATCAGCGGCGCGCCCGTCAACCGCCCCATGTGCGTGGAGACCACCGCCATGGGCGCGGCGTATCTGGCGGGGCTGGCGGTGGGCTACTGGTCCGGCAGGGAGGACGTGATCAAGAACTGGGCCATCGACCGCACCTTTGAGCCCGCCATCTCCGAGGGGGAGCGGGCCAGGCGCTGCAAGGGCTGGAGCCGGGCGGTTACCCGGGCGTACGGTTGGGCCAAGGAGGACTGAGGCCCGCCGCGGGGCGGCGGAACACGCTTGCAACCGGGGCGTCCGGTTTTGGAAAAAGTATTAGAGGAGGAGTGAACTTGCATGGTTGATATTGCCATCATCGGCGCAGGGGTATCCGGCTGCGCCATTGCCCGGGAGGTGTCCCGCTACAGGGCGGACGTGCTGGTGCTGGAGCGGGAGGAGGATGTGTGCTGTGGCACCTCCAAGGCCAACAGCGCCATCGTCCACGCGGGGTACGACGCGGCCAACGGCTCTCTCATGGCCAGGCTGAACGTGGAGGGCAGCCGGATGATGCCCGCGCTGTCCAAGCAGCTGGATTTCCCCTATGAGAATAACGGAAGCCTTGTGGTCATGGTCAGCGAGGACGACCGCCCCGCCCTGAACAAGCTGTATGAAAACGGCGTGGCCAACGGGGTGGAGGGCCTGCGCATTGTGGAGCGGGATGAGCTGGTCAAAATGGAGCCCAATATCAGCGACCAGGCGGTGGCCGCCCTGTACGCCCCCACCGGGGCTATCGTATGCCCCTTCGGGCTCACCTTCGCCCTGGCGGAGAACGCCGCCCGCAACGGGGTGAAATTCCAGTTCGACACCGAGGTCACCGGCATTGAGAAGATGGACGGCGGCTGGAGGCTGACCACCTCCCAGGGGGATGTGGAGGCCAGGGTGGTGGTCAATGCCGCGGGCGTGTACGCCGACAGGCTGCACAACATGGTGTCGGACGACGCCATGACCATCACCCCCCGGCGGGGCGACTATTTCCTGCTGGACCACGCGGCCCAGGGCCATGTACATAACACCATCTTCCAGCTCCCCGGCAAATTCGGAAAGGGCGTGCTGGTGGCCCCCACCGTCCACGGGAACATCATCGTGGGCCCCACCGCCATCGACATTGAGGACAAAGAGGGGGTTGCCACCACCCAGGCGGGGCTGGACGAGGTGCGGGCCAAGTGCGGCCTTGCGGTGAAGGACGTGCCCCTGCGCCAGACCATCACCAGCTTCGCGGGCCTGCGGGCCCATGAGGCCCGCCACGAGTTCTTCATCGGCGAGGTGGAGCCCGGCTTTGTGGACTGCGCGGGCATCGAGTCCCCCGGGCTGTCCAGCGCCCCCGCCATCGGCGTAATGGTGGGCGGCATCGTCAAGGATATCCTCAAGCTGGAGGAGGACCCCGCCTTCGACCCCGAGCGCCGCGGCATTCTGGACCCCAAGGGGCTGGACGCGCAGGCCCACGCCGCCCTCATCCGGGAGAACCCCGCCTACGGCGCGGTCATCTGCCGGTGCGAGACCGTCACCGAGGGCGAGATCATCGACGCCATCCGCCGCGTGCCGGGGGCCCGCAGCGTGGACGGGGTAAAGCGCCGGGTGCGGGCTGGTATGGGCCGGTGCCAGGGCGGCTTCTGTTCCCCCAGGGTTATGGAGATCCTGGCCCGGGAGCTGGGGGTGGACCAGAGCGCCGTCACCAAGGCGGGCGCCGGGTCGGAGCTGATCGTGGGCGTCAACAAGGACGCCATCTGAGGGAGGGGCTGAGACCATGAGAGAATACGAACTTGTCATCATCGGCGGCGGCCCTGCGGGGCTGGCTGCTGCGGCGGCGGCCCACGAGGCGGGCCTGCGGGATATCCTCATCCTGGAGCGGGACAACGAGCTGGGCGGCATCCTGAACCAGTGCATTCACAACGGCTTCGGCCTGCACACCTTTAAGGAGGAGCTCACCGGCCCCGAGTATGCCGGGCGGTTCATTGAGCAGGTGGAGAAGCTGGGCATCCCCTATAAGCTGAACACCATGGTGCTGGACCTGGCGGCGGACAAGACCGTCACCGCCATGAACCGGGAGGACGGGCTGTTCCAGCTCCACCCCAAGGCGGTCATCCTGGCCATGGGCTGCCGGGAGCGGCCCCGGGGCGCGCTGAGCATACCCGGCTGCCGCCCGGCGGGCATCTACACCGCGGGCACCGCCCAGCGGCTGGTGAATATGGAGGGCTATATGCCCGGTCGGAAGGTGGTCATCCTGGGCTCCGGCGATATCGGGCTCATCATGGCCCGCCGCATGACCCTGGAGGGGGCCCAGGTCCAGGTGGTGGCGGAGCTGATGCCCTATTCCGGCGGGCTGAAGCGGAACATCGTCCAGTGCCTGGACGACTACGGCATCCCCCTGAAGCTGAGCCATACGGTGGTGGACATCGAGGGCAAAAAGCGGGTGGAGGCGGTTACCATCGCCCAGGTGGACGGGAAAAACCGGCCCATCCCGGGCACGGAGGAGCGCTATGAGTGCGACACCCTGCTGCTGTCCTGCGGCCTGATCCCGGAGAACGAGCTGAGCCGCTCCGCCGGGGTGGAGCTCAACCCCGTCACCAACGGCCCCACCGTGAACGAGAGCCTGGAGACCAGCATACCCGGCGTGTTTGCCGCGGGCAATGTGCTCCACGTCCACGACCTGGTGGACTACGTGTCCGAGGAGGCGGGGGCGGCGGGCCGTCAGGCCGCCGGCTACATCGCGTCGGGCTGTCAGGCCGGGGAGCATAAGGCCCTGCCCATCCAGTGCGCCAACGGCGTGCGCTACACCGTGCCCGTGGCCATCCGGCCCGAGGCGGCGGGGGATACCGTCACCCTGCGCTTCCGTGTGGGCAATGTGTACCAGAATAAGAAGGTGGCGGTGTATGCGGGGGACGCCTGCATCTTCAGCCGCAAGCGCCCGGTGCTGGCCCCCGGCGAGATGGAGACCGTGATCCTCAAGACCAGCCTGCTGACGGACCATCCCGAGGCGGACGGCATCACCGTGACCCTGGAGGAGGCGTAAGACGATGGAAGAGAAGAATCTGATCTGCATCAACTGCCCGCTGGGCTGTCCGCTCACCGTTACCCTGGAGGGGGGCGAGGTCAAGGCCGTCACCGGCAACACCTGCCCCCGGGGGGAGGCGTACGCCCGCAAGGAGCTGACCAACCCCACCCGCATCGTCACCAGCACGGTGAAGGTGAAGGGCGGTATGCTGGCCATGGCCTCGGTCAAGACCGCCGGCGACATTCCCAAGGGGAAAATCTTCGACTGCGTGAAGGCCATCCAGGACATTGAGCTCCCCGCTCCCGTGACCATCGGCCAGGTGGTGCTCCCCGACGTGTGCGACACCGGGGTGGACATTGTGGCCACCAAGAACGTGCCCGCCAGGGGCTGAGGGAGAGGCCCATGAAAGACCAGAACTGCGGCTACTGTATGCGGGGGGAGCTGCTGGACGCCTTCGGCATCTATATCTGTGAGCTGGGCGTCAGCACCCTCATCCTCTTCCGGGAGCAGAGCCACCCGGGGCGCTGCATCGTGGCCTACAAGGATCACGTGGGCGAGCTCACCGACTTGAGCGGCGAGGAGCGCGACGCCTTCTTTGCCGACGTGGCCCGGGCGTCCCAGGCCATCCACGCCGCCTTCCACCCGGACAAGGTGAACTACGGCGCTTATGGCGACACCGGCCGCCACCTCCACTTCCATCTGGTGCCCAAGTACAAGGATGGCTACGAGTGGGGCGGCGTGTTCGAGATGAACCCGGGCAGGGTGAAGCTGTCCGAGGCGGAGTACGCCGGGATGATCGAGAAGATCAAGGCAAACCTGTAAAAAGCATGGAGAAAGCCCCCGCCAACCGGCGGGGGCTTTCTTGTATTGAACGGGCGTTTCACGTGAAACGTCACGCCATGAGGGCCTCCATCTCGTCCAGCAGCTCGCCGAACAGGTCCAGGGCGTCCTGGATGGGCTGGGGGCTGGCCATATCCACCCCGGCGCCCCGCAGCAGGTCGATGGGGTCCTTGGAGGAGCCGCCGGACAGGAATTCCATATAGTCCTTGACGGCGGGGGCGCCCTCCTTCAGGATGCGGCGGGACAGGGCGATGGCGGCGGAGTAGCCGGTGGAGTACTGGTAGACGTAGTAATTGTAATAGAAGTGGGGGATGCGCACCCACTCCAGGGCGATGCGGTCATCGGTCACCATATCGGGGCCGAAGTACTTGGCGTTGAGGGCCTTGTACTCCTCGCTGAGCTTTTGGGCGGTGAGGGGGACGCCCTGGGCGTTGAGCTGGCCCAGGCGCAGCTCGTACTCGGCGAACATGGTCTGGCGGTACAGAGTGCCCTTGAACTGCTCCAGGAAGTGGTTAATGAGCCAGGCCCGCTCCCGCTTGTCGCTGGTTTTCCCCAGCAGGTGCTCCATCAGCAGCGCCTCGTTGCAGGTGGAGGCCACCTCGGCCACAAAAATCACATAGTCCCGGTACACCGAGGGCTGGGTCTTGTTGGACAGGTAGGAGTGGACGGCGTGGCCCATCTCATGGGCCATGGTGAACATGCTGTCCAGGTTGTCCTTCTGGTTGAGCAGCACGAAGGGGTGGACCACCACGCCGTTCATATAGGCCCCGGAGCGCTTGCCCACGTTCTCGTACACGTCGATCCAGCGGTTGTCGAAACCCTCCTTGATGATGGAGCGGTACGCCTCGCCCATGGGGGCCAGGGCGTCGTAGACGGTGGCCTTGGCCTCGTCGAAGGGGATCACCTTGTCCGCGCCGGACACCATGGGGGCATAGATGTCGTACATGTGCAGCTCGTCCACGCCCAGCAGCTTCTTGCGCAGGCGGACGTAGCGGTGGAGCTTGTCCAAATTGGCGTTCACGGTGTCCACCAGGTTGTGATAGACCTCCGGCGGCACCCGGGTGTCGCTGACGGCGGCGGCCAGGGGGGTGTCGTACTTCCGGGCGGAGGCGAAGAACTGGCGCTGCTTCACCTCGGAGCTGAGCACCGCCGCGGCGGTGTTCTGGAAGCGGCCGCAGGTGTCGTAATACTGCTCATAGGCGGAGCGGCGCAGCTCCCGGTCCTCGCTCATCTCGTAGGGGACGAAGGTGGCGTTGGACAGGGGCAGGAGATTGCCGTCCCGATCCACCGCGTCAGGGAAGGTGAGATCGGCGTTGGTGAACTTGGAGTAGATGTCGTCGGGGGCCTGGGCCATCTCCCGGGCGGCGGCCAGCAGCTTTTCCTCCGCGTCGGACAGGGTGTGCTCCTTCTTGTCCTGGATAATGGTGAAGTACCGGCGGTACAGCTCCAGTCCCGGCTCGTCCTTGTAGAACTGCTCCAGGGTATCCGGGGAAAGCTTGAGCAGCTCGGGGGTGGCAAAGGCGATGGCGGCGTTGGTCTCCACCAGCAGGCTCATGGCCTTGCCCGCCATGGCCTGGTACTGGGGCACCCGGGTGTCCTCGTCCTGGCGCAGGGACGCGTAGCGGTACAGGTTGGACAGCTTGTCGCCCGCCTGCATGAAGGCGGTGAGGAACTCATAGAGGGTCTTGGCGCTCTCGCCCAGCCGCCCGGCGTACTGGGGGAGGGTGCGCACCAGGGCCTGGGTCTCGTCAAACTCCTTCTCCCACGCGGCGTCGGTGGGGTAGATGGCGCTGGTGTCCCAGGTGTGCTCCACAGGGATTTCAGAGCGCTGGGGGATTTTCTTTTGGTCAGCCATAGGGAAACAGCCTCCTGTTTTGAATTTTGGATGGAAATATCATACCACAGCCGTGGGTGTTTTACAAGGGCAGGGGTTAAGGAAGGGCTGATTAAATCGGCAAGAGCGATTCGCGAGAGGTTTTCCGATACAATGAGGCGGGATTTCGCAGGAATAATTGCGTTTATTTCAAGAAATCCCAACGAAGTTGTGGCGGGAAATATCCGCGAAGCGCCGCGGGCGCATTTAATCAGTGCGTCCTTTAAGAAAAACCGCCCGGCCGGAGGAGGAAGGCTCCGGCCAGGCGGTTTTGTGCCGGTCCCCTCGGCGGCACAAGCTGCGCTCACTCGCCTTCCAGGGGGGAAGGCTCATCCGCTTTGCTGTGCCTCCGCTCCCCGCAAAGCCGTCCTTTGGCTTTGCGGGGGCCCCGGTGTGCTGCGTGCGGCGGTTGGGCTTTTGCCCTCGCTGCGCTCCATCCGCGCTGCTCGCGACGGCAGGGCACTGTAGTCGTGCTTCGCCTGCTCGCGACGCGCGGCTTCGCTGCGACTTGGGCAAAACCCGCCCCCGCTGTGCGGCGGCTGGGCTTTTGCCCTCGCTGCGCTCCATCCGCGCTGCTCGCGACGGCTCAGCACTCTTTGGGCATAATCAGGGCGGCGATGATATACACCCACAGGGACAGGCCCGCGAAGGCCACCAGCAGGACGGTGGCCAGGCGTACCAGCGTGGGATCGACACCAAAGTAACGGGCGATGCCTCCGCACACGCCGCATAAAACGGCGTCGGAGCCTGTGGTGCGGTAGAGACGTTTCATAGCAAAAACTCCTTTCTGTTCACAGACGCCCTAAGAGCAGCCGGTCGAGGCCGGCACATCCGGCGTCGGGGCGCAGGGCGAAGGGGACGCCGGGCTGGCAGTAGTAGCACACGCCCCTGCCGCCCTGCCGGGCCGGGCAGCGCGCTGCGCCCGGACAATCGGGATAGGAAAACCGATTCATGACAAGTCCTCCCCTGGGGTCAGTACCGCTCCAGCGACAGGTCGCCGCTGACGGTTGTCATGGAGTAGCAGGGGCCGGAGCCGTCGCCGTAGACGGCGGTGCTGCCCTGGTAGCGGAAGGGGAAGTCGAAATCCACCTCACCGCTGACGGTCTTGTGGCGCAGGGTGAAGGGCCCCGCGTCCGGGATGCGGGCCTCACAGCTGCCGGATTTGGTGGACAGCTCCATCACCTGGGGCTGCTGGGCGCTTTCCACATGGAGATCGCCGCTCATGGAGCTGGCCAGGAAGCGCCGGACCGAGCCGTCCAGCTCAATGTCGCCGCTGGCGGTTTTGACCAGGACATCGTCCAGATGGCCGTGGAGGGAGATATCGCCGCTCATGGTGTCGGCATGGAGGTCGGCGCAGGCGCCGGACAGCTCCAGGTCGCCGCTGGCGGAGCGGAAGCGCAGCTCCTTGCAGGCGCGCAGGTGGCAGCTCAGGTCGCCGCTGGCGGTGTTGACAGCCAGCTGGTTCACGTCCAGCCCCTCGCCGTCCAGCTCCACGTCGCCGCTGGTGGTGGCGATGTTCAGCAGCTCCCAGAAGCGGCAGGGGAGGTAGAGCTCCACGTCGGCGGAGCCGAAGCCCCGGCGGGAAAAGAAGGAGGAGGAGGCGGTGCGGCCCTCCCGGATGGTGAGCACCCCGTCGGCAGAGCAGGTCACGTCCAGGTCGTCCACATCGCCGTCAATGACCACCCCGGCGTCGGGGGCCTGGTTGGCGTGGATGGTCACGTCTCCCGCCACGGTCTGCACCACGATGCCCCGCAGGTCCTTCAGCGCACCCACGGAATAGGAGCCGTCCTCATTGCCCTGCATGGAGGCGTCCTGCCCGTCAAAGCGGGGGCCGGAGCCCGGCTTGGGGCCGCCCTTCCACTCGCCCCACTGGGTAAAGAAGCCGCCCTTGGACTTGTCGTAGCCAAAGCCGTAGATGATATCCCGCTGCTGCTTGGGCCCAGCCCCGGCGAAGAACCGGCCCTGGTCGGTGTCCACCTCGGCCTCGAACTCCCAGCCAATGGGGGGCTCAGGCGGCGTGGGCGGTTCAGGCGGCGCGGGGGGCTGGGGAGGGACAGGGGCCTCGGGCGCGGCGGTGTCCTCGGGGTTGGTATAGAAGCGCACGTGCACATGGCCGTCGCCCTTTTCCACGGTGGTGCGGCGCTGGATGGCGTCCTTGGCCTGCTGGATGGCGAGCTTCGCCTGGTCGATGGCCACATTACACGCCTCCTGGACGCCCGCCAGGATGGCGTCGAAATCGCTCTGGGGGGCGGAGCCGGGGCCGGGCTGGGGGCCTGCCTGGGCCTGCCCGGCATCCTGCCCGGGGGCGTGCTGGGACTGGCCCGCGCCGGTGCGGCTGATGATGATGGGGGGCTGGCCCTCCCCGTGGTTGATGACCACGGTGCGGCCGTCGGGGCGCTCAATGCGGGTCTGCCCGCCCTGGGTGGTGATGGCGGCGCCGTCCTTTTGGGGCTCCACGCCCAAATAGGACAGCAGCTCGTCCACGTCGCCCAAATCCTCCATGGAGCGGGTGAAGGCGGTCTCGTCGTCCAGGCCCGCGCCGGTCATGTCCAGAAAGCGGTGGTACAGGTTGTCGGCCAGCTCCTCCACCAGCTCCTCCTTCTCGGCGGACTGGGGGGCGGCGGCCAGCCGGGCGGCCACCGTATCCATAAATCTGCGCTTGATGTCTTCCATTGTTCAGTCCTCCTCTGCTGAAGTGAGCGCGTCGAGCAGCGCGCGGGTGTTTTCCCATTCCTGACGGCCCTCGGCCCAGTGCCTGCGGCCCTCGTCGGTGATGGCGTAGTACCGGCGGCGGGCCCCGGGCCCGTCATCCCCCCAGTAAGAGGCGATGAAGCCGCTTTGCTCCAGGCGCTTGAAGGCGGTGTATAGGGTGGCCTCCTTGAAGCCATACTCCCCCTGGGTGCACTGCGAGATGTTTTTGTTGATCTCATAACCGTAGTTGTCCCCGCGCATCAGTTGTGCTAAAATAATGATGTCCGTGTGGCCGCGCAGGGTATCCGCTGAAATCGACATGGCGTCCTCCTTTCTTATTCGTAGGGCGTTGCTGAGCGGTGAGATACCAGGCGTGTCTAGGTACCTCGTTAGGTGAAGTAACTCTGTGCGCTTAATATAACACGAGATACCTCATCTGTCAAGGTATTTCTTCAAAAAATTTTTGCCCCCTATTTTATGCGGGGCAAGGCAAGGAGATGTTGCAACATGAGCGAGTGCACCCATGACTGCTCCTCCTGCGGCGAGAGCTGCGGGGAGCGCACCCAGCCCCAGGATCTGCGCAAGCCGGCCAACGCCCACTCCCACATCAAAAAGGTGATCGCCGTGGCCAGCGGCAAGGGGGGCGTGGGCAAGTCCGCCGTGGCCTGCACCCTGGCCGCCGCCATGGCCGCCCGGGGGAAGAAGGTGGGCATTCTGGACGCCGATATCACCGGCCCGTCGGTGCCCCAGGCGTTTAACATCCACCGGCGGGCGCTGGGGGACGAGGACGGCATCCTGCCCGCCGTCACCCAGGGCGGCATCAAGCTGATGAGCCTGAACCTGCTCATCGAGCACGAGACCGACCCGGTGGTGTGGCGTGGCCCCGTCATCGCCGGGGCGGTGGAGCAGTTCTGGACCGACGTGGTGTGGGGCGAGCTGGACTATCTGTTTGTGGATATGCCCCCCGGGACGGGGGATGTGCCCCTGACGGTGTTCCAGTCCCTGCCGGTGGACGGGGTGGTTATTGTCACCGCACCCCAGGCCCTGGTGGGCATGATCGTCACCAAGGCGGTTCACATGGCGGAGATGCTGGACGTGCCGGTACTGGGCATTGTGGAGAATTACTCCTTCTTCCGCTGCCCGGACTGCGGCGGGGAGCACCCCGTATTCGGCCCCAGCACCATCGACGCGCTGGCGGCACAGCTGGGCCTGCCGGTGCTGGCCAAGCTGCCCATCGACCGGTCGCTGGCGCAGGCGGTGGACGAGGGCAGGGTGGAGGAATACGCCCCTAACCCCATGGCCGGGGTGGCCCAGGCGCTGGACCAGCCGTAAAGCAAGGCCGCCCGGAGCGAGAGGCTCCGGGCGGCTTTTTTTGATTTAATCCAGCGCCAGCGAGGCGGCCAGGAGCTTTTTTGTATAGGGGTGGGCGGGGTGGTCGTAGATCTGGTCCACGTCCCCCTCCTCCACGATCTCCCCCTGGGTCATCACCGCCACCCGGGCGCACAGCTGGTACACCACCGCCAAGTCGTGGGAGATGAACAGGTAGGACAGCCCCAGCCGCTCCTTCAGGCCGGCCAGCAGGCGCAGGATCTGGGCCTGGAGGGTCACGTCCAGGGCGGACACCGGCTCGTCCAGCACGATGAGCTTGCTGCCCTGGATGAGGGCGGCGGCGATGGCCACCCGCTGGCGCTGTCCGCCGGACAGCTGGGCGGGCCTGCGCTCCAGGTGCTCCCCCTCCAGCCCCACCAAGGGGAGGAAGCTGCGCACCCGCTCCCGGCGCTCCGCCTTGTTCCGCACCCCGGCGGCCCGGAGGGGTTCCTCCAAAATCCAGCCCACCGTCTTGGCCGGGTTGAGGGAGCCGTAGGGGTCCTGGAACACCATCTGGGGCCGGGGGCTGTTCACCTCCAGCGTCCCGGCGGTGTCCGTCACCATCCCCAGCACGCACTTGGCCAGGGTGGACTTACCCGAGCCCGATTCCCCCACCACGCCCAGTGCCTCGCCGGGGGCCAGCTCCAAAGACACGTCCCGCAGCACCTGGGTGCGGGCCCTTCCCCTGCCGTACCAGCTGCTGAGGTGGGAGATGCGCACGATTGGTTCAGCCATCGGCCTGTCCCCCTCTCAGCTTTTTCCGGGCGGGCCGGGAGGAGATGAGCAGCTTGGTATACTCCTCCCGGGGATGGTAAAATACCTGGTCCACCGGCCCGGATTCCACGATCCTGCCCTGCTTCATCACCACCACCCGGCTGCACAGGGCCCGCACCACCCCCAGGTCGTGGGAGATGAACAAAATGGCCACGCCCTCCCGGCGGTTGATATCCTTCAAGGTCTCCAAAATCTGGGCCTGTATGGTCACATCCAGGGCGGTGGTGGGCTCGTCGGCGATGAGCAGGCGGGGGCGCAACACCAGGGCGGCGGCGATCATCACCCGCTGGCGCATTCCCCCGGACAGCTGGTGGGGGTACTGCCGGTACAGCCCCTCGGGATTGGGCAGGCCGGCCAGGGCCATGGCGTCCAGCGCGCGGGCGCGGCGCTGGGCCGGGGAGAGCCCCCTCTCATGGATGCGCAGCGATTCCTCCACCTGCTTTCCGATGCGCATGGTGGGGTTCAGGCTGGTCATGGGCTCCTGGAAGATGATGGACAGATCCCGGCCCTGGTAGCGCCGCAGCTCCTCCCGGGACAGGCGGAGCAGGTCGGCGCCCTCAAACAGGGCGGAGCCGCTCACCGTCACCTGGGAGCGCCGGATGAGGCCCATCAGGGCGTGGGCGGTCATGGACTTGCCCGAGCCGGATTCCCCCACAATGCCCACGATTTCCCCGCGCTCCATTTGCAGGGAGAACCGGTCCACGGCGGTAAAGGGGGCGCCCCGGCCGGCGAATACCACCGACAGCTCCCGAATATCCAGCATCATGACGCCACCCCCATCCGCTCCCGGACGCCCTCTCCCACCAGGCTCACGCCCAGGATGAGCAGAATGACCACCGCCGCCGGAAAGGCGGTGCACCAGGGCAGGGTGAACAGCGAGCCCTGGGCGTCCTTGAGCATATAGCCCAGGCTGGGCTCGGTGGGGCTGACGCCGATGCCCAGATAGCTCATGGATGCCTCCGCAAGCACCGCGTTGTTAAAGCCGATGGTCAGCCCCGACAGCAGGGTGGGCCAGGTGTTGGGCAGGATGTGGACAAAGATGATCCGCAGGTCCCCCACCCCCATGAGCCGGGCGGAGCGCACAAAATCCCGGTCCCGGTACTGGAGGAACTCCCCCCGCACCAGCCTGGCGAAGCTGGGGATGAACAGCACCCCCAGCGCCCCGATGACGTTATATTTCCCCGGCCCGGTGAGGGCCAGCACCACCAGGGCCAGCAGCACGCTGGGGAAGGCGGCCACCGCGTCGCACAGGCGCATGACCAGCGCGTCGGCAGGGCCGCCGTAGTAGCCGCACAGCGCCCCCACCGCCAGCCCGCACACCGCCCCCAGCGCCAGCACCGCCAGGGCGATGGCCAGGGTGGAGCCCGCCCCCTCCAGGGTGCGGGAGAACACGTCCCGCCCCAGGCTGTCGCAGCCGAACAGGTGGGCGGCGCAGGGGGGGGCGTCCCGGTCGGCGGCGCTGACGGCGGTGGGGCTGTAGGGCGTCCAGAACAGGCCCAGGGCGGTGAAGGCCAGCATACAGGCGGTCAAGCCCGTGCCGATGGTGAGATACCAGCTTTTCTGTCTCATGGCGTTACCTCCCATCAATGCGGGGATCCATCACCCGGTAGAGCAGGTCGGCCAGGAAATTACACCCCACCACCGCCCCCGCCAGCAGCACCACGATGGCCTGGACCACCGGGTAATCCCGGTTGTTGATGGACGAGATGAGTACCCGGCCCAGGCCGGGGACGCCGAACACCTGCTCCACCACAATGGAGCCGGCCATGATGTCGCCGATGGCCATGGCCAGGAAGGTGACCACCGGGATCATGGCGTTGCGCAGCACGTGCCTGCGCAGGGCGGAGCCCCGGCTGTTCCCCTTGCTGTAGGCGGTGCGGATGTAGTCCTGGCCCAGCTCCCCCAGGATGGAGCCCCGCAGCAGCTTCACCGTCATGGCGCTTTTGGGCAGGGCCACCGCCAGGGCGGGGAAGGCCATGAAGCGCAGGTGGGGCCACAGCCCCTGCTCCGGGGGGATGTACTCCGGCTGGAACCAGCGCAGCACCAGGGCGAACAGGTACATCAGGGCGATGCCCATGACGAAGTTGGGAACCGACATGGTGAGCTGGGTGAGCACGGTGACCGCCCGGTCCGCCACGCCCCCCGGCCGCCGGGCGGCGGTGAGGCCCAGGGGCAGGGAGATGAGCAGGATCAGGGCGAAGGCGATGGCCGCCAGGGTGAGGGTGGCCCCCACCTTGGGGGCGATGAGCTGGGCCACCGTCATGTCGTACTTGTAGGACTGGCCGAAATCGCCGGCCAGGAAGGCGGACAGCCAGCTGAGATACCGCTGCCATACCGGCAGGTCCAGCCCCTGCCGGGCGCGGAAGGCGGCGATCTGCTCGTCGGTGGCCTCCATGCCCAGCACGGCGCCGGTGGGGTCGCCGGGGATGACGGAAAAGGCCGCAAAGGCCAGCGCGCTCACCAGCAGCAGGGTGCCAAGCAGCAGCGCCAGCCGTTTCAGCACAGCTTTGCCCACGGTACGCCCCCTCCTTTCTGCAAGGGAGGGCGGGACGGCCGCGGCCGTCCCGCCCTTTTGTGGTTATTTGAAGTAGACGCACGCCATGTCGATGACATAGGTGCGGTAGAAGGTGAAGCCGTCCAGCGCCGGGCTGGTCACCGCCAGCTCGCACATATCCTGGATCCACAGGCTGGCCGCCTGCTCGTTGAGGATCTCCTGGGCCCGCTTGTAGAGCCGGGTCTGCTCCCCGTCGTCGGTGGAGGCCATGGCCTGGGCCATTACGCTGTCGTATTCCTCGTCCTGGAAGCCGATGAAGTTTTTGCGGTTGTCGCTCATGTAGCGCACCAGCATCTCCCGGGCGGTCATGTCGTCGGCGGCGATGCCGCATACGGTGGACTGGTAGTTCCGCCCCCGGTACACGTCGTCCACCCAGGTCTGCCACTCCACCGGGACCAGCTCGGCGGTGATGCCCACCGCCTTGAGCTGCTCGATGAGCACTTGGGCGGTGTCCATGTGCTGGGCGTAGTTGGAGGGGGCGGTGATGGTCATGGAAAACCCGTCGGGGTAGCCCGCCTGGGCCAGGAGCTCCCTGGCCTTTTCCACGTCCTGCGTGTAGCGCTGCGCCAGCTCGGGCATGAAGTATTTCTGCTGGGCGGGGTACATGCTGGTGCCGGTGGCCACCCCCGCGCCATAGCATACAAAGTCGATGATCTCGTCCACATTGACGGCGTAGTACATGGCCTGGCGGACCAGGGGGTCGTCAAAGGGCTCCACGGCGTTGTTCAGGTACAGCGCCTGCACCAGGTTCATGGTGTTCTGGTGGACGGTGAAGCCGTCCTCCACCTCCCGCAGCAGGGTGTTGGGCAGGTGGACCACCATGTCCAGCGTCCCGCCCTTCAGGCCGATGACCAGGGAGTTTACGTCGGGGATGATCTTGAAGGTCACCCGGTCCAGCTTGGCCGCCTTCTCCTGGTTCCAGTAGCCGTCGTACCGCTCCACCACCAGGCTGTCCTGGGGGGTGTAGGAGACGAATTGGAAGGGGCCGGTGCCGGTCATGGTCTGGGTGATGGTGGGGCCGGAATCCTTGGGGATGACGGGGGAGGTGAGGGCGTTGATAAACTCGGTGCTGGGCTCGGCCAGGGTGATGACCACATGGCCGCCGTCAACCGCCTCAATCCTGGAGACATTAGAAAACGCCGAGACCAGAGGCGTTCCATCGTTCTCCGATCCGGCGCAGCGTTCCAGGGAATAGACCACATCCTCGACGGTGACGGCCTCTCCGTTGTGGAACGTTACGCCCTCCCGCAGGGTGAAGGTGTACGTCCTGCCATCCGCAGAGATCTCATAGTCACTGGCGACGGCCCCGGTGAGGGAGCCATCGGGGCTGGCCTTTACCAGTCCCTCGAAGATGTTGAACAGCACCTCGCGCACGCCGGCCGTGGCGGCCAGCTGGGGGTCGAGGTTGCTCAAATCCTGTGCGATACCTACCGTGACTGAGTTCCCTTTGGGTAACTCGCCCGATTGTGCAGCGGACGCCTCGCTCCCGCTGTCGCTCACGCCCGCAGGGGGGGTGGGCTGCGTGTCTCCTGTACTGCATCCGTACAGTGAAACCGCCAGCATGGCAAGTGCGGCCAGCAGCAAAAGGGCCCGTTTCTTGAGCTTGGGCATTTTGCTTCTTCCTTTCTACTGCAATTCTCGCAACTTTTGGGCAGCACCCCGCCATATTCCGGCGCGATCTTGCAAACCGCTCTGGCCGAATGGCGCAGTCCTGCCCCTTATTCAGTTGTCGGGGTTCATTGTAACACACTCCCGCGAAATTGCAAGAGGGAATTTTACAGGGGGGAAATCCGGCGAGGCTGCGGACGCCGAGGGCGCGCGCGTGCTCTTGGGATTTTCCCCCCTGGGAACCCCCGGTTTTACGGGGGAGCCCGATTTGTTTGATCGGTTCCGGCCTTCCGGCGCTCAGCCTGCCTCCTTTTGCCCCGGACAATGCTGTTCGCAGCTCTGGCAGCCGCCCCCGCAGGCCCACAGCCGCTGGGCCGTCCCGTCCCAGGCGGCGGCGTAGCCGTCGCACTTGGCGCACAGGTGCTCCGCGGTCTCCGGGGATTGGAGGTCGGTGGACCGCGCCCCGGTTTTGGCCACCATCTCCCGCAGCTTTTCCGGGTTTTCCAGCATGGGGCAGGGCTTGAGGTGGTTTTCGTTGAAGGGCTGGCCATCGTGATAGGCCATGAACATGGGGGAGCGCAGGCAGTCCAGCAGGGACATTGAGCGGATGCTGCAATCGGAGTAGTGGATGAACACGCAGGGGTCCACGTCCCCGTTGGCGTTGATGTGGAGATACCGCCGTCCCCCGGCGATGCAGCCCCCCACATACTCCCCGTCGTTCTGGAAGTCGATGACAAACAGCGGCTTGCTCTTGCGGTAGGCCCGTATGCGCGTATACATCTGCTCCCGCTGTTCCGGGGAGGGCATCAGCCCGGGCGCGGCGTCATTGCCCACCGGCATGTAGTGGAAGTACCAGGCGAACTTGGCCCCCCACTCCACCAGCTGGTCCACAAACTCCTCGGAGCTGATGGAGTCCAGGTTGGCGCTGGTGTAGCAGCAGGAGGTGCCGAAGGGCAGCTTGTGCGCCTTGAGAATCTCCATGGCCCGGCGCACCTGCTGGAACACGCCGGCCCCCCGGCGGCTGTCGGTGGCCTGCTCAAAGCCCTCCACGCTGATGGCGGGGATGAAGTTTTTCACCCGCAGCATCTGTTGGGCAAAGGCCTCGTCGATGAGTGTGGCGTTGGTGAAGCACAAAAATTCGCAGTCGCTGTGCTTGTTGCAAAGGGCGATGAGGTCGTCCCGGCGCACCATGGGCTCGCCGCCGGTGTAGATGTAGATATACACCCCCAGCTTCTTGCCCTGGGTGATGATGCTGTCGATCTCGTCAAAGGTGAGATTGAGCTTGTTGCCGTATTCCGCCGCCCAGCAGCCGGTGCAGTGGAGGTTGCAGGCGGAGGTGGGGTCCAGCAGGATGGCCCAGGGGATATTGCAGCCGTACCGCGCACGGGCCTCCTCCTGGATTTCCCAGCCGATGAGATTGCCGTTGAGCATAAAATTCTCAAAGAAGGTCTTGCGCACCCCGCCGTCAATGTCCGTCCACAGGCTGCGGATGAGCCGGTACCAGTTGTTGTCCGGGTTCTCGATCACCCTGCGGAAGGCCGCGCGCTGGGCAGGGAAGCTGTTGGGGCCGTCCCCGGCGAAGCGGTCCACCCAGTCCATCAGCTTGGGGATGCTGGCGTCCGGGTCCTTGTCCAAATAGCCGTACAGGGCGCGGAAGCCCGCCCGTTTCACGCTGTTCATCATGGTCATGCTCTACACGTTCCTTTCTGTCCCATGGGTCTGTGATTGTGTGCAGCGCCATGATATCCCCAGACGTGGGCGGTTTCCATAGACAGGAAAGAGGCCCTTGTCAAAACTGTGACAAGGGCCTCGTGGATGTAAAATTTTGTGGAATGGAGGCGGACCGGCGCAAATCAACGCTTGTTCTTCTGGGCCAGTCGCTCCAGGGTGTAGTCCAGACAGCCCCCCACCAGAATGTCGAAGTCGTCCATCCGCTCGATGACGCTGGAGGGCATCCCCTGCTCTACCCAGCTGAGCACGATGCTGGCCAGCCCCTGGGTGAGCAGCTCGGTCATGAAGGCAATCTGGTCTTCCGTCACGGCGTACCCCCGTGCGGCCAGCCGGGTGCGGGCCTCCACCAGGGGCGCGGCCCACCGGCGGACATGGCTCTCCACATAGCTGCGCTCGTAGGCCCGGTATACGTTGAGGGCCAGCACCCGGTTTTCCCGCAGCAGGGTCAGGGTGCGCTCTATGGCCGTATGCCAGTCCTCCGGGCGGACGGCGCCCAGCTCGTCCAGCAGCTGCTGGATGCCGTAGTCCACCACGCCGTACAGGTCGGAGAAGTGGTAATAAAAGGCCTGACGGGAGATGCCGCATTTTTCCACCAGCTCGGTGACGGTGATGTCGTCCAGCCGCTTGGTCTGGAGCAGCAGGGCCAGGGCGTTCAGGATTTGATTTTTGGTAGATTTTGGCACATCGCTTCCTCTTTTCTGGATTTTTGAAACATTATACCGGGTTTTGCCGGGCGGCGCAAGGAACGTGCTTTGACACTGCGGAAATTTTGTCAAGGAATAATTTTGGGGCGGGGCGGTAAAGCTGAGCCGGGGTGAACGCAATGGACAAGAAACAAGGGAAAACACTGTGGTATGCCCTGGCGGGGGCGGCCGCCGGGGTGGTCAACGGCTTTTTCGGCGGGGGTGGGGGCCAGGTGCTGGTGCCGATGCTGGCGGGGAAATGCGCTTTGGAGCAGCGGAAATCCTTTGCCACCTCGGTGGCGGTGATCGCGCCGCTGTGCGCCCTGTCCGCCGCCATTTATTGGTGGCGGGGGCAGCTGGACTGGGCGCTGGCCCTGCCCTATCTGGCCGGGGGGCTGGCCGGGGGCTTTGTGGGCGGCAGGGTGTTTAAAAACCTGTCCATGACCTGGCTGCGCCGGGGCTTTGCCCTGCTGATCCTGTACGGCGGGGTGAAGGCGCTGCTATGAAGGAGTGGATCATCGCCGCCCTGGCAGGGGCGGCCACCGGGGTGCTGTCCGGCTTCGGGGTGGGCGGCGGCTCGCTGCTGCTCATCTACATGACCAGCTTTGCCGGGGTGCCCCAGACCCTGGCCCAGGGGGTCAACCTGCTCTATTTCCTGCCCGCTGCGGCCACCGCCCTCCCCGCCCACCTGAAAAACGGCTACGTGGAGAAAAAAGCGCTGCTCCCCGCCATCGCCGCCGGGCTGGTGTGCTCCGCCCTCGCCGCCTGGGCGGCCACGGCGCTGGACGTGGAGGTGCTGCGCAAATGCTTCGGCGGCTTTCTCATCCTCATCGGCCTGCGGGAGCTGTTTCAAAAAGGATGATTTTTCTTGCCTTTCCAGACGAGCTGTGATAATATGCTGTCTGCCGGACTGGCCTTCTTGGCCGGCCCGGCAGACTATGTTTAGGAGCGCTTATACATGAATCCTATCCTGTTTGTCATCCTTTTGACCGCGGCCACCGGTGTGGGCGGCCTGGCCCTGGGGGGTGTGCTGGCCGCCCTCATCAAGCGGGAGTCCCCACGGGGGACCAGCCTGCTGCTCAGCTTCACCGCGGGGCTGATGCTGGCCATTGTGGCTTTGGATATGGTGCCCGAGGCCATGGAGGCCGCCCCCTGGCTGCCCATGACGCCGCTGGTGCTGGTGGGGGGCTTTGCGGTGACCTATCTGCTCAACTGCTGGATCGACAAGAGCGCCCACCACGAGGACGAGAACAACCCCCGCCACTGTGCCTGCGGCCACCACGACCTGCACACGGCGGGGCTGGTGCTGGCCGCGGCGGTGGCGCTGCACAACGTCCCAGTGGGCATGGCGGTGGGGGCCACGGTGGCGGTGGAGGGCATCTGCCTGGCCAGCGTGCTGGCGGCGGTGACCATCGGCCTGCACAACCTGCCCGAGGGCATGAGCATCGCCATCCCCCTGCTCCACGACGGGTCCAAAACCCTGGGGGCCATCGGTGTGGCGGCGCTGTCCGGCCTGCCCACGGTGGCGGGGGCGCTGGCGGGGTACTTTGTGGGCAACGAGGCCCCCGGCGCCCTGGCCGCCGCCCTCAGCCTGGCGGGGGGCGCCATGCTGTACGTGGTGTTTTTTGAGCTGCTGCCCGAGGCGTCCCTCCAGTGGAGGTCCCGCTGGTCCATCCTGGCCACGGTGGTGGGCTTTGCCCTGGGGGTGCTGCTCATCTTCGGGCACGGGCACCACTGAGGGGCCGCCCCGCCTTGCATTTTCCCCGCCGTCCTGTTATAATGCGAATCAAGAGTTGAACAAGAGCTTGGCAAGAGCGGCGGCAATGCGGCCAAAGATATGACAAA
The DNA here is from genome assembly GCA_910587255.1 of uncultured Oscillospiraceae bacterium. GTDB lineage: Bacteria > Bacillota > Clostridia > Oscillospirales > Oscillospiraceae > Enterenecus. Next base: position 187,455 of record CAJUKT010000039.1, read on the forward strand.
GCAGGCCCGACAAGGAGCGGACCAAGGAGGCGGACTGGATGTCAGTTAAGCGAATAAGCCAGTTGAAAAAGCAC
>CAJUKT010000040.1 GCA_910587255.1 uncultured Oscillospiraceae bacterium
GAAGGTTCGTGACTGGAGTTCAGACGTGTGCTCTTCCGATCTAAAGAGGCCGAGCGTCCTGGGCGCTTCGCAGCGTGAATGATATAGCGCGGAGAAGCGGACAGCGAGGACACTTGGAGCGAAGCGAGGGGAAAAGCCCAGCCGCCGCATAGGGGCAGGCGGGTTTTGCCCGAGACGGAGCGAAAGAGGCCGAGCGGTCTGGGCGCTTCGCAGCGTGAATGGTATAGCGTCCGAGCCGTGGCAGGCAGGCCGGACGCAGCTATGAGGAGGGAATGAAATGAACAGCAATTTCAGCGCGGGACTGGGCGCGGCGGGATTCCCCACCAGCGCCGATATCTGGCTGGAGCTGGACGGGAGGAAGGTGGCCGTGGTGCAGAGCTACACCTGCAAGACCACCCGCAGCTCCTACTGCGTGGAGGCCTTCGGCGAGGAGGAGCCGGTGGCCACCGTCCAGGGACCCCAGAATTACGTCATCCAGCTCACCCGGCTGTACGCCACCGACAAGGCCATCGCCGATGGGCTGAGCTTCTATGACATGAGGGGCTTCTCCCTGGTGATCTGCAAGCCCGACCGAAAGGTGATTTACTCCGACTGCCAGTGGAGCGGCATCGAGGAGGACGCCCAGCTGGGCAAGACGGTGGTGGAAAAGCTCACCCTGGTGGCCCGCCGCAGGATGGAGACGGCGGCGTAAATGGAGGGCGGACTGTGGAACGGACCCGACCGGGTGCGGGTGAAGGAGGGCAGCCTGCGGCTGCTGTCCGCCCGGGAGGTGCTGGACGCCCGGCGGGAGGGGGACGGCCTGGCAAGGGACGGCAGGGAGCGGGCGGTATGCCGCAACGCCTGTCTCATCGCCAAGGCGCTGGAGCGGCACGGCAGGGCCGTGTTCGAGGACGGACAGGACGCCTTGAACAGGCTGCGGGTGGAGGATATCGCCCGGCTGTCGGACGCCTGGGCGGCGTTTAACCGGGAGCACAACCCCTCCGCCCTGGACGGGGAGAGGGAGATCGCGCGGCGAAAAAAAGACTGGAGCACGCGCCTTATGAGCGCCTTCAATGGCGCGTGCTCCGCTTGTTCGGCGCTCTGCCCACCGAGGCGCGGGCAAAAGCCATGACAGACCGGGACTATTTGTGGTGCGCCCTCAACCTGGCGCTGGACCAGGAGGAGGAGCTGGCGCGGCTGTGCCCCGAGTGCCGCCAGCGGGCCCAGGAGGAGCCCTGCCCCGTGTGCGGCGCGCCCAGGGAGGGCTGGTCGGTCAACCGGGAGTTTGACTGGGCGCGGTATGAACAGCTGAAGGGGGGCGGGGGCCGTGATTGACCGGGTGGAGGAGCTGCTGGAGCTGGTGGAGGAGCAGCCGGACGAGGACGGGCAGGAGGACGGGCTGGCGCTGGCGCTGGAGCAGGAGACGGGGGCCCCGGTTGTCCCGGTCAGCGGGCCGGAGGAGGACGGCGAGGAGGATGCGCCGCCTCCCGAGCGGGACGGCGGCCCGGAGGCGAACAGCGGGCCGCGGGCCGTTCCCACGGGCGGCGGGACAGGCGGGCCGGAATGGCCGGAGGAGATGACGAAGACGGACGGCGGGGGGGCCGGAGAGGCCCCGCCGCCCGCCTGGGAGGCGCGCCGGCTGGAGGCCCCGGTTATCCCCGGCGGAGGGTCGGAGGCGGAGGCCGACAAGGGGACGCTGGACAGGGAAAGCGGCCGGGACGGGCCGGAACAGGCCCAGATGGAACGGCGGCCCGGAGTATTGGAGTGGCACAGGGCCGCGCAGCGGCCCGCAGCCCCGGCATGGAGGCCGGAGGGGACGGCCCGGAGCGGCAGCCAGGTATGGCCGGAGGGGTTGGCCCGGAACGGCGGACAGATATGGCAGGTGGAAAAGTTCCGGGAAGGCGTCCCGGCATGGCAGGGGGAGGGGCCGCGGCGGACGCCGGAGACGGAGGAGCACCACAGCGTCCCCCAGGGGCCGGAGGAGGGCAGGCGGGGGCTGGAGGAGCTCTACCGCCAAACCGCCCAGGCGGCCCGGCCCGTGTCCCTGGCGGCGGAGGCAGGACAGGCGGCGCGGACGGCCCGGATGGGCGAGGCGGAGACGGCCCGGCAGCTTACCGTGGACGAGCTGGACCGGGCGGTCCGGCGGGACAGCCGGAGGTACGACGGGGGAATGAGTATTTTTTAAGAAGCGCGGAAAAGCGGACAGTGAGGGAGCTTGGAGCGGAGCGAGGGCGAGGGGAGGCCCGCGAAGCGGGGCGGACACCAGCCCGAGGCGGAGTGAAAGCGAGCGAGCGGTTTGGCCGCTTTGCAGCGTGACAGCGAAGAAGCGCGGAGGCGAGCGGAGCAGCGGGCTAAGGCCGGAGCGGAGCAAAAGCAAGGAGACCCGAAGGGGCGGAGGGCTTTTGCGGAGGCGGAGGAGTTAGAGCCGCGTCGCGCAGCCGCCGCAGCGTGACAGCGAAGAAGCGCGGAGCGCCCGGGAGCAGGGGGATAAGCTCCGAAGCGGAGTGGACGGCTTGGCGGCCCGGGAGGGCCGGCAAACGGCGCGCGGAGTCGGAGGAGCTTAGACACCGCGGCGGAGGGTGCGCAGCGTGACAGCGAAGAAGCGCGGAAAAGCGGACAGCGAGGGAGCTTGGAGCGGAGCGGTGAGGAGAGGGAGTGAACAGCGTGATCCTTTCACCCATGCGGTTTAAAAATTTCGTGTGGCCCCATAACCCCAGGGTGTATTCCATCACCTTTGAGCGGAAAATGGCGGTGCACAAGATCCCCTTCGGCAGGCACAGGCTGCAAAGCCTGGGACAGACCAGGCGGGTGCTCAAAGGCCAGGGGGAGTTTGCCGGGGAGGGCGCCTACGACACCTTTAAGAAGCTGGCCAGCGTGTTCTACGAGGAGACGCCGGGGGTGCTGGTCCACCCGGTCTGGATGACCACCACGGCATGGTTTGCCGCGCTGGAGCTGCGCCAGGAGCCCCGGCGGGACTATGTGGCGTACTCCTTTGAGTTCTGGGAGACGGTGGAGGGGGACGGGGAGGATGGGCTGTCCGTCCCGGACGGCGCGCAGGGCGCCGGGGCCGGGGAGGACCCCCGGAGCCGGTGGCATACCGTGGCAAAGGGGGATACCCTGTGGGAGATCGCCCGGCGGTATAGGGTGGAGCTGGGGCGGATCGTGGAGCTCAACCCGGATATCCGAAACCCCAGCCTGATTTATGTGGGACAGAGGGTGAGAATCTCATGATAAAGTGCTGGGTGGGGCTGGGCGGCGGCGGGGAGCTGGCGCTGCCCACCGCAGTGAGCTGGAAGTTCTGCTATGGCACCGACACCCCCTGCGACAGCTTCTTTGTGCGCTGCCTGTGGAAGCGGGGGCAGGAGAGGATGCTCTCCGCCGCCTGCCGCTTCTTCGCGCAGTGGGAGGAGGAGCGGGTGTTCACCGGGGTGGTGGATGAGTTCGCGGTGATCTGCGGGAGGGACGGGCTGTACCTGGAGCTGTCCGGCCGGGGGATGGCCGCGCTGCTGCTGGACAACGAGGCCATGCCCGCCGAGTACCAGCGGTGCACCCGGGCGGACATTGTGGCCGGGCATGTGGCCCCCTACGGCCTGGAGGCGGCGGGGGGCGAGGGGCTGCCCGCCGTCAGCGGCTTCAGCGTGGCCAGCGGGGAGAGCGAGTGGAGCGTGGTGCGGCGGTACGCCTGCTACTACGGCGGGGTGACGCCCAGGTTTGACCGCCAGGGACGGCTGGTGCTGGACCCGCCCGGGGACGGGCGGGAGCTGCCCATCCGGGAACAGGACGGGGTGACCGGCTGGGAGTACCGGGAGGAGCGCCATGGGGTGCTCAGCCAGGTGGCGGTGCGGCGGCGGACCACCTGGGGCACCCAATGGGTGTCCGACCCGGCGTTTTTGGCCCAGGGGGGCAGGGCGAGGCGGGTGGTCACCGTCCCCAACACCACGGGGACCGCCGCCATGCGCTACACCGCCGACTACCAGCTGCGGGCCGCCCGCCGGGAACGGGTGCGGATGAGGCTCACCGCCGCCGGGGCGTTCCTGGCCTGGCCGGGGGAGCTGGTGCGGGTGGAGCTGAAGGATTTCGGCGCCAACGGCCGGTACCGGGTGGCCCAGGCCGAGGTGTGCTGCGGGAGCGGCGGGCTGAGCACCACGCTGGTGCTGGGGGAGCCGGACAGTATGATCTAGGAGGCGGTTTTATGTGGATGAGCGGACAGCATAAGCGGCCCGCCGATGAGGGAGAGGGACAGACCGGCATCGTCACCATGAGCGGGGGCGAGACGGCGGTGCTGCTGGACAGGGAGCGGCGGGGGTTGCAGGTGTACAGCCCCGCGGGCTACTGCTGGACCCCCAAGGTGGGACAGCGGGTGCTGGTCATCCAGGGCAGGGGGGAGATCCCCTGCGTGGTGGGGGCGCGGCAGGACGGCGGCATGCCCGACAAGGTGGGCGTCGCCGCCAAACAGCTGACGCTGGATGGAGAACAGGTGAACATCGCCGGGCGCAGGGGCGCCGGGCTCCAGGGAGAACGGGTGGATCTGGACGGAGAGGTGTATGTCAACGGCGAGAAGCTGGAGGAGCTGATCGCCCGGATTCTGATGAAACTGCTGGGAGGCGGATGAGATGAGCCTGCTGCTGAAAAACAGGGATTACGCTGCCGACGGCAGCGGCGGGGTGGCCGTGGTCCGGGACGGGGAGGCGCTGGTGGGGGAGGTGCTCTTCCGGCTCACCGCCCGGCGGGGGAGCTTCCCCTTCCTGCCCCGGCTGGGCAGCCGGATGGACCAGCTGCGCCGGGCAAAGCCCTCCGACTGGGAGAGCCTGGCATTGCAGTACGCCGTGGAGGCGCTGGAGGGGCTGGACGGCGTGAGCGTCGCCGGAATCCGGGTGAGCCGGGAGCAGGACGGACTTTGGGCGGCGGCGGAGCTGCTGTGGCAGGGAGAACGGCTGACGGTGACGGCGCGGTTGGAGGAGTGAGATTGTGACCACATTGGAGGAGATCTATCAGGGGCTGGCGGCGCAGTTCCAGGCCCAGACCGGCCAGACCGCCGGGGGGAACAGCGAGCTGGCGGTGCGCTTTTACGCGGTGGCCGCCCAGCTGTACAGCCTGTACGTCCAGGCGGAGTGGACGCGTCGGCAGTGCTTCCCCCAGACGGCCCAGGGGGAGGAGCTGGACAAGCACGCCGCGCTGCGGGGCATTTCCCGGCGAAAGGCCGTCCCGGCGGCGGGGACGGTGCGGTTCTATGTGGACCAGGCGGGGGAGACGGCCACACAGGTGCCCCAGGGGACGGTCTGCATGACCGCAGGCGGAGTGCGCTTTGTGACGGACGAGGACGCGGAGGTGGCCCCGGGGGAGATGTTCTGCGAGGCGGGCGTGAGCGCGGCGCAGGCGGGGGCGGCGGGCAACGTGGGACAGGGCGCGGTGGTGTACATGGCGCTGCCGCCCCCGGGCATCGTGGCCTGCGCCAACCCGCAGCCCCTGGCCGGCGGCAGGGACCGGGAGGGGGACGAGGCGCTGCGGGAGCGGGTGCTGGCCTCCTTCACGCGGCTGGCCAACGGCGCCAACAACGCCTTCTACCACCAGGCGGCCATGGCCTTCGACGGGGTGGCGGCGGTGACGGTGCTCCCCCGGAACAGGGGGGTGGGCACGGTGGATTTGGTGCCCGCCGCCCAGGCGGGGGCCCCGGGGGAGGAGCTGCTGGAGGCCATGCAGAGCTATTTTGACCGGGTGCGGGAGATCGCCGTGGACGTGAAGGTGATGGCGCCCACGCTGGAGACGGTGGACGTGTGGGTAAAGCTGTGGGTGCAGGAGGGCCGGGATTACCAGGCGGTGGCCGCGGCGGTGCGGCAGCGGCTGGAGCTGTGGTTCAGCGGGGAGCGGCTGGGCCGGCCCCTGCTCCGGGCTCAGCTCATCTCCCTGATCTACGGCGTGGACGGGGTGGCCAACTGCCGGCTGGCGGAGCCGGAGGCGGATATGGCGCTGGACAGCGTGACGCTGCCGGTGCTGGGGGAGCTGACCATCGAAAACGGGGAGGAGGCGCGCCCATGACGGAGAACAATGAGCAGCGGCTGGCGGAGCTGCTGCGGCCGCTGGGGGTGTACGACCTGCGGCCGGGGACCATCAACCGGGGGGAGCTGGCGGCCTATGGCCGGGCGCTGGACGGGGTGGAGGAGGAGCTGGATCACACCGCCCGGGAGATGAGCCTGACCACGGCCGGGGACTTCGGGCTGGAGCGGATCGAGGCGCTGCTGCCCTACCGCCCGGTGTGCCGGACCGCCCGGCAGCGGCGGGAGGCCCTGGCCGCGCTGCTGCGCATCAGCGGGGACAGCTTTACCCCGGAGGCCGTTAACGACACCCTGCTGGGCTGCGGCCTCAACGTCCGGGCGGAGGAGACGGGCAGGCCGGGCTATGTGAATGTGCGCTTTCCCAATGTGGCGGGCATCCCCGAGGGCTTTGACCGGCTGCGGGCCATGATCGAGGAGATCCTGCCCAGCCACCTGGACATTACCTATGTGTTCTGGTACAACACCTGGGCCATGATGGCCGCCCGCCACCCCACCTGGGGGGACGGGGCGGAGACGGGGCGGAGCTGGTACGGGCTGGCCACCGAAAACGACGGGTTTGAGGACGGGGAACGCTGAGGGACACGCCGGCCCCGCCTCAGCGGGGCCGGCAAAAAAATTTTAAAAATCTCACAAAAAGGGGTTGACAAACCGCCGCGCTTATCGTACAATACAGACAGAAAGGAAAAGGTGAGTCCAATGTACTAACGTAGAACGCACCACTCTTTTCGCGATTGGGAAACGCAAAGTGAAACGAAGCCTCGGCTCGTTCCAAACACGCTTGAGTAAGCGAGGGAAGCCAGATCAAGTCTGAAGCTCACCATTGTTTGAGGAAACAGGGAGACAGCCGTTTCAAGCGAAACCCCAACGCAGAATATCCGATAGATCGGAAGAAAGTGAAGGTAGAGGCCCTTGGACAATCAAAACCAGAAGTAAGCCCCCAGCCGCGGTTTTAGGACGGCTGGGGGCTTGGTGTGTTTGGGAACAGACGCCGCTTTTTCGGGCGGTGTTGTTCTAGGGCGGGAGCTGGTGCGGAGAAGGGGAATTTAGAATGTTTCATGAGATCACGATTTACGAGGCGAAGATTGAGAAGCAGGACGAAATAGAGGCTTTGATGAAGGAGGTTGCCGAATTTTACCGCGGGCAGCCCGGGGTAGTGGAGGTAACCTACGTCAAGCGGACGCACCGGCAGGCGGATTTTAACGCGGTCAGGGAGGGAAAGCCGCCCATCCGCCTGACAAGGTGGGCGGGGAAGGTCACCTATATGCTGCATTGGGTGCTGGAGGACGGGGAGGCCCACGCCCGTGTGTCCAGACTTGGGCTGGAGCGGTTTTATAAGCGGTGGAACCGTTGTCTGATCACAATGCCTAAAATCCTGCTGGGGGAGGAGATCGGATAGGGGAAATTGGCGCGTGGACAATCCGCCGGAGGGCGCGTTTCGAAAAAGCTTAGGAAAAATTAAGGCATTCTGAGGGGAAAAGGGCTTGCAAAATCAAGAATTGTCGGGTATGATTAGTGAGTATACCCGTAATGGGTTTTTGGGATGATTACACAGGGCGCTTTTGGGGCAGACTTCCCACAGATGGGGCCCGGCGCAGTATCTATACACAGGAGTGAAAACTATGTTTGCAAGAGATATCGGCATTGATTTGGGCACCGCCAGCGTGCTGGTCTATATCAAGGACAAGGGTATTGTGCTGCGGGAGCCGTCGGTGGTGGCGCTGGACAAGAACACCGGCAAGCTGCTCAAGGTGGGCACCGAGGCCCAGCAGATGCTGGGCAAGACCCCCGGCAACATTGTGGCCATCCGTCCCCTGCGGGAGGGCGTTATCTCCGACTACGATATGACCGAGCGGATGCTGCGGGAGTTCATCCGCAAGGTGGCCCCCGTGCGGGTGTTCAAGCCCCGGGTGGTTATCTGCGTGCCCTCCGGCATCACCGAGGTGGAGGAGCGCGCCGTCATTGACGCGGGCATCCAGGCCGGCGCCCGGCGGGTGTACCTTATCGAGGAGCCCCTGGCCGCCGCCATCGGCGCGGGGGTGGATATCACCCAGCCCGACGGCCATATGGTGGTGGATATCGGCGGCGGCACCGCCGATATCGCCGTGATCTCCCTGTCCGGCATCGTGGAGTCCGCCTCCATCAAGGTGGCCGGAGACGCCTTCAGCGAGGCGGTCATCAAGTACATCCGCAAGCGGCACAACGTCCTCATCGGCGACCGCACCGCGGAGGAGCTGAAAATGACCATCGGCTGCGTGTTCCCCCGGCCGGAGGAGATCTCCATGGAGGTCAAGGGCCGCTGCCTCATGACCGGGCTGCCCCGGGTGTTCTCCGTCACCTCCAGCGAGATGATCGAAGCCTTTGAGGAGCCCTGCTCCCGCATCCTGGAGGCCATCCACGGCGTGCTGGAGCGCACCCCCCCCGAGCTGGTGGCCGATATCTCCAGCAACGGCATTATCATGACCGGCGGCGGGTCGCTGGTCTGGGGCTTTGACAAGCTCATCGAGTCCCACACCGGCATCGAGACCTATGTGGCCGACGACGCCATCTCCTGCGTGGCCCACGGCACCGGGCGCAGCCTGGATTGGGTGAACGAGATGCAGGACGGCACCATGAATATCTCCCGGAGCAGGCAGATGCTGTAAAGAATCGCGCAGCCGTCGTGAGCAGCGCGGAGAAGCGGACAGCGAGGGCGCTTGGAGCGAAGCGAGGCCGAGCGGAGGGGCGCACCGCGACCCGCAGACCAGGCCGAGGCGGAGGGAAAGCGCCCGAGCGCCCTGGCCGGTTCGCAGCGTGAACAGAAAGCGCGCAGCCAGCCCCCTGCGCACCCCTGCAAGGCGAAAGCCGCAGGATGGGACAATACAAGGAGCGCCCCCTACGGGGGCGCTCCTTTGACGTTTTTTAAGAATTTGTAAAAATCTGATTTTTATGTTGACAGGGCAATATTACATGCAATATAATATGAACGTAGTAAACAGCCCCAGCGAAAACCCGGCAGGACGGGCCTGACGGGGAGTGGGCCGCAGTGGAGCGGGCCGGCTCGCAGGCGGGGGCGGACGGAAAATGCGGAGGTGAAAGGAGGGGGCGTCATGGCTTACGCGATTGGGCCGCAGCTGCTGGACGGGTGCGTACTGGCGGTGCTGTCCCATGGAGACGCCTATGGCTACATTTTAACCCAGCAGGTGAAGACAAGGCTGGATATCTCGGAATCCACCCTGTACCCGGTGCTCCGGCGGCTTCAGCGGGACGGACTGCTCACGGTGTATGACCGGCCCTTCCAGGGGCGCAACCGCCGCTATTACGCCATCACCCCCGTGGGCCGCACCCAGCTGGAGCGGCGGCGGGAGGAGTGGAGACAGTTCCGGGACGGCGTGGAGGAACTTATGAAGGAGGACGTGGAACATGGACAAACTTACCTATTTGGCTGAGCTGGCCGAGGGGTTGGCCCGGTGGGTGCCCGAGCGGGAGCGGCAGAATATCCTGCGCTACTACGCGGAATATTTCGACGAGGCCGGGCCCGGGCGGGAGGCCGAGGTGGTCCGGGAGCTGGGCGACCCCTGGGCGCTGTCCTGCCGTCTGGCGGTGGAGGGCGGCTTCGTCAACCAGGAGCAGGCCCAGAGCTGGACGCCCCGCAAAAAGAAAAAGTGGCCCTGGCTGCTGGCGGCGGGGGTTACGGCGGCGGTCCTCCTGTTCACAGTGGCGAGCGTTGCCATGGGCGCGGCTGTGTTCGGGCGGCTGGTGGGCCGGAACGTGGCAGGGTTTGTCACCGGCGAGAATGTGGCGGTGGCGGATCCGGTGCAAACCGACAAGGGCGCCTTCTACGAGTTTGACAGTATACCCGGGGAGGTCCAGGGCGGCATGGTTGCCGTCGTGGAGGAGCAGCCGGAGATCTCCGAGGGCTTCGGCTTCTGGACCATGGAGGACGGCTACCTGGATTCCTTTGATACCATTGACGCGGAGATCAGCTTCGGCAATATCACCGTCACCGCCGGGACCGACTACACCCTGTCCATCCAGAAGGAGGGCAGCCTGGGGGATTACAGGCTGAGGTGGACGGTGAAGGACGGCAAGCTGAAGCTGGAGGACGCCCGGCCCGGCGGCTTCCAGTCCAATTGGGGCGGCCTGACGGGGGTGCACAGCCTGGACGTGTCCATCACGGTGCCCTCCGGCGTTCGGGTGAAGGAGCTGGACGTCAAGACCGCCCTGGGTGACATCTTTGTGGGCGAAGTGGCCGTGGAACAGGAGCTGGAGGTCAAGACGGCCCTGGGCGACGTGGAGCTGTACGGCGTGCGCGCCGAGGAGCTGGAGGCCAAGAGCAACCTGGGCGATGTGGAATGCCATGATTCCCAGGTGGCCAGGGAGCTTACCCTGGAGAGCAACAGCGGGGACGTGGTTCTGGGCATGGAAGAGCTGTGGGACGGCCTGGACATCAAGCTGAAAACCAATCTGGGCCAGGTGGAGGCCGTCCTGAACTGCGCCGAGGGGGAGTGCGAATACGAGCTGAAGTGCAGTATGGGCGAAGTGACGGTGAACGGCCGCGGCCGGGGCAGCGGGGCGAAGCAGAAGGGGAACTACCCCTATAAGCTGGAGGCCAAGAGCGACCTGGGCGACGTAAACGTGGATTTCCGGGAGGGTTAACGGCATATGCGCCGCTTTGCTTGCGCCTGCGGGCGCAGACTCTGCGAGGCATTTTTCAACAGTCAGGGGCCCGGCGGCTTGCCGCCGGGCCCCTTTGCGCGCTCAGAAGGCCGGGGAGAGGGCGTCAGCCCTCATTCACCATCCTGGTGATATCGTCCGGGCGGCCCGCCACCAGGATGTGGGTGTCGGCGGCAAAAACAAACGAGGCGTCGATGGGGCGGATGGCCCCCTCCTCCTTGCGGCCGATGACGTTCACGTTCCACTTCTTGCGGATATCCAGGTCCAGGATGGTGTGCCCCGCCCAGTGGTCGGGCACGTCCAGCTCCATGATGGCGTAGCCCGGGGCCAGCTCCACGTACTCCAACGCGCCGTTGACGCTGAAGCGCATGGCGGTGCGCTGGGCCATGTCCCGCTCCGGGAAGACCACCTCGTCCGCGCCGATTTTCAGCAGCAGCTTGGCGTGGAGGTCCCGGTCGGCCTTGGCCACCACCATGGGGGCCCCCAGCTCCTTGAGCAGGGAGGTGGTCTCCATGGAGGACTGGAAATTCTCGCTGATGCACACAAAGCAGAAGTCAAAGGAGGCGGGGTCCAGTGAGCGCAGTACCTCCTCGTCCATGCAGTCGCCGATCTTGGCCTGGGTGACGTGGGGGGCGATGTGGTTGACCAGCTCCTCGTCGCTGTCCAGCACCATCACCTCGTTGCCCGAGTCCATCAGCCGCAGGGCCAGGTTTGTCCCAAACCGGCCCAGGCCGATCACCAGGAATGTCGCTGCCATATTACCGCACACCTTTCTGTAATAGAACTGATGTTTCACGTGAAACGCGCCGGGGCAGGGCCCGCACAGGGGCTGCTACCCGATGGTGATATTCTCCACCGGGTCCTTCACCCGGGGGGCGGAGCGCTGGGCCAGGGCCATGAGCATGGACAGGCTGCCGATGCGCCCGCAGTACATCATGGCGATGACCACGGCCCGGTTGAGGGGGGACAGGTCCCGGGTGATGCCGGTGGACAGCCCCACGGTGCTCAGGGCGGAGAACACCTCGAACAGGGCGTCCTGAAGGGGGAAGGGCTGGGTGGCCAGGATGAGGAAGCCCCCCGCCATGGCCAGGGCCATATAGAGGGTGACGCCCGCCGCAGAGCGGTGGATCTGCTCCTCGTCCAAGCGGCGGTTGAAGGCCCCCACCTCCCGCCGGCCCCGGATGTAGGCCGCCAGGGTGAGCAGGCACACCACCACCGTCGTCACCTTCACGCCGCCGCCGGTGGAGCCGGGGCCCGCGCCGATGAACATCAGCACAATGGTGAGAAGGCCGCCGCCGCTGGTGAGCTGGGCCAGATCCACGGTGTTGAATCCCGCCGTCCGGGGGGACACCGCCTGGAACAGGGATACAAGCGCCTGCCGCCCCGGGGCCATGCCCGCCAGCAGGTTGTCCCGCTCCGCCAGCCAGAACAGGGCCGTGCCCCCGACGGTGAGGATGAGGGTGGCGGCGAGCATCAGCTTGGAGTGCAGGGAGTAGCGGCGCAGGTGAAGGCCGTTCTCCCGCATGTCCCGCCACACCAGGAAGCCCAGCCCGCCCAGCAGGACGAGGGCCACGGCGGTGAGGTTGACCAGCGGGTCATATACATAGTGGGTGAGGGAGCTGTACGGCTCCCGGAAGCCCATCAGGTCGAAGCCCGCGTTGCAAAAGGCGGATACGCTGTGGAAAACGGCGTACCACAGCCCCCGGGCCGGCCCCAGCTCCGGGATGAAGCGGATGGCCAGCAGCAGCGCGCCCGCCCCCTCGATCAGGGCGGCGCCCCCCAGGATGTAGCGCAGCAGGGTGCGCACGTCGCTCAGGCGCTGGGCGCTGACGCTCTCCATCATCACCGAGCGCTGGCGCAGGCCCAGCTTTTTGCCCATGAGCAGGGCGGCCTGGAGCATCATGGTCATATATCCCAGCCCGCCAACCTGGATGAGCGCAAGCAGGATAATCTGGCCCAGCAGGTTGAACTGGGTCCAGGTATCCGCCACCACAAGGCCGGTGACGCAGGTGGCGGAGGTGGCGGTGAACAGGCTGTCCAGAAAGGACAGGCCCTTTCCGCCGCGGTTGGCGATGGGCAGCATCAGCAGCAGGGCCCCGGCCAGGATGATGGCCAGAAAGCCCAGGGCAAGCGCCCGGTTCGGGGACAGCGCGCGGTGCTTTGCCTTCACAAGTCGTCCCCTCCTTCCCAATTCTTGCCCACAGGCGTGGGGCGGATCACCCCATTATTATAAGGGCTTTCGCGGCGGTTTGCAAGGGGGGAAGGGGGCTTTCCCGGGGGGATGGGGCGGGAGGGGGAAAATTTTTCCGCCGCCGGGCCCGTCCCCGCCGTCTAAATCCCCGCCGGGGCGCTTATACTCATTTTACAGGTTGCAATTTCCGAAACAGCAGTATATAATAAGTTGCCAAATGCAGCCAGAATAAAAAAAGACCCGGCCTACGGGTTTATTATATGAGGTAATGTATATGGAAGTCAAAAATATCCGCCACTATTTGCAGCCGGGGAAGCGGGCCCATCTGGTGGGCATCGGCGGGGTGTCCATGGCCTCCCTGGCGGAGGTGCTCCACGGGGCGGGGGTGGAGGTGACTGGCTCCGACCAGCGGGAGAGCGCCACGGTGCTCCACCTGCGAAGCCTGGGCATCCCGGTGGCCATCGGCCACCGGCCGGAAAGCGTGGAGGGGGCCCACTGCGTGGTGCGCACCGCCGCCGTCCACGACGGGAACCCCGAAATCAAAGCCGCGCTGGACGCGGGCATCCCTGTGTTCGAGCGGGCCCAGGCCTGGGGGGCCATCATGCGGGACTACAAAAATGCCCTTTGCATCTCGGGCACCCACGGCAAGACCACCACCACCTCCATGTGCACCCACATTTTCATGGCGGCCCAGGCCGACCCCACGGTGATGATCGGCGGCACCCTGCCCCTGCTGGAGGCGGGCCACCGGGTGGGGCATGGGGACACCATCATCCTGGAGTCCTGCGAATACTGCGACTCCTTCCTGTCCTTCTTCCCCACGGTGGCGGTGATCCTCAACGTGGAGGCGGACCACCTGGACTACTTCAAGGACCTGGCGGACGTGGAGAAGTCCTTCCGGGCCTTTGCGGACAAGGTGCCGGAAAACGGCCTGATTATCGCCAACTGCGAGGACGAGAACACCATGTTCACCCTCCGGGGGGAGGAGCGGGAGGTGATGACCTTCGGCGTCCACACGGGGGACGTGCACGCGGAAAACCTGACCATGGACCACGGGTTCGGCGCCTTCGACGTGGTGCACAAGGGGAAGAAATACGCCCATCTGGAGCTGTCCATACCGGGGATGCACAATGTAAAAAACGCCCTGGCCGCCGCCGCCGCCGCCATCGCCCTGGGGGTGCCCGGCAGGGCGGCGGAGGACGGGATGCGGGACTTCCGCCTGCCGGGGCGCAGGTTTGAGTATAAGGGGATGTTCAACGGCGCGGAGGTGTGCGACGACTACGCCCACCACCCCGCGGAGCTGGCGGCGCTGCTGGACACGGCGGCGGCGCTGGACTTCAAGCGGGTGATCTGCGCCTTCCAGCCCCACACCTACTCCCGCACCCACGAGCTGTTCGACGACTTTGTGCGGGTGCTCAAGCGGCCCGCCGTCACCCTGCTGGCGGAGATCTTCGCCGCCCGGGAGGACAACGACGTGGGGATCTCCTCCGCCGACCTGGCGGCCAAGATCCCCGGCAGCGTGTTCTGCCCCACCCTGGAGGACGTGACCGCCAAGCTGAAGCGCCTGGCCCAGCCGGGGGATTTGATCCTCACTGTGGGCGCCGGGGATATTTATTTGGCTGGAGAGGCATTGGTGAAGGAGGAGTAAGGGGCCCCCGCAAAGCGCCGCAGACGCATTTGTTCAGAGGCGCCTAAAGAATCCGCCCGTCCCAAAGGAGAGACGGGCGGATTTTTATCCTTCCTGGAGGAACAATGTGTTCAGGAAGCGCTTGAATATGCCCCCCACGCTCAGGCGCGGCACCTCCTGGGGCGCGATGAGATCAATGGTATCCACCTGCCGGCCGTCCACCAGCACGCGCAGCTCGCCCAGCTTCTGGCCCGCCTCCACGGGGGCCTCCACCTGGGGGGCGAGCTCCATCTGGGTGGTCACCGTCCCGGCCTTGGACTTCTCCAGCAGGATGGAGCACTCCCGGGCCGTCACGGGCTGCACGGTGTCCTGCTCGCCCAGGATGACCTCCACCGGGGGGATGGCCTGGCTGGGATAGACGGGGGTGATGGCGTAGTTGGCAAAGCCGTAATTCAGCAGGGCCTTGCAGCTCTCAAAGCGGTCGTTGGAGGTGGGGGCGTGCATCACCACGGCGATGAGCTCCATGCCGTCCCGCTCCGCCGTGGCGGACAGGCAGTACAGCGCCGTGTCGGTGAAGCCGGTCTTCAGCCCCGTGGCCCCCTCGTAGTAAAAGATGAGCCGGTTGGTGTTGGACAGCTGGAAGGCGCCGTCCCGCAGGGTGTCCATCCAGATGGTGGTGTACTCCCGGATGGAGGGGTGGTTTAAAATCAGCTCCCGGCTCATCTGGGCGATGTCGTAGGCGCAGGTCAGGTGGCCCGCCGCAGGCAGGCCGGTGCAGTTGACAAAGGTGGTGTGCTTCATGCCCAGCTCCTGGGCGCGCTGGTTCATCCGCTCCACAAAGGCGCTTTCGCTGCCCGCGATGTGCTCGGCCAGGGCCACGGCACAGTCGTTGGCGGACACCACCGTCACCGCCTTTACCATGTCCCGGACGGTCATCTGCTCGTTTTCCTTCAGCCAGACCTGGCTGCCCCCCATGGAGATGGCGTGGGTGGAGGCGGTGACCATATCGTCCCACCCCAGGCTGCCGGAGTCGATGGCCTCCATCACCAGCAGCAGGGTCATCACCTTGGTTACCGAGGCGGGCTCGTATTGGGTTTCGGCGTCCTGCTCGTAGAGCACCTTGCCGGTGGTCTTCTCCATCAGGATGGCGGAGGGGGCTGTCACCTGGGCGGGGGCGGCGTAGGCCGGAAGGGGCAGCAGGCACAGCAGCGCCAGCGCCAGGGCGGTGATTCGTTTCATGGCGTGAACCTCTTTTCCATTTGGCTTGTGTGGAAAAGGATGTGAAAAAACGCCCGGTCCTATGCGTGGAAAAAGCAGGACGGGCATTTTTTTGGTGTGAAGCGGCGGCGATGCGGGCATACTGTGGAGGAACGCCGAATTCTAAAAAAAGGAGCTGACGGATATGGGCGGCATGGACAAATACCTGTGCGTGTGCGGCTGGGTGTACGATCCCGAGGTGGGCGACCCGGAGGGCGGCATCGCGCCGGGCACCCCCTTCGAGGATATCCCCGACGACTGGGTGTGCCCGGTGTGCCTGCTGGGCAAGGACGCGTTTTCCCCCCTGTGAGGGGGGGCGGGAAGGCCGGGGCCGGGGGCTCCGGCCCTTCCCCTTGCCCGGCGGCGCGGGGGAGCAGGGCGCAAAAAAGGGCCCCCGGCCGCAGCCGGAGACCCTTTCATCTATGCCTCTTCCGCTTCGGGGCCGGGCAGAACCACCACTTTGATCTCCAAAACCCGGTGGTGCTCGGCCCGGGTCACGGTCACGTCCAGGTTCTCCCAGGTGAAGCGGTCCCCCGGCTCGGGCACGCGGCCCAGCTGCTCCAGCACCCAGCCGGACACGGTGGCCGCGTCGCACTCGCCCGTGAGCGCAAACAGGTCGTACATGTCGGTCAGGCCGGCGGAGCAGGCGATGAGGTAGCTGCCGTCGGGCTGCTTGCGGAATTCCTCCACCACCTCGTCGTGCTCGTCCCAGATCTCGCCCACCAGCTCCTCCACAATGTCCTCCATGGTGAGGATGCCCTCGGTGCCGCCGTATTCGTCCACCACCACCGCCATCTGGGTCTTGGTGCGCTGGAACTGGCGCATCAGGTCGTCGATCTTGGTGCCCGCCGTGATATGGAGCACGGGCCGCACCAGGGGCTTGAGCTGGTCCCGGCCATGGTAGCGGGCGGAGAACAGGTCCTTCTGGTGGATAACCCCCAGCACGTCGTCAATGCTCTCGTGGTACACCGGCAGGCGGGAGTAGCCCTCGGCGGCGAACACCGAGGCCACCTCCTCCAGGGTGGAGCCCTCGTCCACCGCCACCACGTCCACCCGGGGGGTGAGGATATCCCCGGCCTCCAGGTCGTCAAAGCGGATGGCGGAGCGGATGAGCTGGCTCTCCTCCCGGTCCAGGCCGCCCTGGTCCTCCGCCTCCTCCACCATGGTCACCAGCTCCTCGTCTGTGATGCCCTCGTCCTCGGACTTGTGAAACAGGCGGGTGAGCAGCTTTTTCCACAGGCCGAACAGGAAGTTCAGCGGGGTGAGCACCGCCATGAACAGCCGCAGCAGGGGGGCGGAGAACATGGCGAAGGCCTCGGGGGATTCCTTGGCCAGGCTCTTGGGGGAGATCTCGCCGAAGATGAGCACCACCACGGTGAGCACGATGGTGGACACCGCCGGGCCGTTGGCCTGGCCGATGAGCTTGATGAACAGCAGGGTGGACAGGGTGGCGGCCACGTTGTTGACGATGTTGTTGCCGATGAGGATGGTGGAGAGCAGCTTGTCGTAATCCTCGGCCAGGGCCAGGGTCTTTTCCGCCTTTTTGTCGCCGTTGTCGGCGCGGCTCTTCAGGCGGATGCGGTTGAGGGAGGTGAAGGCCGTCTCCGTGGCGGAAAAGTAGCCGGACATGGCCACCATCAGCACCAGCACGGCCAGCAGTATCATACTATCTGGGTCCATGAGGACAAATCAACTCCTACAAATAAGTAAAGATTTACCTTCGGAGAAGGTATTGCATTCATATATATCATAGGTTGGCGAAAAAAGCAAGGGGGCAAATGCTCCCTTGCTTACTGCTGCGCGTCAATGTACAGCTGCTCCGTCTCCTGCTGGGCGTGTATAAGCACCGCGCGGGCGCCCATAAATTCGCCCTTTTCCATCATATATAGCGCGGCGGTGGCCGCGTTGAAAAGCGTCGCGTACATTTTTTGATAGGGGGCGTTGGGGCCGGGCTTCAAGCATTCCACAGCGGGGCACTCCTCTTAAATTTTTGATTGCACTTATATAGGTGCAATCATAGCACAAACTTAGGGTAATATCAAGTTAAAGTTTGTGCGGATATGAGTGCGAAGAGGGTGACGGTGTGGATTATGCCTATGATTCCATAGTAGGGCGGCAAATCCGCGCCGCCCGGGAGGCGCGTGGAATGACCCAGGAACAGCTGGCCGCACAGCTGCAAACCCGTGATTGTGACGTGACCCGAAGCGCTGTGGCGAAAATGGAAGTCGGGCTTCGGCATATCTATGCTGTGGAGCTGCGTGCCATGCGGGATATTTTGAATGTGCCATATGAGACGCTTCTGCCGTAAAAGAGCCGCCGGGATTTCCCGGCGGCTCTCCGTTTTACTTGATTGCCTTGCCCTTGACTTCCCCGTCCAGCAGGGCGGCGAAGGCGTCCAGCCCCATGGCCCCCAGGTCCTCGCCGGAGCGGCGGCGGGGGGAGACGGTGCCGTTCTCCATGTCCCGGTCGCCCACCACCAGCATGAAGGGCACCTTTTCCAGGGTGGCCTCCCGGATCTTCTTGCCGATCTTCTCGCTGCGCTCGTCCACCTCGCAGCGGAAGCCCAGCTCCTCCAGCTTGGCGGCCACCTGCCGGGCGTAGTCCTCCGCCCGGTCGGTGACGGGCAGCACTTTCACCTGGACGGGGGCCAGCCACGCCGGGAACGCCCCGGCAAAGTGCTCGGTGATGACGCCGATGAACCGCTCGATGGAGCCCAGCACAACCCGGTGGATCATCACGGGGCGGTGCTTCTGGCCGTCCTCGCCGGTGTACTCCAGCTCGAAGCGCTCAGGGAGCTGGCTGTCCAGCTGGATGGTGCCGCACTGCCACGTCCGGCCCAGGGAGTCGGCCAGGTGGAAGTCCAGCTTGGGTCCGTAGAACGCGCCGTCCCCCTCGTTGATGACGAACTGCTTGCCCATGCCGGTGATGGCGTCCTTGAGGATATCCTGGTTGCGCTCCCACTCGTCCACGGTGCCGATGTGGTCCTCCGGCATGGTGGACAGCTCGATGGTGTAGCTCAAGCCGAAGGTGGAGTACACCTCGTCGAACAGCCGCACTGTCTCCTGGATCACGTCCTTCATCTGCTCCCGGGTCATGAACACGTGGGCGTCGTCCTGGGTAAAGCAGCGCACCCGGAACAGGCCGTGGAGGGCCCCGGACAGCTCATGGCGGTGGACCAGACCCAGCTCCCCCACCCGCAGGGGCAGCTCCTTGTAGGAGTGGGGCTCGCTGGCGTACACCAGCATTCCGCCGGGGCAGTTCATGGGCTTGACGGCAAAATCCACGTCGTCAATGACGGTGGCGTACATATTGTTCTTATAGTGGTCCCAGTGGCCGGAGCGTTCCCACAGCTGGCGGTTGAGCATGATGGGGGTGGCGATCTCCACGTAGCCGTACTTCTTGTGGATCTGCCGCCAGTAGTCAATGAGGGTGTTTTTCAGCACCATCCCCTTGGGCAGGAAGAAGGGGAAGCCGGGGCCCTCGTCCCGCAGCAGGAACAGGCCCAGCTCCTTGCCCAGGCGGCGGTGGTCCCGCTTCTTGGCCTCCTCAATGCGCTGGAGGTAGGCGTCCAGCTCGTCCTTCTTGGGGAAGGCGATGCCATAGATGCGCTGGAGGGTCTCCCGGTTGGAGTCCCCACGCCAATAGGCGGCGTTGCAGGCGGTGAGCTTCAGGGCATTGCCCTTGATGCGCCCGGTGGAGTCCAGGTGGGGGCCGGCGCACAGGTCGGTGAACTCCCCCTGCTTGTAGAGGGAGATGGCCTCGCCCTCGGGGAGATCGTTGATGAGCTCCACCTTGAAGGGCTCGCCCTTCTCCTCCATGAACGCCAGCGCCTCGGCCCGGGGCAGCTCGAACCGCTCCAGCTTCAGCTTTTCCTTGCAGATTTTGCGCATCTCCCCCTCGATCTGCTCCAGGTGCTCGGGGGTGAAGGCAAAGGGCGCGTCCATGTCGTAGTACCAGCCCTCGTCGATGGAGGGGCCGATGGCCAGGCGCACCTCCGGCCACAGGCGTTTCACCGCCTGGGCCATCACGTGGGAGCAGGTGTGCCAGTAGGTTTTTTTGTATGCTTCGTTTTCGAAAGTATACTGGTTGTTTTCTTCGGACATAACGATTCCTCCTTGTTGTTGGGGGTAAGAAAATGAAAATCCCACCCCTGATGAAGTCAGGGGTGGGATACAAAGTATTCCACGGTTCCACCCTGTTTGCAAGAAGCGCGGGGCCGTCGCGGACAGCGGAGTAAGGCCGGAGCATCGGACGGCTTCTGCGAGGCCGCAGGGCGCTGTGTGCCGGTGGCACACGTCCAGCGCCGGCCGAGCCGGAGGCGGGACTTAAAACCGCGTCGCGAACAGGCGCAGCGTGACAGCTTGCCGCTCGTGGCCGCTGTAACGTGCGGCAGACGTCCCGGTTGTCCCGAGCGGCTCGGGAGTGGTACCGCCCGCCGCCCTGCGCGGGGCGCTTCCACCAAAACGCGTCCCTCTCTGTGCGCCGCTTCGCGGGTTCTTCTCCGTCTTTGCCTGTTTGAGGGAACTATATCACCGGGCGGAGGAGTTGTCAAGGGGGGAGCGGCGGGAAAAGCTGGGATGGGACGCAAAAGGCCCCTGCCTCAACGGGCAGTGCGCCGCGGACGCATGGCACCAAAGGCCCCTTTAATGAAACAGCGCCGCCAGGGACTGGTCATAGGGCGGGCGGCAGATTCCCCTCTCCGTGACGATGCCCGCGATGAGGGAGTGTTCGGTCACATCGAAGGCGGGGTTGTAGCACTTCACCCCCGCCGGGGCCATGGGCTGGGCATAGAATTTGGAGCGGATCTCCCCGGGGTCGCGCAGCTCGATCTCGATGTCCTCCCCGGTGGGGCAGTCCAGGTCGATGGTGGAGGTGGGGCCCAGGACGTAGAAGGGGATGCCGTAGTGCTTTGCCAGGATGGCCACGCCGCTGGTGCCGATCTTGTTGGCGGCGTCCCCGTTGGCGGCCACCCGGTCGCAGCCCACAAAGCAGGCGTCCACCCAGCCGTTTTTCATCACCGTGGACGCCATGTTGTCGCAGATGAGGGTTACGTCCACCCCGGCCCTGTCCAGCTCGTAGGCGGTGAGCCGGGCCCCCTGGAGCAGGGGGCGGGTCTCGTCGGCGAACACCCGGAAGCGCATCCCCCGCTGCGTCCCCAGCAGGAGGGGGCCCAGGGCGGTGCCGTACTGGGAGGTCGCCAGCGGCCCGGCATTGCAGTGGGTGAGCACCCCGGCCCCGTCCTGAAGAAGGGTCAGGCCGTGCTCCGAGATGGATTTGCACATGGCGATATCCTCCCGGTGGATGGCCAGGGCCTCCTCCCGGAGGACGGCGGCGATTTTTGCGGGGGGAGCCGCAACGTCCGTCAGGTCGATGGCGCGGCGCAGAAGGCGGTCCAGCGCCCAGCTCAGGTTCACCGCCGTGGGGCGGGAGGAGCCCAGGTATTGCACCTGGCGGAACAGCTCGCTGAGGTAGCGGGGATGCTCCAGGTCACGGCTGCGCTGCTGGGCGATGGCGGCCAGGCAGTAGCCGGCGCAGATGCCGATGGCCGGGGCCCCCCGCACCCGCAGGGATTGGATGGCCTCGAACATCTCCTCCGGGGCGCGCAGGGTGAGGTACTTGACCTCGTTGGGCAGCAGGGTCTGGTCCAGGATGACCACGCTGGTCAAATCGTCCCCCAGGTGGACGTGATCGCTGAGATAGTCTGGCATGGGATTGGCTCCTTTCTCAGAAGCTGTAGCAATAGCCGAAGTATTCAGATTCGCGAGTCAAAATTGCCGGTGGCAAGGCGAAAAATCGCGGGAATACTTTGTGTATTTCAAGATTTTTCAACGCGGCCAGCGGCAATTTGGGCCGCAAAGCTGGGTGCTGAGGTTATTGCCACAGCTTCTTAAATAAAATCGGACGGGGCCCAGCGGCCCAGCGCCCGGATCAGCCCGCTCAGGCTGTCCCCGTCGTGCTCCACCTCCCGGCTGAACCGGGTCCACAGGGCGGCCTCCTCCCCCGGCTGGAAGAGGGAGAGGTGGTACAGGGCGGTGCAGGCGGCGCACACAAGGGCCGCCCGGCCGTAGAGCGCGTCGTCGTTCACCGCCTTGTGCCAGTGGCGGAACACCAGATAGCAGGCCAGATTGGTGAGCTGGCGTTCCCAGCGGGGGTTGGCCTGCTCATACCGCGTCCGAAGGGCGGCATAATCCGCCGGGGACAGGGCGGAGAGCTGCCTGGCCCGTTCCCGCAGCAGCCCGGGCCAGTCCGGGCGCAGGGGGTCCAGGCCGGAGAGCAGCTCCAGCAGGCGGACGGCGGCGGGGCGGCGGGGGCCCGGGACGGATGGGGCCCGGGCAGGGGCGCAGACATCCAGGGCGCTGTAATTTCCGGCGTCGATGCGCGCTTGCAGCACCTGGGTACAGGACAGCAGCACCCGCAGCTTTTCCCAGAAGGGATTGGGGCCGCAGGACAGCAGGGCGAGATAGGCTGCGCGGCTAACCTCCAGCATGGACAGCAGCCCCGGGTCCACGCCGTCAAAGGGGGGATCGTCCACGCCGTCGTATGTCTCGACGAGGGAGAACCGGGGGGCCTCCAGCAAGAGCCGGGCGGCCTCCGGGCAGGAGACGGCCAGGGCGGTCTCCGTCAGGCAGCCGTACTCCTCGGTGAACCGGGGGTAGGCGGCGCAGTGGGCGCACAGGTGCGCCTCCCCCCAGTCCTTTTGAATGGCGCACAGGCCGCCGGGGGTGAGCAGGGCGCACAGCCCAGCCTCGTCCAGGCGGAAGCACACGTCCCCGTCCCCGTCGGTGGCGAGATTTCGGGCGATGCGCTCCCCCAGGGGGGCGGGGGCGGCGGCATAGTCCGCCAGGGCGTCTTCATCCAGCACCACAGCCCAGTCCCGGCAGCAGGTGTCCGGGCAGGCGCCGCCCAGGCAGTGAAATTGTGTGTAATAGTCCGGGCGGCGCTCTATCATAGCGGGGCCTCCTTTATTCGTCGTCCTTTTTTACCAGAATGGTGGCGGCCACGCACAGCAGGGCGGCCACGGTGTAGACGATGGGGGCAGCCTGCTCCCACAGGTCAAGCCCGTAGCCCAGGCCCACGTACAGCGCGGTGGCGGCCACCATGCCCGCCCCCCAGATGCGGCCCACCCTGCGCTCGCCCGGGGAGGTCTTTTCCTCGGGGAAGCCGTACTTGGAGTGCTGGATGCCCGCCCAGGTGAGGGCGGTGGCGGAGATGGTGATACACAGCAGGAACAGGGCCCCGCACACGGCGTCCCGCTGGTCCTGGGTGAAGCGGGCGGGTATGCTCATCATTTCCATGGGGATGATGGCGGTGAGGCCCAGCAGGATCAGGGCCACCGGGACGGCGATGAGGGCAGGGAAGCGGCGCTCAAAGCGGTTCATCTCCTCCTTGGTGTAGCAGGGGCCGATGCCGGGGTGCTGGCGGAGGAAGGCGTCATGCCCCATGCCGGAGATGATGAAGGTGGTGACGGCGGCGATGAGGCACAGGAAAAAGACCACCCCGCCCGCCATTATCTGCCTGAAGAACTCGCCTAGGAGCATCAGAAGGGTGACGCCCAGCAGCACCAGGACCACTCCCGCCGTCATGGCGGCGGCAAAGCCGTTCATGTGCTTGTCCCAGAGGGAGGCGTCCTCGCCGAAGCGGCGGGACACGTCCCCGCGGAGCAGGGTGTCCATATCGCAGTGGAACAGGGAGCACAGGCGCAGGATGGCGTCCGTCTCCGGGTAGGAGACGTTGGACTCCCACTTGCTCACCGACTGGCGGGATACCTCCATCTTTTCCGCCAGGTCCTCCTGGGTCATGTTGGCGCGCTTGCGCAGGAATTGCAGGTTTTCTCCAAATGTCATGATGAATGACCTCCTTTCAAGATGCCCCCATTTTAGAGCGGAGCATCCCGCCCAGGCCACCAATTTGCTGTTGCGCTTGGGTTGCGGGGTGTAAATTTGAGGTTGCGGAGCCGTCGAGAGCGCGAGGATAGCCGCGCAGGGGAGCTTGGACCGGAGCGAGGGCGAGGGGAGGGACGCAGGGCGGCCCGGACACCAGCCCGAGACGGAGGGGCGTTGTGTGCCGGTGGCACATGTCCAACGCCGACCGAGCCGAAGGCGAGACAGCGACCCGACCGCGCGGCCAATCGGAGCGTGACAAGGAAGCTGACCGCCTGCGCGCCGCGAACAGGCGGAGCACGACTGGTAGGTTGCGGAGCCGCCGTGAGCAGGGCTTCAGCCCCGGATGACGGCCTCCGCCACCTTGATTCCGTCCACCGCGGCGGAGGTGATGCCTCCGGCATACCCCGCCCCCTCCCCGCAGGGATAGAGGCCGGGAAGGGCGGGGGATTGGTATGCGCCGCTGCGCAAAATCCGCACCGGGGAGGAGGAACGGGTCTCCACCCCGGTGAGCACCGCGTCGGGGTGGGAGAAGCCGTGCAGCTTGCGCTCAAAGAGAGGGAGGGCCTCCTTTAATGTGTCCAGCACATAGGCGGGAAGAACGCCGTCCAGGCTGCCCCAGGCGACGCCGGGACGGTAGGTGGGCAGGATTGAGCGGGGGGCGGCGGAGGGGCGGCCCGCCAGGAAGTCGCCCACCAGCTGGGCGGGGGCGTTGAAATTGCCGCCGCCCGCGGCGAAGGCTGCCCGCTCCCAGCGCTCCTGGAAGCGCACCCCCGCCAGGGGATCGCCCCCACCGAAGTCGTCCGGGTTCACGCCCACCAGGAAGCCGCCGTTGATGTTGGCCCCGTCCCGCGCCCGGAGGGACATGCCGTTGGTGATCACCTGGCCCGCCCCGCTGGCGGCGGCCACAACCTGCCCGCCGGGGCACACGCAGAAGGTGAAGGCCGACCGGCCCGAGGGCAGGTGGCAGGCCAATTTATAGTCGGCGGCAGGCAGCTTGTCCCAGAACTCGCCGAACTGGGCGCGGTTCACCGCCTCCTGAAGGTGCTCGATGCGCACGCCGACGGCGAAGCCCTTGCGTTCCAGGGGCAGGCCGGACTCATATACCATTTGAAAGGTGTCCCGGGCGGAATGGCCGGGGGCCAGCACCAGCGCGTCGCAGGGGAGGCCGTAGGGGCCGGCCCCGGTCATGACGGTGACGCCGGACAGCCGTCCGCCGCCCTGGCGCAGCGCCCAGAGCTGGTGCCCGAAGCGGATATCCGCCCCCAAGGACAGCAGCTCCTGCCGGATGGATTTCACCACGCCGCGAAGGACGTCGGTGCCGATGTGGGGCTTGTGGGACCACTTGATGTCCTCCGGCGCGCCGTGGGACACGAAAACGCCGAACACGTGGGAGATGCGGGGGTCGTTCACCCCGGTGGTCAGCTTGCCGTCGGAAAACGTCCCCGCGCCCCCCTCGCCGAACTGGACGTTGGAGGAGGGGGAGAGCAGCCCGGTCTGCCAAAAACGCTCCACGTCCCGGGCGCGCCGGTCCACGTCCTGTCCCCGCTCCAGCACAATGGGGCGCAGGCCCGCCCGGGCCAGGGTGAGGGCGGCGAACAGCCCCGCCGGGCCCATGCCCACCACCACCGGGGGCAGGGGGGAGGCGCGGCCCAGGGGGGGCGGCGCATAGGGCGCCTCCGCCACCGCCTCCACGCCCCGGGGAGCCCGCCGGAGGACGGCCCCTTCATTATTTAATGTAAGACGGACCGTGCAGACCAGATGCACGTCATGTTTCTTCCGCGCGTCGATGGACTGGCGGTGGAGGGACAGCTCCAGGATGTCGGCCGGGGGGACGCCCAGGACGCGGGTTGCTTTCTTTCGCAGCAGGGCCTCGCCGCCGCCCACCGGGAGGGTGAGGTTTGAAATTTGCAGCATGGGCCTACTCCTGGGGCTCCTGGGAGATCTGGCTGGGATCGTAGGGGGTGGTCTGGTAGACGTAGTAGTTGAGCCAGTTGGTGTACAGCAGCTGCCCGGCGCTGCGCCAGTTGACGATGGGGGACAGGCTGGGGTTGCCGCCGGGGAAGTAGTGGGCGGGCAGGTCGGGGTCAAGCCCCCGCTTCACGTCCCGGAAATACTCCTGGGCCAGGGTGTCGCCGTCGTACTCCGGGTGGGCGAAGATGAAAAAGCGGCGGTTGTCCGAGCTCTTCACCCCGAACACCCCCGCCTCGTGGGACAGGGCCAGGATCTCCAGCTCCGGCTTTTCCAGAAGCTGCTCCATGGTGATCTCGGTGTAGCGGGAGTGGGGAGCCCAGAAATGGTCGTCGAAGCCCCGGAACAGGGGAGAGCGCTTGCGGATGATGGTGTGGTCGTAGACGCCGGACAGCTTGTGGGGCAGGGTGCGCTTGGACACGCCGTAATGGTGGTAAAGCCCCGCCTGGGCGCCCCAGCAGATATGGAAGGTGGAGTGGACGTGGGTGCGGGTCCAGTCCATGATCTCACACAGCTCGTCCCAGTAGTCCACCTCTTCGAACTCCAGGTTCTCCACCGGGGCGCCGGTGATAATCATGCCGTCGAACTGCTGCTCCCGCACCTGGTCAAAGGTGGTGTAAAAGGATTGGAGATGGGCTGTGTCCGTGTTCTGGGAGGTGTGGCTCCTGGTCTGAAGGAGCTGGACATTGACCTGGAGAGGCGTATTGGACAGCTTGCGCAGCAGCTGGGTCTCGGTGACGATCTTGGTGGGCATCAGGTTGAGGATGAGCAGGTTCAGGGGGCGGATGTCCTGATGCAGGGCGCGGCGCTCCGTCATGACGAAGATATTCTCGCCCTCCAGCACGCCGGTGGCGGGGAGGGAGTCGGGAATCCGAATGGGCATGGTTAAGCCTCCTTGAGATCATTATTATAGATATGGTTTAAGGGTAACACAGGCGGGACAGTTTCGCAAGTAAAAAAGCGCTGAGCCGTCATGGGCAGCGTGGGGTGAAAGCCCCGGCGAAAAAACTCAAAAAAAGTTGAAAAAGGGGGTTGACAACCGAAGAAGGATTTGCTAATATAACTGAGCGCCAAGGGGAGCGGAGCTCAAGGGAGCGGGTCGGGTAAAAAAGTTCCGAAGCGGAAGAAAAAAGTGCTTGACAAAGCGGCCCAGGCGTGGTAGAATAACGGAGTTCCGCATGACGGGCCCTGAGGGGGACGGGAAGCGGGGCGAAGGGATTGCACCTTGTAAATTAAACAACGAAAGAACACGAAGCACCAGAAGGACTAAGAGAGTCCTTCAGGAAACTGTCGTAAGATAGTGAAATGAAGGGTCTCATCAATTCTATTTTGAAGCTAGATTGGC
>CAJUKT010000041.1 GCA_910587255.1 uncultured Oscillospiraceae bacterium
CTTTTGTCCTCGCTTTGGTCCAAGCTCCCCTGCGCGGCTATCCTCGCGCTTCTTGTCACGCTTGGATTGGCCGCGCGGCGGGTCGCTTTCCCTCCGACTCGGACAAAAGCCGCCACCGCTGTGCGGCGGCTGGGCTTTTGCCCTCGCTTTGGTCCAAGCTCCCCTGCGCGGCTATCCTCGCGCTTCTTGTCACGCTTGGATTGGCCGCGCGGCGGGTCGCTTTCCCTCCGACTTGGACAAAACCCGCCACCGCTGTGCGGCGGCTGGGCTTTTGCCCTCGCTTTGGTCCAAGCTCCCCTGCGCGGCTATCCTCGCGCTCATACCCGCATAAACCCCTTTCCAAAGATCTCGCTGGAGTTGGTCACCAGGATAAAGGCGTGGGGATCGGCGGACTTGAGGTGCAGACGCAGCGCCACCGCCTGGGACCGGGACAGGGCGGTGAGCACGATCCACTTGGGCTCGTGGGTGTAGGCGCCCTCCGCCTTCCAGCAGGTGGCGGAGCGGTTGAGGGTGTGGGTGATATAGTCGCACACCTGCTGGGGACAGGAGGTGACCGCCAGGAAGCTCTTGCGGCGGTTCAGCGACTCAATCACCGTGTCCACCACCACGGATTTCAGCACCAAGCCCAAGATAGAGTAGAGGCCAACCTCAATGCCCACAAAATACAGGGTGGAGGTGGCGATGAGCACGTCCACACACAGCAGGGCGTTGCCGATGTCCATGCTGGAAAACCGTTTGAGGATCATGGCCAGGATGTCGGTGCCGCCGGTGGAGCTCTGCATATTGAACAGGATGGCCGAGCCCAGGGAGGGGAGGATGACGGCAAAGAACAGCTCCAGGGTCTTCTGGTCCGTCAGGGGGGCGGACAGGGGGACGAGCCACTCGAGGGCGGACAGCATGGCGGAAAACAGGATGGAGCAATAAATTGTGTTCAGCCCGAAGCTCTTGTCCAAAAACAGGAAGCCGATGGCCAGAAAGAGGATATTGATGACCGAGGTGAAGGTGGACGGGCTCACCGCCGGGACAATGGCGTTGAGGATGACCGCCAGGCCGGTGACGCCGCCGGTGCTGAAGTGGTTGGGGAACTTGAAAAAGTAGACCCCCGCAGCCACCAGAAAGGTGCCCAGGGTGAGCAGGGGGAGTTGGCGCAAGGTCTGCTTGACGCGCTGCATGGCAAAAGCCTTCTTTCGGAGCGTTTTTGAGGGGACGGGCAGGGCCGCCGCAGAAGCGGGGGCGTTTCACGTGAAACGCTGCCCGGCGGGGCGCGCGGCCGGAGGCGGGAGCGTCCCAGCCGCCGCCCCATTGTAGCAGAAAATATTGGGAAGGGCAAGAGGATTTTGCGGGAAAACGGTGGAAAAACGGCGGCGGTTTTGGTAGAATAGGGGCACAAACAGAAAGGGGAGAGGACTGTGCGGGAGCTGGAGGAGCGCATATGCCGGGACGGCATTGTGGAGGACGCAGAGGTGCTCAAGGTGGACAGCTTTCTCAACCACCAGATGGACGTGGAGCTGTTCGGGGCCATGGGCCGGGAGTGGGCGCGGCTGTTCGCCGGGGAAGGGGTCAACAAGATTTTGACCATTGAGGCGTCGGGCATCGGCATCGCCTGCGTGGCCGCGCAGCAGTTCGGCGTGCCGGTGGTGTTCGCCAAAAAGAGCCGCACCAAAAACATCGCCGGGGAGGTGTACCACACCGATGTGCCCTCCTTCACCCACGGGGGGAGCAGCACCGTCATTGTGTCCAAGCGGTTTTTGGGCCCGGCGGACCGGCTGCTGCTCATCGACGACTTTTTGGCCAACGGCGCGGCGCTGGAGGGGCTGATCGACCTGGCCCGCCAGGCCGGGGCGGCGGTGGCAGGGGCCGGGGTCGCCGTGGAGAAGGCGTTCCAGCCCGGCGGGGCGCGCATCCGCGCCGGCGGGGTCCGGGTGGAGGCCCTGGCCCGGATCAAGTCCATGTCGCCGGGCAGGATTGAATTTTGCTGAAGCGCCCCATGCAGGGAAAAAGAAAATCGGAGCCCAAAGGCTCCGATTTTCTTGAGGATGGAGGATAGAATGAAAAAGAAAGGATTATCTCTTGCAAGTATTAAGATACCGCAGAGATATTTCAGAAGTTTGCGCTAAAGTGTTACAGCTTTGTTAAATCTTCCGCAGATTTTGGAAAAATTCCGTCAGCAGGGCCCGGCACTCCCCCTCCAGCAGGGGGCCGTATACCCGGGGGTGGTGGTTGAAGGGTTCGCAGAACAGGTTTAAAATAGACCCGCAGCAGCCGGATTTTTCCTCCTTTGCCCCGAAATACAGCTGGGAAATTCGGGAATTGATGATGGCCCCGGCGCACATGGGGCAGGGCTCCAGGGTGACGTACAGGGTGCAGCCCGTGAGCCGCCAGCTGCCCAGGGCGGCGCAGGCGTCGTTGATGGCCTCGATCTCCGCGTGGGCGGTGGCGCGGCTGTCCGCCTCCCGGCGGTTGCGGCCCCGGCCGATGACGGCCCCGCCGGGGGAGACGACCACGCAGCCTACCGGGATATCGCCATCGGAAATACAGCCGCGGGCCAGGTCGATGGCCTGGCGCATATAGTCTTGATCCGTCATTGGATTACCTTCCTTCCTCTGTGGCCCCCTTGGGGGGCGCGCCTCCGGCGGGGGTTACTTTCTCTCACGCGAGAGAAAGTAACCAAAGAGCGCGCATAGGGGGGAACCCCCTATGTACCCCCGTCTCCCTTGGGAAACGTTGTGCCGGGGTTCCCGGCGCGCGGGGGCGGGACTGGCTTCTCCCCGATTGGTGCTGCCGCTTGTGTGTGGTTATGATTGCTGGTGGTTCCCACGGTTCGCGCCTGCGTGGTGCGGCATAATT
Organism: uncultured Oscillospiraceae bacterium; assembly: GCA_910587255.1. Lineage (GTDB taxonomy): Bacteria > Bacillota > Clostridia > Oscillospirales > Oscillospiraceae > Enterenecus. The sequence continues at coordinate 2,848 of CAJUKT010000041.1, forward strand.
GCGGGGCGCGGTGGGGCGTGCACCCCTGCCGGTCCAAAATGTTTCACGTGAAACGCGCCAGCCCCGCTTCGCTGGGGGGCCATAAGAATGGACTCCCCCAAGGCGGGGGAGTCCATTTTATCACAGGCCCAAAGAAAAGTCATCTATTACGGGCAAAAACTTGAGCCTCTTGTTCGCCCTTTTCGCACCAAGGTTGCCAAACGATCTTGACATCCTCCCAGTCATTGCTTTTGGAGAGAAGGGATTCATCGAGATTGTCACCGTACGGCCACTCATACGCCACACCATCGTAGACGAAGTGAGTTACGCGGTGGTTATACCCATACGCGCTGTATCCGCCTTGGTTGGGGAGCTGCTGCCAAAGACACCAGCCGAAATCCTCCGAGGTGCCGCCGAGAATGAGAGAACTACTCAAGCCGGTCTCCGGGTCAGTGTGTTCGACGATATAGGGTGTTTCCATATCGATGCGGTCAGTGATATCGGTGCGCTCCCCGTTGAGCACCAGCCAGAGGCGGCCATCCTCCAGCACAAGGGGGTCCTCTGGGAAAGCGTTCCTCAAATCGTAATAGATATGTCGGTTTGGCCCGCTCGTCTCCACATCGGCCACCATGGTCCCGCCGGTGAAGAGCTGATAGGTCATCATGGGTAGGCCCGCCGCAACGCACAGCACCCCCACCGCCGCCAGTGCGGCCGCAATCAAAACTGTTTTCAGGTGCGGCCTGGGCCTCTTTTTCGCCGGTTCGGCCTGGGCCAGCACCCGCGCTTTCACCGCCTCCCGGTGGGCGGTTCCGCCCCCCTCGGGGAAAAACTCGGTATCCACATACTCATCCATCAGCTTGGAAATCTCCAGCCGCTTCATATCCATAGCCCTCCTGTTCCAAAATGGTTTTCAGCGTCTCCCGCCCCCGGCGCAGCCAGGTCTTGGCGGTGGACAGGTTCAGCCCCATGGCCAGCGCCGCCTCCCGCACCGTCTGGCCGTAGTAGTAGTGCCGGACAAAGAGCTCCCGCTGGGGCTTGTCCAGCCGGGACAGCGCCTGGTTGACAATGCGGGCGGTCTCCTTTTTGTCCAGCGCCCGGTCGGGGCCGTCTGTCTCCAAAAGCAGCGCGTCCTCCTCCAGGGGCAGGGACTCCCGGCGTGCCCGGAGGAGGTTGAACGCCCGGTTGCGGGCCACCGCCCCCAGCCAGCCCTTCACCTGGCCGGGGCGCAGCTTGTTCCGGTTGTCCCAGGCGGCCAGGAATACGTCCGCCGTCAGCTCCTCCGCGTCCGCCGGGCGGCCCGGCAGAATGCGGGACGCGATGGAGGACACGTAGGGCGTGTATCGGTCCATCAGCGCCTCCAGGGCGGACAGCTCCCCCCGGCGCAGGGCCTTCACCAGCTGTTCTTCCGTCAATGGATCACCTCCCAATGTTTCACGTGAAACGCGTCGGCGCAAGCTCAGCCGCTCTGCGGGGGGGTCCGCGGCCCCGTTGAAGAAGCTGTGCGCCGCCGCGCAGTTTGAAAAACGTTTTTCACCTATCATAACACGGAAGGGGGGAAAATGGTTTCAGCTTCTCAGCCGCCGCTCTCATATTTTGGCGCAAAAAAGAGAGGACAAGGGCGGGGGGACGGAGTATACTATACCCAGTTGCGCAACAGAAAAGGAGCGAGGCACATGGAATGGATAGAGCGTCTGAACCGGGCTGTGGAGTACCTGGAGGAGCATTTGGAGGAGCCTGATCCGCGGGAGGCGGCGAAAATCGCCTGCTGCTCCCCCTACCACTTTCAGCGGATGTTCGGGCTGCTGGCGGGGGTCCCGCTGTCGGAGTACCTCCGCCGCCGGAAAATGTCCCGGGCGGCGGCGGACCTCCAGGGCGGGGAGCGGATTGTGGACGCGGCGGTGAAATACGGCTACAGCTCGCCCACCGCCTTCAACAGGGCCTTTCAGGCTGTCCACGGCCTGCCGCCCTCGGCGGCCAAAACGCCGGGGGCGGTGCTGAAAAGCTATCCGCCCCTGCGCTTCGCCATCACGGTACAAGGAGTGGAAAAAATGGAATATCGGATTGAAAAACGGGACGCATTCCGCATTGTGGGGGTGTCCGCGCCCCTGGGAAAGGACATGGAGGAGAGCTTCCAGTATGTGCCCCAGCTTTGGGGCCGGGCGGCGGCGGACGGCACCATCCCCCGGCTGGCGGCGCTGATGGACGGGGAGCCCCGGGGTATGCTGGGGGTGTGCGACGGGCTGGACAGCTCCAAGTATTATATCGCGGTGGCCTCCTCCGCCCCGGCGGGGGAGGGGCTGGAGGAGTATACCGTCCCCGCCTTCACCTGGGCGGTATTCCCCGGGAAGGGGGACACCGCCGCCGCCATCCAGGAGCTGGAGCGGCGGGTGGTGACGGAGTGGCTGCCCACCTCCGGCTACGAGTACGCCGAGGGGCCGGATGTGGAGGTCTATCTGGACCCGGAGTGCACGCGCTTTGAGGTGTGGATTCCCGTGGCCAAGGCAAAAGGGTGAGAGAAAGCCCGCACGGCATAAGCCGTGCGGGCTTTTTGCTGCTGGGTATGTATCAGCGCTTGCTGCTCCTGCGCCAGATGCCCATTTTTTCGGCGCTGGCGATGAGCTCCTCCCGGAAGTCCGGGTGGGCGATGCTGATGATGCCCGCCGCCCGCTCCCAGGTGGACAGGCCCTTCAGGTTCACCATGCCGTACTCGGTGACCAGGTACTGCACGCAGGACCGGGGATCGGTGGCGATGGAGCCCTGGGTCAGGGTGGGGACGATGCGGCTCTTCACCGTGCCGTCCTTGCCGGTGACGGTGGAGGACAGGCAGATGAAGCTCTTGCCGCCGTTGGACAGGTACGCGCCCATCACGAAATCCAGCTGGCCGCCGGTGCCGGAAATCTGCCGCAGGCCGGCGGACTCGGCGTTGACCTGCCCGAACAGGTCCAGGTCGATGGCGTTGTTGATGGAGATGAAGTTGTCCAGCTGGGCCAGCACCCGCACGTCGTTGGTGTAGTCCACCGGGGCGGCCATCACCTCCGGGTTACGGTTGACGTAGTCGTACAGCTTCTGGGTGCCCGCCGCAAAGGCGTACACCTGGCGGCCCTTGTCCAGGTTCTTGCGCCGCCCGGTGATCTTGCCCGCCAGGGCGATATCCACAAAGCCGTCCACGTACATCTCGGTGTGGATGCCCAGGTCGGTGAGGTCGGACTGGGCGATCATGGAGCCCACCGCGTTGGGCATCCCGCCGATCCCCAGTTGGAGGCAGGCCCCGTTGGGGATGTGGGGGACGATGAGATTGGCCACCGCCTTGTCTACCTCCGAGGGCTCGCCGCCGCCGCCCAGCTGGGCGATGGGGGGATTGCCGCCCTCCACCACGAAATCCACGTCTTTGATGTTGATCTCGCTGCCGGTGAGGCCGTACACCCAGGGCATGTTCCGGTTGACCTCCACAATAATGGTCTTGGCCTTGTCCATCATGTCCGCCAGGTGGGAGGCCGCCAGGGCAAAGCTGAAGTTGCCGTGGGCGTCCATGGGGGTGGTCTGCACCATCACCACGTCCACATCCACGTTCTCCCGGTAAAACCGGGGCAGCTCGGAATAGCGGATGGGGGAGAAATAGCCCATGCCCTTGGAGATGATCTTACGGTCCACCCCGGAGCAGTGCCAGGCGTTCCACGTGAAATGCTCCCCCGCGTCGTCCGCCTTGCAGATCTCGGGCATCCACATGGTAACGCCGCCCCGGACCTTCACGTCATACAGCTCGTCCTTGCGCGCCGCCAGGGCGGCGTCCAGGGCGACGGGGTGGTTGGTGCACCAGGTATAGTCCACCCAGTCGCCGGATTTGACCACCTTCACCGCCTCTTCAGCGGTGGTGAGTTTCTCTTTGTAAAGTGCCTGCCAGTCCATATCAGACCCCTATTTTCAGCACTTCTCGAAGATGGTGGCAACGCCCATGCCGCCGCCGATGCACAGGGTGGCCAGGCCCTTCTTAGCCTCGGGCCGCTTGGCCATCTCGTGGAGCAGGGTGACGATGATGCGCGCGCCGGAAGCGCCCACGGGGTGGCCGATGGAGATGGCGCCGCCGTTGACGTTGACCTTGTCCATGTCGAAGTCCAGCTCACGGGCCACGGCGATGGACTGGGCGGCGAACGCCTCGTTGGCCTCCACCAGGTCGATATCCTTGATGGTCAGGCCGGCCTTGGCCATGGCGTCCCGGGAGGCGGGCACGGGGCCCACGCCCATGATCTTGGGATCCACGCCGCCGTGGCCCCAGCTGACCAGCTTGGCCATGGGCTTCAGGCCGTACTTCTCCACCGCCTCGCCGGAGGCCAGCACGATGGCGGCCGCGCCGTCGTTGATGCCGGAGGCGTTGGCGGCGGTGACCCGCTGGACGTGCTTCTTGGCGTCGGCCTCGTGGACGCCGGTGAGCTCGAAGGTGTGCACCACCTCGTCCTCAACGCCCTCGGGGCCCACGGGGAACGCGCCGCGCAGTTTGGCGATGCCCTCGGCGGTGACGCCCGCCTTGGGGAACTCGTCCACCTTGAACTCCACCATTTCCTTCTTCTTCTTGATCATCACGGGGACGATCTCGTCCTCAAACCTGCCGGCCTTCTGGGCGGCCTCGGTCTTCTGCTGGGAGGAGGCGGCAAAGGCGTCCAGCTCCTCGCGGGTGATGCCCCAGATATCGCAGATATTCTCGGCGGTGGTGCCCATGTGATAGTTGTTGTAGGCGTCCCACAGGCCGTCCTTGATCATGGTGTCCACCAGCTTCTTGTCGCCCATGCGGGCGCCCCAGCGGGCGTCCATGGAGGCAAAGGGGGCGGCGCTCATGTTCTCGGTGCCGCCGCACACCACGATCTCCGCGTCGCCAGAGCGGATGGCGCGGCCCGCCTCGATGACGGACTTCATGCCGGAGCCGCACACCATGCCCACGGTATAGGCGGGGACGGAGAAGGGCACGCCGGCCTTGATGGCCACCTGGCGGGCGGGGTTCTGGCCTTGGGCGGCGGTCAGGATGCAGCCGAACATCACCTCGTCCACCTGCTCGGGCTTCACGTTGGCCCGCGCCAACGCCTCCTTGACCACGATGGCGCCCAGATCGGTGGCGGGGGTGTCCTTCAGGCTTCCGCCAAAGGAGCCCACCGCGGTGCGGCAGCAGCTGACCACATATAAATCTTTCATGGGAATCGACCTCCAAATTCAATTTATTTGTTGAATCCCGTTTGTTAAGATTCTGACTAACATTATAAACTGACAGGGGGAAAATTGCAACAGGGAAATGAAAAAGAAGCGCGGAGCCGCCCGGGCGCTTGGGTTCAGCGCTTGTTGCGCCTAACCGCCTTCTCGATTTCGCACACCGCCAGCGGGATGAGGGACAGCCCCAGCACCACCAGCCACTCGGTGAGGGTCAGGGCGCACACCCGGAATACCGACATCAGCGGCGGTATGAGCAGCACGGACAATTGCAGGGCCATGCCCACCAGGAACGCCTTGTTCATGGCCGGGTTAGAGGTGAGGCCGATGTGGGCGATGGACTGGGTTTCGCTGCGCACGTCGAAGGCGTGGAAGAGCTGGCAGAAGGTGAGGGTGGCGAAGGCCATGGTGTTGGCGGTGGCGTCCGCCAGGGTGGGGTCGCTGAGCACATACTCCCCCAGCCAGTAGGCCGCCAGGGTGAGCAGCCCAACCATCAGCCCCTGCCAGGCCAGGCGGATGGAAAAACGCCGGGTGAACAGCGGCTCAGACGCGGAGCGGGGCTTCTCCTCCATCACCGAGGGCTCCACCGGCTCCATGCCCAGGGCCAGGGCGGGCAGGGAGTCGGTGACCAGGTTGAGCCACAAGAGCTGCACCGCCACCAAGGGGGGCTGGTGGAAGTTGAAGAGGGTGGCCAAAAACAGCGTCACAATCTCGCCGATATTGCAGGAGAGCAGGTAGTGGATGGCCTTTTTGATGTTGGAATAGATGCCCCGGCCCTGCTCTACCGCCTTGACGATGGTGGCGAAGTTGTCGTCGGTGAGGATCATGTCCGCCGCGCCCTTGGCCACATCGGTGCCCGTGATCCCCATGGCGCAGCCGATGTCCGCCACCTTCAGCGCCGGGGCGTCGTTTACCCCGTCGCCGGTCATGGCTACCACCATGCCCTTCTTCTGCCACGCTTTGACGATGCGCATTTTGTGCTCTGGCGACACCCGGGCGTAGACGGCGAATTTGTCCACGTCCTGCTCCAACAGCTCCTGGGGCATGAAGTCCAGGTCCTCCCCGGTGATGGCCAGGTCGCCGCTGCGGAAAATGTCCAGCTCCCTGGCGATGGCCACGGCGGTGAGCTTGTGGTCGCCGGTGATCATCACCGGGCGGATGCCCGCGGCGTAGCACTGCGCCACCGCGTCCCGTACCTCCAGCCGGGGCGGGTCGATCATGCCCACCAGCCCCACAAAGGTGAGGCCCGTCTCCAGCTGGGCGCTGCCGGAGGGCTCGGGCAGGGATTCGATATCCTGATACCCGCAGGCCAGCACCCGCAGCGCCTGCTCCGCCATGGAGGCGTTGGCGGCCTCCACGTCCCGGCCCAGGGCGGCGGTGAGGGGGACGGCGGCCCCGGCCAGGATATGGGTGCACCGGGAAAGGAGCACGTCGGGAGCGCCCTTGACCATGACGCGGTACCGGCCGGGCTGGCCGGGCAGGGGGTGGACGGTGCTCATCAGCTTGCGCTCGGAGTCGAAGGGCAGCTCAAACACCCGGGGCATCTCCTGCTCCAAAATGTTCTTGTCCAGGCCGCCGGCCAGCGCGGCGTCCACAAAGGCGGTCTCGGTGGGGTCGCCGGTGGTTTTGCCGCTGGGGGAGAGCACCGTGTCGTTACACAGCGCGCCGATGGTCAGCGCCTCCCGGCGGTGGCGGTCCCCAGGGGTCCACACCTGCTTCACCGTCATGCGGTTCTGGGTGAGGGTGCCGGTTTTGTCCGAGCAGATCACCCCGGCGCAGCCCAGGGTCTCCACCGCGGGCAGCTTTTTCACAATGGCGTTGTGCTTTACCATCCGCTGCACCCCCAGGGCCAGCACAATGGTGACGATGGCGGGCAGGCCCTCCGGGATGGCGGCCACCGCCAGGGATACGGCGGCCATGAGCATTTCCAGCAGGGGGCGGTGGTAGAGCATGCCCACCCCGAACATCACCGCGCACACCGCCAGGCACACAAAGGACAGGGTTTTGGAGATCTCCGCCAGCTTGCGCTGAAGCGGGGTGGAGGTGTCCTCCTCCCCCATGAGCATCCCGGCGATGCGGCCCACCTCGGTGTCCATGCCGGTGGCCGTCACCACGCAGAGCGCCCGGCCGTTGGTGATGACGGTGGACGAGATCACCATATTGCTGCGGTCCCCCAGCACCGTGCCCTCGGGCAGCACCGCGTCCGCCTGTTTGTCCACCGGGACGGATTCGCCGGTCATGGCGGATTCGTCCGCCTTCAGGTTGGCGCACTCCAGGATGCGGGCGTCGGCGGGCACCAGGTCCCCCGCTTCCAGCACGATGACGTCGCCGGGCACCAGAAAGGCCGTCTCCAGCCGGACCTGCTCCCCGCCCCGGACCACCTTGGCCAGGGGGGCGGACATTTTTTGCAGCGCCTCCAGGGCCTTTTCCGCGCTGTCCTCCTGGGAGATGGAGATGCAGGCGTTCACCCCCACAATGACCAGGATGATGACGGCCTCCACCCAGTCCTCCCCGCCGGAGGACGCCAGGGACAGGGCCGCCGCGGCCAGCAGCACCAGGATCATGGGGTCGCGCATCTGGTCCAGGAACCGGGCCCAGAGGGGCTTTTTGGGGGCCCCGGCCAGCTGGTTGGGGCCGTATTTATCCAGCCGCGCCTGGGCCTCCTGGGGGGAGAGGCCGGAGCGGCCGGATTCCAGCCCAGCCAGGGTTTGGGCGGCGGTCTTGTCGTACCATTGGCTCATAGTCCAACACTCCTTTTCTTTCCTTCTGAATATAGCGTTTTTTGGGGGTCGAATGGTAGGGAAAGGGGACAAGCGGGAAACAAAAAAGACCTATCCGCAGTCTCAGACTGCGGATAGGTCTTACCGTTTCAGACTAAGCCAGAGGGAATTCCTCTTGCTGTTGGCCTTAGCCGCGGGACAGAACCCCGCCGGTTACTCCCCTATCACTTGAGGTAGATGATACCAGAAGTGAGGGTGGCTGTCAAGGGGGAAGAAGCGCGACGATAGCCGCGCAGGGGGGCTTGGAGCGGAGCGAGGACGAGCGCAGGCCCGCCTGTGCGGGCCGGAGACCAGTCCGAGCCGGAGCGAAAGCGACCCGGCCGCGCGGCCAATCGGAGCGTGACAATGGCGGCTGGGGGAACGCTCAGCCCACCCCGCCGCTCTCCACGGGGCCGCTCTGCGCCGGGGCGTCCTTCTCCGCCAGCGCCTGGTGGTAGGCGCTGAGCCGGCGGTAAAAGTCGATGGCGTTCAGGCTGTCCAGCGCCCCGGCGCGGGTGATCTGGGCCTCCGCGATCCACTGGTCGGCCAGATCCTCCATGGCGTCCACCTGGAAGCTGTCCCGGTACTGGGTTTTCGTCTCGTCGGTGAGGGGCAGGCGCAGAATGATGTGATAGCCGAACTCGCTCTCCACGATGCCGGAGATCTCCCCCTCCTTCAGCGCCAGGGACGCCTCCTCAAAGGGGGCCACCATCTGGCCGGAGGAGGTGGTGTAGCCGTCGGGGTTGTTCTGGGGATTGTCCTCGCTGTGGGCCATCATCAGCTCGTCGAACTTGGCCTCCAGGGCGCCGGCGTCCGTCCCCTGGAGCTGGGAGAGGAGATCCTCCGCCTGGGCCCGCTTCTGGGCAGCCTGGTCGTCGGGGAGGGGCTGCTTGCTGTCGTCCACCGTTTTGAGCAGGATGTGCTTCACCCGGTAGACCTTCTGGGCGTCCAGGTACTCATTCAGCTCCTGCTCGTCGGGCGCGTGGGTGACGGCGTTCTTCACGTTCTCGTAATAGGTGGTCATTTCAAAAATGAATTGGGCGCTCTCCTCGGTCAGCCCCCAGTAGGGGCCGGCGGTGTCCAGGTCGGACTGCTCCATGGCCTGGCGCACCTCCTCCATCTGGGCGTCGGTGGGCAGGCAGCCCAGCTCGGCCGCCTTCTGGCGCACCAGAGTGTGATAGGCGGACAGGCGGACACCCTGCTCCAGCAGGTCGCCCGCCGCGTCGGGCATGTCCGCCAGGTTCAGGCCGAAGTAGGAGAAATACTGCTGGGTGTTCATGCAGGCCTGGCCCAGCAGGTAGAAAAAGAGGTCGGCCGGGACATCCACCCCGTCGACGGTGAGCATCACGTCGTCCGGGTTGGCGCCGGCGGCGAACATCAGGGGGGGCTGGGTCAGGTCGGCCACGATTTCGGGGGCGGCGCTGGGGGAGGCGGACGGGTCCGCGCTGGGGGAAGCGGACGGGTCCGCGCCGGGAGAGACGGAGGGATCGCCGCTGGTGGGGTTGGCGGTGGTGCAGGCGAACAGGGACAGGGCCAGGGCCCCGGACAACAGCAGGGCCGGCAGTCGTTTCCAATTTTTCATGGTATTCTCCAATCTGTGCGGCAGAATGATTCCGGCGCGTGCGCCGTTGGGAAGTATTATACATCAAGCGGGCGGGAAATGCAAATCAAGGTTGCGGAGCCGTCGCGAGCAGCGCGGATGGACCGAAGCGAAGGCAAAAGCCCAGCCGCCGCGCAGCGGGGGCGGGTTTTGCGTGAGACGGAGGGAAGCCGCGCGTTGCGAGCAGGCACAGCACGACTTCAGGTTGCGGAGCCGTCGCGAGCAGCGCGGATGGACCGAAGCGAAGGCAAAAGCCCAGCCGCCGCGCAACGGGGGCGGGTTTTGCGTGAGACGGAGGGAAGCCGCGCGTTGCGAGCAGGCGCAGCACGACTTCAGGTTGCGGAGAAGCCGGGAGCAGGCAGATAAGACCCGAAGCGGAGTGGACGGCTTGCCGGGCCCAAAAGGCCCGGCAAACGGCGCGCGCAGTCGGAGGGGCTTAGCTGCCGTCGCGGAGGCTTCGCAGCACAGCTCCAGGCTGCCGCGCGCCGCCCTAGGGGGCTTTCTCCAGGTTCAGCAGCGCCCCATACCGCTCCACCGCCTGGGCGGCGGTGCGCAGGGGGTCGTCGGTGCGGCGCAGCTTGAGGGTGAAGGCGGGGGTGTCGCCGGGGGAGAACAGCAGGCGGCCGGGGTACTGCCCGGCCAGGGAGGCGATGGCCTCCAGCTGGAAGGCGGACAGGGTGAACGACAGCGCCGCCCCCTTCTGGGAGATATCCGTGATGGCGCACTGCGCCCCGCGCCCCCGCAGCAGGGCCACCGCCAACAGGTTATTCACCTGCCGGGGCGGGTCGCCAAAGCGGTCGATGAGCTCGTCGGTGATATCGTCGGCGTCCTCCTGGGCGCGCACCCGGGCGATGCGGCGGTACAGGTCCATGCGCTGGCCCGGGTCGGCCACATACCGCTCCGGGATGGAGGCGGACACGGTGAGATCCACCGTGCACTCGCTCAGACGCTGGGGCTTTTCCCCCTTTTCCTCCAAAACGGCCTCCTCCAGCAGCTTCAAATACAGGTCGTAGCCCACGCTCATCAGGAAGCCGGACTGCTCCGGCCCCAGCAGGTTGCCGGCGCCCCGGATCTCCAGGTCCCGCATGGCGATCTTGAAGCCGGAGCCGAACTCGGCGTACTCCCGGATGGCGCTCAGGCGCTTGGCGGCAATTTCCGTGAGCACCTTGCCCTGCCGGTAGGTCATGTAGGCGTAGGCCCGCCGGGCGGACCGGCCCACCCGGCCGCGAATCTGGTGGAGCTGGGACAGGCCCATCTTGTCCGCGTCCTCAATGATCAGGGTGTTCACGTTGGCGATGTCGATGCCCGTCTCGATGATGGTGGTGCACACCAGCACGTCCACCTCGCCGTCGGACACCCGGGTCATCACGCCGCCCAGCTCCTCCTGGCTCATCTTGCCGTGGCCCACCGCCACCTCCGCCCCGTCCCCCAGCAGCTCCTTAATGCGGGCGGCGGTGCGCTCTATGGTGTCCACCCGGTTGTGGAGGTAGTACACCTGGCCCCCACGCTCCAGCTCCCGGCGCATGGCGTCCGCCAGCACCGACCAGTCGTGCTCCAGCACATAGGTCTGCACCGGCTGGCGGTTGGAGGGGGGCTCCTCGATGGCGGACATGTCCCGGATGCCGGACAGCGCCATATTCAGCGTGCGGGGGATGGGGGTGGCGGACAGGGTGAGCACGTCCACCTGCTTGGACAGCTCCTTGAGCCGTTCCTTGTGGGTGACGCCGAAGCGCTGCTCCTCGTCCACCACCAGAAGCCCCAGGTCCTTGAAGCGCACGTCCTTTTGCAGCAGCCGGTGGGTGCCGATGAGCAGGTCCACCGAGCCGTCCGCCACCCCGGACAGCGCCTTTTTCATCTGGGCGGGGGTGCGGAAGCGGCTGACCACCTCAATCTCCACCGGGTATTTGGCAAACCGGGAGCGCGCCGTCAGGTAGTGCTGGCGGGCCAGCACGGTGGTGGGCACCAGGATGGCGGCCTGCTTGCCGTCCAGCACACACTTCATCACCGCCCGCAGGGCCACCTCCGTCTTGCCGTAGCCCACGTCGCCGCACAGCAGGCGGTCCATGGGCCGGGGGGCCTCCATATCCCGCTTGATCTCGGCGATGGAGCGCAGCTGGTCCTCCGTCTCGTCGTAGGGGAAGTCGTCCTCAAACTCCCGCTGCCAGGGGGAGTCGGGGGCGAAGGGGTAGCCCGGCTGGCGCTGGCGCTGGGCATAGAGCTGGATGAGGCCTTTTGCCAGGTCCTTCACCGCCTTGCGGGTGCGGGTCTTGGCCTTTTCCCAATCCGTGCCCCCCAGCTTGGACAGCTTTTTGGTCTCCGGGTCGTCCCCCGAGCCGATATATTTGGCGATGGCGTCCAGCTGGGTGGCGGGGAGGTAGAGCACGTCCGCCCCGGCGTAGGCCAGCTTGACGTAGTCCTTATCCACCCCGTCCACCGTCATCTTCACCATGCCCACAAAGCGGCCGATGCCGTGGTTCTCGTGGACAATGAGGTCCCCGGGGGACAGGTCGGTAAAGGAATCCACCTTGCGGCGGTCCGCGGCGTGCTTGAGCCGCTTCCCCTTTCGCCGGGGCTCGCCGGCGCCCTCCGTCAGCACCGCGTAGGGGCAGCCGATGTAGTCAAACCCCGCCGACAGCCCCCCCACGGCGATAGTGATGCCCCCCGGCTGGGGCAGGGCGTGGAGCTGGAAGTCCACGGCGGAGCGGATTTTCCGCTCCCGGAGCAGGGACTGGAGGTTGAGCGCCCGCTGCTCGCTGCCCACCAGCACCACCGCGGCGGCGCCGGCGCTTTGCAGCTGGGTGAGGTCGGCCGCCGCCGCGTCCAGGCTGGCCCCGAAGGAGGAGAGCTGGCGGCCCTGGGCGGTGAGGATATCCCGGGGGGGCAGGGGGGCGGCGGAGGTGGTGAAGGAGTCCAGAAAGCACAGGGCATGGTCGGACAGCACGGCCATCAGCTCATCCATGCCGGCGGCGAAAACGGCGTGCCTGCCGTCCAGCGCCCCGTTTTCCAGCAGGGTCTTTACGTCCTCGCTCAGCTGCCACAGCCAGTTTTTGCCCCGCTCCGCCACCCGGCTGGACTCGGACAGGCACACCACCGCCTCCGGGGGCAGATGGTGTGCGGCGGTGGCCAGGGTATCGTATCGGGCGGGGAGCTGGCGGTCCCCAAGCCGCACCCAGTTCCCGTTTTCGTCCCTGACGGGGAGAAGCTCGCTCACCGGGAGGAACACGGCCCGCTCCAGCCGTCCCGCCCGGCGCTGGGAGGACACGTCGAAGGAGCCCATGGAGTCCACGTCCCGGTCCCAGAACTCTATGCGCACCGGGTCGTCCATGCCGGGGGAAAACACGTCCAGGATGCCGCCCCGCAGGGCGAACTGGCCCACCCCCTCCACCTGCTGGCACCGGGTATAGCCCAGGGCGGCCAGCCGGTCCGCCAGCTGGTCCGGGTCATAGCTGCCGGCGGCGTCCACCTCCACCACATGGGCGGCCAGCGCCCCGGGGGGGAGGGTGCGCTGGAGCAGCCCCTCCACCGTGGCGGCGATGAGCCTGGCCCTGCCCTGGGCCATGGCGTGGAAGGCGGCAAGGCGCTGGTGCTCCCACTGGCGGGAGGCCACCGCGCCGTCGTGGAACAAAAATTCCCGCGCCCCCACCATGACGGCGGATACGCCCGTCAGCGCCGTCACGTCGGCGCACAGCCGGGCGCACTCCCCCTCGTCGGCGCACACCAGTACCACGGGACAGTCCAGCCGCTCCAAAAGGCCCGCCGCGAAGTGGGCCCGGTGGACGGGGGACAGCCCCGCCACCTCCACCGGGGAGCGGCCCGATTCCAGATCCGCCGCCAGCCGGGCGAACTCGGGCACCGTATTCAAGATGTTCAAAAGCTGTTTCATGGCAACCTCAATTGAATTGGTTCATGGCCTTCTGCGGCCCGTCCCGCAAAAAGCACTCCACCGCGTCGGCGGCGCGCTTGACGGCCTGGTCCATCACCTTTTTATCCTCGCCCTGCAATCTGCCCAGCACCCAGTCGGCCATGTTGTAGTCCGGGTGGGGCTTGCCCCCCACCCCCACCTTCAGCCGGGGGAACTGGCTGCCGCCCAGATGCTGTATGACGCTCTTCAGGCCGTTGTGGCCCCCGGCGGAGCCGGAGGTGCGCAGGCGCAGCCTGCCCAGGGGCAGGTCCACATCGTCGGAGATCACCAGCACTCGTTCCGGAGGGATTTTATAAAACCGGGCCGCCTCCCCCACCGCCTCGCCGGACAGGTTCATGTAGGTCACCGGCTTCATCACCAGCACGCCCTGGCCGCCGATGGCGGCGGTGCTGGTCAGCGCCTTGAACTTCAGGCGCTGGATGGGGAAGCCCCCCCGTTCGCCCAGCTCGTCCGCCACCAGGAAGCCCGCGTTGTGGCGGGTGTATTCGTATTTGTCCCCCGGGTTGCCCAGGCCCACCACGAGCCAGGAGACGGGGAGCTTATTTTGGAAAAACATGTCGATTCCTCCAAACGGAACAACCGCCCCGGGGCCTTGCCCCGGGGCGGGATATTGAGAAGCTGTACCAATAGCCTCAGACCCAGCTGTACGGCCAAAATTGCCGCCGGCTGCGTTGAAAATCTTAAATACACTAAAGCATTCCCGCGGTTTTTCGCATTGCCAGCGGCAATTTGGGCTCGCGATTCTGAATACTTCGGCTATTGATACGGCTTCTGAGACGGAGACGGCTTTGCCGCCGGTTGGCGTTGCGCTGCGCCTGTTCGCGACGGGCGGCTTCGCTGCGGCTCGGGCAAATCCGCCCTACTCACAACGGCTTTGCAGCCGGTTACTGCCAGAGCTTGGACACGGAGATCTCCTGGTAGATGCGCTCGATGGCGTCGGCAAACAGGTGGGCCACGGACAGGTATTTGATCTTGGGACAGATCTCGGCGATGTTATCCCGGGGCTGGATGGTGTCCAGAAATACGATTTCGTCCAGGGCGGATTCGTTGATGCGCTGGATGGCCGGGCCGGACAGCACGCCATGGCTGGCGCAGGCGGTGACCGACTTGGCGTGGCCCAGCTCCACCAGGGCCTTGGCCGCGTGGCACAGGGAGCCGCCGGTGTCCACCATATCGTCCAGCAGGATGACGTTCTTGCCGGTGACATCGCCGATGATGTTCATCACCTCGGAGGAGTTGGCCTTCTGGCGGCGCTTATCCACGATGGCCATGGGCATATCCAGCTTCTGGGCGAAGGCCCGGGCCCGGGCCACGCTGCCCACGTCGGGGGAGACCACCATGGTCTGCTCGTGCACGGGGGCGAAGCGGCGGAAAAAGTGGTCCACAAACACCGGGGAGCCCAGCAGATTGTCCACCGGGATGTCGAAGAAGCCCTGGATCTGGTTGGCGTGGAGGTCCATGGTGAGCACCCGGTCCGCGCCGGCCCGGGTGATGAGGTTGGCCACCAGCTTGGCGGAGATGGGGTCGCGGGGCTTGGTCTTGCGGTCCTGCCGGGCATAGCCGAAGTAGGGGATGACGGCGGTGATGCGCCCGGCGGAGGCCCGCTTCAGCGCGTCGATCATGATGAGCAGCTCCATCAGGTTGTCGTTTACCGGGGAGCAGGTGGACTGCACCACAAATACGTCGGAACCGCGGACGGTCTCAAAGATGGATACAAAATTTTCGCCGTCGGAAAAGGCGCCGGTCTCCGCATTGCCCAGGGGAATGCTCAATTCCTTGCAAATATCCCGGGCCAGGGCCTTACTGGAGCTGCCGGAGAAGATCTTCAGATCCTTGCCGTGTGATACCATGCTTCCCATCGTCCTCTCTTAATCATCGTAGTTATTCATTGCCGGCGTACTATTTCAACCTCCTGCGCAGGGCAGGAAGCAATTCGACATAAGAGCATTATATCAGAAACCAGGATTTTTTGAAGAGATTTTTCAAAGTTTGGGAAAATTGTCGAATTCTCACGAAAACCAGGGAGAAAAATGGGGGAAAGCCGTGATTGTGTCGAAGAAATCCCGCCCGCGCCTCAGGCCGCGGACAGGGGGAGCCAGCGCTGCACGCGCCGGGTCTGGTAGAGGTGGACCACCTCCAGGGTGGCGCAGATCTTGTCCGCCATGTTGACCACCAGCGCCTCGCGGCACCGGGGCAGGTGGAGCGCCAGGGGGAACATGTGGGAGACGATGGCGTTCTTCTCCCGCTCGGACAGGTCGGGGCACAGGGCGGAGGCGTTGCGCAGGGCGAACTCCGGGTGATCCAGACACTGGTTGCCGGGATGGGCGGAGCCGTCGGCGGGGTCGTAGAGGTACAAATCATGGAGCAGCCCCGCCCGGGCGGCGGCCCGGTAGTCCCAGCCGAAGTAACGGGCCAGCCGGAAGGCCACATAGGACACGAACAGGGAGTGCTGGTAGCAGGTGATGGAGAAGTGGTGGCGCCAGCGCTTCATGGAGCTGACCTCGCTGGTGTCCAGCAGGGCGCCCACGCACTCCAGGAAGGCGGCGGCGTTTAAATCGTGGTTGGACATAGGAAAAGACCCCTTTCCAATATTCTGAGATGAAACGAGCCGGTTTTGGTGTTTTTTGACACTTTACCCCCCTGTGTAAGGGTGGACATCAACATTATAGCAGGTACACGGCCCGTTGTCAGCAGTCTTTCGCAAATTTTAAGCTGGAAAATTTGGAAAATTTTTCTTGCTTGACAGCCCTGCCACCCTGTGCTATGATAACTGTACTAGGACATATAGTACAATTAGTACAATCTTGTGAAAGGAGGCGGGGCCATGCTCAGCCTGAACCTGCGGGACAGCCGCCCCATCTACGAGCAGGTCCGGGACGGACTGCGCCGTTTGATCATCACGGGGGCCATCCCGCCGGGGGATAAGCTGCCCTCGGTGCGCACCCTGGCGGGGCAGCTGGCCATCAACCCCAACACCATCCAGCGCTCCTATGAAGCCCTGGAGCGGGAGGGCTACGCCTACTCGGTGCCGGGCAAGGGCAGCTTCGCCGCCCTGCCCCAGGACGTGACGGAAAAACGCCGCCGGGAGCTGTTTGGGCAGCTGGACGCCGTGGTACAGGAGCTGGTTTACTTGGGGATGGGCCGGGCGGAGATCGCCAAACGGTGCATGGACGAGGGGAAGGAGGAAACGCAATGATTGAAGTGAAAAACGTGGTCAAGAGCTTCGGCGGCTTCCACGCCCTGGACGGGCTGACCATGACGGTGCCCCGGGGGGCCATTTACGGGCTGGTGGGGCCCAACGGGGCGGGCAAATCCACCATCCTGCGCCACATCACCGGGGCCTATCGCCAGGACAGCGGCGAGATCCTGCTGGAGGGCGCGCCCATCTATGAAAACCCGGCGGTGAAAAAGCGCATGGCGGGCATACCCGACGAGCTGTACTACTTCACCTCCGCCTCCACCCGGGACATGATGAAGTTCTACAAAGGGATCTATCCCACCTTCGACATGGGGCGCTATGAGAAGCTGAAGGAGGCATTCCCCGCCGTGGACGAGAGGCGGCCCATCCGCCGGCTGTCCAAGGGGATGCAGAAGCAGTCCGCCTTCTGGCTGGCGCTGAGCTGCAGGCCGGATTACCTGCTGCTGGACGAGCCGGTGGACGGCCTGGACCCGGTGATGCGCCGCCAGGTGTGGTCGCTGCTCATGGGGGATGTGGCCGAGCGGGGGACCACGGTGCTGGTGTCCTCCCACAACCTGCGGGAGCTGGAGGACGTGTGCGACCACGTGGGCCTGCTCAGCCGGGGGAAGGTGGCGCTGGAGCGCTCCCTGTCCGACCTCCAGGGGGGCACGGTGAAGCTCCAGATTGCCTTTGCCGATGAAACGCCGCCGGAGCTGCCCCAGGGGGTGCGGGTGGTGCATACCGACCACGTGGGACGGGTGTATACCTACATCGTCCGGGGGAGCGCCGAAGAGGTGGAGGCCCAGTTCAAGCCGTTGGCGCCGCTGTTTATGGAGGCCCTGCCCCTGTCGCTGGAGGAGATCTTTATCTATGAAATGGGAGGTGAGGACTATGCGGTCCGGGACATCGCTCTTTAATTGGCCCGTGTTCAAGAAAACGGCGCTGCGCTACTGGCCCGTGTGGGGGGCGTACAGCGTGATCTGGCTGGTGACCATGCCCATCCAGGGGATGATGATGCTCCAGCTGGAGGCCCAGGCCCGCCCCGGCCTCACGGACGGGTATATGCGGCGGTTTGCCCAGAGTGTGCCGGAGATGGCGTACATGGCCATGGTCCTGGCGCTGGTATTCGGGGTGTTGGCCGCCATGGCGGTGTGCAGCCACCTGTATAACGCCCGCTCGGCCAATTTCTTCGGCTCCCTGCCCGTGCGGCGGGAGGGGCTGTTTGCCACCCACTACCTGGCGGGGCTGGCCTTCCTCGTCGTGCCCAACGCGGCCATTTTCCTGCTCACCCTGCTTATCGAGGCCATCGGCGGGACGGTGCTGCTGCCGGGGCTGGGGTTCTGGCTGGCCGTCACCTGCGCGGAGTGCCTGTTCTTTTATTCCCTGGCGGTGTTCTGCGGCATGTTCACCGGGCACATTTTGGCCCTGCCCGCCTTTTACGGCATTTTCAACGTGCTGACCTGGGCGCTGTGCGTGCTGGCCAGCGCGGTGTTCCACCGCTTCTACTACGGCTTCAACGGCTTTGGGCCCTGGATGCAGACCCTGGTTGAATGGCTCACGCCGGTGATGAAGCTAGGCTCCGGCGTGGGGGGATGGTATGCCGACGGGCTGTTCCAAACCCGCGGGCTGGACAGCGTGGCGGCGTATGCGGCGGCGGCGCTGCTGCTGGCCGGGGCCTCCTTCCTCCTCTACCGCGCCCGACGGCTGGAGAGCGCGGGGGATGTGGTTTCGGTCAGATGTATGCGTCCGGTGTTCCAGTACGGCGTGGCCTTCTGCGCCGGGCTGACCTTCGGCATAGCCACCACCAGCTTTTTGGGCGGGCAGGAGCCCACCCTGATGGCCTCCATCTTGGTGTGGGGCGTCGCCGGCTACTTCGCGGCCCGGATGCTGCTGGACAAATCCTTCCGGGTGTTTAAGAAGTGGAAGGGCGGGCTGGCGGTGGCCGGGGTGTTTACCGCCCTGTTCCTGGTGGTGGGCTTCGACCTGACCGGGTTTGAGACCAGGGTGCCCGACCCGGACCAGGTGGACTATGTGGAGCTCGAGGGGGCCAACCTGTGCTCCCTTGCCGACGGCGGGGACTACCTCCGGGCGGAGGAGGGCGGGCCGGAATTTGTGAAGTACGCCGTCCTCCTCCACCAGGCGGCGGTGGACCAGCGGGGGACGCACCCGGGCGGAACCGCCAGCGAGACAAACCTGTGCCTGACCTACCATATGAAGGACGGTTCCACCCTGTCCCGGCGGTATTACCCCGTATACGTGGCCCCCGGGGAGGCGGACCGGGAGGGTACCGCCGCCTGGGCCATCCGGCAGATCTACGGCGACCGGGAGCTGTACTGGAGAGCCTACGGCTTTGAGGAGGCCGAGCGGCGGATGGCCGAGGAGGGCTGGCGCCTGCGGGAGGTGAGCTATGAGAACGACGGCCACGACCCGGGGACGGAGCAGACCGTGTACTACGGCGGGGCGGAGGCCATGGCGCTGTATGAGGCGGTGAAGGAGGACTTCCAGGCGGGCCGCATCGGCGTGCGCCGGGTGGAGGACTGGGACAAGTATGTGCAGGGCCGGCGCAACCTGAACTTCCAGTTCAGCAACGAGAAGAACGCCAGCTTCTGGATCGAAATCCGGGTGCAGGATACCGCGTCCAGCACGCTGGCGGTGCTGGCACAGCTGGGGGAGGGCAGCGCCACGCCCCCGTGAGGACGCCGGGCATGGAGCCCAGCCCATAAAATTTCAACAAACCGCCGCCCCGCAGGGTATTTGCAGGGCGGCGGTTTTGTGGTACAATGGGGAAAATCTGCTTAGGAGGGCCCGCCATGCCAGGGAAAGAGGAGTTTATCGAAATCTATACCCAGCACATCCACCGGGAGGGCAGCGCCGAGCTGCTGGACTATTTGCAGAACAAGTGCGACTTCTTCACCGCCCCCGCCTCCGCCCGCTACCACGGGTCCTACGCCGGGGGGCTGTGCGAGCACAGCGTTAACGTATTCCGCTGCCTGGAGTCCTACCTGGCCCGGGAGCGGGTGAGGGAGCTGTACCAGGTGGAGTACCCCATGGAGTCGGCGGCCATCGCCGCGCTGCTCCACGACCTTTGCAAGATCGGGTGCTATAAGGCGGGCACCCGCAACGTGAAGGACGACGCCACCGGCAAGTGGGAGAAGGTGCCCACCTTCTACTACGAGGACAAGCTGCCCTACGGCCACGGGGAGAAGTCGGTGTACATCATCTCGGGCTTCATGCGCCTCACCCGGGAGGAGGCCATGGCCATCCGCTGGCACATGGGCTTTTCCGGCCCGGAGGATAATAAGCTGGTGGGCCAGGCGCTAATGCAGTACCCCCTGGCCTTCGCCCTGGCCACCGCCGACATGGAGGCGTCGTATTTTTTAGAAAAGACATGAGAGAATCCCGTCCCCCGCGAAGCGGGGGACGGGATTCCGCATGGCCTGGCGGACATGGAGGCGTCCTGCCTCCCGGAGGGAAAGCAGGGCGGGCCCGGCGGGCTGGGGGCGCCCTGCCCCGGAAAAAAACGCGGCCCCCGCCTGGCTTGGGCGGGGGCCGCTGTATGGAATAGGATTACTTCTGGAGCTTGGCGAAGGCGTTGGTGTTCATGGTCACGGCGAACTCGCCCGGCTCGTCCTGGCCGGTGTAGCCCTTCTGGAACTTCAGGGTGCCCTGGGCCGCCTCCAGCTCGTAGATGGGGGAATACTCGCTGGAGCGCTCGGTGGGCTTGGCCCCCCACGCCTCCACGTCCTCCCAGGTGAGGCTGTGGTAGTCCGCGCCGTTATAGGTGAACTTGATGTTCTCGCCGGCGTCCTTGCGCAGGCTGACCCGGTACACCACGCCCTCGGTGAGGGACTGCTTCTCCTCGGCGGAGAAATCCACATAGTCGCCCTTGATGTTCTTCTGGAAGGGGACATAGACGGAAATCCAGAACTCGTGGCCGGAGCCCTCCTCCGTCTTGATGCGGAAGTGGCAGGCCACATACTTGGCGTCCTCGCGGATCTCGTTCTGGGAGCCGGTGAAGGAGACCTCATAGCCCCAGCCGGCGATATCGCCCGTGGTGGTCTTGCCCAGGGTGATGGTGTGGTCGTTCACGGTGACCTCCATGGGCATGTCGGGCCCGGAGGCGCAGGAGGCCAGGCTCAGCGCCAGGGCCAGCGCCAAGGCCAGCATGGAAACTCGCTTGAAGATGTTCATATCCTTTTCTCGCTCCTCATTTCTTGTTTTGGGCGCAAGCGCCCGCTCCTTGTTTCGGCGCAAAGGGGGGAAAAATAACCCCCGGCGGGACATTTCCCGCCGGGGATGGGCTGATTTAAGAAAGTCTTAATAAACGCCGTCCAGAATCTCAATGGCCTGGGCGACGGCGTGCTCGTCGCAGCTGCCCAGCAGCCGGGCCCCCCAGTCCCGCACCTCCCGGGCGCAGTTGGCCGGGGCGAAGGGGATGGCCGCCAGCGCCAGCATGGGGATGTCGTTCTGGTTGTCCCCCATGCAGTAGAGGTTTTGGGGCGCTATGCCCAGCAGCCGGGCCACCCTGTCCACCATGGCCCCCTTATTGCAGCCCTTGGCGGTCATCTCCAGCAGATAGCGGTTTGAGAAGATGGCCTCGCACCGGTCCCCCCAGAGGGAGAGGAGGCGGGCCTGCACCCGGCGGAGATAGGGCTCGTCCTGCTGGAGGATCACCTTGCTCCAGGGGGTGGGCATCTCGCCGATGGGGGCGAGGATCTGCGCGCCCCCCACCCGGGACAGGTGCTCCCGGGTCACGGCGTTGGGATTGTGGACGTAGATATCCTCGCCGTGGTACGCCTCAAAGCCCAGGTCGGGGAACTCCCGGCACAGCTGGGCCAGCCAGGCCGGGGCGTCCCCATCCAGGCGGGTGTCCGCCAGGTAGCGGCCGTCCGCGTAGTCGTAGATGGCCGCGCCGTTGGACAGCACCACAGGGGCGTTGAGGGGGATATCCTCCTTTTCAATCTGGGGGGTGAAGGTGCGGTGGGCCCGGCCGGTGGCCACGGAGAACCGCCCGCCCCGCTCCATAAAGTAGCGGATGGCCGCCCGGTTCTCGGGGGAGACGGTGTGGCTGCTGTTATATAAGGTGTCGTCGTAGTCCGCGAAGAAAAGCACGCCGTCGAATTTGCCCACGGGAAAGGCCCCCTTGTTCTTGTTTCAGGCGATATCCTCGCCCAGCATGTATTTCCGCGTGGGCTTGACGCTGCACAGCGCCACGCACAGCGCCACGGTGATGACGCCGGAGATGAGCACGGGGAGATTGTACAGGAAGGAGTAGATGAATTCGTTGTCCATGGGCAGGCCGTAGACATCGAACATATACTCCCCCCAAAGGGTGGCCCCGGTGATCCAGATGGACACAAACCGGCCCAGGCAGCCCAGGGCGGCCCCCAGGACCACGCCGGGCAGGCCCCGCCTGCGGCCCAGCCCGGCCAGGCCCAGCGCGGTGATGGCCACCACATAATCGCCCAGGATGGACTGCCAGCCGATGGAGACGCCCCCGCCCAGCATGAAGTCCAGGATGCCCAGGGCCAGCCCGGCCAGCAGTCCGTCCCCCAGCCCCCAGCGCAGGGCGTAAATGACGATGGGGAGCATCATCAGCGTGACGGAGCCGCCGTAGGGCATCTGCCAGAGCTTGGGGAAGTACCCCAGGCCCTCCGCGATGGCCACGAGGATGGCCCCCTCCACCATGGCGCGCACCGCGTTGTGTGTTTTGTTCATATGCCGTTCCTCCTTAAAATAAGTATACCGCAATGCAAACGGTGCAATGCGGTAAGCGAGAGAAACGACAACGGCCCATATCGTCGAATTCACTTCCTACGCCGGCATTACCCGGATCAGGTACGAGGGACCGGGAGGGCCTTATCCTCCACATCACAGCCGGAAATGCTTCCAGCGCCCCTGTGATATTCCATTCACTTTGCGGCATTGCTATTGTAAACTGCCGAGGCGGCGCTGTCAAGAGGGCTGGGCAAAAGGACGAAAAAAGCGGGTAAAATTTGGCGGTTTCGCCAGGGGCACCATAAAATGTGCCACAGCTCCAAAAATAGCGCCAAAAGACAACAAGATATGCCGCGGTAAAACGGGTGATTCAACCAGCGCTGGAAATTCAGGGCTTGACGGGAAGGGCAAAATAGTGTAGGATGTGCCTGTAACCGTTTTGTAACTCTTTTCGGATTATTTGTAACTTGCCGGAAAACCAAGGGATGGGCCGGCCCGCCGGAAAAGCGCCGCAGGCGCGTGGGGCCGGGGCTTCCCGAAGCCAACAGGAGGGACATCCGTGAAGCAGACCGAGAGAGAGCATGAGAGTGTGGAGAAGGCAGTAACGGGGGCCGGACAGGCCGGCCCGGACAAAAGAGAAGAGGGCGGGGCCGCCAGGCCCCAGTCCTGGAGGCAATATATCGAACAGGCCGAGGCCGCCGAGAAGCAGGCCGAGCGGGAGGCAGCCCGCGCCCGGGCCGCCCGGACCAAAAAGGAGAAGCGCTCCGCCGCCGCGCTGAAGCAGCGGGCAAAGGGCGCGCTGGACAGCGCCAGGACCGCCCTGAGCGGGGCGAAGGAGGCGTTGGACGGGGCAAAGGAGGCCCTGGACGGAGCTAAGGCGGCGATGATCCGGGCCGGCGCGGCAGGCAAACGGGTGAGAAGAGGCGCCGCCCAGGGCAGGCCGGCGCGGGAGCAGGCCGCCCCGGCGGCCCAGGTTCCCGCCGTGATCCCGGAGGGAAGGTCCCGCGCGCAGGCTCCCGCCAAGCTGGGCAGGGTGGGCCGGGCCGCGGCCAGGGTCCGCAGCGTGGTGGACCGGCATCCGGTGTCCCCGCTGCTGTACGTGACGCTGCTGGCGGTGGTCATCGGCATCAGCTGCTTCAACGGCAGCTATATCCGGGCCTACGCCATGAACGTGAACGGCCAGGAGGTGGGCGTGGTCTCCAGCCCCGACGAGAAGGATGCCATCGTCAGCAACATCGAGTCCCGGGCCTCCGACATCCTGGGGGAGCAGTTCGACTATGACGCGGACATTTCCATAACCCCGGTGTACGTGGCCCCCGACGAGCTGAGCGACACGACCCAGATTGAGGACACCCTGTTCAACGACGTGGGGGCGCTGGTCACCGCCTACGGGATGCGGGTGGACGGTCAGGAGCTGGGCTACGCCCCCACCAAGGACGACCTGTACCAGCTGCTGGACGAGGTGGCCCAGCCCTACCTCACCCCGGACACCATCCGTTACCAGTTCGTGGAGGACGTGGAGGTCTACCCCATCGAGCTGCCGTCCAACACCCAGTATGATGTGGAGTCCATCCGCACCACCCTGGGCCAGCTGCGGGTGGAGCAGTCCACCTATGTGGTGAAGAAGGGCGACACCTTCAACGCCATCGCCTACTCCCTGGACATGTGGCCCAACGAGCTGTCCGTGCTCAACCCGGACGTTATCGTGGATAAGCTGTGGGTGGACCAGGAGCTGGTCATCCAGCAGGCGGTGCCCTTCCTGTCGGTGGAGAACACCACCGAGGAGACCTACGAGCAGGAGATCCCCAGCCCGGTGGAGTATATTGAGACCGCCGAGCTCTATATAGGCGACAGCAAGGTGAAGGAGCAGGGCGAGGACGGCCTGGAGCGGGTCAACGCCCACGTCACCTATGTCAACGGCGTGGAGCAGGGCCGGGAGATTCTGGCCACCGAGACCCTGAAAGAGCCCACCATGACCTATGCCTACACCGGCACCACCCCGCGGCCCGTTACCGCCTCCAACGGCTACTTCATCTGGCCGGTGCGGGGCACCATCACCTCCAACTTCGGCGGGCGCAACCTGTGGGGCAGCTATGACTTCCACCTGGGGCTGGACATCGCCTGCCGCACCGGCACCGCCATCAAGGCCGCCGACGGAGGGACCGTCATCAAGTCGGGCTGGAGCGGCAGCTATGGCAAGCTGGTGGCCATCCGCCACGACAACGGCTATGTCACCTACTATGCCCACAACTCCGAGCTTCTGGTGAGCGTGGGGCAGAAGGTATACCAGGGGCAGATCATCGCCCGTTCCGGCGCGACCGGCAACGTCAGCGGCCCCCACTGCCATTTCGAGGTGCGCATCAACGGCACCAGCGTCAATCCCCGCAACTACCTGCGGTAATCGAATGGAATTTCGCCCCCGGTGCAGGCCGGGGGCGAAATTTTTTGCCGAAATACCGAACAAATTTGCGAAAAGGGGTTGACAAGGTCGAACGAACATATTATTATAACGAATAGTAAAACAGATGGATGAAAAAACGCCTGTTCCAAGAGTGAAAAGAACCCGGTTTATGGGACCCAAGCCCTGTTATGCTGGGCCCATACCAGATTAGGGAGGCTTTGGCTATGAACACTGCTTATTACACACTGAGCACGTGGGGCGGCGGCGCCATGGCCGCCGGGTTCGACGGGACGGCGGACGCCGGGCGCCGGAGCGCCTTGGTGCGGCAGGGCGGGCGCGCCCGGGGCGGGGACAATGTGATCGACCTGAACGCGTGGCGGGCGGCCAACCTGGAGGCATGGGCGGACGGGGAGGCGTATGCCGCCGCGGAGGGGGCAGAGGCGGAGGAGCCGGAGCTGAGCGTGCCCGCGCCCCGGCCCCGGAAGAGCCGCCGGGCGGCTCTGCTGGCGGAGGCGGCCTCCACGGTATGCGTGGCCGCCGCGGCGCTGGCCATTATCCTGCGGGTGGTAGTGTTCTGAGACGGGAAAGGGGACTGACGGGGTCAGTCCCCTTTTTTTGCCCGATTTGGGGCGTCCAGGCCGCTTTCCAGGGGATTAAGAAGCTGTACCAATAACCTCAGCACCCAGCTTTGCGGCCAAAGCTGCCGCCGGCCGCGTTGAAAAATCTTGAAATACACCAAGTATTCCCGGGATTTTTCGCCTTGCCACCGGCAATTTTGACGCGCGAATCTGAATACTTCGGCGATTGGTACAGCTTCTAAAATTGACGGGCGGGGCAGGTTGTGCTACAATGTTGAAAATCAGCCCATGGCGTACCGCGTTGCGAAGGCGCTGATATCCATAGGAAAGAGGAGAAGCTATGTATCGGATTGTGAAAAAACGGGTGCTCAATCCCACCGTGTCCCTGATGGAGATCGAGGCCCCCGCCGTGGCCCGCAAGGCTGAGCCCGGCCAGTTCATCATCCTCCGGGTGGACGAAGAGGGGGAGCGCATCCCCCTGACCATCGCCGATTTCGACCGGGAGCGGGGCACCGTCACCATCATCTATCAGGTGGTAGGCGCCACCACCGAAAAGCTCAACCACAGGTCGGAGGGGGACTTCCTCCAGGACTTTGTGGGCCCCCTGGGCCGCGCCACCGAGACCGAGGGCCTGAAGCGGGTGGCCGTGGTGGGGGGCGGCGTGGGCACCGCCATCGCCTATCCTGTGGCCAAGAAGCTCCATGACGTGGGCTGCTGCGTGGACCTCATCGTGGGCTTCCGAAGCAGGGATCTGGTGATTCTGGAGGACGAGTTCAAGGCCGCCTCCACCCAGCTCATCATCGGCACCGACGACGGGTCCTACGGCAAGAAGGCGCTGGTCACCGACCTGTTGAAGGAGCAGATCGAGGCGGGGGCCCAGTACGACCGGGTGATCGCCATCGGCCCGGTGGTTATGATGAAGTTCGTGTGCCAGCTCACCAGGGAATATAACATCCCCACCGTGGTGTCCATGAACCCCATCATGATCGACGGCACCGGCATGTGCGGCGGCTGCCGCCTGTCGGTGGGGGGGGAGACCAAGTTCGCCTGCGTGGACGGCCCGGAGTTTGACGGCCATAAGGTGGACTTCGACGAGGCCATGGCCCGGAGCGCTATGTACAAGGATTTTGAGCGCCACGCCCATGAGCAGGCGTGTAACCTGTTCAAACAGGAGGTGCGGTAACATGCCCAACATGAGAGCGGATAAAAACCCCATGCCCCACCAGGACCCCCAGGTCCGGGCGGGTAACTTTGACGAGGTGGCCCTGGGCTACACCCGGGAGCAGGCCATGGACGAGGCCGCCCGGTGCCTCAATTGCAGGAACATGCCCTGCGTGGCCGGGTGCCCGGTGAAAATCCATATCCCCCAGTTCATCGCCAAGGTGGCGGAGGGGGATTTCGAGGGGGCGTACCAGATCATCGCCAGGGACAGCGCCCTGCCCGCCGTGTGCGGCCGCGTCTGCCCCCAGGAGAGCCAGTGCGAGGCCAAGTGCGTCCGCGGCATCAAGCACGAGCCGGTGGGCATCGGCCGCCTGGAGCGGTTTGTGGCCGACTGGCACAACGCCAACGCCACCGAGAAGCCCCAAAAGCCCGCCCCCAACGGCCATAAGGTGGCGGTGATCGGTTCGGGCCCGGCGGGGCTGACCTGCGCCGGGGATCTGGCTAAGAAGGGCTATGACGTGACGGTCTTCGAGGCCCTGCACCTGGCGGGGGGCGTGCTGGTGTACGGCATCCCCGAGTTCCGCCTGCCCAAGTCCATCGTGCAGAAGGAGGTGGACACCCTCAAGGAGCTGGGCGTGAAGATCGAGACCAACATGGTCGTGGGACGCTGCATCACCATCGACGAGCTGAAGGAGGGGATGGGCTTTGAGGCGGTGTTCATCGGCTCCGGCGCGGGATTGCCCAAATTCATGAACATCCCCGGCGAGAACCTGAAGGGCGTCTACTCCGCAAACGAGTTCCTCACCCGCATCAACCTGATGAAGGCGTATCAAGAGGGTTCCGACACCCCCATCCAGCGCTCCGCCAAGGTGGCGGTGGTGGGCGGCGGCAACGTGGCCATGGACGCCGCCCGGTGCGCCAAGCGGCTGGGGGCCCAGGTGTACATCGTCTACCGCCGCTCCGAGGCCGAGCTGCCCGCCCGGGCCGAGGAGGTGGAGCACGCCAAGGAGGAGGGCATCATCTTCAAAACCCTCACCAACCCCACCGAGATTTTGGGCTTCCACAACCCGGACGACCCCAGGGACCCCCGGAACGGCTCCGTGGCGGGCATCCGCTGCGTGGAGATGGAGCTGGGGGAGCCGGATTCCTCCGGCCGCCGCCGCCCCATCGTGAAAGCCGGAAGCGAGTTCGATATCGAGCTGGACTGCGTCATCATGGCCCTGGGCACCAGCCCCAACCCGCTGATCAAGTCCACCACCCAGGGGCTGGACACCGAGAAATGGGGCGGCATCATCGCCGATGAGAACGGCCTCACCAGCCGGGAGAACGTGTACGCCGGGGGCGACGCCGTGACGGGGGCCGCCACCGTCATCCTGGCCATGGGCGCGGGCAAGACCGCCGCCCGCGCCATTGACGAGGCCCTTTCCAAATAGGAAAAGTTGTGATATAATGACTGCCGGGGCGAAAGCCCTGGCAGTTTTTTTGAGGTGAGGCATCATGGCCAAGATGACCATAAGCCGCCAGCTGAGTGAGCTGGAGCCGGACAAGAAGTTGGTTCATTATGTCCCAAATGGGGCGGTGATTGGCTATGCCCGCCAAACCAACGGCTTTGCCATGGAGGATATTGAGGTTTTCCGGGACGGCGCGCCAAACCTCAGCCTGCGGGAGACAGACCGCTGGTTTTGGGTCTGCTGGCGATGGCTGCTGTGGTTTTCCCTGCTTGTGCAGATGTTCTTTTCCACGCGGTACAAGGTTTTTGAGGGAGAGGAGATGGTGGGCGGATCTTTGGAGCGTCGCACCAGGCCCGCCATGACCTTCCGTATCCACCAGGACGAGTACCGCTTGTTCTTTCACGCCGGAAATCGGTTCTCCCTGACCAAAAACGGCGTGCAGACGGCCCTGTACGCCAAGCGCCCGGAGGGCTCCGCGCACCGCGCCGCGCCTGACTGGCCGGCCCATACCTACGATGTCCTCTATGAGACGGGAGAACAGGCAGATGTGGTCCGGCTGTTCTGCCTGTTCATTGACAAAAGATTTTTCCTCCATTACAATTACGGCGGACGCTCCCACCAGAAATACATTGTAATCCATGACCCGTATTCCCACCATGCGCTGTGGCAGCCCAAAGAATAGGAGGCGGAAGAATTCCGATGAACATACGAACCGCAGGGCCGGGCGACCTTCCCGCCCTTTCCCGCCTGGACCGCCACATCGCCCCCCAGGAGCTGGAAACCAGCGTCCGGCTGGGCCGGGTGTACGCGGCGGAGGAGCGGGGCAGGCTGGCGGGCTGGCTGCGCTGGAACCTGTTCTGGGACAACACCCCCTTTATGAACCTGCTCTTTGTGCTGGACGGGAGCCGGGGGCGCGGCCTGGGGCGGGCGCTGGCGGGACACTGGGAGGCGGAGATGCGGCAGGCGGGCTATGAGACCGTCATGACCTCCACCCAATCTCGCGAATGCGCCCAGCATTTTTATGAGAGGCTGGGCTATGAGGCCGTGGGCGGGTTTCTGCCCCCCGGCGAGGGGTATGAGCTGATGTTCGTTAAAAACCTGTGAGGGAAGGGCGGGCTTTATGATTATCTGGCTCAACGGCGCCTTCGGCGCGGGCAAAACCCAGACCGCCTATGAGCTCCGCCGCCGCCTGCCGGGCTCCTATGTCTACGACCCGGAGAACGCCGGGTTTTTCATCCGGGACAACCTGCCCCCCGGCCTGGGACTGGACGACTTCCAGGACTTCCCCATGTGGCGCGCCTTCAACCTGGAGATGCTGGACTATGCCGCCGCCCGCTATGAGGGCCACATCATCGTCCCCATGACCATTACCAGCCGGGCCTATTATCAGGAGCTTGTGGGCGCGCTGGCGAAAAAGCATGAGGTGCGGCACTTTATCCTCTGGGCGGGGGAGGATACCCTGAAAAAACGCCTCGCCTCCCGGCTGGAGCGGCCCGGCTCCTGGGGCCACCGGCAGATCGGGCGGTGCCTGCGGGCCTTTGAAACGCAGGTCACCGAGGAAAAGGTGGATACGGACGGCCTGGGCATCGGCCAGGCGGCGGAGAAGATCGGGGCGCTGTGCGGACTGGCGCTGGCGGAGGACAGGCGGGGGCCTGTGCGCCGGGGACTGGGCCGTCTGGCCACCCAAATCAGGCACATTCGCTGAACGGAGGGGAAAGCCATGATCAAAGCGGTGATTTTCGATCTGGATGGCCTGCTGGTGGATACGGAGCCCATCTGCTACCAGATTTTAAAGGATATCCTGTGGGAATTTGGCCGCCCGTTCACCCTGGAGGAGTACGCCCAGGGGTTTAGCGGAAAGACGGAGCAGGCCAATGTGGCCCGCCTCATTGAGACCTACGGCATACCGTGGACGGAGGAGGAGGGGCTGGAGCGCATCACCGCCATGGAGCGGGCGCTTCACGGGCAGGGGGTGGCGCTGAAGCCCGGGGCCCGGGAGCTGCTGGCCTATCTGCGGCAGGGGGGCTATGGGGTAGCCGTGGCCTCGTCCAGCGTCCGGGAGCGGGCGGTGAACCTGCTGGGCCGGCAGGGCGTCACGGATTACTTCCAACAGTCCGTTTTTGCCGGGGAGGTGGAGCGGGGCAAGCCCGCCCCGGACGTGTTTTTAAGGGCCTGCGAAAAGCTGGGGGAGGCCCCGGAGGACTGCCTGGTGCTGGAGGACAGCGGGGCGGGCATCCAGGCCGCCCACGCCGCAGGGGCGCCGGTGGTGTGTGTCCCCGACCTGAAAACGCCGCCCCCGGAGGTCCTGGCGCTGACGGCGGCGGTGTGCCCGTCTTTGTGGGAGGTGATCCCCTTTTTGGAGGAAAAGGCCGGGCGGGGATATTACAGGCCGTGCAGGGAGTACGACGAATGTAACCGCCTGATCGCGGACTGCTTCCAGACGGGACAGTATGAGGCGTGCTTTGCGGGCCATCTGGCCCTGGCCCAGGAGGGCTACCCGCTGGCGGAATGCCAGGTGGGCTACTTTTACTGCGATGGGCTGGGGGTGGAGAAGGACCCGGCCAAGGCCTTCGCGTGGACCCGGCGGGCCGCCGAGCACGGGGACCGGGACGGACAGTATAATCTGGCGTGCTTTTATGAGCAGGGGACAGGGACCGTCCCCGACCCGGGGCGGGCGCGGCGCTGGTACGCCCGGGCGGCCGTGCAGGGCCACGACCTGGCGCTGGCAAAGTGCCGGGAGGCAGGCATCACACTTGATGAACAGAAAGGCTGATCCCATGTTTTACGCCATCCTGGCCGCCGTGATGACGGCCCTAGACCAAATCGTCAAATACCTGGTGCGCGCCCATATCCCTTTGGGCGGGTCCGTCCCCTTCCTCCCCCACCTGCTGGAGCTCACCTACGTGCAGAACACCGGGGCGGCCTTCTCCCTGATGCGCCGGCACACGTGGCTGCTCACCCTGATCTCCGCCGCGGTGGTGCTGGCGATGTGCGGGCTCATTTTGAAGGGCTTTTTTAAAAACCGCCTGGGGATGTTCTCCGCAGCCCTGGTGCTGGCGGGCGGGGTGGGCAACCTCATCGACCGGGCGGTGTTCGGCTTTGTCACCGACATGTTCAAGACCACCTTCATAGACTTTGCCGTGTTCAACGTGGCCGACTGCTGCATCACCGTGGGGGTGCCGCTGCTGTTTTTATACGTGCTGCTGTACGTGGGCAAGGACGAGAAAAAGGAGGACGGGGCCGATGACGCTGCCCAGCTTCCCCCTGACGGTCACTGAGCCGGGGCGGGCGGACGCGGTGCTGTCCGCCGCGCTGGACGGCCTCACCCGGTCCGCCGCCCAGCGGTGGCTGGAGGAGGGGCGGGTCACCCTGGAGGGCAGGGCGCTGAAAAAGAACGCGCGCCTTCAGGCGGGGGACGCCCTGCTCATCACCCCACCCCAGCCCGAGCCCGTGGATCTGATTCCCCAGGATATCCCCCTGGACGTGGCCTATGAGGACGGCGACGTGATCGTGGTGAACAAGCCGGTGGGGATGGTGGTCCACCCCGCGCCGGGCCATCCCGACGGCACGCTGGTCAACGCACTGTTATATCACTGCAAAAACAGCCTTTCCGGAATCAACGGGGCGCTGCGCCCCGGCATCGTCCACCGCATCGACCGGGATACCTCCGGCCTGATTATCGCGGCGAAAAACGACCGGGCCCACCTGGCCCTGGCCGCCCAGCTCCAGGACCACTCCCTGTTCCGGCTGTACCACGCTGTAGCGGCGGGCAGCTTCAAGGAGGGGCGGGGCACGGTGTCCGCCCCCATCGGACGGCACAAGGCCGACCGCAAGCGGATGGCCGTGACCCCCGACGGCCGGGAGGCGGTGACCCACTGGCAGGTGGTTGATACGCACAACGGATGCAGCCACATCACCTGCCGCCTGGAGACCGGCCGCACCCACCAGATCCGGGTGCACATGGCCCACATCGGCCACCCCCTGCTGGGGGACACGGTGTACGGGGCGAAGAAGCCCGTGCCGGGGCTGGCGGGGCAATGCCTCCACGCGGCGCAATTGACCTTCACCCACCCGGCCACCGGGGAGCGGGTGGAGGTGCAGGCCCCCCTGCCGGGGTGGTTTCAGGCGGCGCTGAAGCGGTACGGCCTGGAGTAGGGCAAAGCCCAGAGGGGCGGCCGGACGGGGGAGAATAGACGGGGCAGGTTCAAACTGCCGCAGCTGATGTGAGGGGGCGGGCTTGTGAAGCTCCAAAAGGCAAAGCGGGTGATGTGGGGGCTGCTGGGGGCCATGGCGCTGTCCATGGTGCTGGCCGGGCTGCTGGAGAGCATGCCCCTGGCCCTGCTGTCGGCCGGCCTTTTGCTGGCCTTTATCCGCTACAGCTTTTCCCACTGGCGCTGCCCCCACTGCGGGGAATACCTGGGCCGGGTGGGCAAGGGCATCCAGCTGTGCCCCTACTGCCATGAGCGGCTGGACAAATAGGCATAACCCCTCCCGTTTCGGGCACACTACCCAAAAACGGAAGGGGTTTTTCCTATGCTCAACCATCGTAAGGCCGCCGTCATCGGCTGCGGCTTTGTGGGCTCCTCCATCGCCTTCAGC
This sequence comes from uncultured Oscillospiraceae bacterium, assembly GCA_910587255.1. Taxonomy (GTDB): domain Bacteria; phylum Bacillota; class Clostridia; order Oscillospirales; family Oscillospiraceae; genus Enterenecus. The sequence continues at coordinate 35,387 of CAJUKT010000041.1, forward strand.
CTGATCCAGCGGGGGCTGTTCAGCGAGCTGGTGCTCATCGACGCCAACCAGGACAAGGCCGTGGGCGAGGCCATGGATTTAAGCCACGGCCTGCCCTATATCGCCGCCATGGACGTGCACGCCGGGGGCTACGACGATCTCAGCGACTGCGCCCTCATCGTGGTCACAGCCGGGGCCAACCAGAAGCCCGGCCAGACCCGGCTGGAGCTCATCGGCCAGAACGTGGCCATTTTGAACTCCATCATCCCCCAGATCACCGCCCGGCCCTTCGAGGGCATCCTGCTCATCGTGTCAAACCCGGTGGACGTGCTCACCTATGCCGCCTTCCGCATCTCCGGCTACCCCGCCCACCGGGTTCTGGGCTCGGGGACGGTGCTGGACTCGGCGCGCCTGCGCTATCTGCTGGGGGAGCACCTGAACGTGGACAGCCGGTCCATCCACGCCGTCATCGTGGGCGAGCACGGGGACAGCGAGCTGGCGGTGTGGAGCGGGGCCAACGTGTCCGGGGTGCCGCTGGACGACTTCTGCGCCATGCGGGGGCACACCAACCACCGGGAGGCGGAACAGCGCCTCTATGAGGATGTGCGGGACAGCGCCTATGAGATCATCAAGCGCAAAGGGGCCACCTATTACGGCATCGCCATGGCGGTGGCCCGGATCGCCGAGTGCATCATGAAGGACGAGCGGGCCATCCTGCCCGTGTCGGTGGTGCTGGGCGGGCAGTACGGCCTGCGGGACCTGGCGCTGTCCATCCCGTCCATTGTGGGACGGCGGGGGGTGGAGCAGATTTTGGAGATCCCCCTGGCCGACGGCGAGCGGGAGGCGCTGAATGCCTCCGCCGGGCAGCTGCGGGACGTGATCAAGGAATTGAACCTGCCGTAAGGCGGAAAAGGGGCCCCCGGTGAAAGCCGGGGGCCGGGGTTTTTTAAGGTATACGTCAGGACCAGTGCGTGGGAACCCGGCGACCTGGAACAGATGAGGGACTATTTCAACGCCCTGTATCCGGGGCACGAGGAGATGTTCGGCGGACGGATCGGGTGAGGCAGGCTCAAAATAAAAGACGGAAGAGGTAAAACCTCGTCCGTCTTTCTTGATTTAATGGGTGCTGAGGCTATTGGTACAGCTTCTTACTTTACGATCTCGCCCCGGGCCTTTTTCTCCTCGATCTCCCGCAGGGCGTCCTTGTAGGACAGGTTGACCCGGCCCTTCTCGTCAATGTCGGTGACCTTGACCCAGATCATGTCGCCGATGTTGATAACATCCTCCACCTTGGCAACGCGATGATTGGCCAGCTTGGAGATGTGCACCATGCCGTCCTTTCCGGGGGCCAGCTCCACGAAGGCGCCGAACTGGAGGATGCGCACCACCTTGCCATAGTACAGGGAGCCCACCTCGGGGACAAACACGATGGTGTCGATCATCTTCTTGGCAATCTCGCAGGCCTCGGCGTTGGGGGAGGCGATGTGGATAGTGCCGTCGTCCTCAATGTCGATCTGCGCGCCCGACTCGGCGGTGATCTTCTGGATGACGCTGCCGCCCTTGCCGATGACCTCGCGGATCTTGTCCGGGTCGATCTTCACGGTGATCATCTTGGGGGCGTAGCGGCTGACCTCCGCCCGGGGGGCGGAAATGCAGGGCAGCATGATCTCGTCCAGGATGGCGTACCGGGCGTCCTGGGTGATATCCAGGGCCTCCTTAATGATGGCGTGGGACAGGCCGTCGTTCTTGATATCCATCTGGATGGCGGTGATGCCCTTCTTGGTGCCCGCCACCTTAAAGTCCATCTCGCCGTGGAAGTCCTCCACGCCCTGGATGTCGATAAAGGTGGTGAAGCCGCCGTCGTCGTCCTGGATCAGGCCGCAGGAGATGCCCGCCACAGGGGCGGAAATGGGAACGCCCGCATCCATCAGGGCCAGGGTGGAGCCGCAGATGGAGCCCTGGGAGGTGGAGCCGTTGGAGGAGAGCACCTCGGACACCACCCGGATGGCGTAGGGGAAGTCGTCCACGCTGGGGATGACGGGCTCCAGGGCCCGCTCGGCCAGGGCGCCGTGGCCCTTCTCCCGGCGGTTGGTGGACCGGGCGGCCCGGGCCTCGCCGGTGGAGTAGGCGGGGAAGTTATAGTGGTGCATATACCGCTTCTCCTCCTCTTCCCAGATGGTGTCCAGCTTCTGGGCGGCGGAAAGGGTGTTCAGGGTGCAGATGGACAGCACCTGGGTCTGGCCCCGGGTGAAGAGGCCGGAGCCGTGGACGCGGGGCAGCACGCCCACCTCGGCGGCCAGGGGACGGATCTCGTTCTTGGCGCGCCCGTCTACGCGGTGGCCCTCCAGCAGCCAGGCCTTGACGATCTTCTTCTGGAACTTGTAGGTGATCTCCTCCAGGAACTGGTCCATGTCGGGGTGGTCCTCCAGATACCGCTCGTGCCACTTCTCGATCATGGCGTTCCAGCGGTCCTCCCGGACGTTCTTGTCGTCGGTGTCCATGGCGGCCCGGGCCTCGTCCATAAAGTCGGCGGTGATCTTGTCGAACAGCTCCTGGTCGAAGGCGGCGTGGTCGTAGCTCATCTTCTCCCGGCCCACGTCGGCCGCCATCCGGCTGATGAGCTCCACCTGCTTCTGGATCTCCTCGTGGGCCTTGACAATGGCGTCGTACATGACGGCGTCGGGCAGCTCCTTGGCGCCCGCCTCAATCATGATGACCTTGCCCGCCGTGGCGGCCACGGTGAGGTCCAGCTGGGAGGCGTGCTTCTGCTCCTGGGTGGGGTTGTACACCAGCCGGCCGTCCACATAGCCCATCTCCAGGCAGCCGATGGGGCCCGCCCAGGGGATGCAGGACACGGCCAGGCAGGCGGACACGCCGATCATGGCGGTCACCTCGGGGGAGCAGTCGCGGTCCACGCTCATCACGGTGCAGGTGCACACAACGTCGTTGCGGAAGTCGTAGGGGAACAGGGGGCGGATGGAGCGGTCGATGACCCGCCCGGCCAGCACGGCGGGCAGGGAGGGCTGGCCCTCGCGGCGCATAAAGCTGCCGGGGATGCGGCCCACGGCGTACAGCTTCTCTTCAAAGTCCACGGACAGGGGGAAGAAGTCGATGCCGTCCCGGGGACGGGGGGAGACGGTGGTGGCCACCAGCACGGTGGTCTCGCCGTAGGTGACCAGGGCGGAGGCGGTGGCCAGCTCGGCCACCTTGCCCATGTTGATGGTCAGGGGACGCCCGCACAGGTCCATGGACCAGGTGCGCTCGTTGGCAAACTGCTTGTGGGTGATGACGGTTGACATGAGGGTGTGCTCCTTTCGTTTTGTGAATGACGCTGGAGCCGCGTTGTCACGCTGCGAAGCGGACAGGGCGCTCGGTCGCTTTCACTTCGCCTCGGGCAAAATCAGCCTCCGCTTTGCGGCGGCTGGGTTTTTGCCCTCGCTCCGTTCCAAGCTCCCTCACTGTCCGCTTCTCCGCGCTTCCTCTTAGCACTTGAACATAAGCCCCGACTGTTGCCGGGACCCATGTTCAACTGCTAAAAAGGCGGCGGCTCCATGGGCGGGTGGGACTATTTGCGTTTCCTCCCGGATGGGGACAAGGGCGGCGGGTCGCCCCGCCGCCCCTGCTGAACAACTTACTTTCTGATCCCCAGCTTGGCAATGATGGCGCGGTAGCGCTCAATGTCCTTCTTGGCCAGGTAGTCCAGCAGCTTGCGGCGCTTACCGATCATCTTGTACAGGCCGCGGCGGCTGTGGTTGTCGTGGATGTGCACCCGCAGGTGCTCGGTGAGCTCCTGGATGCGGGCGGTGAGAATGGCGATCTGCACCTCGGGGGAGCCGGTGTCGGTCTCGTGGGTGCGGTTGGCCTCGATGACGGAGGTCTTCTGGTCCTTGCGGATCATGGGAAATTCCACCTTTCCTGTTTTTTTGCCCTTCCGCTGGGTGATGGGCGGGCAGAAGCCCCGCGTGAAACGCGGCGTTGTCCCAAAACTAAGCCGGCGGGCGCGCCTCCTGGGGAGACGTTCTGGCAAAGCATATCATAGTTTGGCCGTTTTGTAAAGAATAATTTCCAACAGAGCGAAATTTCAGCCAGAATTTCCGCTTTAGAAGGGGGGATAGCGGAAAAACTGTGCATATTTTCAGCGCGGGGCAGAAATACTGTGGAAAAGAAGCGCGAGCTTAGCCGCGCAGGGGAGCTTGGAGCGGAGCGAGGGCGGGCGCAGGGGCGCACAGCGCCCGGGAGGCCAGCCCGAGACGGAGCGAAAGCGGCCCGGGAGCGCGGCCAAAGCGAGCGTGACAGCAAAGAAGCGCGAGCTTAGCCGCGCAGGGGAGCTTGGAGCGGAGCGAGGGCGGACGCAGGGGCGCACGTCGCCCGAGAGACCAGCCCGAGACGGAGCGAAAGCGACCCGGGAGCGCGGCCAAAGCGAGCGTGACAGCAAAGAAGCGCGAGCTTAGCCGCGCAGGGGAGCTTGGAGCGGAGCGAGGGCGGGCGCAGGGGCGCACAGCGCCCGGGAGGCCAGCCCGAGACGGAGCGAAAGCGGCCCGGGAGCGCGGCCAATCAAAGCGTGACAAGGAGGCGGAAGCATGGGGATTTTCGGTATGAAAAAGCGCACGCCGCCCCCGCACCCGCGCAGGGAGCCCAGGTTTGAATGCCCGCTGACGGCGGACGGCATCGCCGGAGTGTTTGAACGATGCGCCGATTTCAACCGGCGCACCCTCTACCTGAATAACGATCCCGCCCGGCAGGTGGAGATGCTGTTCATCGCCGGACAGGTGCGCAACGAACGGGCCTGCGACTACGTGCTGCGCCCGCTCACCCAGAATGAGGCGCTGCGGGCGGCCCCCGACATGGACGCGGCCTTTGACCTGATGCTCAAGGGAGGGCTGTACTCCCTGGTGGTTCAGAGCAGGGACACGGCGGACCAGGTGGTCTTCGACCTGATCGACGGCTCGGTGGCCCTGTTCTTCCCCGGGAAAAAGCAGGTGCTCACCCTGTCGGCGGGGACGGAGGAAAAGCGCTCCGTCTCCAGCCCCGAGAACGAGCCGGACGTGAAGGGGGCCCGGGACTCCTTTGTGGAGAGCCTGCGCACCAACACGTCGCTGGTGCGCAGGCGCTTCAGGGCCCCGGAGCTGAAAATTGAGGAGCAGATCGTGGGGCGGCAGTCGGTGACGCCGGTGGACGTACTATATATAGAAGGGATCGCCGACCCCGGGCTGGCCGCCCGGGTGAAGGCCAGGCTGGAGCAGATCGACATCGACGCGCTGCTCATGACGGGGAGCCTGGAACAGTATGTCACCGACGAGAGCCGCACCGCCTTCCCCCTCACGGCCTATACCGAGAGGCCGGACCGTTTCTGCACCGGGCTGGCGGAGGGCCGGGTGGGGGTCATCGTGGACGGCATCCCCATGGGATGGCTGTTCCCCGCCACCCTGGACAGCTTCTTCCGCACCGGCCAGGACCGGAGCACCAGCTGGGCGGTGGCCGGGGCGCTGTCCGTACTGCGGTATGTGTGTATGCTCATCACCCTGTTCCTGCCCGGGCTGTACGCGGCGGCGGTGCTCTTCGACCCGGAGCTGATCCCGGTGAAGCTCTCCCTGTCCATCATCGCCGCCAAGGCGGACGTGCCGTTTTCCACGCTGACGGAGATATTGGTGATGCTGCTGGCCTTTGAGGTGCTCCAGGAGGCGGGGCTGCGCCTGCCCTCCTCCATCGGGCAGACGGTGTCCATCCTGGGCGGGCTGGTGGTGGGCTCGGCGGCGGTGGAGGCCAAGCTGGTATCCCCTGCGGTGCTGGTGGTGGTGGCCATCGCGGGCATCGCCGGGTACACCGCCCCCAGCCAGGACTTTGCCGGGGCGCTGCGCCTGTGGCGGTTCCTCATCACCGTGGCCGGGGGCGTGATGGGGCTGACCGGGCTGGTGCTGGCCGGGGTGGCGCTGGTATACCGGCTGGCCCAGCTGTCCACCTTCGGGGTGGCCTACCTCACCCCCTTCGCCTCCAACGCGGGAAAGCAGAGGGAGGGGCATGTGGTGCTGCGGGAGCCGCTGCCCGATGTGAAAACCAGGCCGGACTATCTGAACACGCAGAACAGGAGGAACCAGGGGTGAGAAAATGGCTGCTGCTGTGCATCGCGCTGGCGGTGCTGCTGGCGGGGTGGCGGCCCGCCGCCAAGGAGCCGGAGGGGCTGGCCCTGGTGCGGGTGCTGGGGGTGGACGGGCCGGGGCCGGTGCGGCTGAGCGCGGTATGCGGCGGAGAGGACCAGGGAGACCAGAGCCGGGGGAGCTGCGCCGGGGCGGACTTCGACCAGGCGCTGGCCGGCCTGCCCTGGGCCGGGGAGGAGGAGCTGTCCCTCACCAGCGTCTCCTATATTATAGTAGGGCGGGACGTGGAGCTGCGGGAGGTGCTGCGGTGCGTGCTGCGCAACAGGGAGCTGGGGGCCTCCGCCACCGTATGGCTGGCGGAGGAGGGGGCGGCAGAACTGCTGGCGGGGTGCGCCGACCCGGCATCGGGGCTGGACCTGCTGGCCCGCCGGGGCTGCGGCGCCCCCACGGCGGTGGAGGCGCTGGCCAGGCTGGAGCGGGGGGAGGAGCTGACCCTGCCCCTGCTGGCCGGGGAGGGGCCGGCCCTCATCGACTGGGAAGAATGGAGGTTAACCCCATGAAAAGCAAAAAGCTGTCCGCCCGGCAGCTGGCGGTGGCGGTGATGGTGGGCGGGCTGTCCGCCGGGGCCGCCGCAGCGGGACGCAGCGACTGGCGGTGGCTGCTGGCTGCGGCGGCGCTGGGAACGGCGGCGGGCTGGCTGCTGCTGCGCCGGATGGGGGGACGGCCGCTCCACCCCGTATTGCGGGCGCTGTACGGCGGCTGGGCGGTGGTGCTGATGGCACAGGCGCTGGGACGCTCGGCGGGGCGGCTGCAGCCGGCGGAAGGACAGGGGAGCGCGGTGTGGCTGATCCTGCTGCTGGCCGCGCCCCTGGTGTGGATGGGATGGGAGGGGGACGGGGCCTTCTTCCGGGCGGTTGAGGTGTTCTGGCTGGGGACGGCGGCGGCAGCGGCGGCCATTCTGCTGCTGGGCCTGCCCCGGGTGTACTGGGCATGGACCCTGGAGCCGGGGGGGAGCTGGAGCGGTTCGCTGCTGGCGGGGATGCTGCCCCTGTCGGCGGGGCTGTACGCACTGCCCCATTTATATAAGGTGGAGAAAGGGGAGGACGGGCCGCGCCGGGGGGTTATCTGGCTGGGGGCGCTGGGCGCGGTGTGCGCGGCGCTGGGCCTGCTGACGGCGGGACTGCTCAGCCCGGCGGTGGCGGCACAGCTGGACGGGCCGTTTTTCACGGCGGCGGGGCTGCTGGGAGACAGCGCCCGGCTGGAAGGGCTGGTGTCCGCCCTGTGGCTGCTGCCCGATCTGACCTGGGTGGGGCTGCTGGCCCGGTCGTGGGGGGAGAAGCGCCTGCCCGCGCTGGCAGTCCTGGCGGCGGCGGGGCTGGCCGTCACCGGGGCGGCGGAGGCCCTGCCGTCGGATTTGACCGGCGCGGCATGCCTGGCGTTGGCGGCGCTGACGGCGGCCCTTCCGCCGGGACAGAAGAAATAGTGGCCGAGAGGGAGAAAGAACGCTATATTTTGTGGTGAAAAAGGCGCCGGAAAAAAAGATGGAAAAAAGCGAAATTAGGTGTTGACAAAGGCGCTAAGGTTTGGTATATTAACTGAGCGCCAACCGAGAGGGGCCCGCGAGAGCGGGGGCTGAGGAAAAAAGTTTCGAGGGATCGAAAAAAGTACTTGACAAAGCTCGGGCGGTGTGATAGAATAACGGAGTTCCGCATGACGAGGTTCCTGAGAGGGACTGAGGCGGGCGGGGCGAAGGGATTGCACCTTGTAAATTAAACAACGAAAGAACACGAAGCACCAGAAGGACTAAGAGAGTCCTTCAGGAAACTGTCGTAAGATAGTGAAATGAAGGGTCTCATCAATTCTATTTTGAAGCTAGATTGGC
>CAJUKT010000042.1 GCA_910587255.1 uncultured Oscillospiraceae bacterium
ACCCTCGTGGGATTGCTCCCAAACTGATTTCGAGTCAGCCCCGTTATGACCACTTCGATACCGCTGCGTGTATTTTTCGCAACATCAGCCCTCAAAAAACACCTCGGAAAAAGGAGAGAACTGATGGAGAGAACTACAAAAATTTTTCTCCTTGATGATACCTCCAAAGCTTTGAAAAATCAAGGTTTCTCGAAAAGACGGTTCCAAAGTGGTCACTCGTTTTCGAGTCAGGCTCGTTATGACCACTTCGATACACCTCCGTGGGAAGTTTATTCAGTTTTCGGCACAGATAACATGATTTCAAGTCGCTCTCGTTATACCCGCTTCGATACCGCTGAAAATCACTTGCAAGATATGTTACCTCATATCCATGAAAATGTCAAGCGCCAGAGGAGCAACGGGTAAATAACCGCACGAGCGGCGATATTTGAGCTTCGGAACATCAGCCAGGGCTAAATCAGAACGCGGACCCTAAGATTCCCCTGAATTTCCAGAAAATTTTGAAAATTTCGCACAATACGACATAAAGATGGGCTTTTTTCATTTCTTTTTTGTGCACCTTGACTTTGACGGCGGGACACGGTATAATAAAGCCAATTCCAGAGCATATCTGTGGTGTGCAAGGCGAAACCACAGCATTTTCCACCGGATACCGGCGGATCATTGGAGGGCACTTATGATTAAAAAAACAGACCAACTCAGCGAGGCCATCGCCCGGTTTTCCGCCGGGAACAGCGCTGACGCATACCAGTTTCTAGGCTGCCACCGGCAGACGGTAGACGGCCAGGAGGGCTATGTTTTCCGGGTATGGGCGCCCCACGCCAAGAGCGTGCGTGTGCTGGGCCGCTTCAATGACTGGGATAAAGAGTCCCCGGCCATGGAGCGCATCGCCCCGGCCATCTGGGAGCGGTTTGTCCCCGGCGTGCAGACCTATGACGAGTACAAATACTACATCGAAAAGGCTGATGGCACCTTCGTGTTCAAGGCCGATCCCTATGCCACCCACTCCGCCACCCGCCCGGACAACGCCAGCAAGGTATTTGATCTGGACGGCTTTGCGTGGACCGATGGGGCTTATCGCCGTGCGCGCAGCCGCAAGGATGTGCTGCGCAGCCCGGTGAATATCTATGAAATGCACCTGGGCTCCTGGCGGCGCCATGAGGACGGCAATTTCCTGTCCTATGTGGACTGTGCCAACCAGCTCATCCCCTACCTGAAGGACATGGGGTATACCCACGTGGAGCTGCTTCCCGTCAGCGAGTACCCCTACGATCCCTCCTGGGGCTATCAGGTCACCGGGTACTATGCCCCCACCTCCCGGTATGGCACGCCGCACGACTTCATGAAGTTTGTGGACATGTGCCATGAGGCGGGCATCGGCGTTATTATCGACTGGGTGGGAGCCCACTTCCCCCGGGACGAATGCGGCTTGTTTGAGTTCGACGGCGGCTATTGCTACGAGCCCGCCGATCCCCTGCGCCGGGAGCACCCCGATTGGGGTACCCGTATCTTCGACTACGGCCGGTATGAGGTGCGCTCCTTCCTGATCTCCAACGTGGTGTACTGGCTGGATAAGTTCCATATCGACGGCATCCGGGTGGACGCGGTGGCCTCCATGCTCTACCTGGATTATGGCCGCCGGGGCGGCGAGTGGCGGCCCAATAAGGACGGCGGAAATATCAATCTGGAGGCGGTGCAGTTTTTGCGGGACATGAACGCCGCCGCCCTCACCTTTGACCCCGCCGCCATCATGGTGGCCGAGGAGTCCACCGCCTTCCCCATGGTCACCAAGCCGGGATACGACGGCGGTCTGGGCTTTAACTTCAAGTGGAACATGGGCTGGATGCACGACATGGTGGATTACATGTCCACCGACCCGCTGTTCCGCAAGGGCAAGCACAACAACCTGACATTCTCCCTCACCTATGCGTTTTCGGAAAACTTCGTCCTTCCCCTGTCCCATGACGAGGTGGTCCACGGAAAATGCTCCCTGGTGAATAAAATGCCCGGCGATTACGCCGATAAGTTCCAGAACCTGCGGGCATTCTACGGGTATATGATGACCCATCCGGGCAAAAAGCTGCTGTTCATGGGCGGCGAGTTCGGCCAGTTCATTGAGTGGGATGAGAAGAAGGGGCTGGACTGGCTGCTGCTGGATTACGACAAGCACCGCCAGATGCAGGCGTATGTCCGGGACCTGAACCACTACTACCTGGATCATCCGGCCCTGTGGCGCAACGACGTGGACTGGCAGGGCTTCCAGTGGATTTCCTGCGACGACTATCAGCAGAGCGTCATCTCCTTCCGCCGCATCGACGACAAGGGCGGGGAGGTCCTTGTGGTGTGTAACTTCTGCCCTGTGGAGCGTACCGGCTACAAAATCGGCGCGCCCAAGGCCGGCATCTATGTCCCCGTACTGTCCAGCGACGACGCCAAATACGGCGGCGCAGGGACCGCCCTGGCCCCCGTCAAGGCCAAGAAGGAGGAGCTGCACGGCCTGAAGTATTCCATAGAGCTGACGCTGCCCGCCATGTCCACCGTGTTCTATGAGCGCAGGCCCGCCCCGCGGGCCGTCAAGGACGAGGCCGGCGGGGAAGAGAAGCCCAAGGGCGCCTCAAAGGCCGCCAAGGCAAAGCCGGCCAAGGCGGCCGGGGCCGCTGAGCCCGCGCCCAGGAAAAAGCCGGGCCGAAAGCCCAAGGCGGAGGTCCAGGCCGCCGCCGAGGCGCCGAAGCCCAAAACCACCCGCAAGCCCCGCGGGAAAAAAGCGGACGCCGGGGAGGAGAGACCCAAGGCTGTCCGCAAGTCCCGCGCTAAAAAAGGCGATACCGAAAACTAAATATTGAGGGGGAGTTCAACTTGTTCCAGCGTAAAAAAGAGTGCATTGCCATGCTTCTGGCCGGCGGCCAAGGCAGCCGCCTGTATGTGCTGACCCAGGACACCGCCAAGCCGGCGGTGCCCTTCGGCGGCAAGTACCGCATCATTGATTTCCCGCTGTCCAACTGCGTCAACTCCGGCATCGACACTGTGGGGGTGCTCACCCAGTACCAGCCCCTGGAACTCAACGATTATATCGGCAACGGCCAGCCCTGGGACCTGAACCGCAACTGGGGCGGGGCCCACGTGCTGCCCCCCTATACCCAGTCCAAAACCGAGTCCTGGTACAAGGGCACCGCCAACGCCATCTATCAGAACATCCCCTTTGTGGACCGCTATAATCCCGAGTATGTGGCCGTGCTGGGCGGGGACCACATCTACAAAATGAATTACAACAAGATGCTCCAGTTCCACAAAGAGAAGGGGGCCGAGTGCACCATCGCCGTCATGCCGGTGAGCATGGAGGAGGCCACCCGCATGGGCATCATGAGCACCGACGAGAACGGCGCCATCGTGGACTTTGAGGAGAAGCCCAAGCAGCCCAAGAGCAATCTGGCCTCAATGGGCATTTACATCTTTACCTGGTCTGTTCTGCGCGAGTACCTGATTGCCGACGAGGCCGACCCCAATTCGGAAAATGATTTCGGCAAGAACATAATCCCCAATTTCCTGAAGGATAATCGGCCCATGTACGCCTACTCCTTCGAGGGCTACTGGAAGGACGTGGGCACGCTGGACAGCCTGTGGGACGCCAACATGGATCTGCTGGACCCCAAGGACCCCATCAATATGCGCGACCCCAGCTTCCGCATCTACGCCCGGAACTATTCCGCCCCCGCCACCCGCATCGGCGCGGGAGCCAAGGTGACAAACTCCTTTGTGGCCGAGGGCTGCACCATTCGGGGCAATGTGGAGCACTCCGTATTGTATACCGGCTGCGAGATTGAGGAAGGGGCCATTGTCACCGGCGCGGTGATCATGCCAAACACCGTGGTGCGCAAGGGCGCCAACGTGAGTTACTGCATCGTGGGCGAGCAGTGCGTGGTGGAGGAGGGTGCCAAGATCGGCGAGCGCCCGGAGAACTACCTGGACGGGGACTGGGGCATCGCCGTGGTGGGCCACCAGCGGACCATCGCCGCCGGCTCCGTCATCAAGCCCAAGGAAATTGTTTAAGGGGGTGTCCACCATGAAAATGACAGGTATTATCTTCTCCGAGATGTATTCCGATGCGCTCAACTCCTTTACGCAGGACCGAAACATGGCCGCCATCCCCTTCGGCGGGCGCTACCGGCTGGTGGACTTTGTGCTGTCCAACATGGTCAACTCCGGCATCCTCAATGTGGGCGTGCTGGTCAAGCAGCACTACCACTCCCTGATGGACCACCTGAGCAACAGCCAGGAGTGGGACCTGAACCGCAAAAAGGGCGGGCTTCAGCTGCTTCCCCCCTTCGCCACCGAGGACGCCCACACCAGCGGCAGCCGGGGCAAGCTGGACGAGCTGCGCAATGCCCTGGACTATCTGGAGACCATCTCCACCACCCCCTATGTGCTGCTGGCGGACGCCTATGTGCTGTGTAACATCGACTACCGCGCCGCGCTGGAGGACCATATCGCCAGCGGCTGCGATATCACCATGCTGGCCACCAAGGAGAACGAGGTGTCCCAGATCAACTTCGCCTCCGTGATGAAGGCGGACGCCGGCCACCGGGTCACCTCCTACGCGCTGGACTGCCCCGCCAAGCCCGGCGATTACGCCAGCATGGGCCACATGATTATCTCCCGGGAGTTCCTAATCAACGTCATCCGGGACTACACCTCCCGGGGCATCTATGATTTCCTGCGGGACTTCATTCAGCACGAGTTCAACCGGGGCCGCCTGTCCATCAACCTCTATGAGGTGGACACCAAGGTGCTGCGCGTCCGGGATGTGAACGAATATTTCCAGAGCAGTCTGGCCATCCTGGAGGACGACGTGGCCTCGGCCCTGTTCCGGGGCGACCGGCCCATCCACACCCGTGTGACCGACGAGGTGCCCGCCTATTACGGCCTGGAGTGCCAGGTGGACCGCTGCGTGATCGCCGACGGCTGCTTCCTGGACGGCAGCGTGGAGCACAGCGTCTTGTCCCGGAGCGCCAGGATCGGCAAGGGCGCCAAGGTCAAGAACTGCATTATTATGCAGGGCAGTGTGGTGGGCGAGGGCGCCTGCCTGGAGAACGTCATTGTGGACAAATGGGTTACCATCGGCGACGGCGCCCAGCTCAAGGGGCTGGAAAACAATCCCGTCGTCATTCGCAAAGGAGTAACGGTATGAAAATCTTACTTGCCACCAGCGAGGCCGCGCCGTTTATTAAAACCGGCGGCTTGGGCGATGTGGCCGCCGCCCTGCCCAAGGCCCTGGCCGAGACTCCGAATACCGAAGTCTACGTCTTTCTGCCCTATTACAAGGCCATCAAGGACAACCCGGAGTTTGAGATTGAGTATATCACCAACTTCACCGTGCCCCTGTCCTGGCGCAACGTGTACGCCGGGCTGTTCCGGGCGGTGAGCAAGCGCAAGAAGCTCCAGTATTACTTCATCGACAACGAGTACTACTTCTACCGGGACGGCTGCTACGGCCACTACGACGACGGTGAGCGCTTCGCCTTCTACTCCAAGGCCATTTTGGAGGCCCTCCAGTATCTGGATTGGTATCCCGATGTGATCCATGCCAACGACTGGCAGACCGCCATGGTCCCCGTGTTTCTCCGGGCCCACTATATGAATGTGGCCAAATACCAGCCCATCCGCACCCTGTTCACCATCCACAACATGGAGTATCAGGGCCGGTTCCCCGACGAGTTCGTGGACGAGGTTCTGGGCCTGCCCGAGGAGTGGAAGTCCACCATGCACTTCGACACCTGCACCAACCTGATGAAGGCGGCCATCCATACCGCCGACCGGGTGAGCACCGTGTCCCGCACCTACGCGTTCGAGATCCAAGACCCGTACTATGCCCACGGGCTCCACGACGTACTGCGCCAGCACGCCTACAAGCTCAGCGGCGTGGTCAACGGCATCGACACGGATGTGTTCAATCCCGCTGGCGACCCCCTGATCTACGCCAACTTCGACGCCTCCACCCTGGAGAAGAAGGCGGAAAACAAGCAGTTCCTCCAGCAGCGGCTGGGTCTGGCCGTCCGGGATGTGCCCATGGTGATTATGATCACCCGCCTGGTGGGCCACAAGGGGGTGGACCTGGTGCAGGCCGTCATGGACGACCTGATGTGGGATGACCTCCAGCTGGTTATCATCGGCACCGGCGAGCGGCAGTATGAGGATATGTTCCGCGCCTATGCCGCCAATTTCCCGGCGAAAATGTCCGCCAATATCGTATTTGACAACACCCTGGCCCATCAGGCGTACGCCGGGGCGGACCTGGTGCTCATGCCTTCCAAGCAGGAGCCCTGCGGCCTGACCCAGCTCATCGCCATGCGCTACGGCACGATCCCCGTCGTGCGGGAGACCGGCGGGCTGTTCGACACCGTTCCGGCCTACAATGTGGAGACCGGCGAGGGGAACGGCTTTACCTTCAAGAGCTACAACGCCCACGATATGCTGGACGCGGTGCGCCGGGGCGAGTCGCTGTTCTACAATGATAAGGAGCACTGGACCGCGCTGCAAAAGAGCGTGATGGCCTATGACAGTTCCTGGAAGCGTTCTGTGCAGGAATACTGGGATATTTATCACTCTTTGACAGGCTAAATATCTTGTTTTTGTGGATTTTGTGCATGTTTTCATCTTTTTTGATAGAAACGAAAAAAGTGAAAATTTTATAGTGCAAAAGTTGGAGCGTTTATGCTATAATAGGGGGGCGTATTGCAGCGCCCCGCGCGATCACAGCCCGCGGGAGCGGGCTGTGATTTTTTCCATCAATTCCCCGGCTTTTTGCCGGTCAAGAAGGAGTCAATAAACCGTATGGATCAAAAACAAATCATCTCCCAACTGGAGGACACCCTTCTGGTGCGTTACGGCTGCGCCATGGAAAGCGCCTCCCCCCAGCAGATGTACCGCGCCCTGTGCTATGTGGTGAACGGTATGCTGGCCAGCAAGAGCGCCGAGTTCTACAAGAAGAACCAGGGCAAGCAGGTATACTATATGTCCATGGAGTTTTTGGTGGGCACATCGCTGCGCAACAACCTGTATAACCTGGGGCTGGAGGATATGTTCACCAAGGCCCTGGCCAAGTGCGGCGTGGATATCCACAGCCTGTATGAGATGGAGCCGGACGCCGGGCTGGGAAACGGCGGCTTGGGCCGGCTGGCCTCCTGCTATATGGACTCCGCCTCCACCCTGAATATGCCTATGACGGGCTATTCCATCCGCTACGAGTTCGGCATTTTCAAGCAGAAGATCGTGGACGGCTGGCAGATGGAGTTCCCCGACGACTGGCTGAGCATGGGGGATGTGTGGATGGTCCCCCACGAGAGTGAGGCGGTGGAGGTCCGTTTCGGCGGCAATATCCACGGCTGGGAGGACGACGGCATTTACCGTGTGACCCATATAAACTACCAGTCCGTGATGGCGGTGCCCAACGAGATGTATATCTCCGGCTACGGCAGCAAGGCGGTTAACCCGCTGGTGCTGTGGTCCGCCAAATCCCCCAACAGCTTTGATATGTCCGCTTTCTCCCGGGGCGACTACGCCAAGGCCCTGGAGGGCGACACCATGGCCGAGGTCATCTCCAAGGTGCTCTATCCCGCCGACGACCACATCGAAGGCAAGCGCCTGCGCCTGCGCCAGCAGTACCTGCTGGTGTCCGCCTCGGTGCAGACTATTCTGAAAAAGCACCTGCGGGACAACAAGAGCTTGGACAACCTGCCCGACAAGGTATCCATCCACATCAACGACACCCATCCCGCCCTGTGCGTGCCGGAGCTGATGCGCCTGCTGGTGGACGAGTATAATTATCCCTGGGACAAGGCGTGGGATATCACCTGCCGCACCCTGTCCTACACCAACCACACCGTTATGAGCGAGGCGTTGGAGCGCTGGAATGTGGATCTGTTCCAGCAGCTGCTGCCCCGGGTGTTCCAGATCGTTCAGGAGATCGACCGCCGCCTGCGCATCGACCTGCACGGCTACTACGGCAACGACATGGGCAAGATCGAGTATATGGCCGTGGTGAGCAGGAACGAGATCCGCATGGCAAACCTGTGCCTGGCCGCCTGCCATAAGGTGAACGGCGTGTCCAAGCTCCACTCGGAGATCCTGACCAACTCCATTTTCCGGGACTATTACCAGATGGAGCCCGGCCACTTCTGCAATGTGACCAACGGCATCGCCTACCGCCGCTGGCTGTGCCAGGCCAACCCGGAGCTGTCCGCGCTGCTCAAGGAGCTGATCGGCGACGGCTTTACCACCGATTCCACCCAGCTGGAAAAGCTGCTCAAGTATAAAAACGACGCCAAGGTGCTCCAGCGCCTCCAGGAGATCAAGCTGGACAATAAGAAGCGTCTGGCCGGCCTGATCCTCAAGCGCAACGGCGTAGTGGTGGACCCCAGCTCCCTGTTTGACGTGCAGATCAAGCGCCTGCATGAGTACAAGCGCCAGTTGCTCAACGTACTCCAGATTCTCCACATGTACCTGGAGATCAAGGCCAACCCCGGCGCGCCCTTCCAGCCGCGCACCTTTGTGTTTGCCGCGAAGGCGTCCGCAGGATATATCATGGCCAAGCAGATCATCCAGCTCATCGTGTCCGTGTCCAACATGGTCAACCATGACCCGGACGTTCAGGACAAGCTGAAGGTGGTCTTTATGGAGGACTACAACGTCTCCCTGGCGGAGATCATCATCCCCGCCGCCGAGATATCCGAGCAGATCTCCGTCGCGGGCAAGGAGGCCAGCGGCACCGGCAACATGAAGCTGATGATCAACGGCGCAGTGACCCTGGGCACCCTGGACGGCGCGAACGTGGAGATCCACGAGCAGGTGGGGGACGAGAATATCGTGCTCTTCGGCCTCAAAACCGAGGAGGTCAACGAGCTGTGGCGCAGCGGATACAATCCCCTGGACTACGTGCGCAACGACCCCGAGCTTAAGGCGGTGATGGATCTGCTCATGGGCGGCATCGGCGGGATGCACTTCGACGACATTGTGCGCTCGCTGAACACCAACCACAGGGGACCCGCCGACCCCTATATGTGCCTGGCCGACTTCCACGATTATGTGCGCGCCCAGCGGGACGTGTCCGCCATCTATGGCGACAAGACCCGCTTCACCAAGATGTCCTTGGTGAACATCGCCAAGGCGGGCTTCTTCTCCGCAGACCGGGCGGTGGAGGAGTACGGCCGGAATATTTGGAATATAAAATGACCCCAGGCCGCGCCGGGATGAGGGCGGCCCATTCGGAAAATGTTTCACGTGAAACGCACGTTCTAATTTTTTGAAGGAGGTCTGGAGAGTGAGAGAGGTCTGTTTTGGCATCGACGTAGGGGGAACCACCGTCAAGCTGGGGTTGGTAAGCCGGGAAGGGGACCTGCTGGACAAGCGGGAGTTCCCCACCTTCCGGGATGTGGACGCCACCTTTGACGACATCGCCAGCCACATGCGCCAGGTGATGGAGTCCTTCCCCGACTGTATCTGCGTGGGCGCGGGGGTGGGCGTGCCCGGCCCTGTGGTGAACCAGTCGCTGGTGACGCTGTGCGTCAACCTGGGCTGGGAGAACCTGAATGTGGCCCAGGAGCTGTCCAGCCGGGCGGGCGTGCCCGTCAAGGCGGCCAACGACGCCAACCTGGCTGCCCTGGGCGAGGCGTGGCAGGGCACCGGCAAGGGCTGCCGGAATCTGGTGCTGTTCACCGTGGGCACCGGCGTGGGGGGCGGCGTCATCTGCGACGGGCGCATCGTGGCCGGGGCCACCGGGGCCGGCGGCGAGGTGGGCCACATGACCGTACCCTTCCACCCGGACTGGGAGTGCTGCTGCGGCCGGAAGGGCTGCCTGGAGGTCACCTCCTCCGCCACCGGCATCATCCGGGCGGCGCGCCAGTTCTCCCCCTTTAAGGAGATGGACAAGGTGACCGCCAAGGATGTGTACGACGCCGCTGCCGCCGGGGACGAGAACGCCCAGGCGGTGGTCAAGGAGGCGGGCAACGCCCTGGGCTATGCCGCCGCCGCGGTCAGCAGCGTTGTCAACCCGGAGATCATCCTGCTGGGCGGCGGTGTGTCCGCCGCGGGCAGCGCCCTGCTGGGCCCGGTGGAGGCCTCGTTCAAGGCCAATGTGCTCTCCGCCTGCGCCGGTGTGCGCTTTGCCCTGGCCCAGCTGGGGAACAACGCGGGCATCTATGGCGGCGCGGCCCTGTTTTTCACAGAATAACGCGATATTTTCCCCTGTTTGGAGCAGAATATCAGGAAATCAATAAGGAGTGATGTCATCATGCTCAAGCTCGACCTTTCTATGCTGGAGGGTGTGGTCTCCCAGGAGCAGATCCAAGCCATGGCCCCCGAGGTGGAGGCCGCCCACGCCAAGCTCTATGACGCTGCCGCCCCGGGCTCCGATTTTGTGGGCTGGGTGCGCCTGCCGGAAAACTACGACAAGGACGAATTTGCCCGCATCCAGAAGGCCGCCGCCAAGATCCGCCAGGATTCCCAGGTTCTGGTGGTTATCGGCATCGGCGGGTCCTACCTGGGGGCCCGGGCCGCCCTGGAGGTGTTCCCCCCCGACGGGCCGGAGATCTGCTTTGTGGGCTGCTCCCTCAGCCCCAACGAGATCCACAAGGTAATGAAAAAGGTGGAGGGCCGCAGCTGGTCCATCAATGTCATCTCCAAATCCGGCGGCACCACCGAGCCCGCCGTGGCCTTCCGGGTGTTCCGGGACCTGCTGGTGAAGCAGTACGGCAAGGAGGCCGACGGGCGTATCTACGCCACCACCGACAAGGCCCGGGGGGCCCTCAAGACCCTGGCCGACTCCAACGGCTGGGAGACCTTTGTGGTGCCCGACGATGTGGGGGGCCGCTTCTCCGTGCTGTCCGCCGTGGGCCTGCTGCCCATCGCCGTGGGCGGCGCCGACATTGAGGCGCTGATGGCCGGCGCCCGGGACGCCATGAACGCCTTTGACAAGCGGGATATGGAGAACCCCGTCTGGCAGTATGTGGCCGTGCGCAACCTGCTCTACCGGCAGGGGAAGAAGATCGAGCTGTTCTGCTCCTACGAGCCGTCCTATTCCTTTGTGGGCGAGTGGCTCAAGCAGCTGTTCGGCGAGTCCGAGGGTAAGGACGGCAAGGGCATTTTCCCCGCCTCCGCCCAGTTCACCACCGACCTGCACTCCCTGGGCCAGTATATCCAGGACGGCGAGCGCCACCTGTTTGAGACGGTGATCTATGTGGACGATACCGGCTGCGACATCGCCATCCCCCACAGCGACGACAACGGGGACAACCTGAACTACCTGGCGGGCAAGCCCCTGAGCTTTGTGCGTGAAATGGCGTTTAAGGGCACCCTGGCCGCCCACAAGGACGGCGGCGCCCCCTCCATGGTCCTGCGCATGGACAAGATGGACGTGCACGCACTGGGCGGGCTGTTCTACTTCTTCGAGCTGTCCTGCGGCATCAGCGGCCACGTGTTGGGGGTCAACCCCTTCAACCAGCCCGGTGTGGAGGCGTATAAGAAGAACATGTTCGAGCTGCTGGGCAGGCCCTGACGAAGGGCGCCTATGATGGACCGGTTGGACAAAAGCCGCTGCCCCTCCCTGGAGGAAATGGGGGAATACGTGGGCAATCCGCTGTTCTCCCAGTTTTGCGCGGAAGTCAAGGATAGGTACCAGTGCGCTGAGAGGATTGAATTCAGCGCGTGCAGCATGGAAAAGGGCTGGAACGTGAAGTTCAAGAAATCGGGGAAGGCCCTGTGCACCGTGTACCCCAGGGAGTCCTATGTCACCGCCATGGTTGTGGTGGGGCAGAAGGAGAAGGGGCCGGTGGAGGCCGCCCTGCCCAGCTGTGCCGCCGCGCTCCAGGAGCTCTACGTCCGTACCCGGGAGGGGAACGGACAGAGGTGGCTCATGATCGACCTGGAGGACCGGGACGGTCTGTACCGTGATGTGTTCCGGCTGATGGACATTCGGATCGGACGGTAACGCAAACCCCGCCGGACGGCCAATGATGAGGGCTGTCCGGCGGGGTTTTTACATCTGTGGGATAAAAACAGGGGCGAGGGGTTGAAAACAGGGCGGGAGTGTGCTATATTATGGGGTGAATTTTTTGCCCCCAGCGGGCTCACACCTCATAACGAAGGGAACGATACCACCATGTCAGGACATTCCAAGTGGCATAATATCCAAAAGACCAAGGGCGCGGCGGACGCCAAGCGCTCCCAGGCGTTTACCAAGATCGCCCGGGAGATCATCGTGGCCGTCAAGACCGGCGGCTCCGGCGACCCCGCCAATAACTCCCGCCTGGCCACCGTCATCGCCAAGGCCCGGGCGGCCAACATGCCCAACGACAACATCAAGCGCACCATTGAGAAGGCCGTGGGCTCCGGCAACGCCAACGACTACGAGGCCATCACCTACGAGGGGTACGGCCCCGGCGGCGTGGCGGTGATTGTGGAAACCCTCACCGACAACCGCAACCGCACCGCCTCCGAGGTGCGCCACTACTTCGACAAGTTCGGCGGCAACCTGGGGGCCACCGGCTGCGTGTCCTGGTCCTTCGACCAGAAGGGCGTGCTGGTCATCGAGCGGGAGGACCTGGACGAGGAGACGGCCATGATGGACGCCCTGGACTGCGGCGGGCTGGACTTTGAGGCGGACGAGGACTGCTTCACCGTTTATACCGCCCCGGACGCCTTTGGCGAGGTGCTCTCCGCCATGGAGGAAAAGGGCTATGTGTTCGCCTCGGCCAAGGTGGAGATGGTGCCGCAGAACTACGTCGCCCTCTCCGACGAGGGGGACATCAAGAATATGGAGAAGCTCATCGACAACATGGAGGACAACGACGACGTGCAGAATGTCTGGCACAACTGGGACAATTGAGGAGGACGCCGCGATGAACCAGACGATCACCGCCGCAAACGCCCCCGCCGCCGTGGGGCCCTACTGCCACGCCAAGCTGGCGGGCAATACCCTGTACACCTCCGGCCAGCTGGGGCTGGTTCCCGCCACTGGCGAGCTTCCCCAGGGCGTGGAGGCCCAGGCCGCCCAGGCGCTGGAAAACCTGGGGGCCGTGCTCAGCGCCGCCGGAATGGGCTTTGGGGATGTGGTGAAGACCACGGTGTTTTTGGCGGACATGGGCGACTTTGCTGCCATCAACGCCGTCTACGCCAAGTATTTCCCCGGCGAAGCGCCGGCCCGCTCCTGCGTGCAGGCCGCGGCGCTGCCCAAGGGAGCCCTGTTTGAGATTGAGGCCGTGGCAGTCAAGTAAAAGACAGGAACAGGCATGATCCATTAAAAATTTATATCACAACCGGAGGAAATTTGCTATGTCCAAATACGCTGGAACCCAGACGGAGAAAAATCTGGAGGCCGCCTTTGCCGGGGAATCCCAGGCCAGAAACAAGTACACCTATTTCGCATCCAAGGCGAAGAAGGAGGGCTTTGAGCAGATCGCGGCCCTCTTCCTGAAAACAGCGGACAACGAAAAGGAACACGCGAAGATGTGGTTCAAGGAGCTGGAGGGCATCGGCAGCACCGCGGAGAACCTGGGGGCGGCCGCCGACGGCGAGAACTATGAGTGGACGGACATGTACGAGGGCTTTGCCAAGACCGCCGAGGAGGAGGGCTTCCCCGAGCTGGCCGCCAAGTTCCGCTGCGTGGCCGCCATTGAGAAGCACCATGAGGAGCGCTACCGCGCCCTGCTGCGGAACGTGGAGGCCCAGGAGGTTTTCAAGAAGAGCGAGGTCAAGGTGTGGGAGTGCCGGAACTGCGGCCATATTGTGGTGGGGACCAGCGCCCCCGAGGTATGCCCCACCTGCGCCCATCCCCAGTCCTACTTTGAGGTCAGCGCGGAGAACTATTGACAGCTTTACATAAAAACGGCGGGGAGCATCGCTCCCCGCCGTTTTTTATAGGCCGCACCGGCAGCGGAAGCACACCGCCCCCGCTCAGCGGCTTTGGCGGGCGGGGAAGCGCCCCGCGCCCTTCCGCTCCCGGCGGAAGCACCCGTCGCACAGCCGGCCCCGGTGGTGCAGGGGCAGGGCCTTGCCGCACCGGGCGCAGAAGCGGATGTTATTGCGCAGCTTGTACAGCAGAATCTCGTTGATCTCATCGGCCACGCGCTCCCGGCTGTCGTACAGCCTGTCCTCGTCCACCGGGCAGCCGAAGGCCTTGGAAAAGGAGAAGTAGAGGTCCAGCTTGCGGTAGTACAGCTCAAGCTCGGGCAGGGTGGGCTCCTCCTCGGGCAGGCCGGGCTGTTCCAGGGGCTCCTCCCGCTGCCAGCGGTGGAGGAACTGGAAAAACAGCTCCCGCAGAACGTCGTCCGTCTCGTCAAAGGGGATGTTGGCGGCGCGCAGCTCCTGCTCCCGGGTGAGGATAAAGCCCATCTCCCGCATTTTGGAGATCAGGGAGATATACCGGGTGATATCCAGCTTCCGATAGGGCTCCACGGTGGGCATCTGGTTCCACTGGGTCAGCACCTCCAGAAGGTCGAAATCCACCTGGAGCACCAGGTCGGAAAAACCCGCCACAGCGTATTCCAGGGGCGGAACCGCCGCCTCCAGCCCCGCCCGGATGGCGGGGAGGTTCTGGGTGGCTCCCACCCAGCCCTTGTTATACATCCCGAAGCGGCCGGCCCGGCCGGCGATCTGCTTGATCTCCTCCGGGCGCAGCTCCCGGCGCTCCACGCCGTCGAATTTCTCCGTCTCCATGAAGATGATCCGCCGTATGGGAAGGTTGAGCCCCATGCCGATGGCGTCGGTGGACACAATATACTCCATGTCCCCCTTGAGGAAGCCCTCCATCTGCTTGCGCCGGGTGGCGTAGGGCAGGGCCCCGTAGATGATGGCCGGCTCCTTGCCGCTTTGGCGCAGGTCCTCCGCCACGCTGAGCACCCCTATCTTGGAAAAGGTGATGAGGGCGTCCCCAGGCTGGACGCGCTGGTAATCTATGGGGTGGGACATGCACAGCAGCGGGGTGGCGCGCTCATGGACTGCCACCTCCACGCTGTCGCCGCAGCTCTCGATGAGGCGGACGAGCAGCTGCTTGGCCTCCGGGGCGGCGCACAGGTGCACCTCGGGGGAGAGCACGCCCAGAATCGCCCGGGTCCAGGCATACCCCCGCTGGGGGTCGGCGATCATCTGGCACTCGTCGATCACCGCCGCCTCGTACCGCCGCTTTAAATCCAGCTTTTCCGCCGTGGCGGCCAGGTGGGTGTCCCCCTCCCGGAGGTCCTCCTCCTCCCCGGTGGAGAGGGAGCAGTCCACCCCCGCGTCCAGCAGGGTCTCCTGGGCCTCCAGCGCCAGCAGGCGCAAAGGGGCCAGGTATACCCCGGTTTTCGCCCGGATCAGCCGCTGGAACCCGGCATAGGTCTTGCCGGTGTTGGTGCCCCCCAGGTGCAGGATAAAGCGCCGGTGCATGGCCCGGGCCTCCGGGTACTCGTCCTTGGGGTTGAGGGCGATGAGCAGGGACAGGCTGGTGCGGATGGCCTGGGGCACGTACCACACCGACCACACCGAGCCCAGCCCCTCCCGGAGCAGCTGCCCGGCAGGGAAGCCCCTGGCGGCCAGCAGCGCGTCCACGTCCGCCTCCGGCTGGGCGGCGGCAAAATCGGAGAGCGCCTGCCTGGCCGCCCCAATCAGCGCCCAGGGGTAGCGGTCCCGGAGCTCCAGCGTCAGCTGATGGTTTGGGTGGTCCCCCAGCCAGGCCCCCGCCCGGAGAAAGTTTTTCAGAATTTCCGGCAGGCGCTTGGGATCGCACCGGCGCTCCAGCGCCAGGAACTCGCCCGTCCAGGCGGCGGCCTGGGAGCTGCGCACCCCCCGGCCCCCTGTCCCCCCGGCGGACAGCCGCTCCAGCAGGGCGGCGTGGCAGTGCCCCGCCAGAAGCCAGGGGGCGGAGGAATCCTTTTCCGCCCCCTCCCAAGCTTGGGCGAGAATGGCGCGGGCCCGCTTTGCCCCCGGCGCGGGGGGCGGGGGAAGGCGCTCGGAAGCCGATTCCTCCTGCGCACAATGGATGAAACGGGGGTCCCGCTCCCCATGGCGCACGTCCTCCTTGTCCCATACCCGGACGCAATAGCCGTCGCGGGGAATGCAGCGGGGCTTGGGGAGAAGCTCCCGGATCAGATCCTGCGTCCAGCCCCGCCGCTTCAGCATCGACGCGCTCCAGTATTTTCCCCGGCTGCGTCCGGACATGGCGGCCTCTCCTCTCTTATGGATGGTTTGAGTTATAGTATAGCCCGAAATGGGGAAATCTTCAATGGCATCTTTGCAAAATTGGAGGTTTGGACCAGATATAAAGTTGCAATATTGGAAAATTTAAGATATAATGGCATCAAACCAAGCGGCCCGGCGGATCGCGGCTGTGACCCGCCGGGCGCCCTCATACGCGCAAAACACCTTTTTATAAAACCATGTCAACAAGAGGAGGAAACATCATGAAGCAGTTCACCTACACCATTACCGACCCCGTGGGCATCCACGCCCGCCCCGCCGGGCTGCTGGTCAAGGCCGCCAAGGGGCTGGACAGCGCCGTTACCATCGCCAGGGAGGATGGCAAGTCCGCCGCCGCCACCAAGCTGATGGCGCTGATGGGGCTGGGCATTAAGCAGGGCGACACGGTGAGCGTCACCCTGGAGGGCGGCAATGAGGACGCCAACGCCCAGGCTTTGGAGCAGTTCTTCCAGGAAAATCTGTGATGCACACGGGCCCCGCCCCTCCGGGCTTTCGGAGGGACGGGGCCCGCGCTTCAGCGCAGGGCCAACACCAACAAGGAGGATTTTACGATGGACGAACAGAACGCCAGGAAAAAAGAGCTCAAGCGGGCCTATAAAAGGGCCAAGCGCAGCAACGTGCTGCTTTGGAAGGTCTTTGCCATCATTCTCGCCGTTGTGACCGTCATCGCAACCCCCGTCAATATCATTGTGCACATGTTTGACAATACCATTGCCGCCTTTGCGGGCGGCGCCTTCTGGAAGCTGGAAAACCCGGACCCCGACGCCCAGTATTTCAAGGGCGATTTTGACAGCGTGGAGGAGATGATCGCCTACGGCCTGGACGTTTGCCGCCGGGTGGAGGCGGAGGGTGCGGCCCTTCTCATGAATGAGAAGAACGCCCTCCCCCTGGGAGAGGGCGCGAAGGTCAGCTGCTTCTCCACCTCCTCGGTGAACCTGGTATACGGCGGCACCGGGTCGGGCAATATCGACGCCTCCACCGCCGACGACCTGAAAACCGCGCTGGAGAAATCCGGCCTGTCCGTCAACGGCGCGCTGTGGGACTTCTATACCCAGGGCCCCGGTAAGGACTACGTGCGGGACAGCGGCGGCTTTACCTCCTCCGCGGCGGTGGGGGAGGCCCCCTGGGGCGTTTACACCGACGAGGTGAAGGGCTCCGTGGCCCAGTATGGCGACGCGGCCATCGTGGTGCTCTCCCGCGTGGGGGGCGAGGGCGTTGATTTGGCCTTCCGGGAGACCAACTACCTGGCCCTGGACGAGAATGAGCGGGAGATGATGAAGAACCTGGCGGATATGAAGGCGGCGGGGACGGTCAAGAAGATCGTGGTGCTGCTCAACACCGCCAACGCCCTCCAGGTGGACTTCCTGAAAAACAACGAGTATGGGGTGGACGCCTGCCTGTGGATCGGCGATGTGGGCGTCACCGGCATCAACGCCGTGGCGGATATCCTGGCGGGGCGGGTGAACCCCTCCGGCAGCCTGCCCGATACCTACTGCTACGACAATTTCTCCGCCCCCGCCATGGCCAACTTTGTGCCCACCGTGTACCAGGGCTATGTGAAGGGCGAGATTCCCGACAACGCCAAGACCTATATGATCTACCAGGAGGGCATCTATGTCGGCTACAAGTACTACGAGACCCGGTACGAGGATCAGGTCATGGGTACTGGAAATGCCGGGAACTATGCCTATTCCGATGACGTGGCCTTCCCCTTCGGCCACGGGCTGAGCTACACTGCCTTTGAGTACAGCGATTTTGGGCTGACGGAGACCATGGGCAATTTTATGGGCGTGACCGTCACCGTCACCAACACCGGCAGCGTGGCGGGCAAAGAGACCGTGCAGATCTATGCCCAGAGTCCTTACACCGACTACGACAGGGAGCACGGTGTGGAGAAGGCAGCCGTCCAGCTGGTGGGCTTCGGCAAGACCGGCATTTTGGAGCCCGGCCAGTCCGAGACCCTGGAGATCTCCGTGGACAGGCGGGACCTGGCGGCCTACGACGCCTACGGCGCGGGTACCTATATCCTGGAGCCGGGGGCCTACTACCTCACCGCCGCCACCGACGCCCACGACGCGGTGAATAACATTCTGGCCTCCAAGGGCTACACCCGCGCCGACGGCATGGACGCCGACGGCGACCCGGCCCTCACCGCCGCCTGGAAGGAGACCGCCCTGGACACCACCACCTTCGCCGTCTCCGCCAACGGCACGCCCATCGTCAACCGCCTGTCCTCCGCCGACCCCAACCTCTATGACGGCGTGGGCGAGGAGGTCAAGTGGGTGAGCCGTTCCGACTGGCAGGGCACATTGCCCCGCGAGATCGTGAAGCTCACCCTCACCGACCAGCTCAGGCGGGAGCTCCAGGACGTGCGCTACGACCCGGCGGATTATGACGCGGTGGATATGCCCGCCATGGGGGCCAAGAACGGCATGAAGCTGTATGACCTCATCGGCAAGGACTTTGACGACCCCCAGTGGGAGCCCCTGCTGGATCAGCTCACCTTTGACGAGATGGTATCGCTCATCGGCGACGCCTTCCACTGGACCATGCCGGTGAAGTCCATCGAGGCCCCCGGCACCCGGGACGAGAATGGCCCCCAGGGCCTTACCGCCTCTCTGCTGGGCTCCGGCGCCACCCAGATGAAGGCCACCGCCTTTACCTCGGAGGATGTGATGGCCGCCACCTTTAACGTGGAGCTCATGGCGGAGGTGGGCAAGGTCATCGGAAACAACTGTCTGGAGGCGGGCATCGCCTGCCTCTACGGCCCGGGCAATAACATCCACCGCACCCCCTATGGCGGACGGAATTTTGAGTACTATTCCGAGGACGGCTTCCTGTCCGGGGCCATCTGCGCCCCCGAGGTGGCCGCCATCCAGGCCAAGGGCGTCCACGTGGTGATGAAGCACTTCGCCCTCAACGACTGCGAACAGGGCCGCATCGGCCTGGGGGTGTGGCTCAGCGAACAGGCCGCCCGGGAGGTCTACCTCAAGGCGTTCCAGGCCCCCATCGAAAAGGGGGACGCCAACGGCGTGATGATGGCCTACACCCGCTGGGGCGCCCACTGGTCCGGCGGTAGCCAGGGCCTGGGGGAGATCCTCCGGGAGGAGTGGGGCTGTGACGGCATGAACATCACCGACAACGTGCTGACCACCTTTGTCAACGGCCCCGACGGTATCCTGGCGGGCACCTCCATTTACGACGCCATGATGCCCTACGTCACCCAGGGTCTGCCCAAGTACAAGGACGACCCGGTGATCGTATCCGCCATGCGGGAGGCCTGCCGCCACA
This sequence comes from uncultured Oscillospiraceae bacterium, assembly GCA_910587255.1. Taxonomy (GTDB): domain Bacteria; phylum Bacillota; class Clostridia; order Oscillospirales; family Oscillospiraceae; genus Enterenecus. Next base: position 19,513 of record CAJUKT010000042.1, read on the forward strand.
ACCTGTACGCCATCGCCAACTCCTGCGGCATGAACGGGGTGGGGGCGGACACCACCATAAAGCTCACCCAGCCCGGCGCCGTTACGCTGGCGGCGGCGGTGAACTGCGTGGCTGTGGTGCTGCTGGCCGCCTGCGCAGCGATGTGGATTCGCGGCGCAGGCAGGCTGCGCAAGACGCCGGAGTACGCCGCGTGGAAGAGCGGGAAAAGGGCGGGGGAATAGCGGCCCGCTTCCCACCGGCTTGACAACGCCGGGATTTGGGCATAAAATAAAGGAACCTCTGAATAAATCGGCAAGAGCGATTTGCGAGAAATTTTTCGCCGCAACGAGGCGAGATTTCGCAGGAATAATTGTGTTTATTTCAAGAAATCACAACAAAGTTGTGGCGAGAAAGATCCGCAAAGCGCCGCAGACGCATTTGTTCAGAGGTTCCTAAACCCCGGTCCACCCCAAAGAGAGAGGGGAGAGCAATCCAATGATCGAATTGAAAAACGTATCCAAGGTGTTCCCCACCGCCGAGGGAGTGTTTCATGCCCTCAAGGACGTGTCCCTTACCATCGGCGACGGCGACATCTATGGCATCGTGGGCATGAGCGGGGCGGGTAAGTCCACACTGGTGCGGTGCATCAATCTGCTGGAGCGGCCCACCGCCGGACAGGTCATCATCGACGGGGCCGACCTGTGCGCCATGGGGCCCAAGGAGCTCATCGTCCGGCGGCGGTCCATCAGCATGATTTTCCAGCAGTTCAACCTGCTGATGCAGCGCACCTGCTTGAAAAACATCTGCTTCCCCATGGAGATTGCCGGGGTGAAAAAGGCGGACGCAGAGCGCCGCGCCCGGGAGCTGCTGGAGGTGGTGGGCCTGCCGGACAAGGCGGAGGCATACCCCGCCCAGCTGTCCGGCGGGCAGAAGCAGCGCATTGCCATCGCCCGGGCCCTGGCCTGCAACCCGAGCATTCTGCTGTGCGATGAGGCCACCTCCGCCCTGGACCCAAAGACCACCCGGGACATTTTGCGCCTGGTGAAGGACATCAACCGGCGGCTGGGTATTACGGTGGTGGTTATCACCCACGAGATGGCGGTGGTGGAGGAGATCTGCACCCATGTGGCCATCCTGGACCACGGCCGGGTGATGGAGACGGGCAGTGTGGAGCAGGTGTTTTCCAGCCCACAGACCGAGGCGGGCCGCCGCCTGGTCTATCCTGACGGGGTGCGCATCGAGCAGCTCCCCGCCGCCAATGTGATCCGCATCGCCTTCAACGGCGGCTCCTCCTACGAGCCGCTCATCGCCTCCCTGGCCATCGACTGCGGCGTGAAGGTGAATATCCTGGGGGCGGACACCCGCAACGTCGGCGGCCAGGCCTTTGGCACCATGCTGCTGGGCCTGCCCGGGGACCCGGCGGAGGCTGCCCGCGCCGTGTCGTACATCAAAAACCAGCCCAATGTGACCATGGAGGAGGTGCGGGATTACCATGCTTGAGTTTTTCAGCGATCCCAAGGTGGCCGAGCAGATCGGCTATTTGGTGAAGCACGTCCCCTTTGCGGTGTGGGAGACCCTATATACCACTGTGGTGGCCTCCGTGTTTGCCTACCTCATCGGCCTGCCCCTGGGCGTGCTGCTGGTGGTGGGGGCCAGGGATGGTATGCGCCCCCTGCCCCCGCCCCTGATGCAGGCGGTCAACACTGTGATCAACCTGCTGCGGTCCATGCCTTTTCTGATTTTGATGGTGCTGGTCATGCCCCTGTCCCGCGTGATTGTGGGCACCACCATCGGTACTGTGGGCATTCTGGTCCCCCTCACGGCAGCGTCCTTCCCCTTTGTGGCCCGGCTGGTAGAGGGCTCCCTGCGGGAGATGGACCGGGGCGTGCTGGAGGCGGCCCAGGCCATGGGCTGCTCTACCCTCCAGGTGGTGTGGAAGGTGCTGCTGCCCGAGAGCCTGCCCTCCCTGCTGTCCGGGTTCACCACCGCGTTTGTCACCATACTGGGATACGGGGCCATGTCCGGCTTCATCGGGGGCGGCGGGCTGGGCTCTATGTCGCTGCAGTACGCCTGGAACAACCGAAAAATGGTGGTGCTGTACGGGGCGGTAATTGTGCTGGTCATCCTGGTGCAGATTTTCCAGTCCGCAGGCTCCCACCTGGCTGTCCGCATGGACCGGCGGGTTACGAACCGGCGGGGCGCCTGCAAAAAACAGGGCGAGCGGGAGAAGGAGATTCCCCCTGGGGACTTGTAAATCCAGAAATTTTGTGGGAAGGGACAAAGCAGCGTGCTTTGTCCCTTCCCCGTCTGTGCAAAATCCCGCATTGACAAATTTGCTTTGATGCGCTAAACTGAATACAATACTTCAACAGCATGGCGGCGGCGATGCTGGGAATGTCCCGGATTTGTTCTGGGACTGGATGCCAAAAACTTCATATCATCGCAAAGGCAATGATGGGAAGAGTAAGCGCGGAGATACGGCACAGAGAGCCCGGGCAGCTGGAAACGGGTACGGAAGGCCGCGCCGAACATGGTCCCGGAGCCGCGCGGCTGAGAGACGCAGGGTTTCTAGGCCGCGACGGGTGCGCCCGTCACAGCGCCAGGGTATGCCGGTACCCGGTAAGGCCCGCTCCCGCGAGGGACGGGTGAAGCAAGGTGGTATCACGGAGCGGAATGCTTTCGTCCTTGACAAGATCTGTCAGGGACGTTTTTTTATATCCAAAGCCGCCTTTTAAGAAGCTGAATACCTCGGCTATTGGTACAGCTTCTAAGTCCCGGTGGGTCCCGCGCAAGCGGTTCACATATATCATCCATCAAGCGAAAAGGAGATATGGAAATGAAAAAGAACGTGTTTGCCCTGGCGCTGTGCGCCGTCCTCTCCCTGTCCCTGCTGTCCGCCTGCGGCGGCAAGGAGTCCGCCACCATCAAGGTGGGCGCCTCCCCGACGCCCCACGCCCAGATTCTGGAGGTGGCAAAGGAGATCCTGGCCAAGGATAACATCACGCTGGAGATCGTGCCCTACGACGACTATGTGCTGCCCAACACCAATGTGGAGGACGGACAGCTGGACGCCAACTACTTTCAGCACATCACCTACATGAACAACTTCAACACCAACGACGGTACCCACCTGGTCAGCGTGGCCGACCTGCACTATGAGCCCTTCGGCATCTACGCCGGCAAGAGCGCCAGCCTGGACGCCCTGCCCGACGGCGCGCAGATCGCCATCCCCGACGACCCCACCAACGGCGGGCGGGCCCTGCTGCTGCTCCAGGAGCAGGGGCTCATCAAGCTGAAGGATGGCGTGGGGCTGGAGCCCACCGTGGAGGACATCGCGGAAAACCCCCACGACTATAAAATCAAGCAGCTCACCGCCAACCTGCTGACCACTACCCTTCAGGACGTGGATGTGGCCGTTATCAACGGCAACTACGCCATCGGCGCTGGGCTGAAGGCCAGCGAGGCCCTGGCCATCGAATCCGCGGACGGCATCGCGGGCACCGCCTATGTAAACGTGCTGGCCGTCAAGGAGGGCCGAGAGAACGATGAGACCATCAAGGCCCTCATCAAGGCGCTGACATCCGACGAGGTAAAAGCGTTTATTGACGAGACCTACGGCGGCGGTGTGGTGGCGGTGTTCTAAGGAGAGACCGGTTCAATCGCAAAGCGCCGCAGAAGCACCGAATTCAGCGCTTCTGCGGCGCCGGTTTCACAGCCCAAGAAAAATCAAGGGGTCGGAGCCCGGACGCTCCGGCCCCGCGCATGTGGAGGTAATACCATGGACATAACGATCCGGCCCTTTGCCGCCGGGGAGCTGGACGGGCTGGCCCTGCTGGCCCAGCGGCTCAACGCCTCCCGCCAAACCGGCTCCTCCTTTTGCTGCTCCAGGGCGGAGGATATCCGGCGGGATTTTGAGGAAAGTATGGAATGGGGCTTCGCCTGCTGGACGGATGGACGGCTTGTGGGGCTGGTGAGCTGCTTCCCGGACTGGGAAAAGGGGAACGCCGACTGCTCGTTGCTGCTGGACGCCCATGGGGCGGACTATCGGGCGGCGGCAGGGGCGCTTCTGGCCAAGGCGCGGGAGAAGCTGGGCAGCGGCATGGCCTGCACCTTCTTTTTCCCTGTGGAAAACGGGGAATGCCGCAGCTTTTTGGAGCAGGCCGGGGCCCAGCGGCAGGTAAATGAATATATCCTGCGCCTGGAGCGAACGGCTTGGAGCGCACCCCAGGCGCAGGCGGCGGAGCCCCGGCCCGTGGAGGAGGGGGAAAAGGCGGCGTTTGCCGCCCTGCATGACGCGGTATTCCCAGGCGCGTATGCCTCTGGGCGGGACATTTTGGCGGATCTGGGCAAAAACAGGTTCATATATGTGAGCTCCGACGGGGCGGGGCTGGCGGCCTACGGTGTGCTGAAGCGCCAGAGCGAAAAGCAGGCCGCGGCGGAGATACTGGCCGTCCGCAGAGACGCCAGGCGGCAGGGCCTCGGGCGCACCATGCTGAACCATCTGGCCCGGGAGGCGTTTTCCCGGCTGGGCGCAGAGCGGCTGGAGCTGGTGGTGGAGGCGGACAACCGGGGCGCCCTCAGGCTGTACCTGGACACCGGCTTTCAGATCTTTCAGGAGAACAGCTGCTATATCCTGCGGTGAATGGAGGGATGATTAGGAAGCTGTACGAATAGCCGAAGTATTCAGAAGCGCGAGCTAAAATTGCCGGTGGCAAGGCGAAAAATCGCGGGAATACTTGGTGTATTTCAAGATTTCTCAACGCAGCCGGCGGCAATTTTGGCCGTAAAGCTGGGTGCTGAGGCCATTGGTATAGCTTTTAAGGCGCGTACCAGCGCAGCACGTCGGTGGAGCCCGTCCGGCGCAGGGCGGCGCAGGACACCAGCACGTCCGAGCCCAGCAGGATGAGGGCGGGCGGCCCCAGCCAGGGGGGGATGCGGGCGGCCAGGGCGGCGACGGGAGGATGGACCGCGTACACCAGGATCAGGGACAGCGCGGTCCAGCACAAGGAGAACACCGGGCACACCAGCCCGCCCAGGCTCCCCGGCAGCCCGGCGTAATCCCAGAACTCCACCCCCAGGGCGAAGCGGTAAAACGCGCCCATGGCCAGCTCTGCCCCGGTGGCGGCCAGCCCCCCGGCCAGCGCCACCCACAGGGGGCTTTTCACCAGGGGCGAAACCGCAAGGATAAGGCACGCCCCCAGGCCGTACACCGGGCACAGGGGGAGGAAAATCAGGCACTTGCGGTCCCGCTTGGGGTGGCGGATGGCCCGGGCGAAGGCCACCTCCAGCAAGAAGCCCGCAAAGCTGTAAATGATGAAGTACCAGAGCCAGCGCATGAAAAATCCCCCGCCTTTCCATTTGATCCTGAGTAGGATGGGAAGACGGGGGATTTTTGATGCAGGGAACTTTTTCACCTTTTGGCGCAGATGCGCTGGCGGAGGAGAAGCAGGGCTGCCGTCACTGCCGCGCTCAACAGCTGGTATACAGCAAAGTAGCAAATCAGTCCCTGCAGAGGCGTGCCATTCCAGTATCCCAGGTTAAAGCCCCAGTTGAGGGACAACAATACGGGGATGGGGAGTACAAGCCAGCACGCGGTTGCGTAAAAGCTCAGGCGCGCGGTGTTCCGCTGCCCTCCCATCCGGGGGGTGGCCAGCTCAAACAGGATCGCGCCCAGCAGTTGGAACATGAATCCGATGACCAGCGGGCGGACGGTGTGGCCTTGAAACCGATAGAACATAAAGGCGCCTACCAGACAGAGTGCGCATACGCCCAAAGCCAAGACAAAGGCGTTATGAATCCAGCCCTGTTCGGTGAGATGGGCCTCCCCGGGGGTGGGCCGGGGAGAGACCGGCGCGGACAGGGGCGGCTCCAGTGTGGGTAGGGGAGCGCCCTGCTCGTTTACCTCGTCCCGCAGCAGATAGTCGCAGCTCACGCTGAACAGTCGGCTGAGCTGAATGACGTTTTCCGTGTCCGGCATGGTATCGTCAAGCTCCCACTTGCTCACCGCCTGGCGGGACACGGTGAGCTGGGCGGCCAGCTGCTCCTGGGACAGACCGCGTTGTTTGCGCAGCTTCTGTAATTTTTCTCCGAATTTCATAGGGATATACCTCCTGCTTTTGACATTGCCGGGCCGCTGGCATGGCCGTATCTTACCTGCTTTTTTCCGCGTGGTCAACCAAATCTGGCTGGAAGTTCCGCAACTTTAGGTTGCGGAGCCGTTGCGAGCAGCGCGGATGGACCGAAGCGAGGGGAAAAGCCCAGCCGCCGCGCAGCGGAGGCGGGTTTTGCCCGAGACGGAGGGAAGCCGCGCGCTGCGAACAGGCGCAGCACGACTAATTTAGATTGCGGAGCCGTTGTGAGCAGCGTGGATGGACCGAAGCGAGGGGAAAAGCCCAGCCGCCGCGCAGGATGCTGCGCTGCCTCTTCGGTTCTGCGGCCCCGATACGGAGCAGTATCGGAATTTTGTCACAGTTCAAAAACCAACGCTTCCAGCCCGGCGCGGTCCAGCACCGTCACCGTGCGGTAGCCCAGCGCCAGCAGTCCCAGGGCGGACAGCTCGCCCAGCACCCGGCTCACGGTCACTCTGGACAGGCCCACCGCCTGGCCGATGCCCTCGTGGGTGGCGCGAAGGGGGCCGGACTCGGCTGGAGGCTGGGACAGCAGCCATCGGACTACCCGCTGGCGGGCGGGCAGGGAGGAGGATTCCACATGGTCGCTGAGCAGCCGCACCGTCCGGGCCAGATGCTGGAGCATGGGCAGGGCCAGCTCCGGGTGGCGCTGAAAGGCGGCATCCAGCTGGGCCCGGCTGATGGCCAGAATCCGGCAGTCCTCCAGCGCCATGGCGGAGGTCACCCGGGGACAGCCATCGAAAAAAGACGCCTCGCCCATCAGATCCCCGGCGCGGTGGACGGCCAGCACCCGTTCCTCGCCGCCGCCGGTGCTGATGAAGCTGCGCACCGAGCCGGAGACCAGATAATAAAAGCAGTCCGGGCGTGCGCCCTGCAAATAGATGATCTGCCCCGCCCGGCAGCGCCTGGGGCAGCGGCCCTCAGCCAGAAGGTTCCAGTCCGCCATGGATGCGCCTCCTATTCTTCCGATAAACTGTATCACAGTTTACATTGTTTCCCGGCGGTGTTTGGCATAATGAGTGCACAATATTTTTCTAGGAGGATTTTTTATGGGCATGACCATGACCCAAAAGATTTTGGCCCGCGCCGCGGGGCTTTCCCAGGTGGAAGCGGGCCAGCTTATGGAGGGAAAGCTGGATCTGGTGCTGGGCAACGACATCACCACCCCGGTGGCCATCACAGAGTTCAAAAAGGCGGGGCTGTCCGCTGTGTTTGACCGGGACAGGATCGCCATTGTGCTGGATCACTCCACCCCATGCAAGGATATCAAGTCCGCCCAGCTGTGCGCCGCCTGCCGGGAGTTTGCGAAGGAGCACGCCATCACCCATTTTTATGACGTGGGGCAGATGGGCATTGAGCACGCCCTGCTGCCGGAAAAGGGCCTGGCCGCCCCCGGCGAGGTCATCATCGGCGCGGATTCCCACACCTGCACCTATGGGGCCCTGGGGGCGTTTTCCACCGGGGTGGGCTCCACCGACATGGCGGCGGGGATGGCTACGGGCCTGGCCTGGTTCAAGGTGCCCGCCGCCATTAAAGTGAACCTGACGGGGCGGCTGGGACCCTATGTGGGGGGCAAGGACGTGATCCTCCACCTCATCGGCATGATCGGGGTGGACGGGGCGCTGTACCAGTCCCTGGAGTTTGCGGGGGAGGGGGTGGCCTGCCTGGAGATGGACGACCGCTTCACCATCTGCAATATGGCCATTGAGGCCGGGGCCAAAAACGGCATCTTCCCGGTGGACGGCAAGACGCTGGATTACTTAGCGGGCCGGGTGGATCGGGCGTTTACCGCCTTTGAGGCCGACCCGGACGCCCGGTATGCCAGGGAAATCACCATCGACCTGTCCGCCCTGCGGCCCACGGTAGCGTTCCCCCACCTGCCCTCCAACACCAAAACCGTGGACGAGGCGGCGGGCAAGCCTATCCAGCAGGTGGTCATCGGCTCGTGCACCAACGGGCGTCTGAAGGACCTGCGGGAGGCCGCGGCGGTGCTCCGGGGGAGGAAGGTGGCCGGCGGGGTGCGGTGTATTGTGATACCCGCCACCCAGCAGATTTATCTGGACGCCATGGCGGAGGGGCTGGTGGCCGACTTCATCCAGGCGGGCGCTGTGGTGTCCACTCCCACCTGCGGGCCCTGCCTGGGCGGGCACATGGGGGTGCTGGCCGACCACGAGTGGGCCATCTCCACCACCAACCGCAACTTCGTGGGCCGCATGGGCCCCACCAGCTCCATGATTATCCTGGCCAGCCCGGCCGTGGCGGCGGCGAGCGCCGTGACAGGGGTGGTCACTGACCCCGCCAGCCTCTGAACAGGGTTTGGCTTCTTTTCTCGAAAGAAAAGAGCTTGGTACTGTTTTTAATGATGATAGCGCCATAAATTGCATTCATTGCAATGAAAAAGTTTTAAGCCTTTCTGTTTGCTTCTTTTCCTTTCTGAAAGGAGAAGAAGGCCCTTGACCTTAGCTGAAGGAGGATAACGAATGAAAATCTACAAATATGGCGACAACGTGGATACCGATGTCATTATCCCCGCCCGGTATCTCAACGCCCCGGACGAGAAATCCCTGGCCTCCCACTGCATGGAGGACATCGACGCCGCCTTTGCCTCCGCCGTGGAGGCGGGGGACATTGTGGTGGGGGGCTCCAATTTCGGCTGCGGCTCCAGCCGGGAGCACGCGCCCCTTGCCATCAAGGCCTGCGGGGTGAAGTGCGTCATTGCCAAGAGCTTTGCCCGCATCTTCTACCGCAACGCCATCAACATCGGCTTCCCCATCCTGGAGTGTCCCGAGGCCGTGGACGGCGTCAACCCTGGGGACCAGGTATCCGTGGACTTCCAGAGCGGCGTCATCGTCAACGAGACCACGGGCAGGACCTTCCAGGCCGTGCCCTACCCGGAGTTCGTCAACGGCATCATTGAGCACGGCGGGCTGCTGAGGTCGCTGAAGGCCAGAGGGGTGGCAAAATGAGCGAGGAGCAGGCGGCCTGGGCGGGGGACAGACGGGAGCGGCGGCTGCCAGGGCTGTCCACCAGCGCCATCAAGTGGATCGCCCTGTTCTTCATGACGCTGGACCATATCGCGGCCTTTGGCTTTGAGATTCCCATTGTGGGGCGGTTCTACAACCCACTGCGGCTGGTGGGCCGGATTGCCGCGCCGCTGTTCCTGTTCGCGCTGGTGCAGGGGCTGCGGCATACGTCCAACAGGCCCAGGTTCCTCCTCCGGCTGTATCTGGCGGGGGTGGGGGCGGGGCTGTTCGTGGCGGTCACCGATCTGCTGTTTGGGGAGATCGTGGGCTATATCACCCCGGGAAACATCATTTTCACCTTTTTCTATGTGGCGCTGTACTCCTGGGCCGTCGAGGGACTGATGGATGCGGCCCGGAAACGCAATTGGCGGGGAGCGGCGTTGGCCGCCCTGTGCTGCGTGCTGCCATTTTTGACCCAGCCCCTGCGCTTGGCGCTGTGGGGGCTGCCCCGCATGGAGGACGGTTTGGCGGCGGTGTTCCTGGCGCACAACCTCATCGACAGCTTTTTGCCCACCCTTATCAGCGTGGACTATGGGTGGGGGATGATTCTCCTTGGCGTGATGCTCTACTTTGCCAAAACAAAGCGGCGGCAGTGCGGGGTGTTCGCCGCGTTCTGCCTGGTATGTATGGCCGGGGCGGCGGCGGGCGGGTTCTATTATCCCATCCAGGACTTTTCATCGTTCACGATGACATTTTTTAACCCCTCCCAGTGCCGGATGGCGCTGGCCCTGCCCTTTATGATGCTCTACAACGGACAGCGGGGGAGGGGGCCGAAATGGTTCTTCTACCTCTATTATCCTGCCCACAGGTACGCCATCTCCGTGGTTTCGGCGGTGGTGCGGGCGCTCTCGTAAGGCTGCAAGTCAAGATAGAAAGGTTGGGAAGCTATGAATTATAAAATTGCCCTGATCCGGGGGGACGGCATCGGCCCGGAGATCGTGGGTGAAACCGTGAAGGTGATCGACAGGATTGGCGAGAGGTACGGCCACACCTTTGAATATGTGGACGTACTCATGGGGGGCTGCGCCGCCGACGCGGTGGGGCTGAGCTATCCCGAGGGCACGGCGGAGCTGTGCAGATCCTGCGGCGCGGTGCTGCTGGGGGCGGTGGGCGGCCCCAAATGGGGCAGCGATAGGCCCGCGGAGCAGAGGCCCGAGACCGCCCTGCTGGCCATCCGCAGGGATCTTGGCCTGTATGCCAACCTGCGCCCCGCCGCCCTGCGCCCTGCGCTGGCGGACGCCTGCCCCCTGAAAAGGGAGACGGCGGAGCGGGGTATCGACCTGCTGGTGGTCCGGGAGCTCACCGGGGGCATCTATTTCGGCAAGCGGGGCAGGTATCAGACGGGGGACCGTGGGCTGGAGTGTACCGACCTGATGGCCTATTCCGAGAAGGAGATTGAGCGCATCGGCCGCCGGGCCTTTGAGATGGCCCGCCTGCGCCGGAAAAAGGTGTCCAGCGTGGACAAGGCCAACGTGCTGGAGACCTCCCGGCTGTGGCGGTCGGTGATGCACAGGCTGGCGGAGGAATATGCCGACGTGGCCTATGAGGACATGCTGGTGGACAACTGCGCCATGCAGCTGGTGCGGGACCCGGGACAGTTTGATGTGGTCGTCACCGAGAACATGTTCGGCGATATCCTGTCCGACGAGGCGTCCATGGTCACCGGCTCCATCGGCCTGCTGCCCTCCGCCTCCATGGGGGACGCCGGCCCGGCGCTGTATGAGCCCATCCACGGCTCCGCGCCCGATATTGCGGGCCAGGACAAGGCCAACCCCATCGCCACCATCCTGTCCGCCGCCATGATGTTCCGCTACTCCTTCCAGCTGTCCGCCGAGGCGGACGCCATTGAGGCCGCGGTGGATCAGGCGCTGGCGGAGGGCTGGCGCACCGCCGACATCGCCGGGCCGGGGGAAGAGGCGGTGGGCACCCAAAAAATGGGGCAGGTTATCCGGGACAACATCTGAGAAGCTGTACCAATAGCCTCAGCACCCAGCTTTACGGCCAAAATTGCCGCCGGCTGCGGTGAACAATCTTGGAATACACAAAGGATTCCTGCGACTTTTCGTCTTGCCAGCGGCAATTTTGGCTCGCGAATTTGAATACTTCGGCTATTCGTACAGCTTCTGAGAAAAAGAGGATAGGAAAAGGACCGGCACAGGTGCGCCGGTCCTTTTTTGACGCGCTTGGGGTAGGCGGGCTTCACAGCCGGACGAGGAAGCTGTGCAGCAGGTGGAGGGGGAAGTACCCCAGCACAAAGCTGGCGATGTTGGCGGCGAAGGCATACCCCACCCGCCTTGCCCTGGAGCGCTCCCGGAGCAGGAAGGCATAGGCCGCGGCCTCCGCACACCAGATGACCAGCTCCTGGAGGATGATGGTGAGAAAGTAGTTGAGAAAGTGCCAGCCCGCCTGGGTCAGCGCCGCCCCGGTGATCAGATGGAGCCCCGCCTGGGTGGCGGTGTTCACCGCCAGGAACACCAGCCAGCTCCGCTTTTCCCGGAAGCCGGACAGCCAGAGGATGGCGCCCTCGATGACAAGGGTGGGGATCAAGGTGGCGGCCAGCCGGGTTAGGAAGCGCAGGGGCGGGGGCGTGGCCTCCCGCACGGTGTTGGCCTGCCAGTCGTAGACGATATTGCCCACGAAATCCCGGGTGTAGGGCAGCTGCGCCGCCCGGGCCTCATCCGCCGTGGCGGCGGCGATGCGGAAGGTCTCGGGCAGGCCAATATAGGAGAAGCGCCAGGTACCGTTTTCCTGGGGGCGCACATCTCCGAAAACGGGCGCGTTTCTTGCCAAGCCGGTGGTGTAGGCCAGCACCCAGCCCTCTCCCTCCAGGGAGCGCAGGCGGTCCAGAAGGGCCGGGTCGCACTCTGCGGTGGAATTGTAGGGACTGTCCGTGGGTTCGCCCTGGGCCAGCAGGTCCAGGTAGAGCTCCCCCTCCGGGGCGTTGACCACGGTGATGGTGACCTCCGGCTTGGGGCCTATATCCGCCCGGACGGCGGAAATGAGGCAGAGCAGGCACAGCGGCAGAACGAAAAATACGCGGGCAAAAGACATGGATTTTCGATTCATAATAACCTCCTTTTTCAAACGGCTCCTCCTGCGGGGGTGCAAGGGTCCCCGCAGGAATAGTTTACCACAATACTGTAGTGAAAACAATGGGAATGGACGGGAGATGAACCGAAATTTCAGGCAAATTTTACAAATCCCGTGGACAAGAAAGGAGAACTGTGTTAAAATAAATTTCACTTACAGAAAATAAGAAGCTGTACCCATAGCCGAAGTATTCAGATTCGCGAGCCAAAATTGCCGGTGGCAAGGCGAAAAACCGCGGGAATACTTTGTGTATTTCAAGATTTTTCAACGCAGCCAGCGGCAATTTTGGCCGTAAAGCTGGGTGTTGAGGCTATTGGTACAGCTTCTAAAGGCGTTTTTCACGAGAACACAGGCCGGGCAGGCTGGAAAGGTGGGCGCGGATGGCTGCGCTGGAAGACAAGAAGCTGTTTTTACTGGATATGGACGGCACGATCTATCTGGACCAGACATTATTTCCCGGGGCGGAGCCCTTTTTGAACGCGGTCCGGGCGCGGGGAGGGAGGTATCTGTTTCTCACCAACAACTCGTCGAAATCTGTGGATGCCTATATTGCCAAGCTGTCGGGAATGGGCGTGCCCGCTGCGCGGGAGGACTTCCTCACCTCGGTGGACGCGCTGATCGCCGATCTGAACAAGCGTCCTGCCTTCCGCAAGTGCTACGCTTTCGGCACCCAAACCTTCCGCCGCCAGCTGGAGGAGGCGGGAATTTCCGTGACGGATCATTTAGAGGACGGCGTGGACTGCTTGATCGCCGCCTTTGACACCGAGCTGACCTTCCAGAAGCTGGAGGACGCCTGTATCCTGCTGAACCGGGGGGTGGAGTTTATCGCCACCAACCCGGACTGGGTGTGTCCCACCTGGTACGGCTCCGTGCCGGACTGCGGCAGCGTGTGCGAGATGCTGTTCCGGGCCACCGGGCGCAGGCCCCGGGTCATCGGCAAGCCCCAGCCCGCCATGGCTCTGCTGGCCCTGGAGCGGACGGGCTTTGACCCCCGCCAGGCGGTGATGGTGGGGGACCGGCTGTACACCGACGTGGCCAGCGGCGTCAACGCGGGCATCGACACCGCCTTTGTCCTGTCCGGCGAGGGGACGCTGGCCGACCTGGATTCGAGCGAAGTGAAGCCCACCTGGGTGTTTGACGATATTGCCGCCCTCCACCGGGCCTGGGAGGGGGCGGGGGCGCCGTGAGCCTGCGGGAGGACTGGGACAGGCTGCCGCCCGGTGTGGCCGCCGGGGGCGGCATCGCCATCCGGGAGATCCGGGATGACGATGACTTGTGGTTTGCCACAGCGGAGTGCGCCCTGGCGCCGGGACAGGAGGAGCTGGTCAATCCGGCGGGCTTTGACATCGGCAGGGCCTACCTGAACCCGGCGGACAACGTGCCCTGCGTCATCTGCCTGGAGGACGGGACCCGCATCGGGTTCATCGTATTCCGCATGTGGCTGGCCGCCGGGACGGCCTACAGCTGGGGCTACCACCTGGATCGGAACTGGCAGGGCCGGGGATACGGCGAGCGGGCGGCCCGCTTGGCTATACGGATTTTGAAGGCGATGGGCGGCGATATGCCCATCAAGCTGTCTGCCGAGGTGGAAAACACGCGGGCCCAGCGGCTGTATGAGCGGATCGGGTTTCATAGACTGGACGAGCTGGACGGGGACGACCTGGTGTTTGCCCTTTGACGCCGCGCCGAGAGAGAAGAGGAGAGACAACTATGAACGAGCTGAAGCTGAACAACAAGCGGACAATCCTGGTGGGCCTGGCCTTTTTGTCCATCTGCTCCTTCTGGCAGATGTACGACAACCTGGTCCCCCTCATCCTGAAGAATACCTTCCAGATGGACGAGTCCCTTACCGGCGCCATCATGGCGGCGGACAATATTCTGGCGCTGTTCCTGCTGCCCTTCTTCGGGGGGCTGTCCGACCGCACCAACACCAAGCTGGGCCGCCGCACCCCGTACATCCTGGCGGGCACCGCCGGGGCGGTGGTGCTGATGAACCTGCTGCCCGTGCTGGACAACAGCTACTTCAGGCAGGCGGCCCCCTTTAAGCTGGTGAGCTTTGTCATTGTGCTGGGGCTGCTGCTCATCGCCATGGGCACCTACCGCTCCCCCGCCGTGGCCCTGATGCCCGATGTCACCCCCAAGCCCCTGCGCTCCAAGGGCAACGCCATCATCAACCTGATGGGGGCGGTGGGCGGCGTGCTCTATCTGGGCATCAGCGTACTGCTCTACCCCAGGGAAAAGACCCAGGGGCTGGTCCATGTGGATTATCAGCCCTTGTTTTTCATCGTATCCATGATTATGGTGGTGGCGGTGGCGGCGCTGCTGCTCACCATCCGGGAGCCCAAGCTGGCGGAGGAAAACCGGGCGCTGGAGAAAAAGCATCCGGAGTGGAACCTGGCCAAGGACGACGGCAGCGGCGGCGAGGTGCTGCCCGGCCCGGTGAAGAGGAGCCTCATCTTTCTGCTGGCCTCCATCGCCCTGTGGTATGTGGGCTATAACGGCGTGACCACATGGTTTTCCACCTATGTGTCCCAGGTGATGGGGGAGGGAATCGGCGGCACAAACACCTGCCTGATGGTGGCCACCGTGGGGGCCATTGTGTCCTATATCCCCATCGGCGTGGTGGCCTCCAAATTCGGCCGCAAGCGCACCATCCAGGCGGGGGTCATCCTGCTGACCGCCTGCTTCGCCGCCGGTTTCCTCATGACCCGCAGCTCCCGCACCATCACCGCGCCCATGTATGTGGCCTTCGCCCTGGTGGGGCTGGCCTGGGCGGCCATCAACGTCAACTCCCTGCCCATGGTGGTGGAGATGTGCAAGGGCTCCGATGTGGGCAAGTTCACCGGCTATTATTACACCGCGTCCATGACCGCCCAGGTCATCACCCCGGTGCTGGCGGGCACGCTGATGAAGGAGATCAGCTATCAGATCCTATTCCCCTACGCGGCCTTTTTCGTCGCCTTGAGCTTTGTCACCATGCTCTTTGTCAAGCACGGCGACAGCAGGGCCGAGGCCAAGACGGGGTTGGATGCTTTTGAGGACATGGACGACTGACCAACCCGTCCGTCCGCGCCTCGGTTGCGGGGAAAGGAGCGACTGATGAAAAAGACCGCCGTACTGCTCTATCCGCTGTTCTCCCTTCAGGAGATCGGCACGCTCACCGAGCTGCTCAAATTTTATGACAGGGAGATTGTCACCTTTTCCGCCGGCCGGGAGCCGGTAAAGAGCGAGGACGGCTTCACCATCCTCCCCGACCGGGAACTGACGGAGTTTTGCCGGGAGGAGTTCGATTCCCTGGTGCTGCCGGGCATCTGGGAGCCCCTGCCGGTGCTGCTGGACAATCGGATCATCCGCTTCCTGGAGCAGTTCCGGGGAGACGATGGGCTTCTCATCGCCGCCATCTCCGCCGGGCCGCTGCTGCTGGGCAGGGCGGGGCTGCTGGAGGGACGCCGCTTTACCCACGGCGTATTCGAGGAGTTTTTGGACGCCTTCCCCGTAATGCCCCGGGAAAATGCCGTGCGCACCTACCTGGTGGAGGACGGCAGCCTCATCACCGCCTACGGCGGGGCGTTTCGGGAGTTCGCCGCGGCGGTGGCCCGCAGGCTGGGCATCGACTGTCCCGCCCAGATTTTTAGCCCCATGGAGGGGAAGGACTACGCGGAGGAGGACTTCATTTTCCACCTGCCGCCGGAAATTCTGCCGGAGGCCCGGGCCTTTTGGGACAAGTGCCTGGCGGAACAGGCGGGGCAGGACCAGTAAGGAGATGCGTACATGAAAACGATTGCGAAGGTTGGCCTGGGCTGCCTGGGGGTGCTGGGGGCCTGGAGCCTGCTGCTGAAGCCCCGGCGGAACCAGCCGGGCTGGGATAAGCTGGAGGGGGTGCGCTACGCGCACCGGGGGCTCCATGACCCGGCGGTGGGGGTGCCGGAGAACTCCATGGCGGCCTTCCGCCGGGCGCTGGAGCACGGCTTTGGCGCGGAGCTGGACGTGCACCTGATGGCGGACGGGGAGCTGGCGGTGATCCACGACAGCAGCCTGAAGCGGGTGTGCGGCGCGGATGTGTACATCGAAGACCTGACCGCCGCCGACCTGGAGCGCTATCCCCTCATGGGGACGGGGGAGGCCATCCCCCTGTTCCGGGAGGTGCTGGAGCTGTTTGAGGGGAAAACGCCCCTGGTCATTGAGCTGAAGGTGGAGCGGGGAAATGCCAACGCCCTGACCGACGCGGTGATGGCGGCGCTGGAGGGGTGGCGCGGGGTCTGCTGTGTGGAATCCTTCCACCCGGCGGCTCTGCTGCGGCTGAAGGAGCGGTATCCCCAGGTGCTCCGGGGCCAGCTGAGCCAGAACTTTTTGAAGCCCGGGGAGGCCAACGGCCTGTCCCTGCCGGTGCGGTTCATGCTCACCAACCTGCTTACCACCGCCGCCACCCGGCCTGATTTCATCGCCTATAGCTGCAAGGACCGGGATAACGCCAGCCTGCGGCTGATGCGGGCGCTGTACGGCGTCCATGAGGTAGGCTGGACTGTCCGGGACCGGGAGACCATGGAGGCGCTGGACCGGGAGGGTGCGGCCTCCATTTTCGAGGGGTTTGTGCCCTGACCTGAAAAATCGGCAGACGGCCCGGCTATGGGCCCAAAGGAGTGTGAGCGTTGATCCCATTTTTGAGCGAGAATTGGGGCACCATTTTGGTGCTGGCTATTGTGCTGGCCGCTGTGGCCATGGTGGCGCGGCGGATGTACAAGGATAGGAAGGCCGGCAGGTCCGGCTGCGGGTGCGGCTGTTCCGGCTGCCCGTCCAAGGGGACCTGCCGCCTGAAAAAGTGAAGGAACCCCCGGGAGACACGCTCCCGGGGGTTCCTTGCGTTCGGACCGTTTCACGTGAAACGGTTGTTTGTAAAATGCGCACTCAATCCGCGCGGCGCGCAGGGGCTGGGCTTTTGTCCTCGCTGCGCTCCAAGCGGCCCTATGCGCCTAAGCTCACGCTTATTGCTGTCACGTTCGCTTTGGGCGCATGGCCGGGCAGCTTTCGCTGCGTCTCGGGCAAAACCCGCCTGCGCGGCGCGCAGGGGCTGGGCTTTTGCCCTCGCTGCGCTCCAAGCCGCCCTATGCGCCTAAGCTCACGCTTCGCATTTCCAGAAAAACACACTATACGGGGGCAGTTCGCTGCCGCCGCCAAAATCGTGCTCCGCCCCGGTGATGAGATCCACCGCCCGGCCGCATCCGGCGTCAAAGTGGGCCCAGTAGGGCTGGCTGTCGGCGTTCACCGCCACCAGCACCCGCTCATGCTCGCTGCGCCGCTGGAACACCGTCTGCTTGTTGGTGAGCACCAGATCCTTGAAATCGCCGAAGCACAGCGCCTCGCTGCCCCGGTGGGCGCGGGCCATGGCGGCGATGGTATCGGTGAGCCCGTTCCACTCCGGCCCATCGAAGCTGGGCCGCAGGGCGTCGTCCCCCTGGGATTTGTCGCCCAGGGCGCCCCACTCGCTGCCGTAGTACAGGCAGGGAATGCCGGGCATACCAAACAAAATGCCGTACATCAAGGGCAGATGGGCGGGATTTTGCAGGATGGAGGCGGCACGGGTTACGTCATGGTTGTCGGCAAAGCAGAACAGGTGCTTGCCCTTGTACAGCGTCCACTGCTCCGGGCCGTACTGCCGCTTGAGGGAGTGGACGATCTCAAACAGGTTCATGGAGTTCAGCGCGGAGTACAGCCCTTTATAGCACTCGTAGTTGGTGCAGGAATGGAGCATCTCGCCGTTGACCCACTGGTTATAGTCGCCGTGGAGGGTTTCGCCCACTAGGAAGAACTCCGGCTTGAGGCTGTCGCAGAAGGAGCGCAGGCGGCGCAGAAAGTCCTTGTCCAGGCAGTAGGCCACGTCCAGCCGCAGCCCGTCGATGCCGAACTCGTCCACCCAGAACTTCACGCAGTCCAGCAGGTAGTCCACCACTGCCGGGTTGCGCAGATTGAGCTTCACCAGTTCAAAGTGGCCCTCCCAGCCCTCGTACCAGAAGCCGTCGTTATAGTTGGAATTGCCGTCGAAGCTGATGTGGAACCAGTCCTTATAGGGGGAGTCCCACTTCTTTTCCTGTACGTCCCGGAAGGCCCAGAAGCCCCGGCCCACATGGTTGAACACCCCGTCCAGCACCACTTTGATGCCATGGCTGTGGAGGGTTTGGCAGACCTGGGCGAAGTCCGCGTTGGAGCCCAGGCGGCAGTCAATTTTGCGATAATCCCGGGTGTCGTAGCCGTGGCGGTCGCTCTCAAAGATGGGGGAGAGGTACAGCGCGTCCACCCCCAGCTCCTCCATGTGGCCCGCCCAGCCGGCAATCCTGCCGATGCGACCGGCCTGTACGCCGTCATTATCCCGGGGGGCTCCACAGAAGCCCAGGGGATAGATTTGATAAAATACGCTTTGCTCCGCCCACATGGGCGTCACTTCCCTTCTGAGTGTACTTCATGGCGGCCAAGGCCGTGAGACCACAGTATACCAGAAAACGCCGGGAAAAGCAAGCTATCCCCTTTGACAGTCCATCCGGCCCAGTAAAGCGCGCATCTGGGCGGTGTCCCGGCGCTGCCGGGCTGCGATGGCGCGCAGCAGGGGCACCAGCTCGGTGGCCACGTCGTATTTCAGGGCGGTGTCCGCCATGCGCGCGGCCCCCTGGCAGTGGGGGAGCATCTGGCGCAGGAATACGGCGGCAAGCCGGTTGTTTTCCGGGGAAACGCCCATTTTTGTATACATATCCCGGCAGATGAGATCCATCCGCCGCTGGTACAGCCGGAGGTCCATCCGGGCGTTGCTGAGCTGGGCGCAGGCGGGCAGGATGGCCTCCAGCTGCTTGATCCCCTGGGCGCAATCCTCGGCCATGCGCTGGGCCAGGCGGCGGACAGGCTTGTTGTCGGTGAAGCGCAGCACGTTGCTGGACATCTTGACCGCCGCCCGGTGGTGGGGGATCATCTGGACGGCAAAATTGTGGGAGATGCTCTGGGTGAGCCCGGCAGCGGTCATGCCCTGGATCATGCCGTCCAGGGTCTGGTAAAAGCAGCATAAGTAGGTTTTGGCGTCCTGGCTGAGCAGGCAGGTGTTTTTCATGGATTTGCCCTCCTTTGCCCTATTCTATGAGGGGAAAGGGGGAAACGTTCAAAAAAGCGGCGGCCATAAGGCCGCCGCCTGGCTCAGCGCTGCTCCCTGCCGATGTCAAAGGCGTGGAGCCAGTCCGATTTGAGCAGAAACAGCAAAAACACCACCGAGCTCAAAAACCACGTGAGGGGGTAGGCCCAGGAGATGGTGGAGAACACGGGGAATACCTGGGTGGCCAGGGTGACGTAGGTGACCCGGACGCAGCACCAGAAGGCCAGCATGGTGACCATGGGGACAAAGGACTTGCCGCATCCCCGCAGCACCCCGGCGGCGCAGTGGGAGAAGGCCAGCAGGAAAAAGAATGGGGCCACCACCCGGGCTTGGATGGCGCCGAACTGGATGGCCTCCGGCTCGTCCACGAAAAAGCGCAGGGCGGGCGGGGCGGCGAAAAGGAACACCACCCCGATCAGCTCTGCCAACACCACCCCGGAGAGGATGCCGAACACGGCGCCCTTTTTGGCCCGGTCATACTGCCGCGCCCCCAGGTTCTGGCTGACAAAGGTGGGCAGGGACATGGACATGGCCATGATGGGCAGAAACACCAGCCCCTCGATTTTGGCGTAGGCCCCGTGACCGGACATGGCGTATTCACCGAAGGCGTTGATATTGCTTTGCACTACCAGGTTGCCGATGCTGATGACGGCGTTCTGCACGCCGGTGGGCAGGCCCTGGCGCACCACCTGGGAAAGGATGTCGGGATAGACCCGCAGCTTGCGGAAATCAAGCCGGGTGTAGTCCTTCAGGCGGCACATCCGCCACAGGCACAGGAGAAAGCTGATGCCCTGGGTGAGCACGGTGGCAATGGCGGCCCCCGCCACCCCCCAGTGGAACACCGCCACAAACAGGAGATCCAGCGCCATGTTCAGCGCGGAGGAGATGATGAGGTAGTACAGCGGGTGGAGGCTGTCCCCCAGCGAGCGCATGATGGCCATACAGATATTATAGAGGATGACGGTGAACACGCCGCCGAAATAGATGCGGAAATAGGTCAGGGAGTAGGGCAGCACCGATTCCGGGGTGTTCATGACCAGCAGCAGGCGGGGCACCAGCAGCAGCCCCACTACCGTGGAGAGCACCGAGGCGATGACGCCGAACAGGAAGTTGGTGTGGATGGCCCGGATCACATTTTCCTCGTCCTTGGCGCCGTAATACCGGGAGATGACCACGCCGCCGCCGATGGCGATGCCGTTGAAAAAGCCGATGACCAGAAAGGTGAGGCTGCCGCCGGAGCTGACGGCGGCAAAGGCCCCGTTGTCGGCGAAATTGCCCAGCACCCAGGCATCGGCCAGATTGTAGAGCTGCTGGAGCAGCTGCCCCAAAAACAGGGGGAGGGCAAAGGAGAGGATACCCTGGACGATGGGGCCCTCGGTCAGCGACGGATTTTGGGCTCCCAGGCGGCCCTTGAACAATGCCATGATTTTCATTCCTCGCTTTTACTGTGGTGTGGCGCATGTAAATCATAGCATAGCACAGGGATATCCCGCCGTCAAGAGCGCGCCGGAGAAAAAACGCGAAAAATGCCTGTCCCCGGCGGAAAGCCGGGGACAGGCGGGGGGATCAGCGGACAATTTTGTAATAGGTCCGGGCGGTGAGGGAGTATACCGCGGCGTATACGGCCAGAAAGGCCAGCAGCGTCCCCCCGGTGCACAGAACCACCGTCATCACGTTCCGCACCCCGAACATGGTGAGCATACGGGCCACCAGGTTGAAGTCGAACAGGATGTGGACGGCGGCCACCGCGATGGGTAGGCAGAACACCAGCAGCACCTGGCTGCGGATGGAGGATTTTACCTCCCGCTGGCTCAGGCCCACCTTGCGCATGATCTCGAAGCGGCCCTGGTCCTCGTAGCCCTCGGACACCTGCTTGTAGTAGATGATGAGCACCGTGGCCATCAGGAACACGACACCCAGGATGATGCCCAGGAACAGGAAGCCTCCGGCCATGGCGTAGCCGTCCACCGCCATCTCGGCCCGGCTGTCTGTACGCCAGTAGGCCCAGGCGCCGGTGCCGTCGTAGAAGTTCTCGTGCATGGAGGCGTCGCTCCAGGCGTCCATGAGGGCCAGCTCCTGATCGTTGGTGCAGTCCAGGTCCACCAGGAGGACGGCGGCCAGTTCGGCGGCGGAATGTTCCAAAGCGGCCTGCTGGAGGGCCCAGAGATCCATGAGGGCGGCCCTGTCCGGCAGCACCAGGCACAGCGTCTCAAACATGTCGAAGGTGGTATTGAAGTATTCCACAGCGGGCAGGGTTTCCGCCACGGTGAGGCTTTGGGGCTGTCCAATCTCATGCCCCTCGCTGATGCTGATGCCCTGGAAGGCCAGTTCAGGGCCAAAGCCGGGGGGAAGCTGGCCGCACACGGCAGCCTCTCCCGGCTGGAGAGTGGGGGCGGCGCTGCCGGTAAGGGCGGCATAGCCCTGCGCCGTCAGCAGGTAGACGGCCCGGCGGTCATTGCTGGGGCCGTTCCGGCCCACCTCCAGGCGGCGGGCATCCGAATTGACAAAGGCGTTGAAATGCAGGTATTCCGCGGCCTCCAGCCCGGTGACGGGGACATTGTGCTCCGCCGCAAAGCGCTCCACCAGGGCCTGCGCGCCCGCCAAGTCCAGCTCCTGCCCGGCGGCGGGGTCATAGCGGACATCCATGGTCAGGCTGGCGGGGTATTGGGCGGCGATGATCTCCCCCTGTCCCAGGTAGAGGGCCAAAGTGCCCGAGATCATCACCATCACCATGGTGGACAAAATGCAGATGTTGGCCAGCCCCACCGCGTTGCGCTTCATGCGGTAGAGCATCCCAGACACGCCTATGAAGTGGCCGGTCTGGTAGTAAAAAGCCTTGTTTTTTCGCAGTATTTTCAGCAGGGCGATGCTCCCGGCGGTGAACAGGCAGTAGGTGCCGATGATGACCAGGATCACCGCCAGGAAGTAAAAGGCCATGGCCAGGGCGGGGTCCTTGGTGGTGACGGCGATGAAGTAGCCGGCGCCCAGGCACAGCGCCCCCACAGCGGCCAGCAGCCAGCGGGTGCGGGGCTCACGCTCGCCCACGCTTCCGCCATGAAGCAGCTCGATGGGATTGGACACCCGCACCCGGAGCAGGTTGAGCGCCAGGGCCAGGGCCAGCAGCACGCCGAAAAAGGCCGCCGTCTGGATCATGGCGGGCAGGGAGAGGGAGGAGTGGAAGGGGATGGAGAATTGCAGCAGGGCGGCCAGCGCGGCGGTGGACAGCTTGTGGAGGGCCACGCCCAGGGCCAGCCCGCCCCCGACGCCCAGAATGGCGGTGTACAGGCTCTCCCAGCACTGGATGAGGGCGATGTTCCCCTTGCCCATGCCCAGGATGTTGTAGAGGCCCAGCTCTTTTTTTCGCTGCTTCATCAAAAAGCTATTGATGTACAGCAGCAGAACGGCGGACAGGATGCCCGCCACGAACATGCCGATCTGCATCATCACCATCACATAGGCGAAGCCCCGCATGTTCAGCACGCCGGGGTCGGCGCACAGGGCGGACATGACGTAAAAGGCGGCGGTGAGCCCTGCCAGGGCCAGCAGGTAAGGGACAAAGAACCGGCGGTTCTGGCGCATCCCCTGGGCGGCCAGCCTGGGATACAGTCCGTTACGCAAGGCGCTCACCCCCGTCGGTCAGCCGGGTGAGGGTGTCGGTGATGAGACGGTACATCTGGCCGTCGGTGCGGCCCTCTCGGTAGATCTGGTGGTATACCCGGCCGTCCCGGATGAACAGCACCCGGCCCGCCCGGCTGGCGGCGGCGGTGGAGTGGGTGACCATGAGCACCGTCTGTCCCCCGGCGTTGATTTTGGTGAACAAATCCATGAGGCCGTCCGCCGCCCGGGAGTCCAGCGCGCCGGTGGGCTCGTCGGCCAGCACGAGCTGGGGCTGGGTGATGAGGGCCCGGGCCACGGCGCACCGCTGCTTCTGTCCGCCGGACACCTCGTAGGGATATTTGTTCAACAGCTTCTCAATGCCCAGGACCTGGGCCAGGGGGGTGAGCCGGCGGTTCATCTCCGGGTACTTTTTCCCCGCCAGCACCAGGGGGAGGAGAATATTATCCCGCAGGGAAAAGGTATCCAGCAAATTGAAGTCCTGGAACACAAAGCCCAGGTTGTCCCGGCGGAAGGCGGCCAGCGCCTTTTCCTTCACGGCGGTGAGATCCCGTCCGGCCAGCAGCACCGACCCGGCGGTGGGCCTATCCAGCGCCGCCAGGATGTTTAGCAGGGTGGTCTTGCCAGAGCCGGACTCGCCCATGATGGCCACGTACTCGCCCTCGTCCACGGTGAAGGACACGTCGGCCAGGGCGGTCACCTTTTGGCCGCCGAAGCGGGTGGAATAGATTTTTTTCACATGACTGACTTCTAGAATTGACATGATTGATTACCTCCTGAGAGATTAGGCGCTGTTTGAGCATGGACGATGTGCCCATATGCTGGAAATTTTCAAACGAGCCCTAGAGCTTTGCGGGGCGTACAGGGCAGCCCGCGGCTGGAACTGTACTAGCTGTCTTGGTACGGATAGTATACAGGAAAAGGGTTAAGAAGCAAGCGGGGAAATTTAAAAGATTTCTTTAAGAAGCTGTACCAATCGCCGAAGTATTTAGATTCGCGAGTCAAAAGGCGAAAAATCGCGGGAATACTTTGTGTATTTCAAGATTTTTCAACGCGGCCGGCGGCAATTTGGGCCGCAAAGCTGGGTGCTGAGGCTATTGGTACAGCTTCTAAGGCGCGGGGGGACAGACCGGGCGTTTTTTATCCGCGCCCCTTGACAAGCGGTGAGAATATGATAGAATGGGTTGGCTATGAAGGAGTCAAGCCTAAAACCGCGCGTACCAGAGAGAGGGGAGAGTGGAAGCCCTCACGCACAGCGGATGGGCGGGCCGCTCCTGAGCGCTCCCGGGATGACCGGGACGTTTGCCCGCGTTAGGGGCGCATTTGAGTGTCCTTGCCATGAGGAAATCAGGGTGGTACCGTGGAGCAGCAAGCGCGCCGTGAACAGGCGCAGCAGCTTCACCCCTGAGCTTTGGCAGGGATTTTTTATTGCGGGGGAGGGGTGGAATGCCCCATATTGAAGCTGACGCTCACCCGGGGCGGGTGCCGGTGGGGCGATCACAAAGCGGGGGATGAATTCATCGTGGGCGGCCTGTGCCTGGGCTCCGGCACGCCTCCTGCCCCTCGCGCTGCTGAACGGGCGGCGCTGGACTGCGGTTCCCAGTGTGCCTCACAGTTTGACCCCCAATGCCCCGACAAGGGCAGAGCTTGTATCCATAGAGAGCGAATTGATTGATAAAAATACAAAATCGGAGGTAATTCCCATGTACGATCCCAAGCCCTACGGCCTGAACGAGCTGCGGGAGATGTTCCTGAAGTTCTTTGAGACCAAAGGCCACCTGCGCCTGCCCAGCTTCTCCCTGATCCCCCAGAACGACGCGTCCCTGCTCCTTATTAACTCGGGCATGGCCCCCATGAAGCCCTTTTTCACCGGGGAGCAGGAGCCCCCGCGCCACCGGGTAACCACCTGCCAGAAGTGCATCCGCACCGGCGACATTGAGAACATCGGCCATACCGACCGCCACGGCACCTATTTTGAGATGCTGGGCAATTTCTCCTTTGGCGACTACTTTAAAAAGGAGGCCATCCACTGGGCCTGGGAGTTTCTGACCTCCCCGGAGTGGGTGGGGCTGGACCCCAGCCGCCTGTACCCCTCCGTGTTTGCCGGCAATGAGACCACCCCCGCCGACGACGAGGCGTTCCGCATCTGGAACGAGGAGATCGGCATCGCCCCCGAGCGCATCTTCAAGTTCGGCAAGGAGGATAACTTCTGGGAGCACGGCTCCGGCCCCTGCGGCCCCTGCTCCGAAATCTACTATGACCGCGGCGAGAAGTACGGCTGCGGCAGGCCCGG
This sequence comes from uncultured Oscillospiraceae bacterium, assembly GCA_910587255.1. GTDB lineage: Bacteria > Bacillota > Clostridia > Oscillospirales > Oscillospiraceae > Enterenecus. Next base: position 44,770 of record CAJUKT010000042.1, read on the forward strand.
GTGCACCGTGGGCTGTGAGTGCGACCGCTATATCGAGGTTTGGAACGTGGTGTTTTCCCAGTTCGACAACGACGGGAACAACCACTACACCGAGCTGAAGCAGAAGAACATCGACACCGGCATGGGGCTGGAGCGGCTGGCCTGCGTGTGCCAGGGGGTGGGATCCCTGTTCGATGTGGACACGGTGATGAACATCACCAACAAGGTGTCCGAGATCACCCAGGCCCACTACGGCGAGAGCCGGGAGAAGGACGTGTCCCTCCGGGTGATTACCGACCATATCCGCTCCGCCGTGTTTATGATCTGCGACGGCGTGCTGCCCTCCAACGAGGGCCGGGGCTATGTGCTGCGCCGCCTGCTGCGCCGGGCCGCCCGCCACGGCAAGCTGCTGGGGGTCAACGAGCCCTTCCTCTACCTGGTGTGCGGCACCGTCATCCACGAGAACGAGGGCCACTACCCCGAGCTGCGGGAGCGGCAGGACTATATCACCAAGGTGATCCGGGTGGAGGAGGAGAACTTCGCCAAGACCATCGACGGCGGCATCAAAATTTTCAACGAGATGCTCTCGGGCCACAAGGAGAAGGGGGACAAGACCTTCTCCGGCGCGGACGCCTTTAAGCTGTACGACACCTACGGTTTCCCCATTGACCTGACCCTGGAGATGGTGCAGGAGCAGGGGATGGATCTGGACGAGGCGGAGTTCAAGCAGCTCATGGAGGAGCAGCGCCGGCGGGCCCGCAAGGCCCGGGAGGCCCTGGGCGACCTGGGATGGGCCGGGGTGGAGTTTGGCAAGGACGTGCCCGAGACGGAGTTCATCGGCTATGACAGCGCCAACATGGTCAAGGCGGTCGCCGGCGTGAAAGTAGTGGCCCTGGTGGTGGAAAACGAGCTGGCCGAGGAACTGATGCCCGGCGTGGAGGGCATTGTGGTACTGGACAAGACCCCCTTCTACGCCGAGATGGGCGGCCAGGTGGCCGACCACGGCGTGATCTTCGCCGATAAGGTTGGCTTCGAGGTCACCGACGTACAGAAGAACAAGGGCGGCAAATATATGCACTACGGCAAGGTCACCGAGGGCGTGCTCAAGGTGGGGGATACCGTGTGCGCCCAGATCGACGGGGAGCGCCGCAAGGCCGTGGCCCGGGCCCACACCGCCACCCACCTGCTGGACAAGGCATTACGGGAGGTGCTGGGGGACCACGTCCACCAGGCCGGCTCCCTGGTGGAGCCCGACCGGCTGCGCTTCGACTTCACCCACTTCGAGGCCATGACCCCGGAGCAGGTGGCCGAGGTGGGCCGCGTGGTCAACGAGGCCATCCTGGCGGGCTACGCCGTCAACACCGAGGTGCTGCCCATCGAGGAGGCCAAGCAGCGCGGGGCCATCGCCCTGTTCGGCGAGAAGTACGGCGACACCGTGCGGGTGGTGGATATGGGCGGGGGCTTTTCCGTGGAGTTCTGCGGCGGCACCCACCTGCCCAACACCGCCATGGCGGGGGCCTTCCGCATCAAGAGCGAGTTCTCCGTGGCCTCCGGCGTGCGCCGCATTGAGGCCACCACCGGCAGGGAGACCCTGGCCTTCTACGGCGAGGTGCAGGAGCGCATCAACCAGGCGGCGGCGGTGTTGAAGGCCAAGCCCGGCGAGCTGCGGGAGAAGGCCGAGGCCGTCATGGGCGAGATCAAGAGCCTGCACCAGATGGTGGAGAAGTTCAAGGCCAAGGAGGCGGCGGGGGAGACCGACCGCATCCTGTTCGGTGCCCACGAGGTGGGCGAGCTGAAGGTGCTCACCGCCACCGTGCCCGAGGCGGACGGCGCCCGGCTGCGCCAGATGGGCGATCTGCTCCGGGAGAAGGACGAGAATGTGGTGGCCGTGCTGGCCAGCGTCAACGACGGCAAGATCACCTTCCTGTGCGCCTGCGGCAAGGGTGCGGTGAAGAGGGGGATCAAGGCCGGGGATATCATCAAGCAGGTGTGCGCCATCGCGGGCGGCTCCGGCGGCGGAAAGCCGGACAGCGCCATGGGCGGCGGCAAGGACGTGCTCATGCTGGACAATGCGCTGGCCATGGTGGACAACGTGGTGGCTATGAAATTAGGCATATAAGCCGCCCAGCGAGCGTAAGCGAGCCGCGCCGCAAGGCGCATGAATTCGCAGCGAAGCGGAGAATTCGCGCAGGGCGAATTCATTTCGCCCGAGCATTTAAAGTCTAAAGGGGCCCCCACGGGGCCTGCCCCGTGGGGAACGGCGGCAAGGACGTGCTCATGCTGGACAATGCGCTGGCCATGGTGGACAACGTGGTGGCTATGACGCTGGGACTGTAAGAAGCTGTACCATTAGCCGAAGTGTGCAGATTTGCGAGGCAAAATCGCCGATGGCGAGGCAAAAAATCGCGGGAATACTTTGTGTGTTTCAAGATTTGTTAACGAAGCCAGCGGTGATTTTGGCCGCGGGGATGGGTGCTGAGGCTATTGGTACAGCGTCTAAGGGGTCTGACCCTTTCAAAGAAAAGCGAAAGAACACAACCCCCGGGGCGTCTGTGCCCCGGGGGTTGTGCTTATTCCACGATAAAAATAATCTTATCCTGTGCCCAAAATGAAGTTTCATATTCCAGCTCAATTATTTCCGCGCCGATAGGGACCTCATAGCAGACATAGCCCTCCAATTTTCGCCCAGGTGAGATGGATGAAAAGGACAAGCTGGGCTCACAGCGGAATAAGTAGGAGTCGCAGGCAGCGCCATCCGCATAGCAATCAAAATAGATACTGCCGCAGGTTTGATCCGTGTTCCCGATGTTTTCGAACACAAAATAAGCGCGGATAAGCCTTGTCCCCTCACGGGGCTCATACTGATAGTCCTGCCAGTCCGCATCGCACTCCTGATAGGTGATTGAGAGATTCTTTGTATCTACCTTATCACCAGCATGGAAGATATTTGACGGCTCTGCCTGCTCCGTTTCCGTGCCGGCGGCATCGGTCTGGGCGGGCGGCTGGGAAGCGGCGGACGGCTTATCATCATTCCCGCCTGCTGCCGAGCCGATGGCTCCGACCACAAGGACGGCGATAACCCAGAACCACCATTTTTTGAATATCGGCTTCTTTGGCTTGTCGGACATTTTGCAAGCTCCTCTCTTTTTCTGGTAGGGACAGTATACCATATACACATCATATTTGCAAGATAAAAATAAGTGTAAATAGTAGTATAATGTTTTGTGCAAATAATTGATGTATAATGCGCATCTAAAATGAGGTAATCTAAAGAAAAAGGAGGCCGATATGTTTCGAGTTGAAAAACCAGAGTACGTCAACAAGACCTTCCGTATGCCGCTGGCATTGGTTCAAGACCTGGAACGCATCGCCCAGGAGGAGCAGGTATCAATGAACCAGCTTGTGATTCAGTGCTGTAATTACGCGCTGGATCATATGGAGGAAACAGAGCCCTTGCCGGATTGAGATGCAAAATCTTGCTGACAAGCAGGCGGATATGTGCTATACTGCGCATAACGCCACAGGAAAGGAGTGTTTTTTATGCTCCCCCAGGACCCCTATATTCTGCTCAGCTACGTGAACACCAAGCTCCGGGACGAGTACGCAAGCCTGTCCGCCCTGTGCGGTGGGCTGGATGTGGGCGAGACGGAGCTGGCGCAGAAGCTGGCCGGGGCGGGGTACGCCTACGACCCCGCCGCCAACCAGTTTAAACCAGTTTGAAGCATCACGCGCCGCAAACAGTCAAAGCGTGACATGTAAAGGAGGCTTATCCATGTCCGATGTGCTGAACTACGATCCCAACTGCCTGTTCTGCAAAATTGTCAAGGGGGAGATCCCCTCCAACAAGGTGTACGAGGATAATTTCTGCTACGCCTTTTATGACATCGACCCCCAGGCTCCCGTCCACTTCCTGGTCATCCCCAAGGCCCACGTGACCTCCTGCGGGGAGATTACCAAGTGGAACTCCGACCTGGTGGGCCGCTGCTTTGAGGCCATCGCCAAGGTGGCCCATGAGCTGGGCGTCACCGATTTCCGGGTGGTGTCCAACTGCGGGGAGCAGGCGGGGCAGTCGGTGCCCCACCTCCACTTCCATGTGCTGGCGGGCCGGGATATGACCTGGCCTCCGGGCTGATTTCGCCGGCGGCGGAGGACTTTTGACAGGCTGGGCCGTCCCCTTTTAATAGGGGGACGGCCCTTCTTTATAAAAAATTTAAAATTCCTTTCGCGTTTCTGCCGGTTGGGGGTGGTATGCTGTGTGACACGAAAGGAGGCGGCAGATATGACGAAGCAGACAGCGGCGGGCCGCAAGGGGGCGGCCGCAGCTCCGGCAAGGGAGCTGGCGCGGGAGGCGGCGGCCAGGCCCCTCACCCCCTACCGGGTGTTCTGGCTGTTCCTCATCGCAGGGGTGGCGGGCGACTTGATTGAGGTGGTGTTCTGGCTTCTCACCCGGGGAGAGATTATCAGCCGCAGCAGTCTGGTCTATGGGCCGTTCAGCTTGGTTTGGGGTCTGGGGGCGGTGCTGCTCACCCTGGCCTTCCACCGCATGGACGACCAGAGCACGGCCCGGATCATATTGGCGGGGACAGTGCTGGGCGGCGTGTACGAGTACATATGCTCCTGGGTGCAGGAGGCGCTGTTCGGGGCGTGCTTCTGGGATTACCGCCACCTGCCCTTCAACCTGGACGGCCGGGTGAATCTGGTGTTCAGCCTGTTCTGGGGGCTGGCCGCGCTGGTGTGGGTGCGGGCGGCGTACCCGGCGCTGTGCCTGCTCATTGACCGGGTGCCCCGGCCCCGGGGCAGACGGATGGTTCGGGCGGCTGCGCTGTTTCTGGCGTGCAGCACGGCGCTGTCCGCCGCAGCCCTGTGCCGGATGGACCAGCGGCGGAGGGACGTGCCCGCCGCCGGCGTGGTGTCCCGGTTTCTGGACGAGGCATATCCCGACAGCGTTTTGAAAGAACGCTATCCCAACATGGGGATCTTGGACGAGATCGGCTGGTGAGCAAAGCGCCTCCCCGGGCTGCCGGGGAGGCGCTTTCATGGGGCTTCTAACGCTTGGCCTGGTCGTGGACCAGCCCTCCCGTGGCGGGACCGTCCAGCAGGCTTCCGTCGGCGGCAAACCGGGAGCCATGGCAGGGGCAGTCCCAGCTGTGCTCCTGGGGGTTATACTTCAGGGCGCAGCCCAGGTGGGGGCACCGGGGCCGGGTGGGGGTGAGCAGGTTCAGTGCGCTCTCCCCGGCGTTGGCGGCCAGCTGGGGGCGCAGGACGCAGCGGGAGGGGGAAAACGCCTCCCGGCAGGGGCTGTCCCGCCCCAGCGCCAGATCGGTCACCAGGGTTGCCGCGGCCATGGAGGAGGTCATCCCCCACTTGTTGAAGCCGGTGACGGCGTACAGCCCGGGCAGGCGGGGGGAATACAGGCCGATATAGGGTGCGCCGTCCAGGGACATGCAGTCCTGGGCGGCCCAGCGGGCCGCGGGGTGGGCGTCCGGGTAGTGGCGGCGGGCGAAGTCCTCCAGCCCGGCCCAGCCGCCCCCCGGCTTGCCGGTGCGGTGGCTGCCGCCCCCCAGCAGGAGCATGCCGTCATAGCTGCGGAAGGACAGCCCCTTGCCGCTGGCGTCCACATACATCCCGTCCAGCTCCGGCCCGCCCTTCAGCGCCAGCACGTAAGACCGGCTCTGGTAGAGCTTCAGCCAATAGGCGCCGAATTTGTTCAGAAAAGGGAAGTGGGTGGCCACGACAATATGCTCCGCCTTGATGGCGCCATGCTCCGTCACCGCCCGGCCGGTCTCCACCTCCAGTACCCGGGTATGCTCGAAAATGGGCAGCTTCTCCGCGATAGCCGCGGCGAATTTCAACGGGTGAAACTGGGCCTGGCGGTCAAAGCGCACCGCGCCCGCCACCGAAAAGGGGAGGGGAAGGTCCTTTGCCAGCGCGGCGGGGCGGCCCAGCCTGTCCAGGGCGGCCAGCTCCCGCTCCAGAAGCCTGGGGTTGTCCAGGGAATAGACGTAGTTGGGCTTTTCCTCAAAATCGCAGGGAATGTCCTGACAGAGGGTCCGAATGCGGTCCAGCGCCGCCGCATTGGCATCCAGACAGGCCCGGGCCCGCTCTGCCCCAAACCGTTTGAGCAGCTTGTGGAATACCAGCCCGTGTTGGGTGGTGAGCTTGGCGGTGGTGTTTTTGGTGACGCCGCCGCAGATCCGTCCGGCCTCCGCCACCACGCACCGCAGCCCGGCCTGTGTCAGCTCATGGGCGCACAGCAGCCCCGCCAGCCCACCGCCAATCACCAGGGCGTCGGCGCGGATATCCCGGCGCAGGGGCTCGAATGTCGGAAGCTGGGCGGTTTTTTCCCAGATGGATTCCACAGCGCATCACCTCTTGGGAGGTAGTATGCCTGATTTGGGGGGGAAATATGAGAACAAGCCCAGGCAGCTGCTTATAGAACGGGATCAGAAAACAAAGTGGAAAAGCTCCCCGGCCCGATGCAAAAGCAGGCCGGGGAGCTTGATTTTCAGCCGTCACTCCACTGGGAAATATCTCCCGCACACATAGACGCTCTCCACCTGGGCCAGGTCGATGGCCTCGGTGAAGTTCCAAATGTTGATGACCCCATAGCGCTTTTCCGCGTTGTTGGCATAGGTGGCATACCCGGAGGGATTCCATTTGCCCTGCTTCTCCCAGTCCAGCTCCGTACCGTCCTTCATCCGCACCCGGATGGGGTTGAAGGTCAGCTCGTCCGGCGTGCCGTGCTCGAAGGCGGCGGTAAGCCCCAAGGGGGACAGTTCCACCCATTCGGCGTTGAGATAGCCAGCCAGCTCCGAATCCCTGCCGAAGGTGAGCTTGTCTGTGGATTCCACCGTCAGCGGGATGGTGAGCTGTACGTCGTTCAGCTTGAACTGCGTCACGGGCCGCATCACGGTCAGGCCCGCCTCCCCCTCGCTGCCCCCTACCGTAATGCCCTCTTCGCCGAGCTCATCCTCCGGGATCGGTTCATACTCGATTTTGGACACGTAATCATGAATGTGCCGGATCTCCAGCTTCGCGTCCTTCGGGTCTCCGAAATTCTGGCCCCAGCTGGTGAATACCAGCAGGGCGGTCTTGCTCTCCCCGTTATAAACTGCGTATCCGGGGTCAAAGCTGTACGACCAATAGGTGCCGTCAATATTCAGCCCCTGCTCGTTATCGGTCAGTACATCCACAATTCCCCAGGGCTCCATGTCCGCGCTGAGCCGGTCCCCCTCCAGATCCTTAACCTGGACATAGGCCCGGATGGTGGAGCCGTCCGTCAGGGCGGACAGCACCTTGACCTGGAAGCCGTCCATGGTATAGGCCCTGTCCTCCTGCTCTTGGGCATAGGGGGCAAAGCTCCCGATCAGTTCCCGCAGGGTGGGGGATGCGGCAAACGCTGAGCCTATCAGAAGTGCGCATGCCGCCGCCGCGATCAGCACCCCCTTTGCCGCGACCGGCCCCCTCTTGGCTGTCTTAGGCGGCAGGCCGTCCAGCGTCCTTTGCAAACGCCCGTCAAATCCTTCCGGCACGATACATTCCTCCTTGTCCGCCATTGCGCGGAGCATTTTGTCAAACCGTTCCATATTCACCCTCCTGATCTTGCAGCATTTCCTTCAGCTGCGCCCGGGCCCTGGACAGCCGGGATTTCACTGTCCCCTGGGGAACCCGCAGCAGCCGCGCGATTTCGTCCACCCTCAGCCCCTCGTAGTAGAACAAAGCCACCGCCACCCGCCGTTCAGGCGGCAGGGCGCACACCGCCTCCCACAGGCCGTCGCAGCGGACGGCTTCCGGGGCGGCGGGCTCCTGGGCCAGGTCGTCCAGATAGACCACCCGGCCCTGCCTTCTCCTCTGGGCATACGCGCAGTTTACCGCGATTTTTACCAGCCAGGGGCGGACAGCTTCCCTGTTTTTCAGCCTGTCCAGCGATTGCCACGCCTGTAAAACCGCCTGGGATACCGCGTCCTCTGCGTCGGCGTCGCTGTCCAGCACCGCCCGGGCGGCCCGGAACATCCGCCTGCCATGCTCGGTCACGGCGGCGGCGAACTCCTCCCGCGTCCACTCCATTCTCGCACCATCTCCTTGCACCTTGCTTGTCCGAACATACCCATAGACGCTGGGGATTACGAAAAGGTTCCCGATCCGGCAAAAATCTTTTTTGCAATTTCTCGTCTTTTGACTTGCAAAATTTGCTTTAGTGGTGTAAAATACTGCACTGTAATCAAGCCCCAGCTTCAGGGAAGAAAGGATGCTGACAACAATGTCAATGAAAAACGCTTATCTGCTGTCTGTGATGGACAATTTGAAAGCCAAAAACGCCCATGAGCCCGAGTTCCTCCAGGCTGTAGAGGAGGTGCTGGAGTCCCTGGAGCCGGTGGTGGAGGCCGATCCCCGCTACGAGCGGCTCAACGTCATCGGCCGTATGGTGGAGCCGGAGCGGGTGGTCATGTTCCGCATCCCCTGGGTGGATGACTCCGGCAAGGTGCAGGTCAACCGGGGCTACCGGGTGCAGTTTAACTCCGCCATCGGCCCCTATAAGGGCGGGCTGCGCCTCCACCCCTCCGTCAACCTGTCCGTCATCAAGTTTTTGGGCTTTGAGCAGGTCTTTAAAAACTCCCTCACCACCCTGCCGATGGGCGGCGGCAAGGGCGGCTCCGACTTCGACCCCAAGGGCAAGAGTGACGGCGAGGTTATGCGGTTCTGCCAATCCTTCATGACTGAGCTCCAGCGCCACATCGGCCCGGACACCGATGTGCCCGCCGGCGATATCGGCGTGGGCGCCCGGGAGATCGGCTTCCTGTTTGGCCAGTATAAAAAGATACGAAACGAGTTTACCGGCGTGCTCACCGGCAAGGGGCTGAGCTATGGCGGCTCCCTGGCCCGCACCGAGGCCACCGGCTTCGGCCTGTGCTATTTTGCCGACGCCCAGCTCAGGGACAACGGCCAGTCCTTCGCCGGCAGGCGGGTGGTCATCTCCGGCTCCGGCAACGTGGCCATCTACGCCAACCAGAAGTGCACCCAGCTGGGGGGCAGGGTGGTGGCCATGTCCGATTCCAATGGCTACATTGTGGACGAGAACGGGATTGACTATAAGGTAATCCAAGAGATCAAGGAGGTCAAGCGGGAGCGCATCAGGACCTACCTGGATTATGTCCCCTCTGCCAAGTACGTGGAGGGCTGCTCCGGCATCTGGACGGTGCCCTGTGACATTGCCATGCCCTGCGCCACCCAGAATGAGATCGGCGAGGTCAGCGCCAAGACGCTGATTGCCAATGGCTGTATCGGTGTGTTTGAGGGCGCCAACATGCCCTCCACCCCCGCCGCTATTGCCGCATACCAGGCCGCGGGCATCCTGTTCTCCCCCGCCAAGGCGTCCAATGCCGGCGGCGTGGCCACCTCCGGCCTGGAGATGAGCCAAAACAGCGAACGGCTGAGCTGGACCTTCGAGGAGGTTGACGCCAAGCTCAAGGGCATCATGGAGGGCATCTACGCTGCCTGTGCCGCCGCCGCGGAGAAATATGGCATGAAGGGGAACATTCAGGCGGGCGCCAACATCGCCGGATTCCTGAAGGTGGCCGACGCCATGCTGTGGCAGGGGATCTGAGAAGCGCGAGGATATGAGGGCGCTTCCGCCTGTGACAGTATGGAAAGTATTCTTGACGGATAAGCGCCAATACAAAAAGCCCGCCGGGGCGAATCCCGGCGGGCTTTCATTCTGTCCGAATCGAACAGGTTTATTTTCAGGGGCCCGGCGCAATGGTTCCGGGTTCGGCGTTCAGCCTTGCGGCGATTTCGTTCGCTTCCTGCGGCGGAATGCTCATACGGATATGTAGGCTTCATAGCGGAGCGGGCAGGGTATGGATGATCTGCATACGAGAGACTAGGTTCAGTTATGCTGGATGAGATGAAAAATTAACTAAATCTGAAAAATATGTATACACATAGAAAATAATATGAGAAGAAAAATTTGAATAAATAAAATATTTGAGATATTTAGACATAAATAGATTAAAATAATCAAGTATGCAGACAAAGAAAAATTAGATAAACATAAAATAATTGACATATTTAGATGGCGATGCTATAATTGCAATCAAAAGCGGAGGGCGGACAAACAAGAAATTGATGAGTACAAATAATTGAGGAGCGTTTTGCGGCGGGAAGAGAACTGGGATTCATAATAAAGAGAACGGCTTGCCGGACCGAGGCTGAGCATGGAAAGCGATCAAGCTGCTTTTTGACGCGAATGCGTTATGTGGGCTTTGGTATAACGGCGCGCTTGTCCGATCGGATCAAAGCGCAATGGACTGAGTGCGGGGCGCAGGCTGGAAACGTATTTGCAAGGGGACTGGGGATATGGAAGGGTTGGCGGCGGTAATCTTGGCGGCAGGGGCGTCTAGCCGGATGGGGCGGTTTAAACCGCTGCTTATGATTGACGGACAGACAATGATCGGACGGGTAACGGACTCGATGCAGAACGCAGGGGCGGACCCGGTGGTGGTGGTCACAGGGTATCAGGCGGAACGGTTGAAAGCCCATCTGTGCGAACGGGGACTGACTTTTATACATAATGACCGCTACTATGAGACGCAAATGATGGACTCCCTGCTGATGGGGTTGGCGGTTCTGCCGCCAAATACTAAGCGGGTGCTGATTGCTCCGGCAGATGTCCCTCTCGTGAGGGAAGAGACGATTTCTGCTCTGCTGGCGGCTGTCGGGGAGTTCGTGCGGCCGGTGTGTGGGAAAAAGGGGGGACATCCTGTTGTGATGGACTACGCGCTTTATCCGTATATCGAGGCATATGCCGGGAAGGACGGATTGCGCGGGGCGATTGCGGCCAGCGGAGCACGGGTGGCGGATGTGCCGGTGGATGACTGGGGCGTTACGTTGGACGGAGACACGCGGGCGGGCTATGAGCGGTTGCTGAAATATCAACGGGAGAGAACTAACCGGCTCCAGCCGCTGCAATTGGAGCTGCAAATGGGCCTGCGGGCCGAGACGGTTTTCTGGACGGCTGCCACCGCGCAGTTTTTGGAGCTGATTGCCACAACGGGGGCGATGCTCTCCGCCTGCCAATGTATGCATATCTCCTATTCCAAGGGCTGGACCATGATTAACGAGGCGGAACGCCAGCTGGGTTACCCCCTTTTGCAGCGCTGCCAAGGTGGCAGCGGGGGCGGGGGGTCGGAACTGACCGTGGCGGGATATGAATTGCTGGCCAGATGGCAGGCGGTGCAGGCGGATCTTCAAGCCGCAGGCGAAGCAGCATTTCGCAAGTATTTTGATGAAAATAGGGAGAATAAGAGATGAAGCTAATCCGAACTGGGGATGCCGTCGGACAGATCCTCTGCCATGACATCACCCAGATTATTCCGGGCGTAACCAAAGACGCGGTGTTTCGGAAAGGGCACATTGTCCGAGAAGAGGATATCCCTGTGCTGCTCAGCGTGGGCAAGGATCATCTGTACGTCTGGGAAAATGATGAGACAATGCTCCACGAAAATGATGCCGCAAATATCCTGAGGGAGATCTGCCAAGGGGACAATATGTACGCAACCGAGCCGAAGGAGGGTAAGATCGAGCTGGTTGCCGGATGCGACGGGCTGTTTGTTGTGGACTTGGAGCACCTGAGAGCGGTAAATGCGCTGGGGGAGATGGTGATTGCCACCCGTCCATCCGGCTTTGTGGTGAAAAAGGGGGACAGGCTTTGCGGGATGCGCGTGATTCCGCTGGTGATAGAGAAGGAGAAAATGGAACGGGCCCGTGCGGCGGCGGGCCGCCGGCCGCTGCTGTGCCTCGCCCCCATGCGGGCCCTAAGGTATGGCGTGGTGACAACGGGAAACGAGGTGCTGTATGGACGCATTGCAGACCAATTCACCCCCGTTTTGCGGGAGAAATTGGGTGAATTTGGCTGTGAGCTGGCCGCTCACGAAGTTGTGGGGGACGACGGTGAAGCGATTACGGCCGCCATTCGGCGAATGCTGTCCAGCGGCTGTGAGATGGTACTGTGCACGGGAGGCATGAGCGTTGACCCGGATGACCGAACCCCGCTGGCGATTAAGAATACCGGCGCGTCCATTCTGGGCTATGGCGCGCCTGTGCTGCCGGGCGCCATGTTTTTGGTTGCGTATACGGAGGATGGACGGCCTGTCTGCGGCCTGCCGGGCTGTGTTATGTACGCCCGACGCACAATTTTTGATTTGGCGCTGCCCCGGCTGCTGGCCGGCGTACCCGTGACGGCAGAGTGGCTGGCGGGGCTTGGAAACGGTGGGCTGTGTCTGGACTGTCCCGAGTGCCATTTCCCAAACTGCGGTTTTGGAAAAGGGGGGTAAGGAATGGACGGCGGGTTTACGCATGTAGACGAGAATGGAAATGCCCGGATGGTGGATGTCGGGGGAAAAAGTCCCTCCCCGCGTGGTGCGGTGGCGTCGGGCCTGATTTCCATGAGCGCGGCGTGCTTTGCCATGGTGGCGGAGGGGCGGTCGAAAAAGGGCGATGTGCTGGGCGTGGCCCAGGTGGCGGGCATTATGGCAAGCAAACGCGCCAGTGAACTGATTCCGCTGTGCCACCCGCTGTACTTGACGAAAAGCGCGGTGGAGTTCACACTGAGGCCGGAGGAGTGCTGCGTTGAGGTCCGCTGCACGGTGGAGTGCGAGGGGAGGACCGGCGTGGAGATGGAGGCGCTCACCGGCGCGGCGGCGGCGCTGCTCACGATCTATGATATGTGTAAAGCGGTGGACAGGCGGATGGTGATTTCGGGGATTCACCTGCTGGAAAAATGGGGCGGGAAGAGCGGTGAGTTCCGTTTTGAGGTCGAAACCGATGATTGACCGCTTTGGGCGTGAGATCAACTATATGCGCCTTTCCATCACGGATCGCTGTAACCTGCGCTGCCGCTACTGTATGCCGGATGGCGCGGCACTGTGCCGCCGCGGGGAGCTGCTCACCTATGAAGAGCTTTTGCGGGTGGCGGAGGCGGCGGTGGGGCTGGGGATCACAAGGTTCAAGGTGACGGGCGGCGAACCGCTGGTGCGCCACGGCTGCGTGGAGTTCCTGCGGCAAATGAAAATGCTGCCCGGGGTGGAGCAGGTCACGCTGACCACCAATGGCCTGCGGCTGGAGCCGCTGCTGCCCCAGCTGGCGGCCATGGGACTTGACGGCGTAAACGTCAGCGTGGATGCTGCCGATCCGGCCGTTTACGCGTCCATAACCGGCTCCGACAGCCTCGGCGCCGTGCTGCGCGCTGTTGAAGCCAGCGCGGACAGCGGGATCAGGACCAAGCTGAATTGTGTGCTGCTGGAGGGCTGCGAGGAGCAGATTTTGCCGCTGGCCCGCTTTGCTGCCGGGGTTGCCGCAGATGTGCGCTTTATTGAGGTGATGCCCATTGGCGCGGGGGTGGACAGCCGGGGCGTGAGCTCGGAGACGGCGCTGGAAATACTGCGAAGCGAGTGGCCTGACCTGCGTCTGACGGGGGAAAAACGCGGGAACGGTCCGGCACGGTATTATGCCAGTGCCTGTTTTTCAGGGCGCATCGGCATGATCGACGCGGTGAGCCATTCGTTTTGCCGGACATGTAATCGGGTGCGGCTGACCAGTACCGGGTGGCTGAAGCCCTGTCTGTGTTACGGGGAGGGGGTTGATCTGCGCGCCGTACTGCGCCGCTCCCCGGAGATGCTGTCCGGCACAATGTGCCGGGCGGTCTGGGATAAACCGCGGGCCCATTGCTTTCAAGAAGCGGCGGGGGTTACGGAGAGAAATATGATGAGCGGGATTGGAGGATAGCATGGGAAAAGTCGTCGCGGTATGCGTCAGCTCTGAGCGGGGGACGCAAAAACAGAATGTGGGAAGCGGCCGCTTTGTCGTGGGTTGGGGGATTGAAGGCGACGCCCACGCAGGGCGCTGGCACCGCCAGGTGAGTATGCTGGGATTGGATCAGATCGCGGCGTTCAACGCGCGCGGCGCGGGAGTGGAGCCGGGCGCGTTTGGCGAAAATCTGGTGGTGGAGGGTTTTGGATTCCGTGCGCTGCCCGTGGGGACGCTCCTGCGCTGCGGTGGGGTTTTGCTGGAAATCACGCAGATTGGGAAAGAGTGCCACAACCACTGCGAGATATATCGAAGAATGGGTGACTGCATCATGCCCCGGGAGGGGGTGTTTGCCCGTGTGCTGTGCGAGGGGGTTATCCGGGTTGGCGATGAAATGGCGGTGGAGGCCCGGCAAGGGGTGCGGCCCTGGCAGTCGGCGGTGATTACCCTGAGCGACAAGGGGGCGAGGGGGGAGCGGATGGATGAAAGCGGCCCGGCTATCGCCGGGCGGCTGAAGGCTGCAGGCTATGAGGTGGTAGAACAGCTTCTGATTGCAGATGACGCGGAAATGCTGAAAAAGCAGCTTTGCCGCTTGGCTGACCAAAGACAGCTGGATCTGGTCCTGACCACCGGGGGTACTGGGTTCTCGCCCCGGGACGTTACGCCGGAGGCCACCCTGGCGGTGGGGGAGCGCAGCGCCCCTGGAATTGCCGAAGCTATACGGGCGGCGTCGTTGGCTGTCACCTCGCGGGCGATGCTTTCCCGCGGAGCGGCGGTAATTCGGGGTAAAACGCTGATTATCAATTTGCCGGGCAGTCCGAAGGCGTGTATGGAGAGCATGGATGTGTTCCTGGATGTCGTTCCCCACGGATTGGAGCTTTTGCGGGGAGAGGTGTCCGACTGTGCCCGCGCCTGACGGGAGGCTTGTGCAGACGGGTGGAATCGAGTTCCGAACTATGAGAGATAAATAAAGATGAAAAAAATTATGAGTACCTGTTTGCTGGCGGCGGTGCTGCTGGGGCTTGCCGCCTGCGGTGGGGAGGGCGCCGGAGAGCTGGAGCTGACCGTATTTGCCGCCGCCTCCATGACGGAAGCCCTCGCCGAGATCAAGGCGGCCTATGAGGCGGGCTGTCCGGGCGTAACCCTGCGGTTCAATTTTGACTCCTCCGGCACCCTGCTTGCCCAAATCCGGGAGGGGGCGGCGTGCGATCTGTTTATCTCTGCCGCGCCCGGTCCGATGAATGCACTGGAGGAGGCGGGTGCTCTGGCCGAGGGCAGCCGCATTGACCTTTTGGAAAACCAAGTGGTGCTGTGCGTGCCCGATGGAAACCCGAAGGGGATTGACGGTTTTGAGACGTTGGCGCAGGCGCTGGGCGAGGGGGGTGTGCTGCTGGCGATGGGCAGCGGCGACGTACCTGTGGGGCAGTATACCCGGAGAATTCTGATATACTGCGGTTTGGATGAGAAGGCCCTTGCTGCCGCAGGCTGTGTGACCTATGGGTCCAATGTGAAGGAGGTTGCGGCCCAGGTTCGAGAGGGCAGTGCGGACTGCGGCGTTGTTTACCGTACCGATGCCCTTGCCGCGAAGCTCACGGTGGTGGACACTGCGGCGGTGGAGATGTGCGGCCGGGCGGTTTACCCCGCCGGTGTGCTGAAGGATGGCGAAAACAGGGAGGCGGCCCAGGCGTTTCTGGATTATCTTGCGGCAAAGGATGCCATGGACGTATTTGAGAGGGCCGGGTTTATCCCCGTCGGATAAGGAGTGCGGTATGGACTGGTATCCACTGATCAATTCCCTGCGCATCGCGGCGGTGAGCTGTGCCGTTGTGTTTTTCCTTGGCATCCTGTGCGCCTGGTATGCCGCTGGCCTTCCCCGTGCGGCAAAGGGTGTGCTGGATACGATACTCACCCTGCCGATGGTGCTTCCGCCTACGGTGTGCGGGTACTTTTTGCTGCTGCTGTTTGGGGTGAAACGGCCGCTGGGGGCCTTTTTGGCCCGGTTCGGTGTGCGGTTTGTCATGACATGGTATGGCGGAGTGCTGGCCGCTTCGGCGGTGGCGTTTCCGTTGATGTACCGTACTGCCCGCGGGGCGTTTGAGAGCTTCGACGAGACGCTGGCGTACTCCGCGCAAACGCTGGGACTGTCCAACGCCTTCATTTTCTGGCGTATCCGTATGCCGGCCTGCCGGCAGGGGATTTTGGCCGGTGCGGTGCTGGCTTTTGCGCGCGCTTTAGGGGAGTATGGGGCGACCAGTATGCTCGTTGGCTATACCCCGGGTAAGACCGCGACTATCTCCACTACGGTTTATCAGCTTTGGAGAACTGGCGACGAGGCGGGCGCGCTGCTCTGGGTGCTGGTAAATATGGCGGTCAGCGCGTTGACGCTGGTGGCGGTTAATATGCTGGAAGACCGCCAAAAAAGGCGGTGAAGCAGTGGGACTGCAAGTGCGGATTCGTAAAAAGCTGGGGGATTTCCTTCTTGACACAGCATTTGAAACGGATGGGGCGCGGCCTGAAGTGATGGGGCTGCTGGGGGCCTCGGGCTGCGGGAAAAGCTGCACCCTGAAGTGTATTGCCGGAATTGAAAGGCCGGACTGGGGGTACATTGTGCTGGACGGCGTGACGCTGTTCGACTCGGAGAAAAAGATCGACCTGCCGCCGCAAAAGAGAAGGGTTGGGTATCTCTTCCAAAGCTATGGGCTGTTTCCTAATATGACGGTAGAACAAAATATCCTCTGCGGAATGGTGGGAGAAAAGAACCCGGGGGCGAGAAAAGCGGAATTGGGGCGGGTTCTTTCTGTGATGCAGCTGGAGGGGCTGGAAGGCCGCCGGCCCCGCCAGCTTTCCGGCGGCCAGGCGCAGCGGGTTGCGCTGGCGCGCATTCTGGTGAACAGGCCCCGGCTGCTTATGCTGGACGAGCCCTTCAGTGCCTTGGACAGCCACCTTCGGGAGAAGCTGCAATTCCGGGTGAAGGAGATTTTAGAGGATTTTGGGCGCACGGTGCTGGTGGTTACCCACAGCCGGGATGAGGTATATCATCTGTGCCGCCGCGCGGCGGTAATGGACAAGGGCCGTCTGTTGACGCTCAAAGACACCAAGACGCTGTTTGCGGACCCTGAAAGTGTCTGCGCGGCGCGGCTTACCGGCTGTAAAAACATTGCTTCGGCGCACAAGAGCGGCGAATACGAAGTGGAGGTGCCGGACTGGGGGATTCGCCTGCAAACTGCCCAGCCGGTACGGGAGGGGCTGCGGGCTGTGGGTATCCGCGCTCACCGCTTCAATGCCGGGGCAAAACGGAATCGTGCCGCAGTCAAATGCCTGCGGGAGATGGAGGAGCCGTTTGGGCGGATTGTGGAGTTTCGCTGGGAGGCCCAGCCGGCTCATTCTGCGGCGCTGTGGTGGCGGGAGCCGAAAGACTGCGGGGTTTGTGGGTTCCCGGATGGTCTGGGTGTGGAGCCGGATGATGTGCTGCTGCTGTATGAATGAGGGGGGACATAGGCTGTGAATGCGTTTTTTGCTGAACTGCTTCGGATGATGGGGGAGCGGCGGGACGCGGTGCTGGCCGTGGTTGTGGCGAAACAGGGATCGGCTCCCAGGGGCGCCGGCGCTTGGATGCTGGTAAGCGGCGCGGGCCGGGAGGCGGGCAGTATCGGCGGGGGCGCGGTGGAGCAGGACGCGGTGAACCACGCGAAAAGCCTGCTGTCGGAGGGGCGCTGCGGTCAAAAAGAGTACTGCCTGTACCCGGATTCGTCCGATGGGCTGGACGCTGTTTGCGGCGGTAATGTGACGGTCTGCTTCTGGTTTATCGCGTGGGATGACGCGGCGTGGAGCCGCGTTTCCGCCCAGGCGCTGGAAAAAATTGCTGACCATCGGAGGGCGGGACTGGTACTGGATCTGGGCGGAGGGGCGCCTGCGCTTACGGAGGAAGGAGATGGCGGATACCGGGGTGAAAGGGATCGCTTTTTTATGAAAGTGTTTGCCGGAGAACGGGCCGTGATCTTTGGAGGCGGGCACTGCGGCCAGGCGCTGGTCCCGATTTTGGCCAGCGTGGGATTTTGTGTTACGGTGTGCGATGACCGCCCGGATTATGCGGACCCGGGGCTGTTTCCAAAGGCAGAGCGCGTGGTGCTCGGAAGCTACAAGGAGCTTTGCGAGGGGTTCGGATTGACATCGGAGGACTACGTGGTGGTGATGACCAGCGGGCATGCCTGCGACTTTGAGGTGGAGGAGCGTGCGCTGAGGGTGGGTTCGGCATATGTGGGTGTGATTGGAAGCCGAACCAAAACGGCGTCCATCAACGCGAGGCTGCGGGAGCGCGGCATATCGGAGGAGGCGATCCGAAGCGTACATGCGCCCATTGGCCTGGATATTGGAGCTGTAACACCGCAGGAAATTGCGGTAAGTATTGCGGCGGAGATGATTCGGGTTCGCGCAGAACGGCTGGAGAAGGCGGGGAGGTCTGAAAAAATGTGCCCCATGTGCGAGTAGACGGGCGGCCGGCTTTGAGTGATGACGGAAATACCACCGCGCAGCATAAAAACCGATCTTGTGTAGTGTAAATCATGATCTCAATAACCCCCGCCCCGGACAGTTGCAGACTGTCCGGGGCGGGGGTTGGTGATTTTAGGGCAAAGCCGCCCTGCGCGGGTGCTTGGCCTAAATGACTGTTTGGTTCACTTTTCACAGAGAAAAGATAGGAGATTTTTGTATTCTATGCCGTCGTGGGGGTCTGGAAGAACCTTATCCATAGACAGGATTACCTTTCGGGAATGGGGGAATTTGACCTGGAGCAGCGGCTTATATTCCCGCTCAAAAAAGTCATCTTTGGAGGAAATGGTTCGGCACACCTGGTAAAATTCGGTGCGGTCGCCTATCGTGGCGATGAAGTCGAGCTCACCCTTGCCGATTTTGCCGATTTGAACCTGATAACCACGGCTTAGCAATTCAAATAGGACGGTGTTCTCCAGCTCGTAGCCCACATCGTCATAATTGTTGGTCAGACCGTGGCGCAGCCCGGTGTCTACGATGTAATGCTTGCTGCGGCTTTTGAGCTCTCGCTGGGCAAAAATATCGTACCGGGGTATTTTGTAGAAAATATAAGAGTTTTCCAGCGCGGCCAGATAGTTTGCAATGGTGTCGCTGGCAATCTTGTGTCCGATGGAGGCGAAGTGGTCGCTGATGCTTTTTGGAGAGCCGAGGACACCGATATTTCTCATCATGTACTGGGTGAGGCGCTCGAACATAGGCATATCCTTAATGACATTGTGGCGCATCAGGTCATTGACGAGGATGGTGTAGTAAATGCCCGAGGAGACGGAGCGGGCGACGCGGTCGTCAACCAAGGTTAAATTGACGGGCAGCAGGGAGCCGTAGTGAAGGTACTGGGTGAACAGGGCTTCGGCGGAGTGGAAGCCGCGGGGGCCGCAGGCCTCCATATACTCCGAGAAGGAGAGGGGGTAGATGGGGAATTCCACATACCTGTCCTCGAACAGGGCCTGGAAGGCGTCGGTGTGCCAGTCGGCACAGGAGGCAGACAAAAAGAAGCTGATGCTGTATTGCTTTTGCAGGGTGTGAATTGCGGATTCCCAGCCGTTGATAAAATTGACCTGCTTCAGGAATACGTAATACCGGGTGCTGTGGGAGACCAGGCGCTGCCGAAGGATCGCTTGAAATTGCTGGCTGTCGCTGCTGGTGTCCCATAAGATGTGTTCCAGGTTCAAATCAATGATCTGATCTGATGAAATGCCGTTGGTTACGAGAAATTCTTCCATTTTTTGAAAGAGCGTTGCTTTGCCGGAGCTGCGAACCCCGGACAATATCTTGATGTCGTCGGTGTCGCAGACTTGGAACAGCGCGCGGAGTGTTTGGAGCTGGCGGCGGCTTAAATTGGTTTGGCTGATCATAATGTTCCACCTTTCGAAGAATCCCGAGAAGCGTGGGGGAAGAAATTTAATACTAATTATACCAAAATAAATCTGCTTGGCAAGAAAATCATTTCAAACTCAAAATTTTGCAGAATTTTGCGAAGGGGGAGCTAGGCCCTTGCAATAAAGATATGAGATAAAAATTTTAGATAAAGCTAATTTTTAAGAAAATGTGGGCTGAAAGAGTTGCGACGGAGTTTGCCAAAAAATGCCGCAAAACGAAGGGGGGATGGGGATATTTTTGGAGAAATATTCAAGAAAACTTAAATGAGCTAGGGATATTTCGGGCGAAAATGCTACGCTGGGCGAATGGGCTGTGAGGAGTAGAATTCAAAAAATTTTAGACATAACTAAAAAAGTGTTGACACAAAGGCAAAAAGAATGCTATAATCATCGCAAGCGAGGCGGCTGTGCGATTGACTCGCAGCTTTGCAGGAAGGGGCATCTACTTAAAAATGACAAGAAAAAATTTGGATCAAGGGCCGTGGAAAGGGGCAAAGTGGTGGGTAAGCCAATTCAACTTTGGCGAGCAGGTTTTCCCGCAGGCAGACCTGCGGGATAGAAAGGTGCTTTTTCACGATTCTACCCTGCGTGACGGGGAGCAGGCGCCGGGAATTGTTTTCAGCGCTGAGCAGAAAATGGAGATTGCGAAGCGCCTGTCCGACGCCGGTGTGCAGTACATCGAGGCAGGCTTCCCTGCGATTTCCGAGGCGGAGCAGCGCAGCCTGCGGGCGATTTCCGAGGCCGGCCTCCGGGCAAAAATCACATGCCTGTGCCGCGCCATGGAGAAAGACATTGACATCGCGAAAAACTGTGGGGTTCACGGCGCAATTATTGAACTGCCGGTTAGCTACCCGCGCCTGAAATACCAGTTTGGGTGGGAAGAACGGGCTGTGATCGAAAAGGCGCTTCGCGTTACCGAATATGCGAAGCAGAAAGGGCTTGCGGTTTATCTGTTTATGATCGACTCCACCCGCGCCCATGAAGAATTCCTGGAGGAGCTGACCAAAACCGTGACGGCGGCCGGATGTGTAGACCGGTTGTCCGTGGTGGACACCAACGGCTGCGCTTCCCCGGAGGGGATGGGCTATCTGGTGAGAAAGGTCAGGAGCTGGGTAGATGTTCCCGTGGAGGTCCACTGCCATAACGATTTCGGCCTGGGCGTGGCCAATTCCATCAGCAGCGTAAAGAACGGGGCGGGCAGCGTGTCCACAACGCTGAGCGCACTGGGGCAGCGGGCGGGCAATACCTGCTTGGAGGAGCTGGTGATGGCGCTGACTTGTTTATATGGGGTCAATACCGGCATTGACGTGGCGAAGCTGTACGATGTGTCCCAGATCGTCCGGGAGTGGAGCGGCTGGAGCTTTCCGCCAAACAGCCCGGTGGTGGGGAAAAAGCTGTTCACCTGGGAAGCGGGAATTCCCACTGCGGCGCTGATGAAGAATCCTTTTACCGTGGAGCCGATCCTGCCGGAGCTGTTTGGCCGCAGGCACGATGTCCTTCTGGGCAAAAAATCGGGCAAGGCAAATCTGCAATGGAAAGCCCGGGAGCTGGGACTGGCGCTGGACGAGGAAAAGCTGCCGCTTTACCTGGACGAGGTAAAGGCCCAGGCCACACGGCAGCAGCGCGCGCTGACTGACGAGGAATTTGCCGCCATTGTGCGGTAGAATGGCTGTTTATAAAATTACAAGGAGGAACATGGCAATGAACAATGTAAATGCCCAGTGCTGCAACGAGGAGAAGTACCTGAAGTACCGTATGTTTGATATGTCATGGGTGGAGGTCAAGGAGTGGCTGGAAAAAACCGACACCGTGATTGTCCCGGTTGGCAGCATTGAACAGCACGGTCCCGCGCTGCCCTGCGGCGTGGACTCCTATGCCGGCTATTATGTGTGCCTGGAGGCGGCCGTCAAAGCGGATGTTCCCGTGGCCCCGCTGATGCCCTATGGGTACAGCTGCTTCCACATGCGGCCCAACGAGCCGGGCACGATTACCATTCGGGACGAGACACTGTTCAATGTGCTGTATGACATTGGCCGCAGTCTGGTGTTCCACGGCTTCAAAAAGATCATTTTCAGCACCGGACATACCTCCAATTCCGCTACCATCGACCGCGTGATCCGGGCCCTGCGCTATGAGACCGGCGCGCTGTGCTTCGGATGGGCGGCGGATACCGAGGTGTTCTCCAGCATGTGCGCGGATCTGATCGACGGCGCCGACCAGCTGCCCGGCTGGCACGCCGGTGAAATTGAGGCCAGCTTGGCCATGCTGGTGTGCCCGGATTCCGTGCATAAGGAGCGCTTTGTGAAGGAGCTGCCCCATACCCCCGACTGGATGCCGGAGGGCAGCACAAAGGGTTCGGGAAGCGGCTTCGGCTTTGAGTATAAGGGCTTCCCTGTCCGGGTGGCCATGGATCAGCAGGAGTATGACAACAGCGGGATTGCGGGCAATCCCCTCTTGGCGAGCCCGGAGAAGGCGGAAAAAATCTATGAGAGGATGACATCCCTGTTCGCCGAGTTCATCAAGGGCATTAAGCCCATTCAGGTGGAGATCAAGAAGCGGGACTTCCCCGAGCGCTATTGAGAAACGCGGAGGCTGAGATATGGGAGCGGAAAGATTTTTGGCGGACAGGCTGAAGCATCACGGGGCGACGGATGACCGCCGGAAAATGCTGGCGCTGGCGGCCACAGTGGACGACGTGATCAATCTGGGCCGCGGTGATCCCGACCTGGAGACGCCTGGGTATATTATGGAGGCCGCGAAAGAGGGCCTGGACAAGCACATGACCCACTATACGGCGTGGGCGGGCCTGCCGGAGCTGCGGCGGGCCGTGGCGAAGAAGTTCCAGGCGGATGGGATTGCTTGCGATCCCAATACGGATATCCTGATTACAGTGGGCGCGCAAGAGGCGATTTTCCTGACGATGCAGAGCATTTTGAACCCTGGGGACGAAGTGATTGTGCCGGAGCCCAGGTATACGCCTTACGATACCTGCATTACCCTGGCCGGCGGCAAAATGGTGTCCTGCCCCACCTATGCCGAGGATGGTTTTCAGGTCCGGGCAGAGAATATTGAGCGGGTCATCACCGAGAAAACCAAGGCGATTCTGCTGGTCAGCCCCAACAATCCCACCGGCGCCGTGGCGAACCGGGCGACCGTGGAGGCGGTGGCCGGGCTTGCCCGAAGCCATGACCTCATGGTGATCTCAGATGAACTTTATGGTTCGCTGCTGTTCGATGGGACGGTTCGCACCAGTCTGGCCTCCCTGCCCGGTATGAGGGAACGGACCGTCACGGTAAGCGGCGTTTCTAAAACCTACTCCATGACTGGGTGGAGAATTGGATTCCTCTGCGCGCCCAAAGAGATCATAGACCCCATGCTGAGCATCAAGTACGCAGTGACCATCTGTGCCACCGCCATTGCCCAGTATGCGGCCCTGGCTGCGCTGGAGAACCCCAGGTCTGCCGCTGCGGTGGAAGAGATCGTCCGCACCTACGACCAGCGCAGGCGGGTGGCCATGAAGCGGCTGGATCAGGCGGGGATCGAATACACAGTGCCAAAGGGCTCCTTCTATGTTTTTTGCAGCATTAAAAAGTACGGAATGTCCTCATTTGAGTTTGCCAGCAGCCTGCTGAAGGAGACCGGGGTCTTTACATTCCCGGGCACCTGCTTCGGGGATATGGGAGAGGGCTTTATCCGGCTGTCCCTGCTGGTGCCCACGGAGAAAATTGAGGAGGCGTTTGATCGAATTGAGCGCTATTTGAAGGCGCGCGGTTTGTGAGGAAGGCTTGAAATCTTATGACTGGTTCCACGGCTCCCCTATCCTTTAGATGCGGTACACATCTAAAAATAAAATGAAATGAGGAGACAGAGCATGAAAAAGAAAAATAAACGCATCCTTGCTTTCGCGCTGTCCTTTGTCATGGCCGGTGCGCTGTTTGCCGGGTGCAGTGAAACGCCCCCAAAAACCTCCGGCACCCCGCCTGCGACCAACTCCGAGGCCCCTACAGATACGCCCAATGAGGCGCTGGAGACTGATCGGAGCAAGTGGCCCGCATACCTGGGGCTGGCGGCCGGCGGCGCCAGCTCCCAGACCGGCATCGTCGGCGCGGTGCTGGCCCCGGCCCTGACCGAGTATCTGGACATCAGCATCAGCAGCGAGACTTCCTCCGGGATGACCGCCAACCTTTTGATGGTGGACGAGGGGACCTGTGAGCTGGGCTTTACCGGCACGGACTTTGCTTATGAGGCGTGGACGGGCACTGCCACTTGGACGGATAAAACCTGCCGGAATTTCCGCAGCATTATGCCCCTGTTCCCCTTCATCCAGCAGCACTATACCCCAGCCGCATCCGGGATCTCTTCTGTGGAGGAGCTGGAGGGGAAGACGGTGAACCTGTCCACGGCCGGCTCCAGCACGGATACCTGGATGCGCCGTGTGCTGGAGGTATCCGGCATCAACTGCAATATCACCAATCTGTCCCCCAGCGACGCAAACCAGCAGATGAGCGACAGCCTGGTGAGCTGCGCGGTCTGCAACGGTTTGGCCCCCCACAGCGCGGTATCTGAATTTGCCGCCACCAACGACACCGTGGTATTTGGCATCAGCGACGCGATCTATGATAAACTGATTGCCCAATATCCCTATGCTGACCGCTATACCATTCCGGCCGGGACTTTTGAGTGGCAGACGGAAGACATTCAGACCATCTCCACCAGCTGCATGCTGATTGCCGGCAAGGATCTGGAGGAGGGGCTGGTCTATGAGATGACAAAGGCCATTTATGAGAACCTGGAAGAGCTTTGCGGACAACACGCCGCCTTTACCTATGTGGAGGCCGGCCTGGTTGTCAACTGCACCACTCCGCTGCACGCCGGTGCGGCCCGGTACTACTCTGAAATTGGCATTGAGCTGCCCGACGACATTAAGCCTATTGATTGATTTGTATCTGCTTACAGCGGGAATGGAGGGCGCACCGCCCTCCATTTCTACAATCACTTGACTTAGGAGAAAAAGTATGAGGCTTTTTAAAAAAGATAAGAAAGAGGAGCAGGCCGCCCAGGCTTTGGAGGAGGCCAAGAATGACGGCAAGAAAAAGCGCGAGCTGCAAGGCCCGTGGAAGTACATTGCCTCAACGTTTGCGTTGCTTGTCACAGCTTTCCACGTCGTTGGACTGTCCTTCTATCCCATGGACCCCTTCATGTTCCGGGCGGTCAGCCTGCTGTCCATCGCGGCACTGTCCTTTATGATGGTTCCGCCCACAAAGAACGCAAATAAGACCCGTCCCGTGGCATATGACTTTGTTTGCATTGTGATAGCCCTGTCCGTGATGGTGTACGTGATCCTGTTCTATAAGGACATCTATTACCGCGCGGGATTCCAATCCACCACAATGGACATTGTTTTCTCGCTGCTGTGCCTGTTTGCGGTCATTGAGATGACTCGCCGCTTGATTGGATGGACGCTGCCCATTATCGCGGGGATTTTCATGCTCTACGCTGTGTTTGGCGCGTCCCTCCCCGGTGTGCTGGGCCATCGCGGGTACAGTATTAACCGGGTACTCAGTATTCTGCTCAGCACGGAGGGCTTCTTTGGCGCGGCCATGAGCGCGGCGGCCAACTATATCGTCCTGTTCGTCACCTTCGCAGCCTTTTTGACCACCAGCGGCGTGGGAGAATTCTTTACCCGTTTTGCCACGGCGATAGCCGGCCGGTATCGCGGTGGTCCGGCCAAGGTGGCTATCGTCTCCAGCGCGCTGATGGGGACGGTTTCCGGCAGCGCTATGGGCAACGTGGTGGCTACCGGCAGCTTTACCATCCCGCTGATGAAAAAGACCGGCTACTCCGGCGAGTTTTCCGGGGCTGTGGAGGCGGCGGCCTCCACAGGGGGGCAGATCATGCCGCCGGTCATGGGCGCCGTGGCGTTTGTTTTGGCGGAATATGCGGGCGTTACCTATAAAACGGTGATGACGGCGGCCGTTATCCCCGCGATTATTTACTTCCTGGCTGTATTCTTCATGGTGGATTTTCGGGCGGTCAAGCTGAAGCTGACGGGCGTATCCAAGGACGAGCTGCCCAATGTTTGGAAAGAGCTGAGCGCCGGCGGATATCTGCTGATTCCGCTGCTGCTGTTTATCCTGATCATCACGGTCTTTAAGAAGTCCATTATCATGGGTGCGCTGGCTGCGATTGTGCTGGCCATTGCGCTGAGCTGGATCGCGCCGCTGTTCATCAAAGCGGAGAGCGTGAAAGCGGGCCGTGTAGACCTCAAAAAGGCGGGGAACGCGCTGTCTGCCGGTTCGATTGGCTCCATGGACGCGGTGGCGGCGTGCGGTACCGCCGGGATTGTCGTGGGCGTGATGTCGCTGACCGGGCTGGCCCAGCGCCTGGGCTCCGCCGTGATGGAGCTGACCAGGGGGAATCTCCCGCTGACATTGGTTGCGGTGATGGTATTCTGCCTGGTCCTGGGCATGGGGATGCCGACGGTTCCGGCCTATATCCTGGCCGCGTCTGTGGGTACTCCCACGCTGATCAAAATGGGTGTGGACCCTTTTGTGTCCCATATGTTCTGTATGTATTTTGCCACCATTTCCACCATCACTCCGCCGGTGGCGCTGGCCGGGTATGCGGCGGCGGGAATCGCGGGGGCCAGCCCCTCGAAGACCTCGTGGGAGGCGATGAAGCTGGGACTTTCGGCGTATATCGTGCCGTTTGTCTTTGTCTACAACCAGGAGCTGCTGTGGATTGGCAGCCTGCCCGATGTGCTTTTGTGCGCCGCCTCCGCCATTGTGGGCGCATACTGTCTGGCGGGCGCGTTGGGCAGTGGTTATCACCCCGTTCTCCGAATGGCGCTGGCGGCGGCTGCGGTTACGCTGATTGTGCCTGGGTGGACCACGGATATCATAGGACTTCTGGTGCTTTTGGCGGTGATCTTTATCAACCGGGCGCTGAGGAAGCGTGAGCCGGCGGTCAACGGCTGAGTGGAGAAGGGGAGATTGGTATGAAAGCAGTTGTAATGGAAAAACCCTTTGAGCTTAGGGTAAAAGAGCTTCCCACGCCAAAGGCGAAGCCGGGCCAGGTGGTGATCAAAGTTCACGCCTGCGGGATCTGCGGATCGGATGTCCACGGCTACGAGGGCAAGCATTTTCAATTTACCTATCCGCGGGTGATGGGCCACGAGTTCGGGGGATTCATTCACGAGATAGGAGATGGGGTTTCCGGCGTTCGGATAGGCGACCGTGTCTGCGCGGAAACCAACCAGCCCTGCAAGCGCTGCTACCTCTGCACCCATGGAATGCCGGGACTATGCCAAAACCGGGTGACCAATGGGTTTGACGTGGACGGCGGGCTGGCGGAATACGTGGCAATTCCGGCGGAAAACATTGTCCCTGTGCCGGAGGATATGGATCTGGACAGCGCGGTACTGGCACAGCCTTTTGGCGTATCCTATCATGCGCTCCATGACCGGGCAGCAGTAAAGCCCGGCGATACCGTTCTGGTGATCGGCGCGGGCGGCGTGGGGATCGGCGCGATGATGGTTGCAAAATGTATGGGCGCGAGAGTGATCATTTCGGATATCGTTGACTACCGCTTGCAGACGGCGCTAGTGATGGGGGCGGACTATGCGGTCAATTCTGCGGCGGAGGATCTGCCGCAGCGGGTGAAGGAACTCACAGATGGGGTGGGGGCTGATGTGGTGTTGGAGTGCGTAGGAGGAAGCCAGTGCCTCACACTCCGTCAAGCGGTCCATGCGGTGCGCTTTCGTGGAATTGTGATCACGATGGGTACATTTGCTGGCCCGGAGGTGGTTATGGACCCAAACCTGATCCGCTGGCACGAGATCGACTTTCGGGGCTCCCAGGGACAATACGGCGCATATGCGCCGACGCTGAAGCTGCTGCATGAGAGCCGCTTTGACATTAAGTCCATGTGTACCCATGTGTTCCGGCTGGACGGCGCACAGGAGGCGTTTGACCTGCTGCGTCATCCTGGCCCGGAGGACCGTGTCATTAAGATCTTAATGAAGCCGTAGCTGCTGCGGCCTGAGACGGCCTGAGACGGCCTGAGAAATAACGACAACTGTAGGAGGCTTGCATATGCCGTTTATCCAGATCCATCTGGCGGAAGGCAGAAGCGTGGAGCAGAAGCGGAAGATCGCGGCGGCGGTTACTGCGGATGTATCCAGAATCGCGGAGGTCTCGCCCGACCGGGTAAAAATTTATTTTTTCGACATAAAAAAGGAAGATATGGCCGGCGGAGGGGTGCTCCGCGCCGATGAACACTGACAAGGCTCCTGCCTGAGCCGAAGGAGATAGATACCATGAGCGAATATCAAGTTTTGGGAGTACGCACGCCAAGGACGGACGCGCTGCTGGAGGCATCCGGCCAGGTGGTGTACGGCGCGGATATTTCCTATCCCAATATGCTGTATGCCGCGGCCCGCTACAGCGATTATGCCCATGCCCGGATCTTATCGGTGGACGTGTCCGGGGCGGAGCGCAGTCCGGGGGTCCGGGCGGTCATTACGGCGAAGGACGTGCCGGTCAATCGGTTCGGCTACAAGTTCCAGGATCAGCCGGTGCTGGCCGATGATAAGGTATACTGCAAACAGGACGCCATCGCGGTGGTGGCGGCGGAGACGGAGGCCCAGGCCCAGCTGGCCGCAGAAAAAATCCGCGTGGAGTATGAGCCGTTGACGCCGGTGCTGGATGCGGTAGAAGGGATGAAGGACCAGGTGCTGGTTCATGAGGGGAGCAGCAACATTGTGGCCCGCATCAGGATACGCAAAGGAGATACGCAGGCCGGGTTTGCGGCCTCGGACAAAATTGTGGAGGAAGAGCTTACCACCCAGAAGGTGGAGCACGTGCCGCTGGAACCCCATGTGGCGCTGTCCGAGCTGAGGCCGGACGGCCAGCTGGTGATCACCACCTCCACCTCCCGGGCCTTTGCGTATATTACCCAGCTGCTGAAAATCCTACAGTTGGATATGACGCAGCTGCGCGTGCTGACGCCTGCGGTTGGCGGTGCGTTTGGTGGGAAAAACGATGTCTCGCTGGAGCCATGGGTGGCGCTGCTGACGTTGAAGACCGGTCGGCCGGTCAAGATGGTGTTCAGCCGGAAGGAGGAGTTCTATTCCACTGTGCGCCATCCCTACCGCATGAAGTATCGAACCGGGCTGAAAAAGGACGGGACCATTTTAGCCCGGAAAATTGAGATTATCAGCAATTCCGGGCCCTATGTGTGCCTGGGCAAGGATACGCTGACAAAGGCCTCGGTCCATGCGGCGGGACCCTATAATATTCCGAATATCAGCGTGGATTCCTATCTGGTCTACACCAACTCGGCGCTTGGCGGCGCTATGCGGGGCTTCGGCGTGCCCCAGGTGGCCTTTGCCCACGAAGTACACACGGACACCATTGCCCATGAGCTGGGGATGGACCCGGTGGAATTCCGACGGAAAAACCTGTTTTTTGAGCGGGGGGAAGGGGCTACCGGGCAGCTTTTGGACAGCCGTGCGATGCGGGCGACCTTCGAACGGGCGCTGGAGCTGGCAGCACGCACGGAAAGGAGGGGAGCGCAGGCATGATAAAAAAAGGGATTGGAATGGCCTGCATGTTCTACCCCAACGGCTCCACCGGCAAGGCAAATCCGGCCGGCGTGTTCATCAAGATGAATCATGACGGTACGGCGGTTGTAAATGTTGGGGCCACGGATATCGGGCAGGGCTCGAACACATGCATGGCACAGATCGCGGCCCAGGAGATGGGGCTGAAGCTGAGCCAGGTCCGGGTGGTCACAGGAGATACGGAGGTGACGCCTTACGACGCGGGCACCGGCGCCTGCCGGGTCACATATATCGCGGGAAACGCGGTGCAGAAGACGGCAGGAAGGGTAAAGGAACAACTGCTGAACGCGGCGGCCCGGAAGATGGGTGTGATCCACTCCGGCCAGCTGGTAATCGAGGACGGAGAAATTTTTCTGCGGTATTGGCCGGCGAAACGGATGACCATTGCGGAGGCGGCCACCTACAGCGAGCGGGTCTTGGGACGGCCGATCATTGCGGTGGACTCCTACTCCCCGGCCACGATGCCGCTGGACGAGGAGGACGGCCAGGGGATGCCCTTTGAGGTGAGCATCTACGCCACGCAGATCGCTGAGGTGGAGGTGGACACCGATACTGGGGAGGTAAAGGTCACCAAGCTGGTGGCGGTGCATGACTGCGGCAATATGATAAATCCCATGCTGGTGGAGGGACAGATCGAGGGAGGGGTCGCCACCGGGATAGGGTACGGCCTATACGAGCAGATCATGGAGGACCCGGTGAAAGGCGGCATTTTGAATCCGTCGCTGGCGACCTATCAGATTCCAACGTCGCTGGATATGCCCGGGGAGCTGATTACAGACTGCATAGAGATCCCGGAGGAAAAGGGGCCGTTTGGCGCAAAAGGCGTTTCGGAACCCACCTGCAATCCCACCGCCCCGGCCATCATCAACGCGATCTACAATGCCACCGGCGTTCGCATCCGAGACCTGCCCGCCACACGGGAAAAGGTTTTGTTTGGCCTGCGTGAGCTGGAGCGGAAGGAGGAGGGATGAGCATGGGTTATCAATTTATCACCGCCGGCAGCCTCACCCACGCGCTGGAGCTGCTGGAGCAGCATGGACAGGCGGCCCGAATTGTGTGCGGCGGGACCGATGTGATGGTGCGCCTCCATCTGAAGCGTCTGCCGGAATGTGTCTTTATCAATATCCGAGAGTTGGAGGAGCTGCGGTATATCCGTGAGGAGGACGGCTGGATCCGCATCGGAGCGGGGACGGCATTGGGAACCCTGGAGCATTCGACGCTGCTTTTGGATAAGGCGCCGGCCCTGTTCCAGGCGGCGCAGGTGTTTGCCGATCCCAACGTGCGTCACAGCGCTACGGTGGGCGGCAATATTTGCAATGCGTCGCCCTCGGCAGACAGCGCGCCGTCCCTGCTGGCCTTTGACGCCCAAGTGGTCATTGCCCGGAAGGACGGGCAGCGGGTTCTCCCTATCCGCGACTTCTTTACCGGGGTGGGCAGGACGGCGCTGAGACCCGGGGAGATGGCGGTGGAGATCCGCTTTCGGCCCAACCCCAACAGCGCGTTTGTCAAGGTGGGGCTGCGCAGCGCCATGGCGATCTCGGTGGTGAATATCGCCGCGTCCGCAGATCTGGGGCAGGGCGGTGTGATGAAGGACGTTCGGATTGCCGTGGGCGCCGTGGCGCCCACCCCGATCCGCGCTGACCACGCAGAGGGGTGCCTGCGGGGGAAACGGCCTGACAAGGCGGCCATCCGTGAGGCGATGGATGCGATCCAGATGGATATCAAGCCGATCACAGATGTCCGCGCCAGTGAGGAGTACCGCCGCATCGTCACGGAGAATATGCTGCGCCGCGTTGTGCGCAAGGCGTGCGGCATTTGTGAAAACGAGGAGGGAGCGGACCAATGAGCCAAAGAGTAGCCGTGTCTTTTAAGATCAATGGGAAAGAAGTCACGCTCCTGGCGCTGCCGGAGCAGAGCCTTCTGCGCCTGCTGCGGGAAAATGGATATGTGGAGGTGAAATGCGGCTGTGAAGAGGGGGACTGCGGCACCTGCACGGTGCTGCTGGATGGGCTGTCTGTCAAGTCCTGCGTCACGCCTGCGTGTGCCTGCGAAGGGCATGAGGTGTGGACCGCGACAGGTCTTAGCCTGCAGGAACGAATCGGCCAGCTGCTGCGGAACAATTTTGCCAAATATGGGGCCAGTCAGTGCGGATTCTGCACGCCGGGCATGGTGGTCACGGGGATGAACTACCTAATGAATGGGGGAACGGCGGACCGTCATGCCATCCGCGCGGCGATTTCAGGCAACCTTTGCCGCTGTACCGGATATCAAAAAATTATCGACGCGATTTATTACACCGCCAAAGAGCTGCAAGAGGAAGCGGCTGGGTAGGGGAGGCGCTATGAAATTATTTGAGTATCAGGCAAAAGAGATTTTTGCCCAGCAGGGGATCGCGATTCCCTGCGGCGCTGTTGCGGACAGTCCCGAGGCGGCCCGAAGGGCGGCGGAGGAGATTGGCGTGCCGTGCATGGTCAAATCCCAGCTGCTGCGCGGCGGCCGGGGAAAACTGGGGCTGGTCAGGCGGGCCGCCGCCGCAGATGACGCGGAGCGGCTGACGGCGGAGTTCCTGGCATCACAATACGGGGTGCGGAAGGTGCTGGTGGAGGCTTGCGCCAATATTGCCCAGGAGGTTTACCTGTCCATTTCCATTGAGCCGGTCAGGGCAAAGGCCATGGTGATGCTGTGCGCCAGCGGCGGAGTTGAGATTGAGGAGCTGGCGCGGACGGCCCCTGAGAAGATCCTGAAGGGATACGTTTCGCTGGAGGAGGGAATCACGGAGGAGACGCTGGATGAGCTGCTGGACGCGGCCGCATTTTCCGAATCCGTCAAGGGACAGTTCCGAGAGCTGATCGTGAGGCTTTACCAGGTGTTCCGCCGGTATGACGCAGAGCTGGCCGAGATCAACCCTGTATTTATTACACAGGAGCAGACGGTGGTGGCCGGGGACGGCAAGCTGATTATTGACGACAATTCCATGTTCCGGCAGCCGAGGTTTGAAAAGACCCGCGAGTATTATGCCAGCGACATGGAGTTTGAGGCGGCAAAGCAGGGGATACCGTATATCCAGTTTGACGGCGACATCAGCCTGATGTGCGCCGGGGCGGGGCTGACGACAACCGTATACGACCTGATCAACTTTGAGGGCGGAAAGGTGGCCAACTATCTGGAATTTGGCGGGCCGCATTATACAAAGGCGGAGACCGCAATGCGTATCTGCCTGGAGAACAGCTCGTGCGTCATTTTGATTGTCACCTTTGGTACCATTGCCCGGGCGGACGTTATCGCCCAGGGGATCATCAGCGCCTGTGAAAAGCTGCGTCCAGACCGCCCGCTGGTGACCTGTATCCGCGGGACAAATGAAGAAGCGGCCCATGCGGCGCTGAAAGCGGCTGGGATTGAGTGCATAACCGACACCGAGGAGGCCGTGCGGAAGGCCGTGGCCTATGCGAAGGAGGCGAAGAACCAGTGAGCATCCTGCTTGATTGCAAAACGCCTGTTGTGGTGCAGGGCATTACGGGGAAGGAAGGCAGCTACTGGACGCGTCATATGCGCGATTTGGGAACCAACGTGGTGGCGGGGGTCACGCCGGGAAAAGGCGGCATGGAACAGGACGGGGTTCCTGTCTGCGGCTGTGTGGAGGAGGCGGTGAAGCGTCATGGGGCGGAGGCTTCCATGGTTTTTGTGCCGCCCAAATTTACAAGAGACGCCGTGATGGAAGCATTGGAGGCAGGGATCAGGCTGATTGTTACCATTGCGGATGGAATCCCCCTGCACGAGATGGCGGAAATCCGAAGCCGCGCCAAGGAAAACGGCGCGATGGTGATTGGCGGGAACACCTCCGGGGTGATCTCGCCGGGCATGGCTATGATGGGGTGTTTTCCCTACTGGATTGATCGGGTCTACAAAAAGGGGCGCATCGGCATCATGACCCGCAGCGGATCTTTGACCAACGAGGTGACCTCCATGGTGGTAGCCGCCGGATACGGCGTATCCACCCTGACAGGGGTGGGGGGAGACCCGGTTCCAGGTACGCGCTTTGCGGAGCTGATGCCGCTTTATGAGGCCGATTCCGGTACCGACGCAGTGGTGATCATCGGCGAATTGGGCGGCACGATGGAAGAGGAGGCGGCCGAGCTGAAGCGGCAAGGAATTTTCACGAAGCCGCTCGTGGCATTTCTCGGAGGGCGAACCGCGCCCCCGGGGGTGAAGATGGGCCATGCGGGCGCTATTGCCACCGGGGGAAAGGGCTCTGTGAAAGACAAAATTGAGGCGCTGGAGAGCGCGGGCGCACTGGTAGCCGACAGGCCCAGCCGCGTGGGCGCTTTGCTGCGCCGCGCATTGGGGGAGAGGAAATGACGACGGCCGAAAAGAGACGATGGAGTCCTACTCTGAAAAGCTATGTCAGCATTTTTGCGGCGCTTGTGGTGATGGGGTTGGTCATGAAGCTGCCGCTGCCGGAATCAATTCTTACATCAGGTACAGCGGAGCTGACCGAAATGGGCAGGGCTTCCTTGGGCGTATTGGTCTTTTGCCTGATTCTATGGATCACAGAACCGATGCCCTTCCATATCACCGGCCTGCTGGGGATCATTCTGGTCACGCTGTTCAAAATTGATACGTTTGCCGAGGCGGTGAAAACTGGTTTCGGCAATGATACAGTTGTGTTTTTTATCGGTGTGCTTGCCCTGTCGGCGGTAATCACCAACTCGGGGTTGGGAAAGCGGATTTCCATGCTGATCCTGTCTCGCACCGGCAATAAGACGGCCTTTATCCTTTTGGGGTTCCTGATTGTTGGCACGCTGCTGTCCATGTGGGTGACGGATATGGCCGTGGCGGCTATGCTGATGCCGCTGGCCAGGGCCATGCTGATTGAGCAGGGACTGGAACCTAAAAAGAGCAATTTCGGCAAAGCGTTGATGATTGCGTGCGCCTGGGGGCCGATTGTCGGCGGGATCGGAACGCCCGCGGGGGCTGGGCCAAATCAATTGGCAATTGGCTTTATCAGCGAAATGGCCGGAATTGAGATTTCGTTTTTGGACTGGATGGTCTACGGCGTGCCCTGTGCGCTGCTGCTGATTATCCCATCGTGGCTGGTGCTGATGCTGTTTTTCAAGCCGGAGATCAAACAGCTGAATAAAACAAAGGAACAGATCCAGGAGGAGTTTAAAAACTATCCAAGGATGACTCACAATGAAATTGCGACGCTGATTGTGTTCGCCGTTACAATTTTCCTTTGGGTCTCGTCCTCCTGGCTGGGCGGCTTGCTGGGGATCAAAATACCGACCTCAATGCCTGCAATTCTAGGCGCATGTCTGTTGTTTTTGCCGGGGGTTACGGATTTGAAATGGCCTGCGGTGGAGAAGGACATCTCCTGGAGCGGTATCCTGCTGATCGCCACCGGCGTGACGCTGGGGATGGAAATCTATACCAGCGGCGCGGCGGAGTGGCTGAGCAT
Source organism: uncultured Oscillospiraceae bacterium (assembly GCA_910587255.1). Lineage (GTDB taxonomy): Bacteria > Bacillota > Clostridia > Oscillospirales > Oscillospiraceae > Enterenecus. Next base: position 79,556 of record CAJUKT010000042.1, read on the forward strand.
GCTGCTGCTGGGTGGGATTGCGGAAATGTCGCCCCTGGTTCAGGTTTTTATGATTTTGATTATCATTTCTTTCCTAAAAGTGGGGCTTTCCAGCAATACGGTTACGGCCACCGTAATCATCCCCATTATGATCGTGATGGCGCAGCAGTTTGGCTTGCCGATGATGGGAATTGTGGTCCCTGCGAGCTTAACGCTGTCGCTGGCCTTCATTCTGGTGACATCCACGCCCACCAATGTGATTCCGTATTCTGCCGGATATTTTAACATTTCCGATATGGCAAAAGCAGGCACGGTGCTGACACTGCTTAGCGCTGTCATCCTTGCCGTGGCCATATATGGGATTGGAACCCTGACCGGCATCTACTGACAAAGGTGATTTTTCCATCCACCGCAGCTGTTCGGAAAGCTGCGGTGGATGGAAAATTTTGCTGAAAACGGATTCGGCGGATAAGGGGATTATCGCCCGTTAAAGTGAACGGCAAGGATTTGGAGCGGACAGGCATAAAAAGAACCAGCGTTTACAAGCTGTGGGCCTGACGGGAAACCAGTAAATTAGGGATATCATTTCATGGAACATTTCAACGGTAAAAAGAGAATGGCAGGCTTTGGCGAGGTGTCGCAACGAAGTGTTTATGTACCGCAGGGCTGTGACTGTAACAGGTCACAGCCCTGCCTTTGTCGGCGATGCCCACTGCTCCTCCGCGTACTGCGTGGAGAGTTTGTCAAACCGCTTCGGGCTGAGCTGTTCCGCCACCATGTCCTCATAGATGTGCTTGAACACCACATCCAAATCCTCATCCCGCTGCTTCAGCGTCACCATATCCAGCTTGGCCTTTTCTACACAGGTCTGGCATTTGATGTTCGCTTTTTCTATCTCACGTTTGACAAAGGCCGTTTTAAACTGCTGGACATAGATCAGGACGTGCTTCATGTAGATTAGCACGATCTTCTCCAGCGTCACCGCCCAGATATAGTGTGCGGTACAGGTGTCACCGCCAATTTGAAAATGTAAGAAAACGACGAAGAAATTTTGTCATTTTTCGGCGGGGGGGCAAGAAAACTAAGCGTTTCCTTGCTCAAAAAGAGTGTTCACGATTTGCTGTTTTTGACGCATAAATTCCTTGCGTTCTTTCAGGCAGTAAGACTCGCCCTTGATGTTAATCACAAACCCCGGAAAGGAGCAGAAAATGAGCAAAAAAGACAAGCTGGCGGTCTATCTCACGCCGGAAAAGAAAACCGAGCTGGAGCGCCGCTATCACGAGGATGGCAGCAGGAGTATGACCGCGTTCATCGAACACGCGCTGGATTTCTATCTGGACTACCTCAGCGCCCAGGACGCGGGGCTGTTCCTCCCTCCAGCCATCCGTTCCTGTATCAACGGACGGCTGGGCACCATGGAAAACCGTATGGCGTCGCTGATGTTCAAGCTGACGGTGGAGGTGGATATGTGTATGAGCATCCTTGCGGACTGCACACAGCTGGACGAGGAATATCTGCGGCGCAAACGCTCAGAGAGCGTGGAACGTGCGAAGCGCACCAACGGACAGATCCACTTCGCGCAGATCGCGCGTCACGTTGAGGACGACTGATGCCCAAGCTGATTCTGAAAAGCCCGTACATCAAGTGCGGCGGCAAAGGCGGCATAGGTGGCGGCGGATACCTACGCTACATCGGGACACGGGACGGCGTAGAGCTGGTGCCGGACGACCGCCCCGCCACCAAGCGTCAGGAGCAGTTGATCCGGTCGCTGGTGCGGGACTTCCCGGACAGCAGGGAGCTGTTGGAGTATGCTGACTGGGAGGCATCGCGCACCAAGGCCCATGCTTCCGCGTTCATCACCACGGCGCTGGAGTGCAACTGGGAGCAGGCCAACCGCTCCGATGTGTACCTGAAGTACATCGCAACCCGCCCGAGAGTAGAGCGGCTTGGCAGCCACGGCCTGTTCGGTGATGATGACAGTGTGGATTTGCAAAAGGCGGCAGTGGAACTGGACAGCTACACCGGCAACGTGTGGACGCACATCATCTCGCTGAAGCGGGAGGACGCGGCCCGTCTGGGCTATGACCGGGCGTCGGCGTGGCGGGATTTGCTCCGCCAGGAGCGCAACGAGATCGCCGCCGCTATGAGCATACCGCCGGATCACTTCCGCTGGTACGCCGCTTTCCATGACGAGGGCGATCATCCCCATGTACACATGATGGCCTGGTCAAGCCAACCCAAGGAGGGCTGGCTCGACCGGGACGGCATTCGCAAAATCAAATCCACGCTGACGAATCAAATTTTTCACCAGGAGATGCTCCATCTGTACGAACAGAAAACCGTCTCCCGGGACGAACTGGTGCGTGAGGCGCGGGCGTCCATGCTGGCGCTGGTGAAGGAGATGCGCCAGGGCATCTGTGACCACCCGAAGGCGGAACAGCGGATGTGGGAGCTTGCCCAGGCGCTGGACGGTGTAAAGGGGCAAAAGAAGTATGGCTATCTGCCCAAGCGGGTGAAAAAGCTGGTGGACGAGGTGGTGGACGAGATGGAGCGCCTGTCCGCGGTGGCCAAATGCTATGAACAGTGGCAAATGCTGCAGGGCGAGGTGGAGGGTTACTATTCCGACGCACCGCCCAAGGAGCAGAAGCTGTCTGAGCGGAAGGAATTTCGGCAAATCAAGAATTCCGTTGTGGCGGAGGCGGAGCGTCTTCGTTTTTCTGCGCTGACCTTCGAGGGCGCACAGCAGCCGGAGGTGGATACCGGCTACGATCATTCCCGCAATGGGTGGTACTGGAAGATGAAGCAGATTCTGGACAGCCCGGAGGAGCCCATAGAAAACAAGGACTGGGCTGTGTCGGAGATGCGGGAACTGGCGGACTACGACGTACCCCAGGCGTGGTATGTGCTGGGGACGCTGTACCGGGACGGCGGCATCCTCATCCCGGACAGCACGCTGGCGGCGGAGGCATTCGAGAAAGCGGCACAAGCGGGGATGGTCCCCGCCCAGTGTGCGCTGGGGGAGCTGCTGCTCTCCGATGATCTGGACGTGCTCAATCCGCCCGCGGGATTGGAGTGGCTGAAACGTGCGTGGGAGGGAGGTTCGCTCAGGGCGGGGTATCTTTTGGCGAAAGAGTACCTCAGTGGGGAGAACGCCGCCAAAGATGTGGAGCACGGGCTGGAATGCCTGTCTGCCTGTGCCGACGAAGGCTACCCCGGCGCACAGTATCTGCTGGGCAAGCTGTACCTCACAGGTCAGGAGATCCCGCAGGACATGGAGCAAGCCGAATACTGGCTATCCCAGGCGGCGGCCCAGGGTAACGAATACGCAGGTCTTCTGCTCGAGCGAACGGAGGAACCCCCAATGGCCGGAGCGGCGCTGGCCGTGATCCGTCTGCTCCACAGCATAAGCTGCATTTTTCAGGAGAACTCCCTGCCCAAGCACAGCCCGGTGGGGATGCGGACAGACCGCAAGCTGTTGCAGAAGATCCGGGAGAAGAAGATCGCCATGGGCCATAAGCCCGACGACCACCCGGACGAAGGCATGGTCATGTATTAGAATTTTGAGTATCCCACCCTCAATTTTTGGGAGGAACTATATCAACAAGACGCATCCAACAAGATAGGAACCCTTCCATCGGAAGGGAGAAAGGAGCAAAATGAAGAAAACGAGCTACAGGTCTTACGATGAACTGCCCTTGATGCTCTCGGTGCCGGAAGTGGCGGCGGTACTTGGCATCAGCCGCGCAGGAGCCTATGAACTGGTGCGCGCTGAGGGCTTTCCGGCACTGAAGATTGGCAGCAGGATCGTGGTGCCAAAAGAGAAATTCCTTGGCTGGATCGATGCGCAGATGGCAAGAGACTAACGCCACTGTCCTAATCGATTCTGTGTAAAGTGCTTCGTTCCCGCCGTTGTTTTTCTCCAAGCTGTAATCTGGACTTCTCCCCGGTGCTTCGGTATTGTGTTGCTTGCCAAAGGCACACAACAATCTGAAAGGGGAATTACTATGAGCAGAAAGCGGGAAGCAGTCTTTATGGGGCTCGGCATCCTCGCCGGCCTCGCCCTGAGCGGCCCCGCCGCCCAGGCGGCAGACTACCTCACCGCCCGACCCAGCAGCCAGACGTTCTACATCGACGGCCAGCGAACTGCCCTCACCGCCTACTCCATCGGGGACAGCAACTACGTTCGTCTGCGGGACATCGGCAGGGCGGTGGACTTCGGCGTGAACTACGATGCCGCCACTAACTCCGTCTACATCAACAGCACTCAGTCCTACCAGGACGAGGTACAGTCTGCGGCTGCCGTCACCGAGGAAAGCGTGCAGGCTGTCCTGGCACAACTGAAACAGATCTACCCCACCGGGGCAGAGTTCCCCGCACCCTACCGCTCCACCAGCGGCGTCCCCTATCGCCAGGGCGTCCACTGCTCCGGCTGGGCTACACTATGCAGCGATGCCGCTTTCGGTGACCTTCCGTGGAGGCGGATCAACCGCCCAAGCTGGGAGCAGATTCGCTCCGGTGATCTGATCCGCTACGACAACAGCGGCAACGGCCATGTAGTCGTGGTGGTGAAGAAAACCGACGAGTACATCAAAGTCACCGAGAGCGGCATGAATAACCATGCCCGGTGGGGTGGGCAGTATTTCCGCTGGTGGCTGGAGGAGCAACCACATTATATCAGCTACACCAGGTACCCGCAATAAGCTCCAATGGTGTACAGGGGCGGCGCTCCGCGTCTGCGGAGCGCCGCCCGCATGGTTTTTCCGAAAATCACACAGCGCTTAAAAATTCTGCTCATAGATCGCCGAGGCAAGCCGGGCATTGCCAAAGTCGATCACCGTCCACCCCAAGGATATATCCTGATTTTCGCAAAGCGCAAGCAGCCGGGGATTGAGTTCTTTGGCGTAGCGATACGGGTGCCCGAACGTCATATGCCCCTTGGTGCTGAGGAAC